>JBBCKB010000020.1:0-4686 GCA_037189965.1 Chthoniobacteraceae bacterium | reverse complement strand
AACGGCAAAACTCCCTTCGACGCCTTCAGTCATGGCATCCCCACAAACCCCGACATTGACTCCAAGAAGTCTGCTGCCTAACTAATCTCTCAACCCCTCTAAAACGACCCCGTCTGTCAGGTCATTACTGTCTCTGTACAGGCGGATGGGTTTGCTCCTGTGCCAGAAGAGGTGCCAACAATGCATCTGGCCCCCTCTATTCAATCGCGTGGATGGATGATAGTTTGCTGTACAAATCGATGGTTTTTAATTGATTTTCTCAATTCCAATCCTGGCTTTTCCTTCTCTTTTTATGGGTATTTAGCTTTTTCAGGTTATTTATTTGCATATGTACAAATGAAGTGATTTTATGGCGGGAGAATTTTCAGATCCACGTCGTTTCCCCCTATATGGATTTTTTGTTTTCTCGATTCGTTGTCTGCGCTGGCATCTGGGCTATGGGAGGCTCGTTGCTGGCGGTTGAGGATTTGCCCCGGGTTCCGGTTTTGGAGGCGGGGCCAAAGGTGGACGGGGTGATCGATCGTAGTGAATGGAGCGGTACCTTGGAGCTGGCTCCTTTTGGCCAAGAGGCCACTTCGACGCAGGCGTGGATCTCCGTGGCAGAGGGGAAGATTTGGATGGCCATTCGCTGCCGGGAGCCCAGCCCGGGGCAGATGAAGATCCGCACAATCGCCGACGAGAAGAAAGGAGCCGTTTGGAATGACGACAGCGTGGAGCTCTTTCTCGATGTGACCAACACCGGAGAGTCGATCTTCCACCTCGTTTGTAACCCCGAAGGAACTTTCTACGATAGTGAGATCATCCACCTCCAGCATACACCGGCGGCTTGGGATTCCCGAGCCGTTGTGCGCTCGCGGGTCTATGCAGACCGTTGGGAGGTGGAAGCCGAGATCCCCATGGAAGGGATGGGGCATCGGCTTGAGCGCGGGGAGGTTATCGCCCTCAATATCGGGCGCAACCGGCATGTACGGCCCGGGGAGCCAGAGCGGAGCAGCCTTGTGGGGGGGAAGCGGTTTCTGGAGCCGGAGCGCTTTGCACGGTTGCTCACCGGTGGGCCGGTGGATGCGGAGGGCGTCTCCTTTATCTCCACGCGGCGCGGGCCGTTCTATAAAGGGGTGCCGGGCGTGTGGGAGTTTACGGTGCCGGGAGCTCAGGTGCGGCTCGATAAGTTGCTGACTTTCCCTAACGCTCGGCAGCAGCCGGAAATCTCCCGCAAGGGGAATGTTTATACCGTTTCCTTCCCGGCAGAGGAAAGCAAGCGCTACACCCAGTGTCGGGTACGGCTGAAGAAGGAGACGCTCTATGAGTCAACCTACCGGTTGCGTAATAGCCGGTTTTCGCCCCAGCGGGTGGCGGTGACAAAGGAGCCGGTGTTTGAGCCGCTTCTGGAGCCTCGCCCGGAGGGGCTCTCGCGGCATGGGGTCATTGTCTGGCCTCACGAGATCGACCGCCTGGAGCGGCAACGCATGGCGGTGCGCACTGGCGAGCCTTACCACCCGGATGACCCGTACCGCCAGTACGCCGCAGACGGGGCGATCCTCATTTTCCAAACCCGTACCTTGCGCAAGAAGCCCGCCGTGTTGGAGAAGACGCGGGAGTACAACATTCCCGTGATGATCTGGCTTACCCCCCGGGGGGCAGTCGCCAAAGGGGTGCCGGTGGTCGGCATGGGGAAGGGGAACTACCCGGGGTGGCAGCTCGACCCGCGCTCTGTGGAGGCATACTTGGAAGATGCTCGCGAAGCGATTGCGCTCTCGAGGGAGTTCCCAAACATCCGCTGGCTCCACTCGGGAGATGAGACGTGGGAATCAATGCACCGGCGGCTTCTCCACTTTCTGGACCACCGTGAAGGGTACCCCGAGTTTGCCGCTGCCGACCGCGAAGTGCGCGAAAAGTATGGCTTCGGCAAGTATGGCTTCCCGGAGTCGAGCCGCGATGCAAACCCCTTTCGCTGGATTGCCACCTCCCGCTGGGAGATCGCCTCCATGCTTGCAGTGGAGAAGCGGGTGAAGGAGTTGATCTCCACAGAGGCCCCGCAGTTAAAGTTTGTCTCTTGGGATAGCATGGATGGCCACCACCCTTATGGCTTGCGCCGGTGGGGCGAGGTCTTCGATGTCATTACCGGCCAACTTTACCCAAGCCGGGATGCTTCGCGGGAAGACTTCGCCTTCCACACCCAGCTCTATGCCGACTTGAGCGGTGCAAAGGAGATCTGGCCCGTGCCGCATGTGGAGAGCTATGCGGCGCGCTTTACCCCGGAGGAAACGGAGGAGCTTCTCAGCCAAACCTTCCGGGGTGGAGCCACAGGCCTGCACCTTTACCTGGCAGATACGCTCGGCGAACGGGCCGGAAAGGCCAACCCGGTTGTAGACCGCATCGGCTCGCCCGAGCGCTGGAATGTCATCTCCAGTATCACCCGCCGCTTGCGGGAGGCCCCCTTTCGTGTGCGCCAGCCGGTGGCCGATACCGCCATCTTCTACAGCAACACCAGCTACCAGGGGCAGGATGGCCACGCGGTCAAGCGTCGCCACACGGGCGAGGTGGAGTGGGCGTACAACCTTCTGGGGCCGGGCCTCCGCTCGGCTTTGCGCTTTGTGGATGATCTCCTTTGCCAGGAGGCACCGGGAGAGCTGGGGCGCTATAAAGTGATCTACATCCCCTATGCCCCCATTGCGGATGACGCGGAGGTTGCGGCTCTGCAGAGCTATGTCGAGGCGGGGGGGCGGCTCGTTGTTTGCGATCCGCTCGCCTTCCGCCATCGCAGCGATGGCACCGCGCGCGTGGAGGGGGCGCTCTTGCCTCCGCTGGCGGCTTCGGAGCCGCTCCTGCGCGATGCCGGGCAGTGGAGCGCGGGCGAGAGCGTGCTTGCCCCGATCTCTCCCGCATACCCCTTGGTACCGGGGGAAGATGCGGCGCTCCTGCGGCATGCCGACGGGGCTCCGGCGGCCATCGAGCGAAGCTTGGGGAAGGGGAGCGTTCTCTTTTTCGGGGGGAACCCGCTTCTGCCGGGCATTGCGTCGAACGAGGAGTGGTTGGCTTTTTTCAAAGGGCTCCAGCAAAAGGCCGGTGCTGAGTTGGAGCAGGCGGTGTGGCGCTTCCGCTTCCCGCGTACGCCCCCGCTTGCACCTGCGGAGTACCCGGGTAGGCGGTGTTTGACGGGTAACGCCGTGGAGTGGAGCATGAGCGTGCCGCGCCTGGTGGCGGGGGCTGCGGTGTTGGGGAGCTACCGCCTGAGCCGCCCGGACGACCGCCACGCCGAAGCCGCCGGTGTGGAGATTCCGTTTAGCCAGGGCCGGTTGACGGATCGCTTCAAAGGCGCGCGGGCCGCCACCCAAAGCGAGCCCGGGCGGTACGTGCTGAGCTGGAGCATGGCGGAGCCTCTGGAGATCGACTATCGGTTTGAGGCCCCCGTGCAGTTGGATGCCGCCCGCCTCCTTTTTAGCGGCGCGCTGCCGCCCGGTGGGTGCGAAGTCTCCGCAGACGGGAAGGAGTGGCACGAGATTGGGCGTTGGGGTGGCCGCGTGGCCGCTGCCCCAGAGGCCGTGGAGGCACACCTCTTGAAGCTTGGCGAACCTCGCACGGTGCGCCACCTTCGCTTTCGCTTTGACTCGGCGGTGCAAGCCGCCCCCTTCACCTTTGTGGAAACCGATCTTTGGGGAGACGAAGTATGACCCGCCCACACCCTTCTTTGCCTTTGTCCGGAACGGGCTCGCGTGGCTTTTCGCTAATGGAACTCTTGGCGGCCATGGTGTTGCTCGCGGTGTTGCTGGTGTTTCTGCTACCGGTCTTTACCCGTTCCGCCAGGAAGGCGGATATGGCCACCTGCGGGAGCAACCTGCGGCAGATCGGGTTGGCCGTTCACTATTACATTCAGGAAAACGGAGGGTGGTGCCCGGGGCCGATCGGCTCCTCCGTGAAGCCCTACACCAAGGGGAAGTGGATTCGTAGCCCAAGCGGCTTGCTCGACTTTATTTACCCGAACCTCTCATTGCCCATGCCGGGCATGGAAGATAGCGCCGTGGCCGAGATCTTCCGCTGCCCGGCCACCCGCAAGCTGCTTGCCGAGCGCAACCTCTCTCTCAACTCGGAGTACTTCGAGTACAAGGGCACCCGGCAGGAAGATGGCTCCACCCTCCGCCCCTTTGGCTACACGGCTTCAGACTCGCCTACCGTGCCCCGGCGCAAGCTCTCCGAGATTCGCAACCCCGCTGGCGTCTTTGTCCTCGGAGATCGGTGCAAACCTTTGGGCAGCGATGCCACGACGATGCACGGGCCGGTGCGCAACATCCTCTACCTTGATGGCCATGTGGAACTCTCCGAGCCATAACCCCGATGAGCCCCCTTCCCAAGATTGGCGACCAAAGCGTGCCGCTGCTGTTTCTGGATGATGCGCACCTCTCACGGAGCCCCGCGGTGGAGCGCCGCTTCCACCCGGCGGCGACTCACTCGCAGCCGGTGCTGGTGGCCGACCGGCCTTGGGAGCGCGGCCGGGTCTACCTTTACGGCAGCGTGCTGGAAGACCGCGACACAGGCCTTCTCCGGCTCTGGTATGGGACGCCCAAGCCGAGCGCGGTGGCTCTTGCGGTTTCTGAAGACGGGATCCAATGGAGGAAGCCTATCCTTGGTGAGGCGGGGGACAACCTTGTCTACCCCTCCTTGCATAGCCCTTCGTTGTGGGAGGGTGGG
>JBBCKB010000019.1:0-48228 GCA_037189965.1 Chthoniobacteraceae bacterium | reverse complement strand
GTTCGAACACGTGCAACTGCATGTCTCACTATCCCATACCCCGCCCCCTCCTTCACACGCCGTCTGCTCGCTCTGGTTCGTGCACACGCACAAAGTCCCATTCCATTCCTTATTATCGCCCGCACATGAACATGTACATTGTTCGGCGTCCCATTCACCTCCTCCGTTGCGGCACGTGCTTCCATCATCATCGCATATGCAATCGCAATTCGAATCCTGGGTTTGATTTGGACCGCAGTCGTCACTACAGATACAGTCGCACAGATCCTGATCGTAGCTCTTCCCTGGCTCGCACACCGTAGACATTTCACAATCGCATTCACAGGTCTGTGAGTTAAGCGCTTTCCCTGGCGGGCAGTCGGAATTCGGGCATTCGCAGACGCAACTAATATCATTCCACACCTTCCCGGGAGGACAGCTCTCCGCAAAGCTTTCTTGAACTCCTGCACCAAGCAGCAGTACCACCAGCCACAATAGTAAAATCCCTTTTTCTCCTCTCATCTCCATTCTCCAGATTACTTGTATTTCTATTAATCTCTCTGCCCTTATTTCACCTTCCCCGAATCTCTGACATCCCGATCTATACCCAACCGCTTCCCATTCAAATATGCTGTTATTAATCCGTTCGCTCCCTCTCTGGCATATGTCCAAACCCCGCCCCTAACCCCAATCTTTTTCTCTAATTCCCCCTTCGAACTATACAACCTAACTTCCTGATTGGCCAAATCGTACCCGCCCCCCTTTGCCGCAAAATGGATGACTGCACGTCTACCGCCACCTTGAAGGTCTTCATAGGTCACCATCCGCTGCCCAACCACTTCGTAACTACTCCGCTTTCCATCTACGCCATACTTCTTAATACTCAGAACATTGCCATCCTTCTTTCGGGTTATCGATGCTACTGAGCGCCCTCCTTCTCGCCATTCATATTCATCAATAATACCGCTACGGTGAACTTCTCGAAGCAGTACGCCCTGCTCATCATAGCTCGCGGAGTACTTTAACCGAGCCTTGCCAGCCACGAGCTCCTCTACTTTCCGTATCCTCTGCTGGTTCCCGATCGATGGTTTGAACAGGGAAGGAGGAAACCATGTGGTGACCATAATTGGCCCGCCTTTATTTTGGACGATCTCGCGGCGGTTTGCTCTATCGCGATGCCAAAACTCCCGCACTCTTCCATCTGCCGAAGTTCGTTCGATCGCCGCGTTAGCTTCCTTGGTCGCGCTTGGGACGATATTGTAACGCCACCCGTCTCCTAGTAAAATCTGCCGGCTCTTTGGATCCCAGGCAAAAGTTCGTTCCACCCTCCCCTCTTTGGAGATCTCCAATGTTGGCTGAATCGATAAATTCGTAGAGAATAGATACCCCTTCTTCTCCGATGGCGTATGGATCTCACTGACGCATCGGCCCATCCGGGAGATCAAATTCCTACCCGCAACGACGTCGACAATCGGTCGCTGGCCGTGTCGGATCTCAATTCGTTTGTGATTAAAGGTGAGTGCAACGACCTTCTCCTTCACCTCGTCAAACTCAACCTTTAGGCGAGATATCCCCTTCTCTTGAACTTCGACCACACGCCCATCTCTATAAATAAAATCGATCTGCCGATTAGCCGGATTTGTGATCGAGAGAATCTTCCCGTTTTTAAACAACAACTTCCATCCGCAATCGGGATAGACTTCGGTCAACTGCCCCTTGATCTTTGCCAACCACCCTCCTTGCCCTTTCAAGGTCGTTTCATTTTCATTTGCCCTATGAAAGCTTCTGATCCAAGCATCTGGCTGGATCAATAGGAATCGATTCGTATCGATTTGAACAAATTTCGAATCGAGCGAAAAAAACCACCCTTCGCCCAGATAAGGCGAGGTTATATTTCGGTCTGATTGAAAATCGATAATCAATGGAAGGGAAAATCCTTCCCCTAAATCAAGCTCTCCTATCTGTTCGCTATACGCAACATATCCATGTCTATCTACACCTGGAAAATGATTTATGGGAAGAGTCCATTTTGCACCGCACCCTTGGGCAAAATGCGGCACAAAAAGCATCATCATTAATGCAAATTGAAGCCTTATTTGCATGAAATCAAAAGGGACCCTGAATTTTATTTTCACCAGGAGGATCTCCAGATCCTCCCCCCCCTTTGACTATTGGATTGTCACGGGAATTTTGTAAACCTTTGGCTTCTCCCCCCCGTACTCAACATCAAGGCGAACAAACCCCTTCATCGCTTCATCAGTGTTATTTAGCGAAACCAAAACCTCATATTTCTTTCCTCCATTGAGGGCTTTAAGCTTTGGCAAAATTCTTTCATCCGATGAATCAACTCCCAAAACTTTTATGGACACCCCCTCAGCCGGAGAAACATATACCGTTTCGCTTGCCCCCTGGGCACCTTTGTTCCAGCTAACCGAATTTGGAATAATTTCCAGAAGCTTCGGTATATCCGCTTTAATTGTTAACTGCGTCATTGGATCTTCAGCAGCGTCCGTCTTTACGATGATATGCTTCTCCTGTATACCGGTCATCTCGCCGACGTGAAAATTGGCAGAGATCTCCCCCTCTTCACCTGGTTCGTAGGTCTTCTTGGAAAGAGCGGTCGTGGTACAGCCACAACTCGGCTTGACCTCAACAATTGTTACCGAACTATTCGAGACATTTTTAAACTTGAATCTCGCGTCCAGATGCTCGGTCCCTAAGTCAGGCTTAAACTCCAGAGTCCTCTTTTCCCAATTCAACTGAGCGGATGCGCCAACCGTCAGAGCGATAAAACTGGCCAAAACAACAAATTTCACTTTCATAACTTACAATTCAATCCTTAATTCGAAAACAGACCACTTAATCAATCACTAATCCGCATCCTCCTACTCCGCATGGTCTGGCGGCCCATCGGGCGGATCATCCGGAGGATCACAGGGTGACGAGGCACGGCTGATGAAACTTCCCCCTGGATGGATTTCAGCAATGCTTCCGCATACACAGCAAACAAGCAGAGCCGACAACACCACATTTATCACCCTTTTCATTTATATTAGTCCTTTCAAATGAGGAATTTACAGATAGCTCCTTCTCTCCAGGAGAAATCGAACACTGCAAAGCACGGATAACCGATAAGAATTGACACCCTCTCCTGAGTGGACGGAACCAATAGGGCGCAAGCACGCAGTATCCTCAATAAACATCATGTTCTCCTTGAATCTGTATTTTCCAAAATTTTCCGATTGCGTTTAAGAAAACATGCTTCTTAACGAAGAGACAAGGAAAAACATCTAGATTCCCCATTTAGTCTAAGCCTCTATTTTTCAACGCCTTAACACCTATTCAAGATATCTCTTGTAGTGCTCTGGCGGATGTTGGACAGACTTGCGCGTTAATCAGGCTACAATAGGGAATGAGGTTTGGCGGTATTAGCTTGGGGGTTGGCAGTCGAGCGCTTTGGAGCGTTCCCCTATTCGAGTTGGACAGGTAATATGCCGGAAGCGACAGCCTCCAAGGGGGAGCATGAAACGGGGCGGAGGCGTAGCCGAAGCTCCGTTTCATGCTGCGCCCAAACCTTCTCCCCTTTTAAGGATGCCCAGCTATGAGCCCCGAATCTCCGTCTCTCAACGAAGACCTCCAGTGTTGAACAGCCAAACGCAAGGTAGCCGTGGTTCTCGACCTCATCAAAGGCAAGACCACGCCTTTGGAAGTCGCCCAACAGCACAGCCTTAGCTTGTGGCGTCAGCGCCAGCCGGGCTTGGCAGGCTCTTGGGACTGATCCGATCTGGCCAAACGCAGTGGTAGAGCGTGCTTGGTCACTGTGGACAGTGGCTCAGAGTTTTACAGCCAAGAGCTGGAGGGATGCGCATATCGGTATGGAGTGGATCTGGACTTCATCCGCCCCGGAACGCCAGCGGAGAACGCGTTCATTGAGAGCTTCACTTCTCCGATATCTATGACGCTCAGGAAGAGTTTGACCACTGGCAGAAGGATTACACCAAAGATCTCCCTCACAGGAGCCTCGGCCAGTTGTCACCGGGGGAGTTTTCCCAAAACCAGAAACACCAAAAGCAGACCGGATAAACTTGAGCCCCGCTGTCCTATAATTGTGAAAGCGTCAAAGACGTCATAAGGCCCCTCTGTTCCCGAGGAATGGGCGGAAGAGTGGCTAATTCCAAAGCGCTTGCAGATCCGGGTCAGTCCGGGCGTTTTTGCGGAATGCGGCGTTTAGCTCGATCGCGGCGCGGATGCACTGGCGTGCGATGCGCAAATCGCCAAGCTGGGCCTCGTAGCAGGCGAGATTGTAGTGGAGGATGCCGGTGCGCCGGAGCCACTCGGGTGCATTGAGAAGCACCTCCACCGCTTCATTTCCCCGCTTCTGCTGGTGGAGCGCAAAAGCCCGCTGCACGAGGAACTCATTCTCCCGGGGGTGGATGCGGCTCCCCTCGCCCGCGAGCCACTCGGCCCGCCGCCAGTGCCTGAGGTGGAGCAGAATGCGAATGCGCGCTCTCAACACCGCCGAGTCGTTGCGCCAGGCGGGTGGGATGTTTTGCACCTCCCGCAGGGCTTCGCGCGGCATCCCAAGCGTGAGATAGCCGTCGGCGGCCATCAACGGACGCTCAAGGTCCGGTGCGGTGGTGGCAATGGGGTATTGGGTGAGGTAGAGCATGGCGGCTTCCTGCTGTAGATCCCGAGCCCGAACTCCCGAATCAGGTGGTCCCAATGCCACCGGGCGCTTCGCCCGTCTTTCCACTTGCGGGCGATGCAGACCAGGTGGAGGCAGCACCGATGCGCTTTGTTCATGGCTGGTTTCCAAGTTCCGTCATCATGGTTTTACCGGGAAATCTTTTCCCCCTCTATTGATGACTACGTATTGGACGCGCCCAGGGGCCTCATTGTTCAACAAAAAAGCCGCCCCTCCAGCGGAAGCGCTCCCTGTGGCGCCTCAGAGAGACACCACAGGTTTGCCAAAGAGCTCCAAATTTCTACACGACCCGCGCGGGGTCGATGCCCGCGCGCTCCCAGACGGGGCGCAGATCGACCACGCGGCCTTCGTCTGCCGCTTGGTCGAGCGCGAAGGCGAGCGCGGCCGATTCGATCCCCTCGCGGATAGAGGCCAGAGGCTCGGCCCCCTCCAGCAGCGTGGCCACGAGCCCGGCAGCCATCCGCTCATCCCCGCCGCCGTGGCCTCCGGCGACGTTGCTGTTGAGCATGCGTACTTCGTCATCCCAGCTGATCCGTGAGACTTCGATGCGCCCGGTGATCAAATCCGCCCGGAGGGTCCCCTCGGTGCCGCAGAGGTAGAAGCGACGCTCGGAGATCGCTGTGTTGCAGTTGGTATGGAAGGTGCCGCGCACGCCGTTGGCGTACTCGAGGATGGCGACCTGGTTATCAAAAATATCGGCCTCCCCATCAAAGGGATCTTGCCGGTTGGGGTCGGGCCACGAGGCATAGGCGGGGGTCCCCTCCTTGTTCGGCCCGATACGCTCCACCTGGCGGGCATTGGCCGGGGTAAAGAAGTCTCGCCCACCGAAGCTTGCTACCCGCACGGGGAGCGAGCCGACGATCCAGTTGGAAAGGTCGAGGTCGTGGCAGCATTTCTCCAGCAGATGCGTCCCGGCGTTGGCGCGCTTGCGCCGCCAGTTTCCAAAGATGTACCCGCCGTGGTTGAAGGCCAGGGTCTCGTTAAACTCAAACGAGACAAGCGTGCCGATCGCCCCCTCGCGCAGCAGCTCCACAATCCGCTGGTAGTGCACCGAGTAGCGGAGCACGAGCCCAAAGACGAAGCGCTTGCCGCTTCGGGCTGCGGCTTCGCGAATGGCGAAGCACTCCTCCAGCGAAATCGCCAACGGCTTCTCGCAGAAGACGTTTTTACCCGCCTCCAGCGCACGGATGGCCT
This sequence comes from Chthoniobacteraceae bacterium, assembly GCA_037189965.1. GTDB lineage: Bacteria > Verrucomicrobiota > Verrucomicrobiia > Chthoniobacterales > Chthoniobacteraceae > DATMFV01. The sequence goes on along the minus strand of JBBCKB010000019.1, from coordinate 42,350 downwards.
GGCGAGCGTGCTGCGAGTTCCACGAGCCGATGAAGACCCAATCCACCTCCGGGTCGCAGAAGATCTCCTCCTCCGTGGCGGCTTGCCGGTAGCCGGGCCCAAAGATATCGCGGCAGGGGTCGTGGGATTTGGGATCGGGATCGTGGATCGCGGCGATGGCTAGCCGCCCTGCAGGGGCGACCTGGAGAAGCCTTTTGACGACCCCGCGCAGGCGGCCTCCGGCACCGATAAGGCCGAGGCGAAGCGGGGATGAGGTGGAAAGCGGTGGGGTACTCATGGCGCTGCTACCTTTCGCATAACCAGAGCTGTTAAAAAATGGGAGTTTCGATTATATTCTTAACACTTCCGATGAAAGCCCCCCTCCCCCCAGCCTTACTGCGAAGGGTCGCCATGATCCCGGACCCCGGCAACTACCTTGCCGGGAGCACACCGGGGCAACCCACGGCCTTGCCGGATAATATCCTCCTCTTTTCCCGCAAGAGCGCGGCCCGGCGGCTTGGCTCGGCCCACGCGCGGCACCACCACCACCGGTTTGTCTTGCTCGTGGCGCTGCGCGGCACAGGGCGGGTGTTGCTGGATGCCGAGAGCCGCTTCCTTGGCGAGGGGGAGGCGCTCCTCTTTTTTCCCTACCAGTACCATGCGTACCTCGACATCACCCCGCAGCGGATCTGCTGGCTTTTCATGACATTTGAGAGCGCCTCCCCCGAGTGGCTGGAGCCGCTGCGCAATGCGCCACCCCGGCCGCTGCACGAGCTGGAGGTGGGGCTCCTCTCCGAGCTGGCCACCCTTTGGCTTACGCCGGAGCAGCACCCGCTCCTGCCGCTCCACCTCGGGCTGTTACTGGCGCGCCTGGCGGCTCAGGAGCCGGGCCGTCTGCCACGCCCCCCGGTGGCCAGCGCGGCGGCGGAGTTGATGGCGGAGGTCAACCGCTACGTTCTCCCCCGGCTGGAGGCCCCGCTTTCCGTGGGCGAGGTGGCTATGGCGTTGGGCATGTCGGAGAGCCACCTCCGCGCCCGCTACCGCGAAGCCGTGGGCACCAGCCTTGGTCGCCACTTGCGGGATTTGCGAATGCAGCGCGCCGCGAGCCTTCTGCATACCAGCGGGCATTCCATCTCCGAAGTCGCGCAAGCGTGCGGGTTCGACTCGCTCTACGCCTTTAGCCGCGCCTTCAAAACGGCGCAGGGCGTCTCCCCCCGGGCCTACCGGGCGCATTGGAAAAGCTTCGCCTCGGTGCCCGCCCAGCTTTAGTCTCCTTGACCATGCGCTTGCTGCTCTTCCTCCTGCTGCCGGTGGCCCTTTTTGCCCGCGAAGTGCCCCCACTACGAATGGCCCCGTTGCTCTCCGGTCTACAGGCACCCGTGGCATTTGCGGATGATGGCTCGGGCCGCCTCTTTGTGGCAGAGCAGGCAGGCACCCTGCGCGTGGCCCCTGCCGGGCGGTTGCGCGCCGAGCCGTACCTCGACATCACCGACCGCGTCAAATCGGGTGGTGAATGCGGGCTGCTCTCCGTCGCCTTCCACCCGCGCTTCAAGGAAAACGGGCGCTTCTTTGTTAACTACACGACGGTGCGCAACGGACCGTTGGAGACGATTATCGCCGAATACCAGGCCCCGCCGCACGCGCTCAAGGCAGATGCCGGGAGCGAGAAAATTCTCCTCCGCATTCTGCAACCGTATAGCAACCACAACGGTGGCCAGCTCGCCTTCGGGCCAGATGGGATGCTCTACATCGCCACGGGCGATGGCGGCTCCGGGGGCGACCCCAAACAGCACGGGCAGAACCTGCAAACCCCACTCGGCAAAATCCTGCGCGTGGATGTGGATGCCCCCGCTTCGGAGGGGCAAGCCGTTGCGGTGCCGAAGGACAACCCGTTTGCAAACACCCCGGGTGCGCTCAAGGAAATCTGGGCCTATGGCCTACGCAACCCGTGGCGCTTCTCGTTTGACCGCAAGACGGGCCTCCTCTGGGCTGGGGATGTAGGGCAAAACAAGTGGGAAGAGATCGACATCATCGAGCGCGGCAAGAACTATGGCTGGAGTGCGAAGGAGGGCTTCGCAGATTTCAAGCCCGAGCGCGCCGTGGGTCCGCTGGTCGACCCGATCAAAGTCTACGACCGCGCGGCGGGCCAGAGCGTAACCGGGGGCTACGTCTACCGGGGCCGCGCCATCCCCGGGCTCACGGGTATCTACCTTTATGCAGACTACCTGAGCGGCAACGTCTGGGGGCTGGAGTGCGCGGGCAATGGCCAGCCGGTGACGTTTGATGCGCTCCTCTTCAAAGCCCCATTCAACGTCAGCAGCTTTGGCGAAGACCACGAGGGGGAATTGTACCTGCTCGACTACAGCGGCGGCCGCGTCCTGCGGCTGGAGAGCGCGCGGTAGCCCACGCCCTACTCCGCAACCGTGGGCGCGGTAGGCAGCGGCTTGGTCTGCCGCGTTTGCCGCAGGATAATGAGCACCGCGCCAGTGATGATGAAGGCCGCCCCCACGAGCGTCTGCGGGCCGACGGGCTCCCGCTCGATCCACCACCCCAGAAAGACGGCGACCACGGGGTTAACAAACGCATACGTGCCGACCTTTGCCGTATCGCACACCTGCAGGAGCCACGTGTAGGCCATGAAGCCGATGATGGAGCCTGCCAACATCAGGTAAACCAGCGCCCAGACCACGCGCGGGCTCAGGCTCGTGGGGTGGAAGCTGGCCCAGTCGCCACAGAGGGTCGCTGCGATAAGCAACGCCCCGCCGCCGCAGAGCATCTGCATCCCTCCGCCCAATGCGAGCGATGCGGGGAGCGCACTTTTGGGGATGCGCTTGAGGTAGAGCGAGCCCAAGGCCCAGATGGCCGAGACGCAAAGAATCGTCACGCACCCGATCCATGCCGACTCCCCGGCCAGAAGCGCGTTCCCCGGCTTGAGGAGCAGGCCGACGCCGAGGAAGCCAAGTACGAGGCCGATGCAGACACTCCACCGGGGGCGCGGGGAGCTACCGCTCCACCAGGCAAACAGAACGAGAAACATCGGGATCGTCGCCGCCAATAGAGCCCCGAGGCTGGAGGGGATATACTTGATGCCGATGGCTGTGCCGCCATTGCCGATCGTTACCAACGCCAAGCCGATGATGCCACACGCCCGCCATTGCACCCATGTGGGCCGGGGCGCGCCAAATATCCGGCTCACCAGGTAGAGCAAAACCCCGGCGGTGCCGTAGCGGATGCCCGACATCAAGAGAGGCGGCGTCTCGACCACCGCGATGCGCATCCCCAAAAAGGTGGAGCCCCATACCAGGTACAACGCGCCAAAGGCGATGAGGATCATCGCCTTCGAAGGGGGTGCGGCTGGCGGGTGGCTCATGGGCGAAGGCCATCCGCCCCGAGCAGCTCAAGCTGGAGGATGAGCGCTCGCGGGAGGTGGAAGGGGTCTTTCACCGGCAGGGCGACGACATCGGCCAGCGGCTTGGCATCGCGGCCCAGCTTCTGGCGCCACTCACCATTTTCCCAATCCACAAAATGAGTAAGGCAGAAGGCCCAGACTTCGCGGTACGCCTCGAGGAAGCGCGGCTTTCCGGTGAGCTTCCACCCGAGCAGAAAGGCGTACAAAGCTTCGGTATGCGGCCACCAGAGCTTGGAGTCTGCAAAAGCCCAGCCGATCTCGGGGCCGTCCAGCGCATCCACGGCGAGCCGCAGGCCACCGGGGGCTTGGGGGTCCCACCCGATATCGTAGTGCCGCAGCATGAGGCGGCACATCTCTTCCTCCGCGGCCAACGGGCGCTGGAGAAGCCGCCCTACGTGGATCTGGAACCAAAGGTCCTCGATCACATGCCCGGGGACGACGGCGGTACCCGCCGCACCGGGGTAGATGCCCCCGTCTTCCCCCACGCGCTCAACCACCAGATCCCACTCCGAACGGTAGAAGCGGGAGAAAATCTCATCCTGCATGGCGGCAGCGGCTTCGAGGTAGCGCGGCTCGTTGAGGTACGCACCCAGCTCGGCAAACTTGAGCGAGAAGATCATCGGCACGCCGTGCTGCCGAGCCCCGGGGGGGATCGGGTACGGGAAGTGGGGCAGTGTATCCCAAGGAGCGGTTTGCAGCCTTTCCAACACGGCATCCGCCGTTTGCCGGGCCAGCTCCAGCGGCTTGGCTTCGCCCGTGGCGCGGTGGTACTCCAGCAGGCCGTAAATGGCGAAGGCATCGGCATAGATGCTCTCGTGGCCCCGGAGCACTTCCCCCTCGCCGGAAACCAGGAGCGCCCAGCCGCGAGCCTCGGGCAACCACCCGGTGCGGATGGTAAACTCATAGACCGAGCGCGCCCGCGCCAGCCAGTGCGGGTTGGCATCCACTCGGTTAAAGAGGCGGCTGTAAACCCACACGGCGCGCCACTGGCTCCAGAGCCATTTATCGCGCGAGAGGATCTGCCCCCCATCTCCGATACAGGTGGAGATACCCCCGGCGGGGTCAAACGCATGCTTCTCCCAAAACGGGAGGATGTGGCCAAAAAGGTGGCTATTGATCCACTCGCGCAGCGGCGCGGCATCGCCGCCGTCGAGCGCATCGACAGCGAGGTTGACGGCGCGGATTGCTTCCAGAGGTGCCTTCATCCCGCGTTACTGGCCTTTGGCATCCATGACTTGGAGGTTCTGCCGGGCTTGGGGGTGGTTCGGGTTGCGTTGGAGCGCTTCCTCAAACTGCCGCCGCGCGGCCGGGTATTGCTTGAGCTCGTAGAGGGCATACCCGTAGGCGACGCGCAGCTCCACATCCCACGGCATATCCTTGAGGATAACATGGTAATGCTCTGCAGCCTGCGCAAACTGGCGGGTCTTCGACAATGCATCGGCAAGGTTGCGCCGCATGGCGGGGACATCGCCCTTGATCTTCACCGCCGTCTGGTACTCGGCGATGGCGGCATCCATATCCCCATTGAAGGCGTGGATGAGGCCCATGTTGTTGTGCACTTCCGGGTTGGCCGGGTTCAGCTCCACAGCGCGGGCAAAATACTTGGCCGACTCGGGGATCTTCCCCTGTCCGTAGAGGACGGCACCCATGTGGTTATTGGCCTGCCAGGAGGCTTCGTTGTGCAGCAGCGCATTCGGCCAGAGCGTCTGCGGCCCGAGGTGGACGCCCGCGCGGTTCCATGAGTAAAGGCAGAAGACGAGCAGCAGCGCCGTCACCCCCGTCACAAAGCAGGTGCGGGCGGGCCCCTGCAACTGCCGGTAGCCGAGGGCGATGAGCGCCCCCATGGCGGCAACAAAGGAGATATTGCTCAGGTACTGGAAGTGGTCTGCCACCAGCGTAAGCCGCATATACGACATCTCTACAAACCCAAGCACCGGCACGAGGAAGACGGTAAAAAACGCGAGGACAAAGAACGGCGTGCGCCCGATGCGCCGCTGCGCCACAAAGAGCAGCCCGAGCAACGCGAGGTAGAGCACCCCAGCCACAAACGGCCAGACGCCGGGCGGGTTGATGGGGAAGCGCGGGTAGATCGTCGTCAGGTTGATCGGCAGGATCGCCTTTTCCAGATACCACCAAGCCGCGAGGCCCGCTCCGGCCGTGCGCGACCAGTAGTCGCCAATGGGGATCACCTCTTCGCCGATGGCGCGCCCGTGTTGGAACCAGATCGTCAGCAACCCAAGCCCCAGCGAGAGGAGGAAGTACGGCACGGTTAGCGCCAGCTTGGGAAGCAGCTTCCGGAAATCTTCCTTATTGGAGAGCCCATGCTGCCACCAGAGGTAGAGCACCAGCGTCACCGGGTACATGACGACGGAGGTCTTGCACAAAAGCGATGCCAAGAACATCAGCACCGAGACAATGTAAATGCCCCACCCGCGCGTCCGCATAAAGCGCAACCACGCGCCCATGGAGAGGAGCAGGAAGAAAAGCGAAAGGGTATTTTTGCGCTCCGCGATCCACGATACCGACTCCACATGCACCGGGTGGATGGCAAAGAGCAGCGCCCCGAGCCACGCTCCCGGCACCCGAAGCTGAGCGAGCACAAGCCAGAGCAAGAGCGCATCCACCGCGTGGACGAGGATGTTGACGGTATGGTACCCCTCGGCAGTTGGCCCCCAGATCTGGTACTCCACCCAGAGCATGGTGGTTTTGAGCGGGAAATAATCGGCAGACTCGTGCGCCCGCTTGTTTTCGCCAAAGATGGAAAGCTCCAGCGCCTGGAGCTTGGGTCGCAGCCAGCCGATGAAGGCCGGGTCTTCCTTCCCCTGGGGCGCAGAGTTGCTTAGGCCACCAGTCCAGATTTCCCACAGGCCGTAGTTGGTGGTCAACGACGGGTTGGCGGTGATCTCCTGGTCGTCATCCCAAATAAACGTCGCCGACATGGAGGGGATGTAGATGCCGACTGAAATCACAAAAAGCAGCCCGCCCAGCGCAAACGTGCGCGCCCGATTGAGGTGCGCTTCGGGGATCTCGCGGGAAAAGAGCTGCCCCGCCAGCCCTCCGAGCCCGAGCCCGAGCACGATCTTCCAGAAAACCGGGCTCCCGGGTGCGGCGGCAATCTCGGCCCAACCGGTCTGACCTTGGAGGAAATGCACAAACGCTTTGGTCTGCGGCCCGCCTTCATCCAGAAAAAGGGAGCCCGCCAGCGCGGCCCCCACCAGTGCAAATACCAGAATGATCAGCACCCGGGCCTCACCCCAGCGCCAAGGGGTGCCCGCGTTGTCCAACAAAGTTTCTGGGGCGGATTCGGTCTGTGTGGTCATCGTGCAGGAGGCTGGTTTAACCGATCCCGCCGGCGATTTCTAATTGTATTTTACCCCCGGTTGCCCAAATCATCTCCGCAATGAGAAGCATGACCGGCTATGGCCGTGGCCAGAGCGGCACGAATGGCACGCAGTTTTGTGTGGAAGTCCACTCCGTCAACCGTAAGCAGAGTGATATCTCCGTCACCCTGCCGCGCGAGCTGGCCGAGCTGGAGCCGCGCCTGCGCGAGCAGATCCACCAGCGCATCTCGCGCGGGCGGCTCAATGCCGTGGTCACTTTCCAAACGGGTGCCGCCGGGGCGCAAAAGGCGGCGATCGATACGGAGCTCGCCCGCGTCTTCTACAATGCCATGAGCGATCTCCAGGCCGAGCTGGGCGCGGCAGGCGAAGTGAGCATCGACACCGTGCTAAGGGCCCCGGGCGTCCTCTGCGTGCCGGAAGAACAGCTTACGCCCGAAACCGCGCTCCCCCCCCTGCAAGCCGCACTGGGCACCGCGTTGGATGAGCTCATCATCATGCGCGAGCGCGAAGGGCGCAACCTTGCCAAAGACCTCATCCACCGCCTCAAGGCCGTGCGCGAGTGGCTCCACGCCATTGCCGCCCTGCGCCCGGCGGTGATCGAGAAGTACCGGCAGACCCTCGCCGAGCGCGTGCAGAAGGCAGGGGTAGACCTGCCGGTGGATGACGAGCGCATCCTCAAGGAAATCGTCTTTTTTGCCGACCGCTCCGACATCAGCGAAGAGATCACCCGCTTGGAGAGCCACTTTGCCGAGTTTGCCCACCACCTGCGCAAGAACGAGCCCGTGGGCCGCACGCTCGATTTTATGACGCAGGAGATCTCCCGCGAGTTCAACACCCTTGGCGCCAAGGCGAATGATGCGGGCATCTCCCAGCTCGTCGTTTTGTGTAAGGCGGAGATGGAAAAGATCCGCGAGCAGATCCAGAATATCGAATAATGGAACCTCCCCCCACCCGACGCGGCATTCTCTTTGTCCTCTCGGCCCCTTCGGGCGCGGGAAAGTCGACCCTCTGCGAAGGGCTCAAGGCTGAAGGCGGGTTTATCTACTCCGTCTCCTGCACCACGCGCGCCCCGCGCCCGGGCGAGCTGGATGGCATTGCCTACCACTTCCTCTCCCCGGGAGAGTTTGAGGCACGCATCGCCCAAGGCGAGTTTCTGGAGCACGCGCAGGTGCATGGCAACCGCTACGGCACCCTCCGCGAAACGGTGCTCGCCTCGCTCCGTGCCGGGCAGGATGTCTTTATCGATATCGACACCCAAGGCGCGGGGATGATCCGCTCAAACCCCCACCCGGAAATTCGCAACGCGCTGGTCGATATTTTCCTCAAACCGCCCGACATCAGCCTCCTGCGCGAGCGGCTTGCCCAGCGCGGCACCGAGAGCGAAGAGCAGATCGCCCTGCGCCTGCGCAACGCCGAAGACGAGCTGGCCCAGTGGCCGCTCTACCAATACACGATCGACGCCACCCTCCCCCCTCAGGAAGTGCTCGCTTGCTGCCGCGCCATCATGCAAGCCGAGCGGCTCCGGGCCCGCCGCCGTACCGACTACCCATGAAAACCATCATCCTCGGGGTTTGCGGCTCCATCGCCGCCTACAAAGCGGCAGACCTTTGCAGCCGCCTGGTAAAGCGCGGCTACGAAGTGCATGTGGCCATGACAGCAGGGGCGCAAGAGTTCGTAACCCCGCTCACCTTCCAGACCCTCTCGCGCAACCCGGTGCTCACCAGCGTCTTCCAACGTGCGGAGTGGCGGCCCGGGCATATCGACCTTGCAGACCGCGCACACCTTCTTCTCATCGCCCCGGCCACGGCGAATACGCTGGCAGATCTTGCCCACGGCCGGGCAGACAACCCGCTCACCGAGATCGCGCTCGCCACGCTAGCTCCGCTCCTCATCGCCCCGGCGATGAACGGCAAAATGTGGCAACACCCCGCCACGCAGCACAATGTGGAGCTGCTGCGCGGGCGCGGCGCGGAGTTCATCGGCCCGGAGGAAGGGCTACTTGCCTGCGGCTACGAAGGCATTGGCCGCCTTTGCGAGGTCGAGGCCATCGCCACCCGCGCGGCAGCACTACTCGGCTAGAGTAGGTTATTTGCGGCGAATTAAGCTGATCCCGACAGGACGCCTGCGAAGCGTGAATTGTAGGCCGTCTCTGTGAGACGGCGGTCCAACCCCATGGCGTCTCAGAGAGACGCCCTGCAATTTCCGACCCTCGCACCGAACCTTCAAACGATCTAACGTAGGAATACTAGCCGAGCAGCCGGTCGATACTCGCGGCGGCGTAGGCGGCTCCGAAGCCGTTATCGATATTCACCACGGTGACGCCGCTGCCGCAGCTATTGAGCATGCCGAGCAAGGCCGCCAAGCCGCCGAAGCTCGCGCCGTAGCCGACACTGGTGGGCACGGCGATGACGGGCTTGCTGATCAACCCCGCCACGGCACTCGGCAGCGCCCCTTCCATGCCTGCCACGACAATGGCGAGCGTACACGCCTCCACCGCGTCGCGAACGGCGAGAAGCCGGTGGATGCCTGCCACCCCGACATCAAAAAACGGCTGGGCCGGGGTGCCCAGAAACTCCAGACAGACGAGCGCTTCCTCCGCAACAGGAAGATCCGAAGTGCCCGCGCAAAGGACAGCCACCTTGCGGCTGCGCTTGGGGAGCGGGCGCTCCTCCACGGTAAGGCAGCGGGAGCGAGTGTGGTAGCGGGTGGAGGGGTAACAGGCGGCGAGCGCGTCGGCCTGCTCCTGCGAGGCCCGGGTGACGAGTACGGCGCCGTTACGCTCAATGAGAGTCCGCGCGATGAGGGCCACTTCCTCCACCGTTTTGCCCTGCCCGAAGATCACTTCCGGGAAGCCGCACCGGCTGCCCCGAGCGGTATCCACCCGGGCGACGCCAAGGTCTACAAAGCCGCCGTCGCTCACGCTTGGATGACGAGGCGCATCGGGATCATGTTGGAGCTGGTAAACCCGTGCTGTTTGAAAAATTTGTGAGACTCCACCTCGCCCCGGTCGGTAAGCAGGGTGATGCGCAGGAAGTTCTTCTCTTTCGCGTAGCGGATGGCGTGCTCCAGCAGCGTCGTCCCCAAGCCGCGCCCTCGCTGCTCGGGGGGGATGACGAGGTCTTCCAACAACATGGTGAGCCCCCCTTCCGCGGTGCTGATGGTGAAGAGGAGGTTGATCATCCCCACGATGCGCCCGTGCTCGCGCAGGACGAAGATGCGCCCGCGGCCCGGCTCTTCGAGAATGAGGCGCAGGCCGCGCATTTGTTTGGCCCGGTCGGGCCGGAAGTCGGGCTCCTGCTCCAGAAGGCTGACGAGGAGGTCCGTCAGTTGGGGCAGGTCTTCAAGGGTGGCTTGCTCAACACGGGGCAGATTCATCGGAGATGGCGGTGATCCTAAGGCCAAACCGGGGGAGCGGAAAGTGCGTTTTTTACTCGATCGTAATCTGCCGGACGATCTCTGCCGCCGCCGCGAAGCCAAAGGCTCCGGTGACGAAGCTGGCCGCGCCGTAGCCGCTGGCGCAATCCATCCGCAGGGGGAGGCTCGGGTCGGCAAGTTCGCACACGCTGCCGTCTTCCTGCGGGAAAACCTGAGGCTCCGCAGAGTAGACGGCGGGAACACCGTAGAGGTTCCCCTCCCCCCGGGCCCAGCCATGGGTGCGCCGCAGCTTTTTGCGGACCTGGCGCAGGAGCACATCGCCCCCGGTGCGGCCGAGGTCGCCAATGCGGATCTGCGTAGGGTCTCGCCGCCCTCCGGCCCCGCCGAGGGTGAGGACGCGGCGCCCGGCCTCCACGCATTGGGCAATGAGGAGGGCTTTGATGGACATGCGGTCCACCGCATCGACCACCCAGTCGCACCCCGGTGCAAGCAGGCGGGCTGCGGTGCTTTCGAGGAAAAACTCGGGCTTCGCCTCGACCTCGCAACCAGGGTGGATGCGCCGCATCCGCTCGGCGAGGACGGCGACTTTGGGCCGCCCGATCTCGCCATCCAACGCGGGGAGCTGGCGGTTGACGTTGGTGATACAGACATCATCCATATCCACCAATGTCAGCCGCCCCACGCCGCTACGGGCCAAGGCTTCCACAACCCATGAGCCAACGCCGCCCACGCCAATAACCATGACGTGTGCCGCCGCCAACCGCTCCAACGCGCCGCGCCCATAGAGCCGGGCGATGCCGCCAAAGCGCTCTTCATCCACCCCGCTCATTGCAGGCCCACGGCCTCCAGTAAGCGGCTTCCGAACGAGCGTTTTTGCCACGGGAAGCGGACGCCCTTGCACTGCCCAAGCAAGGCGCGCAGCTCGCCACCGGTGACTTCGGAGGCAAACCTCGCCTCGGCCAGCGCCCGCCCGGCTTCACCCAAGCGACGGGCTTTCTGAGGGTCGGCAAGGAGGGTTTGCAGGGCATCGGCCAGCTCCCCGGGGGAGCCAGGGGCGACGAGGAGGCCGCTCTGCCCGTGCTCCACCATCTCGGGCACCCCGGCCAGCCGCGTGGAGACGACGGGGAGCGAGAAGGCCATGGCTTCGGCGATGACCGTGGGGAGGTTATCCATGCCGCCGTCGGCTTCTTCAGCACAGGCGAGGGCGAAGAGCGTGGCCCCGCCAAGCAGCTCGCGCACGACTTCCTGCGGCTGCGCGCCGGTGAGGTGGACTTCGCGCTCCAGCCCCAGCGTGGCGACTTTGGCGCGGTACTCGCTCTCCAAGGGGCCGCTGCCGACGATCTGGCATTCAAACGCGATGCCGCGCGCCTTGAGCAGGGCGCAGGCGTCGATCAAGACCGGGAAGCCTTTCTTCTCAATGCACCGGCCCACGGAGACGATGCGCGGCAGGGCCCCGGGGGCGGGTTGGGCGGGTTGGAAGGGGGCGAGATCAATGCCATTATAAACGCGGTGGATCTTGCCCGCCCACGCGGGGTGCTGGCCACAGAGCCATGCACGGGAAAAATCCGACACCACGGCGGCAAACTCGGCCTCGCGCAAAAGGTCTTCGAGGGTGACGGGATGGTCATTCGCGCAAAACATGTCGTTGGCATGCCCGGTGAAGCTGTAGGTGATCCCGTAAAACGCCTTGAGCCAGTACGCCGTGCGCGCCGCGATGCCCGAGAAGTGGGTGTGCACATGGCGTACGCCGCGCCGCCGCAGCTCGCGCCCGAGCCAGATGGCTTCGTAAAGGCGCGATTTATCGCCCCGTTTGCCCCAGGCCACGAGGTCTTTGGCCGGTTTGCCTTTGAGGGTGCCAGCCTCCAGCTCGGCCTTGATGCCGGCTCGCAGGACGGGGTCTTCCGGCAGGTAGGTGACGGCTTGCGCCAGCTCGGGCGGGCAATCCGCAGGGATATCCTCCGGCTTGCGGATAGAGAAGATGGCAGGGTCTGCGCCGTGGCGCACCATCTCGCGCACTTCGCGGTAGCAGAAGGTCTGCGTAAAGGAAGGGAAGCGCTCGAAAAGGTAGGCAAAAGAGGCCATGGCAGCTAGTGTCGTGTTAGGTTAGTTCCTTGAAAAAGTCCGCGGTGATTTTTCGCATTCTCCAAGGCGCGAGCAAGGGCGGTATCTGAAGATACCGACCGCTGTGAGCAACGCCGGAGAATCGGAAAAGCACCCGGCAATTTGAAAAGGAAATAGGCTAACACGACACTAAGCGGCAACGGTGGCGCGGGGGGACCAGAGGGCGCGCGCCTCGTCATAGGCGTCTTCAAGCCGGGCGATGGCGCTCCCTTGCTCAAACTCCGCGCGCACGCTTTCTGAAGCTCGCCGCCCCATGATTTGCAGGTACTCGCTCGACTCGACCATCCGCTCCAGCGCGTCGGCAAGCGCATCCGGCGAGCGCTCGGGGACGAGGAGGCCGCTCTGCTCGTTCGCCACAGCTTCAGGGATGCCGCCATGCAACGTAGCCGCCACGGGGAGGCCGGTGGCCATGGCTTCCAGCATGGCGTTGGGGATGCCCTCCTGGTTAAAGTCCTCCATCATTTCGCTCGGGTGGAGGAAGAGGTGGGCCTGGGCGTAAAGCTCATTGAGCCCCCGCGCATCCAGAAACCCGGTGAAGGAGACGGCCTCTGCAATACCCAACTCGGCAGCGAGCTTCTCCAGCTCGGCCTGCATGGGCCCCTCGCCTGCGACGATGTAGCGCGCCTTGGGGTAGCGCTGGCGGAAGCGGGCAAAGGCGCGGAAGGCGGTGCGCAGCCCTTTCTTGGGAATCAAGCGGCAGCTCTGTGCGAGCACCCACTCACCATCCGCAGGCATGAGGCGCTGGGTGTAGGGAAAATCGGCAAGGGGGATGCCAGTGCGGTTCAGGCGGATTTTTTCCTTCGGGCAGCCGATCTCTTCGAGCCGCTGGGCCAGCGAGTGCGAGCGCGCAAGCACCAGCGGCACGGCGCCAAAAAGGGTGCGCATGTTGGTCGCATAGTCGGGCCGGTCTTCCCGCAAAATCACATCTGCCCCGTGGAAAGAGACGACGCAAGGCCGCTTCCACCCTTCGATAAAGGGGAGCAGATGCACGCCGGTGTGGCCAAAGTAGATGTGCATCAAATCCGCATTGCGGCGTTTGAGGGCATCTACCAACCCGGCGACTTCGTTACGATAGTAAAGAGGTGGGAGCTTGCGGACGTGCTTGAGGTAAAAGCGGCTGATGAAGTTGCGCCGCGGGTTGCGCGGTAGCAGCTCCACGGCTTCAAAGGGGTAGCGGTCTTCACACATCCGCTCCTTCGTCATCACAAATGTCTCGTACCGGCGCAGGCCCGAGACCTGCCGGTAGACGTGGAGCATTTCCGGCTTGAGAAAGGTGGTGCAGTAGCTGGCGACAACAGGCTTGGACATCGCAACGTTAAAGAGGTTCGGCAGGTGCGGGCGGCTCGGTAAACAGGTAGCGCGCAAGAGCGGCCTTGAGCTCGGGAATCCCCTCGCCTAGCTCCGCGGAGATGGGGACAATCTCGGGCTTGGGGAAGCGCTGGCGGAACTCCTTGAGATGCTCGGGAGCCTTGGGGTCGTCCATCTTATTGGCAACGACGAACCATGGGCGATCCGGAAGCTGGGGGTTGTAGAGGCTCAGTTCGCGGCGGAGCTGGGCAAGGTCGTCCACCGGGTGGCGACCTTCGCTCCCAGCCATATCGACAACAAAAATGAGCACCCGGCACCGCATGATGTGGCGCAGAAATTCGTGCCCGAGGCCGACGTTTTCACTGGCGCCTTCGATCAACCCCGGGATGTCGGCGACGGGGGCGCGCCGGTAGCCGTCAAACTCCACCATGCCGATGACGGGGCGCAACGTGGTAAACGGGTACGGAGCGACCTTCGGATGGGCGGAAGAGATTTTGCCCAGCAGGGTCGATTTGCCCGCATTGGGGTAGCCGACAAGGCCCGCGTCGGCGATGCTGCGCAGCTCAAGAAGGAAGTGCCCTTCCTCCCCATCGCCCCCCGGCGTAAACTGCCGGGGCACCCGGTTGCGGGAGCTTTTGAAATGGATGTTGCCCCGCCCGCCATCGCCCCCTTTGCAGAGGACGACTTCCGCACCATCGTAGTCAAGGTCGGCGACCAGCTCAAGCTCATCGGCGGCTTCTCCGCCAAGGGTGGCGGCTTCGGACTCCTCCTCTTCCCCTTCAAAAGCCTCGCCCTCCACTTCCTCTGCCGGAGCTTCATCGCCCTCTTCCCAATCTTTCTTTTTGGGGGCAAAAGGCGAGGCGCTCGCCGGGAGCCGGTAAATAAGGGTGCCGATGGGCACTTTGACGTGCTTGTCCTTTGCCGCCTTGCCGTAGCATTGCTTGCCCCGGCCGTGCTCGCCATTTTTGGCACGGAGGATCGGCTCGTAGAAAAACGAAGTCAGCGTATCGACATGCGGGTCTGCGTGGAAAACGATGCTCCCTCCGCGCCCGCCGTCTCCGCCATCGGGGCCGCCTTTGGGGACAAACTTTTCACGACGGAAGCTCAGGGCTCCGTCCCCCCCCTTACCGGCCTTGGCGAAGATTTTAATTTGGTCAACAAACATGCGTAAATTTCAGGTTGGTGGGGGCGGTGAGAGCTTCTTGTAAAGGGGGCGCGCGCCGGTTTCGAGGTTTTTATGCGGGGCGCTTTTTGCGCAAGATGCAAATTCGCGCTTGCCAATTTGCCCCGAGGCGAAGAGATTGCACGCCTCTTATCCGAAATCGGGCCGTAGCACAGCTTGGTAGTGCGCTTGAATGGGGTTCAAGAGGTCGCTGGTTCGAATCCAGTCGGCCCGATTTTATTTCTTCTTCTTTTTCCCCGGCTGGCCAATCGTCGGGTGCTCTTTCTGGAGCATGGCGATCTCCTGATCGAAGAGACCGCTGGGCATCATGATCACGCCGTCTTTGATCGGCTTATCAATCAACATCGCCGTAACGACGCGGCCATTGAGCAGGCAGACGAGGACTTTGCCGCGGTCCTTGAGTGAAAATGTCTCCAGCGCGATGCGCCCGTGCACGTCGAGCTTGAAGGCACACCCCATGGAGCCATCTGGCGCGGGAAAGGGGTAGATGGCCTCTACATCGCGCTCGGAAACCTCGGGGATGCGCTTGATGAAGACGCCGCGCCCATCCGCCAGCTTGACTTCCATGACAAACGGGTCGCCCTCTACCGGGTTGCCCTGGAGGTGGAAGCGGACCATCGTTTGCTGCGGCTTCTTGGCCGCAGCGACAAAGAGCAGGGGCAACAAAGCCAGCAGGGGGAGGAAGAGGGTGCGCAATTGCATAAGGCCATGAGTTTGCTTTGGAGAAAAGCGATTTGCAACTCCCACCCGTCTCCGGTACACAATCGGGGCCATGCGTTGCCCTACCCTGGTCCCCTTCATGGCGGTCCTCTCTCTCGCCGCCGCGTTCTCCGGTTGTAGCACGGCCTCCCGACTGGCGGGAGATGCTTACCGGTTTCTCCCCTTTACCGGCAAGGAGGATGCCGCCCCCCCGGGAGGCGTGGCCGTGAAGACCCGCAACCTGGCCATGACGATGGAGTTTAAACCGCAGACGGTGCGCCTTTCCGATGATCGGCAGGTGGAGGTCAAAATCCGCCTGCGCAATACTTCCAAGCGGTTTGTGCAGCTTCAGTTCCCCACCACGCAGCGGATCGAGATCCTCGTCCACGGCGAAGGGGGCAAGCTCGTCACCCAATGGAGCGAAGACCGTTCGTTTGACCCCGCGCCAAGCTACGTGAGCATCAACCCCGGCGAGCATGTCGAGTATGCCACCTTTATCCCCACGCGGGATATGCAGGCGGGCAAGCCGTATACCGTCACCGGGTTCTTCCCCCACCACGAGGAGCTCAAGGCCGAGAAGGTGCTTACGCCAGAGGCGTAGAGGCGGCTACTGCTCGTCGAGGCCCGCGAGCCACTCGGGCTTGTGGCACGGGAAGACGCCGAGGTTTGGAGCGCCTGCCGTGAGCGGCCGCCCCAGCGGGTAGCGGAAGGTGAGCTGCTCGGGGCGGTAGATGCGGCGCTCCACCGCGCGGAAACGGTACCCCTCTGCGGTATCGCGCACCGGCCCTTCGGCGATGTACTCGGCAATGGGCCGCCCGCGAAGGTCGGTAGCCACCACGCGGGAGTACTCGGTCGTGGAGATCACCGGGTTGTACCGGCCTGTGGCGTGGCACCCGGCCAGCAGGGCCAACACCGGCAGGAAGAGGAGCTTCATAGCCAAGACGATCCCAGAAACGCCCCCTTCTCCGCAATCGAAAAGAGGTTGCCCAACGCCACCCCCTTCCGGCACAAACAGCGGGGATGAATGACCCCTTTGCCCTCTTTGGCGTGCCCCGGCAGCTTTGGCTGGAGGAGGAAGCGCTCAAAAGCCGCTTCCACGCCCTGAGCGCGGAGCACCACCCGGATGTCGCCCCGGGCAGCGGGGGGGAGGCGTTTGCGGCGCTCAATACCGCCTACCGCACGTTACGCGAGCCGCGCACCCGCCTGCGCGCCTGGCTGGAGCTGGAGGGGGCACCCCGGCAAGCAGCGGCTCCGGCGGAGGTGATGGCGCTCTTCCCGCAAATGGGGGCGCACGCACAGGCACTGGATGCGTTTCTCAAACGCCGCGAGGCGGCCAGCAGCGCCTTGGCAAAGGCACTGCTGCTTGAGGAGCAGTACACCCTTTCCGAAACGCTTGAAACATGGCTCGCCACGCTGGAGGAGGTAAAGGCGCACACACTGGCCACTCTCCCCGCGCTGGATGCGGCGTGGCCCACCGAGCGGGAGCTCGTGCTGCGCGAGGTGGAAGCCGCTGCACAGACCCTTGGCTACGTGGAGAAATGGCTCACGCAGACTCGGGAGGGCGTGTTTAAGCTACAATTTGGGTAGAGGGGCAGGGTCGCGCATCGATCAATGCGCAACACCGCCCAACCCCGCGGACGGCACGGACCGCTATACCGCGATCAGCGGCTAAGCCTCTCCGCGGAGTCTGCTTCAAAGAAGCGGACAGGCCGCCCCTCCAGGCGCTACCACGCCTCGCTTCTCCAGCGAGCGGGTGGCTTCCTCAAACACCCGCTCCACGGTGATGCCTTGCATACAAAGGTTGTTCCGGCAAGCCGATTGGCGGTTGTTATAGGCGTTCACACATGGGCTGCATGAGAGGCCGAGCCAGATCGGGGTATTCCGGTCGGTCGGCGCGCCAAAGAGGGCGGGGGTCTCCGGGCCAAAGAGGGTGACGACGTGGATCGGCGTGAGCGTGGCAAAATGCGCGGGCCCGCTGTCGTTGGTAATCAGCAGCTCGCTCAGTGTATACAATACCATGAGCTGGCGCAGCGTGGTCTTGCCTGCAACGGAGAAGCAGCGCGGCGAGCCGACTTGCCGGGCTGCTTCGGCGATGGGCCCGGCCTCGTTGGGTGCGCCCGTCATGGCGATGTACGCCTGCGGGTAGCGCTCCAGCAGGCGGCGCGAAAGCTCGATATACCGCGCCGTCTCCCACTTGCGCAGGGGGAGCAAATCGGAGGCATTGGGGTTGACCAAGAGCAGCGGAAAGGGCCCTTCCACGCCGGAGACTTCGGCCAGAATGCGGCGCACAGCCTCTTCCTCCCCCGGCTTGGCAACGAAGGCGGCAGGGTCGCGCTCCACCGGGTCGGGGATGACGCCGTAGGTGGGAAGCTGCGCGGCATCCTGCAAGGCCCCTTTGACGAGTTGCGTAAAGATCTGGCTGGTGTGGAGGTACGGGTTGTAGAGGAGCCGGTGCGTCATCAGGTTGCCCCGGTAGGGGCCATCCCCAAAATACGTGTGGAAGCCGACTCGGCGGCGCGCACCGGAAAGGAACGTCAACGAAGCCGAGGAGCGGGAGAAAAACTCCATGTCGATGGCCGTATCAATCTTCAACGAATGGATGCGGCGCAGCGCGGCAAACGACTCGACCGCCAGCAGGCGCACCGTATCCCGCCGGATGGTGACGACGTTTTCCTCCGGGATGAGCCCGAGCAGATCGAGGATGAAGCGGTTCTCCCGAAAGACGATAAAGTAAACATTCTCGCGGCCCACCATCTCGCAGGCGGCGCGGATGGCGGCTTGGGCCAGCACGGTGGAGCCCTGCTCGGCAAACTTGACGAACAGCACCCGCTGGGGCCGCTCTTTTGGCACGGGCCGCCACGGCGCGAGCAGGCGCGCGACGAGGGAGAGCGCCCCGCAAAGCGGGATGCCGCCCCAGCGATCGACAATCTGGAGCACGTTGGCCGGTACCGGATCTGCCATGAAAGAAATAGGTGGGAGGAACGGGCAAGCTAACGGCTCCGCCCCCGAAACGTCAAACAGGTAAAAGCGCTTCCACCACGCGACGGTGGGGAGCAGGCATGGCAAGCGTGGGGAGGCTCCCAAGCGGGTGCCATTCGCAGGGGTGCGCAACCTCTTGCGCGCCAGCGTGGTAGACGCGCAGGGTGATGCGGTGGTTGGTAAACGGGTACTCCCGCGTGGCAAGGCAGGCTCCGCGCGCCTCCCCCGCCAGCAGCGGCAGCCGCCAGAGGCCGCGCCAGCGCCTGCCGGTCTGCTGCTCCAGGAGGATGCGTCCGCGCTCCACCACCCAACCGCACACCTCCTCCAGCCGGATCGTTTTGGGGCGTGGCTTTTTAAGCGGCAGGCTGGCGGGCTCTGGCGCAGCACAAAAGGGGGCTACCGGGCATGCGGTACACGCCGGGGTGCGCGGGGTGCAGAGGAGCGCGCCAAGCTCCATCATCGCTTCGTTATAAAGCCCCGCGCCGGTGGCGGGCTGCCAGCGGGTGGCGGCTTCGCGCAGATAGGCAAGCCCGGCGGCGGTATCGATCGGCTCGCGGTAATCCAGAAGCCGCGCGAGCACGCGGGCGATGTTGCCATCCAGCGGCACGGCAGGGGCATCGAAGGCGAATGTGGCCACGGCGGCCGCCGTGTAGGGCCCCACACCGGGCAGCGTACGGATGCCCCCCTCCTCTTTCGGAAAGCCGCTGCGGGCGATCTCTTTGGCCGCGCGGTGGAGATTGCGCGCGCGGGAGTAATACCCAAGCCCCTGCCAGAGCGAGAGCACTTCTTCCTCGGGCGCTTCGGCCAGCGCGGCGGCGGTGGGAAAGCGCTCCAACCACCGGAGGTAGTAGCCGATAACCGTGGCTACCTGCGTCTGCTGGAGCATGATCTCGGAGACAAGGATGGCGTAGGGATCGCGCGTATGCCGCCACGGAAGGTCGCGCCCCTCCCGGCGGAACCACCCTACGAGCGCCTCGCGGAAGTCCTCACCTCCCGGGCGCTTTTTTTGCTCGGAGCGAGGACGGCGCTGGGGTTGGATGGGGGGCGTCATGTCGGCCACCACGCTATACACCTCCCCCCTCACCCCTGCACAGGCCGAAAAGCTGCACACCCTGCTCAAAGAGGACGGGTGGGACTTCGAGCCCAAGCCGTACACCCTCTGCTACGCGCGCAAGGGGAAGGTAAATGTGGCCGTTTATGAGAAGGGACCCAAAGTCGTCGTCCAAGGCAAAGGGACGGAGGAGTTTGTGCAATTTCGCCTGGAGCCCGAGATCCTCGGCGAGGCGAAGCTCGGCTATGAGGAAGTGCATAACCCCGAGATGTTTGCCCCCCACTTCGGCGTGGATGAAAGCGGCAAGGGCGATTTTTTTGGCCCGCTCGTCATCGCCGGGGCGTATGTAGACCGCGACATCGCCCAGACCCTCATGCAAGCAGGGGTGACGGACTCCAAACGCATCGGCTCCGACGCCCGCATCCGCACGCTCGCGGAGGTGATCCGCAACACCCCCGGCATTTCGCTCTCGGTGGTGGAGATCGGCCCGGAGAAGTACAACGGGCTCTACGAAAAGATCGGCAACCTCAACCGCCTGCTCGCATGGGGTCACGCCCGGGTGATCGAAAACCTCCTGGAGCTTCGCCCCGAATGCCCGCGCGCTCTGTCGGACCAATTTGGCAACCCGGCGCTCATCAAGCGCCAGCTGATGACCCGGGGCCGCGCCATCCAGCTTGACCAACGCACCAAAGCCGAGTCCGACGTGGCTGTGGCGGCGGCCTCCATCCTCGCCCGCGAGCGCTTCATCTCATGGCTGGAGAAGACGGGGCGACGGCTCGGCCTCACGCTCCAGCGCGGCGTCTCTGCGAAGGTAAAGGAGACGGCCCGCGCCATCCACGAGCGCGACCCCGCTCTCCTCCCCCAGGTGGCCAAGGCGCACTTCAAGACGATGGCAGAGGTATCGGGTTAATTTCCCGGCTTCTCAAACAACGGATTTCCGCGCACCTTCTTCCGCCATGACGACTGTAGATGCCGCCCCGAAGATCGAACGCGCCCTCCCCCGCGACTTCCTCGCCATCGCCGCGCTCGACCGCGTGGCCTGGCAGGCTTCGCCGGATTCGGAGTTCATCCCCGATGGCGAGCACGTCTGGCGCATCTGGTGCGAGCATGCCTTTACCTTTGTAGCCCGGGGGGCCGATGGCGGGGTATTGGGGGCCGTCGTCGCCTTTCCATGTGTGGATGGAGGGTACTGCCTCCACAAAGCCATGGTGGCAGAGGCCGCGCGCGGCCAAGGGCTTGGAGGGCGGCTCTTTGCGGCGCTCTTCGAGGCGCTCGATGAGAAAAAGGCGGCGTGTTTTCTCACGGTTTTCCCCGGCAATGCCAACGCCATCAAACTCTATCGCAACTGGGGCTTTACGCAGGAGGTTTTCGTAGCCGGGTACTACCGGGAAAATGAAGATCGCCTCGTCCTTACCCGCCCGGCCCGCACTGTATGAAGATCGAATCCGTAGAGCTTTACCACGTTCGCATGCCGCTGCTGGAGCCGTGGCGCACGGCGTATGGGAGTGACGCGGCGATCGAAAGCGTCCTCCTGCGCATCCGCTCGGGCGGGGTGGAAGGGTGGGGCGAAAGCTCGCCGCTGGCCAAGCCATGCTACAGCCCGGAGTGGGCGGGCGGTATCTTCGCCGTTTTGCGGGATTGCCTCATCCCCCGGGTGCTTGGGGAAACATTCTCCACCGGGGAGGCGCTGCAAGAGCGGCTCTCTCTTTTTAAAGGAAACCCGTTTGCCAAAGCGGCGCTCGATACGGCGTGGTGGGACCTCAAGGCCCAAGCCGAGGGGGTGCCGCTCTATCGGCTACTAGGCGGCCACCGCGAGGCTGTAGCTGCGGGGGCAGATTTTGGGATTTGCGATAGCGTCGGCCAGCTCATCGAGCGCGTGGGCGGCGCACTTGCCAGCGGTGCGCCGAGGGTAAAGCTGAAGTTCTCGCGAGATTGGGGGCTGCCAGTCGCTACCGCCGTGCGCGAAGCCTTCCCCGATGCCGTGCTACATATTGATTGCAACGCAGGCTTCACGCTGGAAGACCAGTTCCTCTTCGAAGAGCTCGATTCGCTCGGCCTCGCCATGTTTGAGCAGCCGCTCGCGTATAACGATGTGGCTGACCATGCCGCCCTGCAACGCACCGTGCTAACGCCGATTTGTCTGGACGAATCCGTCAACTCCCTCCACTCGCTGGAGCAGGCGCTCTCGCTCGGCTCATGCCGGTGGGTGAATGTAAAGCCCGGGCGCGTGGGTGGCCTCACCGTGGCGCGGCAGATTCACGACCGCTGCGCGGAAAAAGGCATCCCCTGCTGGGTGGGCGGCATGCTCGAAAGTGCCGTGGGCGCGCGGCACTGCGCGGCACTGGCCACGCTGCCCAACTTCAAATACCCGGCAGACCTCTTCCCCACCTCCCGCTTCTACGCGGAAGACCTTGCCGAGCCAGCCGTGGCGTTTGAAACTCCGTGGACGATCCGCCTGCCAAAGGCCGCCGGCATCGGCACCCGGCCCGAGCCCGAGCGGCTCCGCCGGTGGAGCGTGCAGAGCGCTATTTTTTAAAACCCCAGAAACTCCCTCGTTGCTATGAGCCCTGTCATCGAAATCACCCAAACTCTCGTTCGCATGCCTAGTGTCAACCCGGTGTACGACCCCGCCAGCCCCGGGGCCAAGCCGGTGCTGGAGTGGGTGGCCGCGTGGGGCGCGGAGCATGGCTTCGCCGTGGAGCGCCACCCCGTACCCGAGCCTCCGGGTGGGCAGGAAAATGTGATCCTCCGGCTGGAGAACGGCCCCGGGCCGCACCTTCTCTTCAACGGCCACCTCGATACGGTGAGCGTGGCGGGGATGACGATCCCGCCCTTTGGTGGCGAGCTGCGCGATGGCCAGCTCTGGGGCCGGGGCTCCTGCGATATGAAGGGCCCGGTGGCTGCCATGCTAGTGGCCGCGGAGCAACTGCGCCAAGACCGGCAAAGCTGGAGCGGCACGCTCACACTCGCCTTTACGCCGGATGAGGAAGTCACCACCTACGGCATCCGCGCGCTCATGGAGCAGCTCCCCCGGCCTGACTTTGCCATCGTCGGCGAGCCGAGCACGCTCAAGCCGCTGCGCGGGTGCAAGGGCTCGGTGCGCTTCATCCTTCGTTGCCACGGGCGCGCCGCCCACAGCAGCCGCCCGAGCCTCGGGCGCAGCGCGGTGGTGGCGATGTCGAAAGCGGTGATCGCGCTGGACGACTACTTCCGCCGCGTGCTCGGCGCGGTGGAGCGGCCCCAGTTTGGCTCCAGCACGGGGTCTGTCGGCATTATCAAGGGCGGCACGGGGATCAACATCGTGCCCGATGGGTGCGAGATCAGCGTGGATGTGCGGCTCGTGCCCGGGCAGGATGCGGATGCGACATTTGCCACGTTGCAGGAGTGGTTTGCAGCGGAGTTCCCCGCGCAAGACGGCATTTCGTGGTCGTGGGAGGTGATCATCACCGACCCGGCGTTTGAGACTGCGCCAGACCACCCCCTCACCCGCACGCTTTGCGAGCTGACGCAGACGGCCGAGGCAGATGTCGCCTTCTATTGTTGCGATGCGAGCAAGATCGCCGCGCTTGGCATCCCCTGCCTGATCCTCGGGCCGGGCGATATTGCCCATGCGCACACGGCAGATGAGCGCGTCTCCCTCGAAGCGCTGGAAGCCGGGGTGGAGCTCTACGCGCGCGTAGCCCGCACGCTCCTGCCCCCGGCTGCGAAGTAGGGCGCGCTATTTGCTACCCGGGCCACGGCCGGGGAAGGTCAGCTCGGCGATGCCCGATTTATCCAACTCGCCAAGCCCTTCGGCTACCATGCGGTCGTACTGCGCTTTGGTTGCCTCGGCGAGCGGCACGGTAAGCCCGGCCTCCCGCGCCAGGCCGAGGGCGATGCCGCTATCCTTCGCCGCGTGGGCGGCGGAGAAGAAGCAGGCGTGGTCGCGGTTCTGCATATCTTCGCCATCGGTCTGCAACACGCGGGAGCCCGCGCCCGTCTGGGCAAAGATCTCGCGCAGTACCGAAAGGTCCACCCCCAAAGCCGCGCCAAGCCCGAGCCCTTCGGCGAGCCCGGCGGTGTTGATATTCATCACCATGTTGACGAGCGCCTTCACCTGCGCGGCGCGGCCTGCTTCGCCAAGGTAGCGCATGGAGACGCTCAAATCTTTGAGGACCGGCTCGGCCCGCTGGAAGGCGGCTTCGCGCCCCGCGCACATGAGGTAGAGGCTCCCCTCGCGCGCTTGGGTGATGCTGGAGGCCATGGAGGCCTCAAGGCTCTGCGCCCCGGCGGCTTCAGCGCGGCGCTCGACCTCGCGGTGCGTCTCGGGGCTCACGGTCGCGCAGTTAATGAAGAGCCGCCCGGTGGCGTTCTGGAGCAGGGAGTCTCCACTCGTGGCAAAGATGCGCTCCATCGCCGCGCCATCTGTCACGACGGTGATGATGATCTCCGCCGCAGCGCTCACCTCGGCAAGGGTGCCGGGGGCCGCAGCGCCAAGCTCGCCGGCCAGCTCTTCGGCAAGCGGCCGGTGGTAGTCATAGACGGCGGAAATGGTGTGGCCTCGCTCCGCCAGGCGACGCGCCATTCCGGCGCCCATCCGGCCCACGCCGACAAATGCAATACGTTTACTCATAAAGTTGCTGCAAAGAAGGGGTTATGTTTGCGCTCCTCGCCAACGGTCGTCAAAGGCCCGTGGCCCGGGCAGAGGACGGTATCATCCGGCAAGGAGAAGATCTCCTCGCGGTTGGTGCGCAAGGCATCGGCATAGGAAACGATGCCACCGCCCATGGAGCCTGCGAAGATGGCGTCGCCCACCACGGCGACAGGGCGCCCCAGCCCCTCGATGACATAGGTAATGCCCCCGGGCGAATGCCCCCATGTGAGGCGCGTGCGGATCTTCAGCGCGCCGCAGCGAAACTCCGCCCCGGGCTCAAAGGGCTCCGCCCCATCCAATGGCTCGCGGGAGGAAACATACGCCTTGGCCCCGGTGGCGGAGCAAAGGCGGTCCAACTCGAAAATATGGTCTCCATGGGTATGGGTGAGCAGGATCGTGCGGAGCTGCAACCCTTCGCGCTGCACCGTATCCAGCATCGCGGTGCAATCGGCCCCCGTATCAAACGCAACGGCCTCTCGGGAAGCGCCATCCCATACCAGGTAGGCATTGACGGTCATATCCTCCCAAGGGGTATTAAACGCCGCCAACCCGCTAACCCGCACGGGCGCAGGTTGGTAGCTACCCAATCCGGCAAGCGCCCCGCCATGGAGGCCAAGCACCGGAGCGGCCTGGTGCAGCTCCTCGGTAGCTCCCCCACCCTGCAACAAGCGCCCCCATGCTTCGGGCGAAAGCCCGGCGCGGGCCGCCACTTCCTCATCGGCAAGGCCAAGACCCCGCCGCGCTTTGCCGAGGATATCGGCCACACCATCTTCTAGTGGAATGCTCATAAAAAGAACCTCTCAAGGGTGGCAACCACAGGCCGAGCCGCACCCGCCACTGCCGGCCTGCGGGGCAGGGCCGGAGCCCGCCTTTTGCATCACACCGTAGCCGCCGGATATCACCCGCCGCACGGGTTTGCCGCTCTCGGGGTCATGAGTCAAAGCAGCGTCCTTCATGCTTTGGCTCACCTCAAAGCGGCGGGGGCGTTTCTCAATGGTCTCGTAAATATAAACTGGCATGGCAAAAGCATCTACTACCGCAAGTTGTGAGCCAGAACAAAATAATTATGGCAACCCATCAGGCCGCGCCCTGTTCATGACATCGGAAAACCCCCTAATCCATTACATTTTTGTACCTGATCCATACAGGAAACCGGCTTCAAATCACATCATAGCTCATCTCAATAAGATATTATGGATGAGAAAAATAACTTGATAGATAAAACTATAACGCTAAACCATTCCTCCATGACAACTGATAAGACGCGCATCTCACAGCTTAAAGAGATGATCCAACTTGAAGAAAAACGGGCGCTCCTCATTAGCCAGCTCGACGAGGTGGAAGCGAAACTCGGCGAGCACCAGAGTGCGCTTTATGGAGTCTCCGGATCCCTCCGCACCGCCTCGGCTCGCCGCGCCGCAGGGGCCAAAGTCGGGCCCGCTATTCGGGGTGGCCGCCGGGGAGACTTGCGCAACCGCATTTTTGAGGCGCTTCAAGCCGCGGGGGTCAACGGTGTCAAAGTCCGCGAGCTGGCCGCGCTGCTCAATACCAAGGCGGCGAATGTTCATTCCTGGTTCAGCATCAACGCCAAGAAGACGCCCGGCCTCAAGAAGATTGGCTCGGCGCACTATGCACTGAATGGCAAGGCCCCGGCAAAAGCGCCTGCCAAAGCCGCCAAGGCCCCCGCAGCTAAGGCCCCGGTTGCAAAACCCCGGAAAACCGCCAAAGCGACCAAGGCCGCCAAAGTAAGCGCCAAAAAGACAGCCAAGCCCGAGACCAAGGCCGTAAAATCGACCGGCAGGATCAAAGGCCCCGCCAAGCGCGGCGAGCTAAAGACCCGCATCCTTGAGGAGCTCAAAAAAGGCGGCACCGCAGGGGTAACGATCAAAGACCTCTCCGACAAGCTCGGCGTGAAATACAAGAACCTCTACATCTGGTTTGTAACGACGGGCAAGCGCATCCCCGGAATCGAAAAGGCGGGCCCTGCCTGCTACCGGATCAAAGGGTAGCCCCCTTCCGTTTTTGCCAAAGCCGTGGCGACCTCCGGTCTGCCACGGCTTTTCTATTTACTGCGGCGGGTTCTCCAATGTCTTGCGCCGGGCGAGCCGCTCGATGAGGTAGAAGGTGACGGGGATGAGGAAGATCGCCAGCAGGCTGGCCGCCAGCATCCCGCCGATAACGGTGGTCCCCATGATCTGCCGGGCCACCGCGCCGGAGCCTTGGGCACGCCAGAGCGGCACACAGCCGAGGATGAAGGCAAACGACGTCATCAAGATCGGCCGCAACCGCAGGCGCGCCCCTTCCAGCGCGGCATCCAGCAACGGGCGGCCCTTCTCCAGCTCGTCTTTGGCAAACTCGACAATGAGGATGGCGTTCTTGGCGGCCAGGCCAATGAGCATGACGAGGCCGATCTGTGCATAGACATTGTTCTCCATCCCCCGCATTGAGAGCGCGGCAAACGCCCCGGCCACCGCCACCGGCGTGCCCAATAGAACGCTAAAAGGCAGGCTCCAGCTTTCATAAAGGGCGGCCAGGATCAGGAAGACAAAGAGGAGCGACATCCCGAAGATCATCCACGCAGGCACCCCTTCCTGCGCTTGCTTCTCCTGAAATGAAATGCCGATATAGCCATACCCCATCTCATTGGGCATGGTCTTTTCAAAGACTTCTTCAAGCGCCTTCATCGCTTGGGAAGAGCTGTAGCCGGGGGCGGCAGAGCCGTTAATCTGAGCAAACCGGTAAAGGTTGTAGCGTGTCGTAAACTCGGGCCCATTGCGCCGCTCCACCCGGGTAAAGGTGCTAATGGGCACGGAGTCTCCCTCGCGGTTGCGCACGTAGAAATCGGCAAGGCGGGAGGCGTCGGTACGGTACTCCCCCTCTGCCTGAAGATAGACCTGCCACTGGCGGCCAAAGCGGTTGAAATAGTTGATCAACTGCCCGCCCATGAAGACTTGCAACGTTTGGTAGACATCTGCAACGGCTACACCTTGTTTGAGAACCTTGTCGCGGTCTACATCTACGAAAAGCTGGGGGACATCGGGGAGAAAGGTCGTCGTCACCCCCGCAAGCTCGGGCCGCTTGCGGGCGGCATCGAGAAAGGTCTGCAAGTTGCGCGCCAGAAAGCCGACCTCCCGGCCCGAGCGATCTTCCAACGCAAAGGTGAAGCCGCCGGAGGTACCGATGCCCGGAATCGCGGGCGGCGGGAAGGAGTAGGCCACCCCCTCCTGCACCGCCGCAAGCTCCCGTGCGAGCCGGGCTTTGATGGCGGCATACTGTGTTTCCGGGGAGGTCCGCTTCTCCCAAGGGTCGAGAGCGACGAAGAAGAAGGCGTTATAAGTGCTCTGCACCGTGCTTAGGAGGCTGAAGCCGACAACGGAAGTATAATAGCTTACCCCCGGTGTGTTACGCAGAATCTCCTCCACCTTGCGGGCGGCCTCATCGGTGCGTTGGAGTGAGGCAGCATTGGGTAGCTGCAAGCCGCAGTAGAGGTAGCCCTGGTCTTCTTCCGGCAGGAAGCCTCCAGGGAGCTTGGCTCCATAGTGCCACGCCACCAGTGCGAAGCCGCCCAATGCCAGCATGCTCAGCAAGCTACGCCGAATGGCTAGACGACTTAGGGAAACGTACCCCTGCGTCGCCGAGCCAAAGACGCGGTTAAACCCCCGGTAAAACGCCCCCAACGGGCCACGTACCCGCTTGCGAGGCTTGAGAATAAGGGCCGAGAGCGCGGGGCTCAACGTCAGCGCATTAAAGGCGGAGAAGAGAACGGAGACGGCAATCGTCAACGCAAACTGCTGGTAGAGCCGCCCGGTGATCCCCGGCACCAGTGCCGTGGGGATCAGCACGGCCGAAAGAACCAGCGCGATACCGACGACCGGCCCGGAGACTTGCTCCATCGCCTTTTGCGTGGCCTCGCGCGGGGGGAGGCCGTTCTCGATATGGTGCTCCACTGCCTCAACCACGACGATGGCATCATCCACCACCAGCCCGATGGCTAGCACCAAACCAAAGAGGGTAAGCGTATTAATCGTAAACCCAAAGACCGGGAAAACGAGGAATGCCCCGACCAGCGAGACGGGCACTGCGCAGAGCGGAATGATCGTAGCCCGCCACCCCTGCAGGAATACGAAGACGACGAGAATGACGAGCAGGAGCGCCTCAACCAATGTTTTGAGGATCTCCTGCATCCCTGCGGTGACTGCCTCGGTCGTATCCAACGAAACGGCGTACTCCATGTCTTCGGGGAACTCGGCGGCGAGCTTAGCCATGAGGTCGCGCACGCCATCGGCCGCCGCCAGTGCGTTGGTACCCGGGAGCTGGTAGAGCGCCAGCACCGCTGCGGGTTGCCCGTTTACGCGGCTGCGCACATTGTACGTCTGCGCGCCAAGCTCGATGCGCCCCACATCGCGCACGCGGACGACGGAGCCATCGGGCTGCGCACGCAGGATGATGGCTCCAAACTCCTCCGGCGTCTGCAACCGCCCTTGCGCGCGGATCGTGTACGTCTGCTCCTGCCCGGGGGGCACCGGCTCGGCACCGATCTGCCCGGAGGGGTTCACCTTGTTTTGCCCCTGAATGGCGGCAATGATCTCGGGCACGGTGATGCCGAGCATGGCGAGCCGGTCGGGCTTGACCCATAGGCGCATGGCGTACTGCCCCGCGCCAAAGACATTGACATTGGAGATCCCCGGCACGCGGACGATCTGGTCTACGAGGTTGATATAGGCATAGTTGGAAAGGAAGATGCCGTCGTAGCTATTATTGGGCGAGCGCAGGGCGATGAGCATCAGCGGAGCGGAGGTCGACTTCACCACGGTGACTCCGTATTGGTTGACCTCCTGCGGAAGCTGCGCTGTCGCCTGGGAAACCCGGATCTGCGAAAGGATCTGATCCATATTCGGGTCGGTATTGATGTCGAAGCTAATGCGCAACGTCATCTGCCCGTTCCCGGCGTTGGTGGAGATCATGTAGTTCATGTGGTCCACCCCGCTGATCTGCTGCTCGATCGGCGTGGCCACGGCTTGCTCCACGGTTTCGGCATCGGCACCGGTATAGGTAGCGCGCACCTGGATCTCCGGCGGCACGATCTCCGGGTATTGCGAAACGGGGAGCGTGAGCGCAGCCGCCGCGCCAAGCAATACCGTGGCGATAGCGATGACGATGGCTACGATAGGCCGGTTGATAAAGAAGCTAGCCATGGCGCATCACTCCTTCACGGTGGGCTGGAGCACGCCAGGCGGCAGCACCGGCTTGGGCCCGGTGGGGTAGGCACGCTCGCGTAGCTCCAGATATCCGGGGGGTGGCTTCCACGCAACGGGGTTGACGACGAGGCCCGAGCGCGCCTTGAGCTCCCCCTCCACCACCACGCGCTCTCCTGGCGAGACCCCCTCCTCCACCAGCCAGAGCGAGCCGTGGCGTTCGCCAAGGCGCACATTGCGCAGGGCCACCTTGTTCCCCTTGCCGATCACGGCGATCTGGTTGATCCCCTGCAACTCCCGCACGGCGCGCTGGGGCACGAGCAGCGCTCCCTTGCGAATGCCGATACGCGCCCTTACCCGGCAAAAAAGACCGGGCCGCAGGTGCCCCTCGGGGTTGGCAAAAAGGAGGGCAAAGCGGAGCGCGCCGGTGCGGGGGTCCACCTCGCGGTCGGCGGCGTAGAACGCCCCCGGGTGCGGGTAGCCGGAGCCATCGGCAAGAATCAGTTCCAGGGGGATCTGGGCCATGAGCCGGGCGTCGGAAAGAAGACGCTGGGTCTCTTCGATATAGGCTTGTTCGTTAACCGTTACATAAGCCTTCACTGGGTTTACCATGGAGACGACGGTCAACGGGGTGGCCGCGCTGGGGCCCACGAGGTCGCCGATCTGCCCATTGGCAAGCCCGGCAATGCCATCCACCGGCGAGTAGATGCGGGTAAACCCGAGGCTGATGCGGGCATGGTCCACCACCGCTTGTTGAGCGAGCGTCTCGGCGCGTGTGGCAGCGGCGGCTTCGACAAAGCGGTCGCGCTCCTGCGCGCTGATGACGCTGCGGTCGAAGAGCAGGAGATTACGGCACTCGTCCTGCTCGGCTTTTACCTGCGCGGCCCGGGCCCGGGCCAGCGAGGCCAGGGCCTGCCCATACTCCGCCTCCAGCGGGCGCGCATCCACGGTAAAGAGGAGCTGGCCGCGCTTTACCCGTGCCCCTTCGCGGTAGGCTTGCGAAATGAGGTAGCCCGAAACCTGTGCGCGGATCTCGGCATTCACCGCGCCTTCCACCGTGCCGATCCAGACACGCTCGATAGGGACATCGCGCCGCACGACCTCCAGCACGGCGACTTGCGGCGGCGGGCCTTCCGCCACGGGCTCCGGCTTGCGGGAACACCCCGCCACCACCCCCAGCGCCAAGGCAAGGAGGACGGCCCGTTT
Organism: Chthoniobacteraceae bacterium; assembly: GCA_037189965.1. Taxonomy (GTDB): domain Bacteria; phylum Verrucomicrobiota; class Verrucomicrobiia; order Chthoniobacterales; family Chthoniobacteraceae; genus DATMFV01. Next base: position 11,871 of record JBBCKB010000019.1, on the reverse strand, counting down.
TCGGGGAAAAAACATCCCTCTAGATTCGAGGCTCGCCCCCTGGTGGCTGCCCCGCTTTCCCTACCCGCTACAGCCTGAGCACTACACGGGCACCGGCGTCCAACAGGGCTTCCCCCAAGGGTCGAGCAACGGGCGGGCAGCTACCTTGCGGCAGGCATCCAAAAAGGAAAGCACCACTGGCTCGCGCTCTTCGCGGCGCAGGACCAAGGAAAGCTCCACCGTAACCGGGTGGTCCAACGCCACAAACACCAACCCCGGGTACCGAAAGCGGCGTACGGATGAGGGGACCATGGCCACCCCCAGCCCAGCTGCCGCCATCGCCATCGCGGTTTGAAGGTCATTCCCCTCCTGCTGTACCCGGGGGGCAAACCCTGCCTCGCGAAAGAGGGCCAGCATTTGGTCGTGCACCGCGGGAGCGTGTTGCCGGGTGTAGGCGATAAACGGCTCGTCCTCCAGCTCGGCGAGCCGAAGCGAAGAAGCCTTGGCCAACGGGTGTTCCTCCGGGAGCGCAAGGTAAACGCTTTCGGTCACCAGCCGGTGGGATACCAGCGCATCGTCACAAAGCGGCGAGCGGTAAAACCCGGCATCAATTTCCCGCTGGTGCAAGGCCTCGATCTGCTGCACAGGGGTCAACTCCAAACAATGCAACTCCACCGAGGGGTGGCGCAGGTGGAACTCCCGCAGCGCCGGAGAGAGCAGCGAATAAAGCGCGGAATGCGCAAACCCAATGCCGATTTTGCCCACATACCCCCGGCTTGCGGCGTGCATGAGCGCCTCCATGCGGTCAGCCTGGCGCAACATGGCCCGCGCCTCTTCGAGAAAGAGGATGCCGTGCCGCGTGAGCTCCACACGTCGGCTGGTGCGTTCAAAAAGGTCCACCCCCAGGTGGCGCTCAAGCCCACGGATCTGCTGGCTCAATGGCGGCTGGGCCATTTTAAGCCGTTTGGCCGCCCTGCCGAAGTGGAGTTCTTCGGCGACGGCCACAAAGTAGCGGAGGTGGCGCAGATTCACTGCGGGCATTTTCTACTCAAAATCGGTTAATTTCAAACGCGAACTCCCGTTTTTGTACTACGAAGTTTTTGAAGCTCCTCACGAAGGGTAGCCTTTCGCTTATCAAAAAACTGCAGGAGCCCGCGCGCCAACAGCCGCGCCTCGCGGTGGCGGGCGCTTTCTTCCGGGCAAAGGCGCGGGTCGCAACACCGCTCGGGATGGTAAAGGGCGAGCCGCTCCAGCTCGCGGTCGAGCAGCGCAGCCGCCTCCGGCGGCACGCGGTTGAGGAAGCCAATTTGCTCGATAATCTCGGCCACGCGCTCCATGCGGCTGCTCATGCCGCCCCCCCTTGTGGCTTGCGCGCGGCGATCTGGCGGAAGTAGTCATCCGCATTATCAATCTCAAGGTTCTTGTAAACGGCTTCGAAGAGCGGCGCGGCCACCGGTTTGTATTCATCGGCAATGTTGAGGAAGCGGAGGAAGAAATCGACCGCGAGGCGCGAGGCCTCCAGCTTCTCGTTTTTACGCGCACGCATGAGCGTTAGCTCAACATTGAACTCCAGCCCCTGCACTTCATCCGGGTAGAGCGTGCCGCGCACGCGCTCGCTCCCATCCAGGTAGGTATAGGCTTCGCTCTCCGTCTGGCACGCGTACTGATAAGCCACGAGCTGGCGCAACACCGCCTCGAGCCCCCGCTTCACATCCATGATCTGTGGGCGGAAGATCGTCAGGCCACTCTGGATAATATGGGTCACGCCGGTAGCCGTTTGCTCCGAAGGCAGGCCGCCAAAAGCGCCCTGCGTCGCCGTGGTAACCCCCGAGCGGGTGCGCCAGCTGGAGACGATCGTCTCCAGCAGGTAACGCGTCTGGTCATCCAGCTCGGGGATACGGGCCGTTTGCAGCGCATCATCGGCGGAATAGCCATCATTAAGATCGAAGACCCGGTCGGGGCCAATCTCCAGTGGCTGGTCATCCTGCCATTGCACTACGGCCTCGCGGCGGCGGAATTTGACCGGGTTGGCTGCCAGCTCGTTACGGTAGAGGATTTGGTTGAGAAGCTTGTCAATCAACCGCTGGAACGTCTCGTACTTCTTAAACCAGCTCCGCCCGTACCAGCGGTGCGGCTCTTTGTTGATGGCGACCACCTCAAAAGGGTAGCGACCATCGGGCGTGACGTTGGCGATGTAGTCCCAGAAGATCGGCAGATCGAGGTCATACGCCATCAGCAGGTAGATGCGGTTGGTCTCGCCGTTGCCGCGGGCATCGTACTCAAAGTAGGCCTCCAACAGGCGAAACTCGGGGTCTTCCTCCACGAGCGGCTCCTCCCCCTCACCGGGCATGGGCCGCGCAGCCACGGAAACAGTGCGGCCCGCTTCCCGGCGGATGCGCTCCAACGCCCGGGCCACATACGCCTCGCCTTCAGGCCCCGGCGAGTTGCCATCCGCCACGACGCCGAGGTGTGCAGCGAGCCCGGAAACCCGCATCGTCGTCAAGTGCCCCACGAAGTCGGCTTCTTGTAATGAGGGAGCGTGGAGCGGGCAGTAGAACTCCTTGTAATGCAGAGGGATCGCCCTCGCCCCCGCCCCCTGGCAAATGCGCTCTGAAACAATCTGCTCCTTCCAGCAGAAGCCGGGCGGCAACACCCCTTCACCACTTGCGCCGCACGCCAGCAGGCGCGCCTCCCCGGGGCTCCACTCTTGTGCGTCCGGGGCTGCCTCCTCCAACACCCGGTTCAGAAGCTCTCTGCCTGCGGGCGAAGCATCATCCTCAAATACAAACTCGCCTTCCGCGCTCACCACCGGGCGGTTGGCCCGTACATCCCACAAAATCCGCGCCACGCGCTCCACCGTCTCCTCGCGTGTGCGGTAGAAAACCTTCGCCACACACTCGCCTAGCTTGCACGCCTGTGTAACGAGATCGCTAGCCACCGCTTCAAAATCAATCTGGTGCGGCCCCATCTTCCAGCGCAAGTGTTTGACGACCTGCTCCGAAGTCTCCGCCTCCCCCTCGCCTCGCGCCACTGGGTCCACAGCAAACCAAGGGCGACTCCCAAAAATCTCATCGAGAATCTTCGAGCGGATAAAATCCACACCGGAGCCCACCATGTTGAGCGATTCATTCGAACGCGCAAACACCGTGCTCTCCACGCTGCGGTGGGAGAAATCATCATTCCACTCACGCTCAAACCGCTCGCGGTCGGAGATCCACCCGCCCGCGCGAGCAGCCTCCATCCCCTCGATCCGCCGGCGTGCATAGTGGGTGATACGGCGCAATTGCTCTTCGCTAAGCGTTAATGCTGTTTTGAACATGCTCCCACCCAAGCAACTGCAAGCCATTGCGCACGCTCCCACGCTGCCAAACGCGCAAGATTTCCGCCTCCACGCAAGCGCTTTGCAAAATTACGCATTTTACCGAATTCCCACCTATACAGGAAAACCCTACCCTCCCGTCGTCCTAAGGAATCGCTGGTGGGAGGGGAAAACCCTTCACCCGCAGAGGGCGGCTCCATTTCCACAATGAATCTTCCCCCGACACACCCCTGCTAGGATGGCTTTCAAACGCTGGGGCCAGACCTTTGATGGTCCATGGCCCAATACCGACATTCTCAAACCTGAACCCGGGATCTGGATCATTTGGCACCGAGTCGGCCCTCGCTGGATCGTGCTGGAAGTCGGAGAATCCCGAGACGTTCGCAGCTCGATCATGCAGCGAAGCCCTTCCCCATGCGTTCCACCCGGAGGCGTCGGGGAGATTCACTACTCTGCCTGCTATACCGCAGACCTCCCCGACGCGGAGCGAGCCGAAGCTACCCGTCGGATCGAACGGATCGCCCGGCCTGAAGCCTAGGCTTAAAGCGGCTTCCAGCGCCGCATATCGGGTGGAGCCCCCGGCTTGCGCACGCGGTAAGGCGTCGCTTGCGAAAGGTGGTGGATCGCCATGGCGAGCGCCATCACATCATCATCATGGCACGAGGGTAGCGCCGCTTCGCGCCCGTCGTCATGAACCACAAAGGTCGCCAGCTCATCCACCACATGCGGGTCGTAAACCGCCAACGGCGGGTCGCCATCCAGCGCGCGGCTTAGCGAGGCAATGACAAGCGGCTTCGTCCCCACATGGCATTGGAAGCCCGGCATCTCCGCCTTGCCGCTCGGGCTTCTGCGACGAAAGAGCGGCAGCCCCGCGCGCCGCAGCCCCTCCAGCAGCGTGAGCCCCATCGGCACCTCCACCCCCACCAGGCAGCGCCCGTAGTAGAGGCAAAGCGCGATCACCTTTTCCTCAAGCAAGTGCCAATCATCCCGACAAGGTGGGCGGATGCGCGCCACCAGCATCGCGTCTTCCACCACGCCATCGCCCTCCGCACGCGCTTGTCGTAAAACGAGGATGGAGTGGCAATCCGGGTCGGCGCTCTCCGCCGTCTGGCCGCGCCCCGTCGCCGTATCGCACCAAAGCAGGTAAGCACACCCCTCGCGCGGAGGCTCCCAGATCTGCGCCCACCCCGCGGCATCTTCCTCAAAGCGGGCTTTGCCGCGATCATCCACCCGCAGCAGCCCAAACACCGCCGCCACCTCCCCACACCGCTTCCGCAAACGCGCCAGCGCCGACGGAGCAAACCGGGGCCGCCCGCTGGTCTGAAACGCCGTCGCCGCATCTTCCGGGTACTCCTGATCGAGGAGCCCCTCCCGCCCCGCGCACTTTTGCAGCAGCGTCCACCGCCGCCACGCCACCTGCTCCGGCAGCCAGCCGTAAGCCGTGCGCCCCGCCCTCTCGCGCTCCGTGAGCCCCGGCTCCAACGCCGCCCACTCGGCCTCCGAAATGGGGAGCACACTATCCTCGAACGCAAACCACGGAGAGAAAATGCGGATCCACCCATTACCCCGCTCGCCCTGTTTAAACGCCTCAAACGGCACCGCCCCCTGCCAATGCTCGTAGAACCACCCTCCTGCCCCGTTGGCCGTCGTCTCCACGATCGCCACACTCTGCGGCACATCGGCCAGCGCATTGAGCAGCGAGAGCATCGTCTTCTCCGCGCTCTTCTCCCCCCCGCCGGGGAAGTGGGCCGCCTCGGAAACATGCAGCACCTGCAACGTCCCCGAGCGGCCCGCGCGCGGGTTCTCCGCCGTATCCTTCTCGATCTGGCTCCACGGCTCGCCATTGAGCGTCAACGTCGCGGAAAGCGACGTCGAGTGCCACGCCGAAGCCCAAGGGAAATCGTCGTGCTCGGCAAACCGGCACGTCATCGTAAACAAATTGTCCGAGTTTTTATACCGGTCTGCAATCTGAAGCGCCCGCGCCGGGAATCTGCGGCAATGGTGGTAAACCACCGCCGAGCTCACCGTGCTGCTCCCCTTCTGCCGGGGCTTGAGCGCCAGCAACCGCAGCGGCACCCCTTGCGCCAGGCACCACTCATAAGCCTCCAACATCCGCATCTGGTAGCCGTTGGGATCCGGCACCGTCAGCCGCTGGTCTTTCGTCAAAATCCGCGCGCAAGTGGCAAACCATAGCCCCGCGCTGGAGGCGATCGCGGCTTGCGCTGCAAGGCCTTCATCCTCATTTTCGCAAATTTGAGAGTTATCACTTTTGACAACCTCCTCTCCCCCTGCCATTTGCCCCTTCTGGGCCTTCCTACCCGTTTTTCTCCTGCAATCCATCCCCCCAGCGTAGGCGGTCGTTTTTCACCAGCCATCCGGCGGGGGCCATTCGGCGTCATTTTTCGCGTTGGCGCGCTCAATGCTTTAGCAAAGAGGTGTTATGAAAACGCTCCTGCGCCTCCTTATCGGCGCGCTCATGTTTGCCCTCGCGGGATGGGCTACCGAGGCCTACGCCTTCAGCTATGCCAAAGGCTACCCGATCTTTCCGCTCCTCGGGCTGGCAGCCTGCCTCTGGGCCCTCGCCGAGCTGCGCCCCCGGCACAGCCGCCGCGCCGTCGCCGCCGAGTATGTGCGAGGGGGAGACTCCCTCCTCTTCCTTCTCCTCGCCTTACTAGGCAGCGCCTTCATTCTCAACCTCCGGGGGGAAGCCGCCTTCCAGCCACAGTGGGTTCTCCGGATGGCGATCCTCACCTTCTTCCTGCTGCTGGTGCCCACCGTAGCGGCACACGCCTTCACCCGGCGACACTTTGCCGTCAGCACCCTCGTCGCCCTTGCCTTACTCGCCCTCCTTTGGAAAGGCACAGAGCTACAAAGAATCTCCCGGCAAAGCGCCACCCTCCCCCAACCGCATTGGCAAACCACGCTCGCGCTTGCCCCGCAGCGGTAGAAGGCGGTATCTCCCCTACCAAAGCCTACCGGCCCGGCAGGTGCCAATCTTCCGGCCCCACCGCCACTGGCAGCCCAAGCCGGACAGACTCCAGAAACTTCAGCGCAAGCCGGTTCACGGGGATGGAGGTCTCCACATCACACGGGTTGGGGCCGCCCCCTTCCAGATGCGTGGCAAAGCGGTCAAGCTGCTCGGCGTGGCCTTTGATGACATTGAGCCACCGCGCGGCCCGCCCCTCCTTGCGGGCAAGGGCATACTCGGCCTCCATCTCGGCGTAGTACCCGGCCAACCCCTCCTGCGTGCCCCAAGCCCCGGGAGCATAGGGGAAGGCGCGCACCAACGCTTCATCCGGCAACCCGCATTGGCGCACTTCAATATGCTGCTCCAGCGCCAGAGAGACGTGGTTCACGCTCACCTCGATCAACTCCTTCGGGTAATCAAAATTTCCCACAAACGTGTGGTGGAAGTTGGCAATCGACCCATCGGCAAACTTGAGCACCAGCACAAAGTTCCCCCGGGGCGATCCTTCCGCAAACACCCGCACCGGCGCCGCCGGGTGGAGCCAAAGCGCCAAGTCGATGAAGTGGACCATCTCGGAAAACATGATTCCCTCCTCATCCCAGAAGATCCAATCCTTCCAGCTCCGCACGTCGTCGTTCACGCGCATCACCATCATCGTTTGCGCCTGCTCGGGCAGCGGAGCGCGGTTGGCATCGCGGTCTACGGAGGGACGCGCCACGTCCGTCGCCGCGCGGGCCTTCTCCAGCAGCCGCTTGAACTCCAGCACCGCGGGGGAAGAACGGCGGTTATGCCCCACACACACGGGCACCCCCGTCTCACGCGCTGCCCGCACAATGGCCACCATCTCCTCGCGGCTCGCCGAAAGTGGCTTCTCCGTGTAAACCGGCTTGCCCGCCTTCAGCGCCGGGATGATCAGATCCCCCCGCAAATTCACATGCGTGGCCAGGACGATGAAATCGACATCCGGCGCTTCGATCACCTTGCGCCAGTCGCTCTCCGCGCGGTCTGCCCCAAACTTGTCGCGGCACGCCTCGGCCACCGAAGGGTCAAGATCACACGTAACGGCGAGGTGGAGACGCGGGTTATTCTGGATGTTGGGGAGGTGAGCGCCTTGCGCCAGCATCCCACACCCCACAACGGCAACGCGGTGCGTTTTGGACATGATGGTCCTAAGTGCAAAATCCTCGCCCGAAACGCAACCCCATTTCTTTTTTTTCGTGAACCCCCGGCCCGCGCCGTGCGATACCAAGGGGCGATATGTCCAGCTTCCAGACCGAGATCCTCTCCGCCCAAGTCGAGTTCTTCCACCAGGCCTTCATCAAGCCGCTCCAGCTTAGCAGCGGGCCGATCTCCGAAATCACCGAAGCACGTGCCCGCGTCCGCGTGCGGGTTGATGGCCGCGAAGCCGAGGGGGTGGGAGCCATCTACCTGAGCGACCTCTGGGCCTGGCCCGAGCCCACCCTCACCCACGAAGAGCGCGACGCCCAGCTCCGGGCCGTCTGCGAAGAGCTCGCCGCCCGCCTTCCCGAGTGTAACCTCCCCGCCCCCGCGCACCCCGCCGAGCTCGGCCTGCGCCTGCACGACCTCGCCTGCCACGGCACCCACCCGCAGCCCTCCCTCGCCCGCGCCATGTGCGCCAGCCCGTTTGATGCCGCCATCCACGACGCCGTGGGCCGCGCCCTTGGCCGCTCCGCCTTCTCCCTCTACGAAAAAGGCGCGCAGATCCCCTCTGCCGACCGCTACTTCGCCGGGGGCGACGCCGCCGCCGCCATCCGCTCTACCCTGCAAGCCCCCGCCGCCGCGCTCGATGCGTGGTGGATCGTCGGCGCAAAGGATGCCCTCCCCTCCGCGTTGGAGAAGCCCGTCCGCGAAGGCGGCTACCACGGGTTCAAAATCAAGCTCCTCGCCCGCTCCGTGGCCGAAGACCGCGCCCGCACCATCGAAATCTACGACGCCGCCCGCGCCGTCGGCTGCGCCGCCCCGCGTTTGAGCGTCGACTCCAACGAAGGCAACGCCAACGCCGCCGAGGTTGAGGAATACCTCCTCAGCCTCCGCGCAGAGCGCCCCGACGTCTATGAAGCCCTGGAATACCTTGAGCAGCCGACCGGGCGCGACATCACCCTCCACCGGCACGATTGGCGCGCCGTCTCCGCGCTCAAGCCGATCCTCCTTGATGAAGGGCTCACGGATCTCGCCCTCCTCCCCCTTGCCAAAGAACAAGGGTGGAGCGGCCTCGCCCTCAAAACCTGCAAAGGGCACAGCTTCACCCTCATCGCCGCCGCATGGGCCCGGGAGCAGGGCATCCCGCTAGCCATGCAAGACCTCACCAACCCGGGCTACGCCGCCATCCACTCCTGGCTCGTGGCAGCGCACCTCGGCGTCATCAACGGCGTAGAGCTCAACTCCCCCCAATACACCCCCGCTGCCAACGAAGCGTGGCTCCCCCGGCTTGCCCCGCTCTTTACGCTTAAAGACGGCAAACACCGGCTCCCCGGAGTGGAGAGCCTCATCGGTCTCGGGTCGGATTTGTAGGAGCCTACTTAGCGCAGGCGCACCCAGAGCGTCTGCGCCCCTTCCCCTGCGGGGAAATCGGGAAGCGCCGGCTCGTGGTGGAAATCTCCCCCCAGCCGGAGCGTGCGCAACGCAAAGCGCGCCACCGCCTCCAGAGACTTTCGGGGCAACCGCGCACAGTTTGTCGAAAGGAGCACCGCCGCACCGGGAGCTGCCAGCGCCAGCGCTTGGAGAAAGAGTTCCTCAAGCCCTTGCTCCACCTGCCAGCGACGCCCCCGATTCCCACGGGAGAACGTCGGCGGATCGAGGATAATCGCATCATAGCGCTCCCCACGCCGCTCCAAACGCGGCAACACATCAAGCACATCATCCGCCAAAAAGCGGTGCCCCTCCTGCGAAAGCCCGTTGAGTTCAAAATTCCCCCGTCCGCGATCCAGCGACTTGCGGGAAAGATCCACATTCACCGTCTCCGCCCCATCCAGCGCAGCCACCACGGAGAACGAGCAGGTATAGGCAAACGTATTGAGCACCCGCTTGGGAGCCAGAAAACGGAGAAACGCGCGGTTCGCCCGCTGGTCCATAAACAACCCCGCCGAGTAGCCCGCCGAGAAATCGACCCCGTAGCGCACCCCGCGCTCCGTCACCACCGAAGTCAACGGAGCCGAAGCATCCCCTTCGATCAGCACCGGAGCCACCCGCTCCGCGTTCTGCCGGGGCACAAACCGGCCAAACACCCGCTCCACCCGGAGCCCCGCCTCCTCCCTCCAAAGCGCCAGCCCCGCCAATGCCTCCTCCTTGGGGGCATCTGCTTTGTAAGAGATCAGCACATCCGAGCCCAGCCGCTCCACCCACGCCCCGGGCGAGGTAAAGAGCCGGTGGGCCGTCGTCTCCTGCGCTTCAAAATGGGCCAGCAACTCGGGCGAAATCCAGCGATTCATTAGCGCATCCTCCCTGAGAATACCCCGCCACTACAAGCCCGGAACTTCCTCCATCAACTTCGCCTCCGCCTCGCGCCGCCGCGCCATCCCCCGCTCGATCGCCGTCCCCCGCCAGATCCGTACCGATGCCCGGTTGGCCCGCGCCATCGCCCCATAGTCTGCTCTCGCCGCCGCATCGCGGATCTCGCGCATCTCGCGCCGGCGGTCGCCCACCATCGAGGCCCCCCGGTTAAACGTCAGCGACACCAACGCCGCCTGCGCATTCGGGTGGAGCGCGGCAAAGCCCGGGTAAGTCCGCTCGCAAAGCTGCCAGAAGCGCGTCACCGTCACCGCGTTAAACACCCCCTCGGCCAACTCCCAGGCAACAACAATATCGCGCACCTCGGCCACCCGCGCCTTCGCCGCCACTCCTTTGAGCCCACTCACCCCCACTAAACGCGGGCTGGCCGATAGCGCCCGCCAATCCTCCCGGATCACAGCGGGCGCATTGTAGCCGCAATCATACCCCACACCCACCGTCACCCCGCTCGCCGCCCCCGGCCACGTAGGCCGGGCCAGGAAGCGCTCATAATAGCCGCGCCCCCCGCCCACCTCGAAGTCGAGAATCAACCCATACCCGCGCTCCGAAAGCAGCGGCGCCGGGGGCAACCCCACCAACACAGGTGGGGCCTCCTCCTCCCGGCACCCGCTCAATGCCAGAGCAACCAGGAAAACAGAACCAAAAGGCCGAAAGTAACGCATCCGTCGTAAACATCATCGCGCAGCCGGGCCGAAGCCCCGCCGCGTTCGCTTCGATAACCAAAGTGGTGGTCTTGCACATACCCCGTCAGCGCAATCACCATCGCCAAGCGCAGCGCGCGGTAGCAGGCCCCCACCAACTCCCCCGGGTCATCCGTAGCCGGGCGACCCGTAAGAGCATACACCCCCTCCACCGCCGCCAACATCAACCCACAAAAGAGCGGCAGCAAATACCACTCCCGATAGCGAAGAAACAGCGCCCTCATAAAGCCGGCACTCCACAAAGTCGCAGAATCGGCCGGCGAAAGCACCAAAGCAGCAAGAGAGCCGAAAGCCCCCCGAGCCGCAACGCCCACGCACGCCAGAACGCCACCCTTTCCCGCCCCTTGCGTTCCGCATCCTGAGCCCGGCCCAGATCATCCGCCAAGCCATCGATCCGGCCTTGCAGCGTCGTCACATTTGCCAACGCCTGTGAATGAGCCACCGCGGAATCCCGCAAGCCCAAGCGCGCCGCCCCAAGCTCCCGATCCAACGTTCGAAACGTATTGGCCACCAACACCAGGTCGCCCCGCTGCGCGGGAGTCGCCGTCTCACCGAGCCGCTTCAGCGGAGCATCCGCCCCGCGCACCGCGGTACGCGCACGCTCCACCGATGCGCGCACCCTGCCCGCCGCCGCGTCCGCCCCCTGCACCGCCCGCGCCACCGGCACCGTGGAAGGCCCCGGCATCCCGCGTGGCACACCCGAGCATCCGGAAACCGACAGACCAGCCAACACAATCCAGATCGGCAGCAAATCGCCCCCCGCCTTGCGCTTCCCACGCCGGGCCGCAACCCAATCGACAATCTTGAGCAACGTGTAAACCAACGCCGCCAGCAAGCCCAGAATGCGGATCGCCGTTTCAACCTCCGTAAGACTTACCGTAAAGGCGGCGATATTGATCCCCAACACCCTGAACAGATCCGCATCGGCGGGCTTCAATGTCTCGTACAGGTTCATATCCCCCCCTTCGGTAGAGCTGCTCCGTAATCCTCTTCGGAGACCTCGACAATACCCCCATCGCCCAAAAGCCTGGCGAGCAAAGGGGCCACCTCCGGCCACGTCGCCATCTCCAGGGGAAGAGCCAGAAACACCTCCCCCTCCGGCGTAGCTACCGCAGGCTCCGGAGGCAAACAGGTCTCCGCCCGGCTATTGGGATGCCCAAACAGATTATCCAAATCCAGCCGAGCCGAATCATAAACTTCCCGTGATGTGCGAAAATACAAATATCCCATTATAACCCTCCATAAAGCTGCTGGAACTTGGCCTCCCATCCCTGAATTTGGGAAAGCGTGAGCGCCGAATCGAAGACCATCATGTGGCTCATGTGACTGGAACTATTGTGACTGGAAACGCCCAATCCAAAAAAGCGCAGCATTGG
>JBBCKB010000018.1:0-23310 GCA_037189965.1 Chthoniobacteraceae bacterium | reverse complement strand
CGCTGTACAGTGCATACGAATGCGCCAGCCGTCAAATAGTTTATTCACCACCCTGGCAAACCGGGCTGACCTGGGCTTGGACCCCGGGGTGCATACACGCACCGGGCAGCAGAGGAGCGAAACGGCGGGGATGCCTGCCCTTGCCCCGACCCTTATTTCCGCCCCTGCTCTGCTTGCCGAAGCGGTGGTTCCACTGGAAAGCCCCTCGGGCCCATGGGCTCCGCTGCTCGATTGGGTGGGGCAAGCCCGTGTTGTCCTAATAGGCGATGCGTCGGGGGGCTCGCACGAGCTCTTTCGCGCACGGGCTGAGATCACCCGGCGGCTGATCGTCGAGCGGGGCTTTACGACGGTGGCGCTGGTGGGGCGCGCCCGGGGGCGGGCTTTCCCCGCGTGGCAATGGCACAACCCCGAGATGCTCGACTTTGCCGGTTGGCTGCGCGCCTTTAATGAAACGCGGCCGCGTGAGGTGCGCGCCCGCCTGCACGAGCTGGCCCCTCATGACCGGCCCGCCCTTTTGGAGAGCGTGGCCTCTTTCCTGCGTGAAAACGCCCTCTCCGAGTGGGCCGCTTTTCGAAATGCGTGCGCTGGAGCTGGTACCCCTTGCGGCGGCTTCCCCGAAGCACCGGGGCCACTCCTCCCTGCGCGGGTGGAGGCCGAGCTGCTGGCCCACCTGCACGAGCACCACCCCGGGGTGGATGAAGCGATCTTGCGTGCCCTCGTGCGCGAGCCGCACCTCGGCTGGGAGCGCCACAGCTGCCACCTTGCTTCTTCGCTCGATGCGTTGCTGGCTGATGGGGAGCGAAAAGTCGTCGTCTGGGCGCACGCCGCCCACGTGGCTGATACCCGTGCCTTCGATGCGGCCGATACCACCAGCCTTGGCCAGCACATGCGCGAGCGCCATGCGAGCAGCGCCTTTCTCATCGGGCTCACGACCAGCCATGGCACTCGTACCGCCGCCCCCGCGTGGGGCGCGCCCCCCGGGCACCACCGCCTACCGCCTGCGCTTGCGGGGAGTGTGGAGGCGCTTTTCCACGCCACCGGGGTATCAAGGTTTCTGCTCAACCTCCAGGACGACGAAGAGGCCACCGAGGCGCTACGCGAGCCGCGAGCGCTCCGTCTGCCCGGGCCGGTGGCCCTCCTCCCCGAGTGCGAGCTGAAGCTTGCCGAAGCCTTTGACGCCGTGGCCCACTTCGACCAGACGCGCGCGCTCGCCATTTTGTAAAAAAAGGGGGTAACATCCGGCTCGCGCCTCCTCTGGAGAATGATGTGAGCCCACCTCCCTCTTGCCCCCATTGCCACCACCCGCTTCCTGCCGACGCCCCGCTGGGCCTCTGCCCCGCCTGCCTGTTGGCGACAGAGCCTGCGCCCCCCTTTACCGCCCCTGCACCGGAGGAGCTGGCCCCTTCGTTTCCCCAGCTTGAGGTGCTCGCGCTGCTCGGGCAGGGTGGCATGGGGGCCGTCTACAAGGCGCGGCAGAAGGAGTTGGAGCGGTTCGTGGCGTTGAAGATCCTCCCGCCCGGCATCGGGGCGGCCCCGGCGTTTGCCGAGCGCTTCGCCCGCGAAGCCCGGGCGCTGGCGCGGCTGGGGCACCCAAATATCGTCACGCTCTACGACTTTGGGCAGACGGCGGACGGGCTCTTCTACTTCCTCATGGAGTATGTGGAGGGGGCCAACCTGCGGCAGGTGCTCCGAGGCGGCAAACTCTCTGCGGAGGAGGCGCTCGCCATTGTCCCGCAGATATGCGAGGCGCTCCAGTACGCGCACGAGCGCGGCATCATCCACCGCGACATCAAGCCCGAGAATATCCTCCTTAGCCATGCCGGGGTGGTGAAGCTGGCCGACTTCGGCGTCGCCCGGCTCGTCGCGTTGCCCGAAGATGTAACCCCCGGTAGCCCGGAAGCCCCGGCGCAGATGACCCAGAGCGGCCACATCCTTGGCACCCCGCGCTACATGGCCCCCGAGCAGGCGCAACGCCCGCTGGAGGTGGACCACCGGGCAGATCTGTACTCCCTCGGCGTCGTCTTCTACCAGATGCTCACGGGCGAGCTGCCGGGCCGCCCGATTGCGCTCCCCTCGCGCAAGAGCGGCACCTCCAGCGCGCTGGATGAGGTGGTGCTCCGCGCACTGGAGGCGGACCCCACGCGGCGCTTTGCAGATGCCACCGCCTTCCGCACCTCGGTGGAGAACGCGCGCGCCCCCCGGCCACAGCGCCGCTGGCGCGGGTTGGCGGCCCTTGGGGCGCTGTTGATGTTGGTTGGGGTGGGGTGGCTGCTCCTGCGCCCGTATGTGTGGGAGCGGCGGATGCGGGAGTTTCGCGCCGATACCATCGCGCAGATGGAGGAGCGGCTGGCCGCCAACCGCCGTGCAATGGCCCCGGTGGAACGGCCTGCCCTGCCCCCCATTCTAGCGTTGCTGCGGGAGGGGAAGACGCAGGAAGCCGTGAAAGCCTTTCGCACTACAAACTGGGAGAGCGTGCCGCTCTTCGCGCCGGATGCACCGCTGGGGCAACCGGAGTCAGCCCGCACCCACCTCTCCCGCGCCGAAGCGGTAGCCATGCAGGTGCGTTTACTTACTGATCTGCAGGATCTCCAGCGCCTGCAAGTCGCCGTGTACAAAGAAATAGCTGCCGCCCGAGCCCGGAGCGACCGCTTTACGGAGTACCGACTCTCCAAAGCGCTTTATCGCTGGGGTCGTTCGCTCGATCTACCCGAGCACCCGCTGTTGCTGCGCAGCTTTGGGCAGAGCGTCGAAAAAAAGGCACGCCAACGACTCGAAACGTTTCGAGAGAAGGTCGGATACGAACCGATCGCTTCCCGGGAGATTGACTCCGCCACCCTCGACGCGCTGGAGGCCGCCATCCCCCAAGGGGGCGAGCCATGAGTGGGGGCGACTCGCTCTTTGCCACCACGCATTGGAGCCGCGTGCTCGATGCCGCCGGGGCCGACTCGCCGCGTGCCGAGGCCGCGCTCGCGGCGCTTTGCGAGAGCTACTGGCTCCCGCTCTACGCCTACGTACGGCGGCGCGGCTACCCGCCGCCCGATGCGCAAGACCTCACGCAAGGCTTTTTCGCCCGGCTGCTGCGGCTCGGCTCGCTCGGGAGCGTCTGTCCGGAGCGGGGAAAATTCCGCGCGTTCCTGCTCGCGGCGCTCAAACATTACCTGGCCGATTGCCACGACCACGCCACCGCGCAGAAGCGCGATGCCCGGCGCACCCTGCCGCTCGATGCCGAGGCGCGCTACCATGCCATTGCCGACGAGCGCGCCACGCCCGAGCGCCTCTTCGAGCGCCAGTGGGCGCTTGCCCTGCTGGAAGCCACGCTCGCCCGCCTGCGTGGCGAGGCCGAAGCCACCGGGCGCGGCGCGTGGTTTGAGGCGCTCTGCCCCGCCCTCACCGGCGATGCCGGGCCCCACGCCGAGTTGGCCGCCCGGCTTGGCACCACGCCGGAAGCGGTGCGCGTGGCCATCCACCGCTTGCGGCAACGCTACCGCAGCCTGTTGCGCGAGGAGATCTTGCGAACGGTCGGCTCTCAAGCCGAGGTGGAGGAGGAGCTGCGCGCGCTGCGGCGGGTGCTTTCCTCATAGAGGCTTGCTCATGGCGAAGCGGCGGAAGGTGAGGCCGCGTACGGCGGCGCTCTCTTCGGCATCCACGGTGAAGCCGTGGCGCTCGAAAAAGGGGCGGGCCAGCAGGCTCGCTTTGGTGCGAAGGATGGGCACCCCCGCCCCCGCGAGCCGGGCCTCGGCGGTGAGGTAGAGCGCGGTGGCCACGCCGCGCCGCTCGCGCCCGGGGGCGGTGTAGAGGAGGTCGATCATCCCTTCCTCCTCGCTGTAGGAGAGGAAGCCCCAGAGGTGGCCCCGCTCTTCCATAACCAACGTTTCCAACCCGGCAAGGCGTTCACGCCAGAGCGTTTCATCCGGTGGCTCGGGGGCCCACGCGGCGCACTGCTCGGCGCTGTAGCAGGCGCGCCCCAAGGTGCGTACCGAAGCGGCAAAGAGAGCGAGGAGGGCGTGGAAATCGCCCTCCTGGTAGCGGCGCGGCTTCATTTGCGGGCAGCTTGCTGGTTGGCGCGGTCTTCCGCATCCTTGGCGGGCAGGGCGAGGAGGGCTTTACGCTGCGCTGCGGCGTCGGCCTTGCGGCCCATGGCATCGTAGACGAGCGCGAGGTGGTAGCGCGGGCTGATGCGCTGGCCATCCAGCGCGATGGAGCGCTCCAGCAACCTTGCGGCCTCTGCCAGAGAGGTGGAGGGGAGCTTGCCGTAGACGAGGCGCGCGGCCATGCGCAAGACGGGGTTGAGCGTGGCGAAGCCGTACTCCCACCGGCCGAGGATTTCCCACGGGAGGGGGTCGCGGGGGTCCAGCTCGGTGGCGCGGCGGGCGGCGGCGTGGATCTTCCGCGAAAGCTCCATCTTCTCGCGGTTGCCAGCGTGGTCGGTCAGGTGGCCGAGGGCGATGGCGAGGTCGCGCTGGGCGGCGGCGCTTTGGGGTTGGGCCTGTACGGTGGCTTCGGCCTGGGCTACGGCGCGGCGGGCGGCGGTGGCGGCGTCTGCCCCCTCCACCGGCCGGGCCGCAAGCAGCAACAGGCAGCAAAGGAGGAGGGCGTGCATCACGAAGCTTCGGCTCCGGCCTTCCCGTCGGTCGGTACCACGGGCAAAAAGAGGTGGAAGCAGGCGCCTTTGCCGGGCTGGCTCTCAAGGTCCACCCAGCCGCGGTGGTCTTTCATGATACGGACGATGGCGGCGAGCCCGAGCCCCGTGCCTTTGCCTGCGGGCTTGGTGGTGAAGAAGGGGTCAAAAATGCGCGAGAGTAACTCTTTGGGGATGCCCGGGCCCATATCGGCAACGGTGAGGCGCACGTAGGTGCCCGCGCGCACGTCGAACCGCGCGCCCCCGGGCGGCTGGGCGATATCTTCCACCACGGTGGAGACGCGCACCTCGCCCCCGCCGGGCTGGGCGTCGCGGGCGTTGAGGATGAGGTTGATGACGGCTTGCTCGAGCGAGTTGGCATCGGCCACGACGGCGGGTACGCCTTCGCCGGGGGAGATTTGCAGGCGGATGGCCGGGCCGAGCACGGGGCGCACCATTCGCGAGATGCGCTCAAGCAGGCTGTTGATCTCGACGGGGCAGAAGGCGAGCTTCTCCTTGCGCGAGAAGGCGAGGAGCTGGCGGATCAACCTCACGGCACCTTGCACGGCGTTGTCGATCTCCTGCGCGGAGTCGATCACATCTGCCGGGAGGCTCTTTTGCGAAGCGATCAGATCCGCATGGCCGGAGATGACGGTGAGCTGGTTGTTGAAGTCGTGCGCGATGGTTGAGGCAAGGCTGCTCACGGATTGCAGCTTTTGCGATTGGCGCAGCTCCTCTTCCAGCGTGCGGCGCTCGGTAATATCCTGGCAAAGCGAGGCAACGCCGATGACCTTCCCCTCGGTATTGATGAGCGGGGTGTGGAAGCACTCGCAGACGATGGCACGCCCTGCCTTGGTGATCCCCTCCTGCAAGGTGGCACGTGGGATGCCGCGCTTGGTGAGATCAATCCAGACATCGCGGATAAAGGCGTGCATCGTCTGCGGGACGATGAGGTCAAACCCATTGCGGCCAATCGCCTCTTTGGCGCTGAAGCCGAAGATGCGCTCGGCAGAGGGGTTCCACTGGATGGCGTGAAAATCGAGGTCCCACTCGATGGCGGCGAGCGGCGTGTGCTGGAGGTGGAGGGCGAGCCGCTCTTCGGAGCGCTCCAACGCCTGCATGGCCTCGCGCTCGCGTTGGCGGTGCGCGCGCTGGAGCCCGAGCAGGGTGGTGAAGCCGCCGTAGAGAAGCGCGAAGACGCCCGAGGTGGCCAGCACGCCGAAGCGGGCGTGGTGGATGGCGCGCTGCCACGAGGCGGCGTTGTAGTCGACCCCCAGCACGGCCTCCACCCCGCTGGATGCCTGGGCCCGCAGCGGGTGCCAGGCGGCCACGCGCAGGCCGCCGTGTTCGTTGGCGGGGGTTTCATCAAACGAAGGCTCGCCCGCGAAGGCGCGCCGGTACGCTTCTCCGGAGACGGCGGCGAGGGTGCCGATCGGCACGCGCTTCTCTTCGGGGAGGGTAATCTTGCCGTCTCCATTGAGGTCGCTCTCGGAGTTGATAATGAAGATGGCCACGCCATCGCCCCGCAGGCGGACGGTGTAGATATCTGCCACGGCGGGGTTGAGCTCCAGCCACCGCTTTTGCGCGGCGATAAGGCGCAGGTAGGTGGCGTCGTTCTCCGGAGTGGCCTCGCCGACTTGCTCGTGCCCGAGCCGCTCGGTCTCCTGCGCGTACATCGGCACGAGGCCGCCGAGCATCTGCCGCAGGCGCAAGTGCTCCTGCCGTGTGGCGTCGTGGACAAGCCAGACGGTCAGCGGCAGGAGGACGGCGACAAAGCAGAGGTCTGCCCGCAGCATCCCCTTCTTCTGCCGAACGCTGAAGACCAGGTGCTTGGCCGCAAACCCCGCGAGGATGATCCCCGTGAAGAAGAGGATGTCCCAGTTCTCCCAAAGGGTCTGCATGTTCGTGGTGGCTGAAAAAGCGGGGCTTGCGGTGTGCGGAAGCGGCTACGCGTCGTAAGCTTCCATGCCGACGCAGGAGCAAACGAGGTTGCGGTCTCCGTAGACGTTATCCACGCGGCCGACGGTGGGCCAGAATTTGAACTCCCGCAGCCATGGGGCCGGGTAGGCGGCCTGCTCGCGCGGGTAGGCGTGCGCCCACTCGTCAGCCACGACGCTGGCGGCGGTGTGCGGGGCGTTTTTGAGCGGGTTATCGACCCGGTCGAGCTTGCCTTCGGCGATCGCGGTGATCTCGCCATGGATGGCGATCAGGGCGTCACAAAAGCGGTCCATCTCGGCTTTGGATTCGCTCTCCGTCGGCTCCACCATGAGGGTGCCGACCACCGGCCACGACATGGTGGGGGCGTGGAAGCCGTAATCCATCAGCCGCTTGGCCACATCCTCCACCTCCACGCCGGCGAGCGCTTTGAAGGGGCGCAGGTCGATAATGCACTCGTGCGCGACAAACCCGGCCTCGCCCTTGTAGACGACGGGGTAGAACGGCTCCAGCCGCCGCGCCATGTAGTTGGCGGCGAGGATGGCGTGCCGCGTGGCTTCGGTGAGGCCTTCGCCCCCCATCATGCGGATGTAAGCCCACGGGATGCAGAGGATCGAGGCGCTCCCCCACGGAGCGGCGGCCACGGGGCCGATACGCCCTTCGCCCGGTGGCAGCAGCGGGTGCGAAGGGAGGTGCGGCACGAGGTGCCCCGCCACGCCGATTGGCCCCACGCCGGGCCCACCCCCGCCATGCGGGATGCAGAAGGTTTTGTGGAGGTTCAGGTGGCAGACGTCTGCGCCGATGTGCCCGGGGCTGGTGAGGCCGACCTGGGCATTCATATTCGCGCCGTCCATATAAACCTGCCCACCGTGTTGGTGGATGATCTCGCACACTTCGCGCACCGTGGCTTCAAAGACGCCGTGGGTGCTCGGGTAGGTGAGCATGATGGCCCCCAGCTCCGCCGCGTGCTGTGCCGCCTTGGCGCGGAGGTCTTCAATGTCGATATTGCCGACTTCGGTACACTTTACCGGGACGACTTTGAACCCCGCCATCACCGCGCTGGCCGGGTTCGTACCGTGGGCGGATTGGGGGATCAAACAAACCGTGCGCTCAACATTGCCGTGCTCCAGGTGGTAGCCACGGATGGCGAGCAGCCCGGCGTACTCTCCGGAAGACCCGGCGTTGGGCTGGAGGGAGACTCCGGCAAACCCGGTGATCTCGGCGAGCCAAGACTCGAGCTGCGCAAAAAGCTCCGCATACCCTTGCGCCTGCTCCACCGGCGCAAACGGGTGGATGCGGCCAAACTCCGGCCAGGTGACGGGGAGCATCTGCGTCGTGGCGTTGAGCTTCATTGTGCAGGAGCCCAGCGAGATCATCGAATGCGTGAGCGAGAGGTCTTTGGACTCCAGCCGCCGGATGTAGCGGAGCATTTCCGTTTCCGTGTGGTGGGTGTTGAAGACGGGGTGGGCGAGGTAGTCGCTGGTGCGCTGGAGCGCGTCGTCAAACCCGCCGGGCACGGTGGCGGCCAGCGCCTCGGTGTCGGGCAGCGCGGCCCCTTCGGGGGCGAAGATGGAAAAGAGGTCGTCGAGCGAGTCGGTCGTTTCGTCGAGCGAGATGGAGATGGTGTGCGCATCGACCACGCGCAGGTTGGTCTGCCGGGCTTCCGCGCGGCGTACGATCTCGCTGGCCGGGGTGTCGCCAAGGTCGACACGCACGGTGTCGAAGAAGGGCACCTCGCTCACGTTCCACCCGAGCTGGCGCAGCCCGGAGGCGAGGGTATTGGCGTAAAGGTGCACGCGCCGCGCGATCCTCGCAAGCCCCTGCGGGCCGTGGTAGACGGCGTACATGCCCGCCATCACGGCCAAGAGCACCTGCGCGGTGCAGATGTTGCTCGTCGCCTTGTCGCGGCGGATGTGTTGCTCGCGCGTTTGCAGCGAGAGGCGGCAGGCGGGGTTGCCATGTGCATCCCGCGAGACGCCGATGAGCCGCCCGGGCATGCTCCGCTTGTAGGCATCCTTGGTGGCAAAGTAGGCGGCGTGCGGGCCGCCGTAGCCGAGCGGCACGCCAAAGCGCTGCGAAGAGCCGACGGCGATGTCGGCCCCCAGCTCGCCGGGAGACTTCAAAAGCGTGAGCGCGAGCAAGTCGGCCGCAAGCGTCACCAGCGCGCCCTGGGCGTGCGCGGCTTCGATCAGGTGTGCGTAATTAAAGACCTCGCCCGTGGAGGCCGGGTACTGGAGCAGCACGCCAAAGACCCCCTCGGGGAGCGGCCCGGCGGCTTCGTCGCCCACCACAACCTCGATGTCGAGCGGCAGCGCGCGCGTCTGCACCACGTGGAGCGTCTGCGGGTGGCAATGCCGGGAGACAAAGAACGTATTGGCCGCCGCGTTCTTGCGCAGGCCGTGGCTCATCGTCATCGCTTCGGCGGCGGCAGTGGCCTCATCGAGCAGGGAGGCGTTGGCGATGTCCAACCCGGTAAGGTCGGTCACCATGGTCTGGAAATTAAGCAGCGCCTCGAGCCGCCCTTGCGAGATCTCGGCTTGGTACGGCGTGTAGGCGGTGTACCAGCCCGGGTTCTCAAGGATATTGCGCTGGATGACGGGCGGGGTGTGGGTGTCGTAGTACCCCATGCCCAAGTGGGAGCGGAAGATCCGGTTCTTCGCGGCCAGAGCGCGCAGCTCGGCCAGCGTTTCGTGCTCGCCCTGCGCGGCGGGCAGGCGTAGCGAGGCTTCCAGCCGGATATCGGTGGGCACCGTCTGGTCGACCAGTGTTTCTACCGAGCCGACGCCGAGTGTCGCCAGCATGGCGGCGCACTCCGTGGCGTCCGAGCCGAGGTGGCGGCGGGCAAAGGTATCGGCCGGGGCAAGCTCCCCGCGGCGTTGGTTGCGTATAGAGTCGGAAATGGAAGCAGTCTCACCGGGCATGGCCGCAGGTTAAAACGGCATGCCCCCAAATCAAGCGGTTTCTCCATGTTTGACATTAGGTGAACACGTGATCGCCCCTGCCGTCGTCTGCCGCAAATGGCTGTTCGTATTACTGCGTATATGGCTTGTTTTGCCTTTTCCTTGCCCGCCGTTTCCGGCATCGCAAGAGGCGAACTCCGCTCTCATTTCAAGCGCACTTTACGTAATTTCCGGCACCTTTCATTCTTCGCCCCTTTTTCGAGGGGGGCATCAGCATGTGGGAGGCTGGGCTACTGGTGGGCTAAAGGCGGAATTAAAACCAAACACCCCGTAGTCAAAGAAAAGCATATGCAAATCATCCTACATTCCTTGCGCCGCAAGGATTTCATCACCTCCCGCCTCCCCCTCCTTGCGGCGGCCCTCCTGTCCATGCCTCTGGCGTCTGTCACCACTCATGCAGCCGAGCAGTTGACCACGCTGGAGAACCTCGGTGGCGGCAATACGGTTATCAACCAAGGCAACGTCTTCGGCTTCTCCTTTCAGGTAGGCGCATCGGACTATCTGCTCAACTCCGTTACAGCAGCCATCTTCCAGTCTGGCACCGAAGGGCCCTGGATTTTGAAGGCGGCCATTTATGAAGCGGCCTCATCCGGGCCGGGCTACGCCCTTCCGGTGGGCAGCGCGCTGGCCACGTTTTCCTACGGCGTGATCCCGAACACGATCACTTACGTCACCTTCACGCCAACTAGCACCGTTACGCTCTCCGCCAACGGTTTCTATACGTTTGCCTTGATCGCCGAGAACCCTCTCGCCGAGCCCGGCAGCGCACCAAGCTGGAGCTGGATGGCCACCCAATCCGCCACGGGGTATGGCCCGGTGGATACCGACTGGAACGCCATCGCCCTCCTGCCCTACTCGGACAACGAAGGCGCGACCTGGAGCGCCTACGCAGGAGGTACGACAGATTACCGGCTCAAAGCCTCTATCGACGCTACCCCCGTTCCTGAGCCCTCGGCGTTCCTTTTCCTCGCGGGTGGCGCGGGGGCGGCCTTCCTGCTGCGTAAGCGGCGGGTTGCGTAGCCCCATCTTCCGCAGTTTTACGCTGGCCTCCCACCGGGGAATCCGGGGGGAGGCCAGACGTTTTACTGGAAATTGCACAGGCCCCCTGCTCTACTCCCCCGGCGTATGGAGAATGTTATTATCGTCGGGTCGGGCTGTGCCGGCCTTACCGCCGCCATCTACACGGCCCGAGCCAACCTCAACCCGCTGGTGCTGGAGGGGCGCGAGCCCGGTGGCCAGCTTTCGACGACCACGCTGGTCGAAAATTTTCCCGGTTTTGTAGAGGGGATTGATGGGCCCTCCCTCATCATGAACATGAAGGGGCAGGCCGAACGCTTTGGCGCCCGCTTCCAGTATGCCTCTGTGGAGGCGGTGGAGCCGCAGGAGAAACATCTGCGCGTAAAGGTGGATGGCGAATGGGTGGAAACCCGCTCGCTCATCGTCGCCAGCGGCGCTTCGGCCCGCTACCTTGGCCTCCCGCGCGAGAAAGAACTCGTCGGCCACGGGCTCACTTCCTGCGCCACGTGCGACGGGGCGTTTTACCGGAATGTCCCCGTCTGTGTTGTCGGCGGGGGAGACTCGGCTTGCGAAGAGGCCGTCTTCCTCACCCGGTTTGCCTCCAAGGTCTACCTCATCCACCGCCGCGACTCGCTGCGCGCCTCCAAGATCATGGCCGACCGCGCGCTCGCCAATGAAAAGGTGGAGCCGGTGTGGAACAGCGTCGTTACCGAATATCTGACGGACGAGAAGGGCGAAATGCGCGCCGTGAAGCTCAAAAACATCGTCACAGGTGAGGAGAGCGAGTTGGCACTTGGGTGCGTCTTTGTCGCCATCGGCCATACGCCCAATACCGCCCCCTTCAAAGGGTTGCTGGAGATGGATGCCGATGGCTACCTCCTCCAGCGCGAGGGGACGCACACCAACATCCCCGGCGTTTTTGCCGCGGGCGATGTGGCTGATAAGACCTACCGGCAGGCCATCACCGCCTCGGGCCAAGGGTGCGCCGCCGCGCTCGACGCCGAGCGCTACCTCACCAATCTGGAGGGGTGACCCCGCTGAAGATCTGCGATCTCTCCCAGTTTTACTCCCCCGTGAGCGGGGGGGTAAAACGCTACCTGCACGAAAAGAGCCGGTACATCGAGTCGCAGACGGAGGATCGGCACGTCATCATCCTCCCCGGCGAGCGGGATGAGCGCCACGAGCAGGGGCGCGTGGTCGTTCACACCATCGCCTCGCCCCGGCTCTCGCGCACCACCGGCTACCGCGCCTTGCTGCGGCTCGGGGCCGTGGAGCGCATTCTGGAAGCCGAGCAGCCCGATCTTCTCGAAGCCGCAGACCCTTACCAGCTCGGGTGGAAGGCGCTCGCCAGCGGGCAGGCGCTCGGCATCCCGGTGGTGGGGTTCTACCACTCGCACTTCCCCGAAGCGTACTTGCGCACCGTGGCCCCTTACGTGGGTGAGGCGGCCACCGAGCTGCTCCTTGACGGCGCACGCCGCTATGTGCGCCACCTTTACAACCGTTTTGAACGCACGCTTGTCCCTTCCCCCGGGCTGGGAGCCGTGCTGGCCGGGTGGGGCGTGGGGAATTTGAGCGATGTCGATCTGGGGGTCGATACTGCGCTCTACCGCCCCGGGGCCGATGCGGCTGAGACGCGAGCGGAGCTGGGCATCCCCCCCGGGCGGGCGCTTCTCCTCTACGTCGGGCGGCTCGCGCAGGAGAAGAACACGCGCACCCTCTTCGATGCCTTTGCCCGGCTCCACCACGAAGAGCCACAGCGGTGGCACCTCCTGGTCGTGGGGGATGGGTTGCAACGCCCCTTCCTCGAAACCGTGCGCGCCGAGACGGGGGCCGTGACGTGGCTTCCCTACTGTGGAGACGGCACGCGGCTGGCTGCCCTCTACCGCGCGGCAGACCTTTTTGTGCACCCCGGCGTGCAGGAAACGTTTGGGCTCGTCTCGCTGGAGGCGCAGGCTTGCGGCACCCCGGTCATCGGCATTCGGGGTAGCTATATGGACCGCATCATCCACACTCCGCAGGAGCGCTGGGCCGCGGAAAACAGCGCCCCAGCCCTTGCCGAAGCCATCCGCTGCGAAGCCGGGGCCGCCCCGGATGGCAAGGCCGCCAGCGCCGCCGTGCACGCCCGCTACGGGTGGAACGCGGTTTTTGCACGCCTTTTTGGCGTTTACCGCGATACCATCGAGCGCTACAAACACCGCAATGAGTGAAGCCCGCCGCCAGTTCACCATCCGCAAATTCCGGCCCGAAGATCGTGCCCGGGTGCGCCACCTTTGTGGTGAGACCGGCTTTTTGGGCAACCCGATTGACCCCGTTTTTGAAGACCGGGAGCTTTTTGCCGACTACCTGACGGCCTACTATACCGACTGGGAGCCCGAGTCCTCCTTCGTGCTGGAGGTTGATGGCGAGCTGCGCGGCTACCTGCTTGGCTCGCGGCACCCTCTGCGCCAGCAGCTCTACAATATTTACCAGAATGCCAGCATCTTCCTGCGTGGCATCCTCCGCTACCCGCGCTACAGCGATGCCTCGCGCGCGTTTGTGAAGTGGATCATCTGCAACGGCTGGCGCGAAGTGCCCGCCTCGCCCCGCCGCTGCGCGCACTTCCATATCAACCTCCTGCCCGACGCGCGCAACGTCCCCACCACCCGGGCGTTGATGGATGCTTACCTCCAGTACCTTGCCGACCGGGGCGAGAAGCAGGTGTACGGGCAGATGGTCACCTTCGAGAGCCGGCGCAACACCCGCATGTTTGAGCGCTACGGCTTCCGCGTGCTCAACCGCGCGCGCATCTCCAAGTACGAGAAGCTTTACCCCGAGCCGGTCTACCTTTGCACGGTCATCAAAGACCTCGAAGAGAACGCCCAGCTCTACGCCCGCTAAATGCAGTGGCACCTCTTCGCCATCGGCAAGCCAAAGCTCGGCTTTGCCCGCGCGGGGGTGGAGGAGTATGCGGGGCGGATGCGCCCTTTCGCCCCTTTAAAGATTGAGTACCTCAAAGCCGGGCCCACGCGCGATGCCGAGGCCGCCCGCCTGCTGGAGCGGAGCGAGGGGATGCTGCGCATCGTGCTCGATGAGCGTGGCGAAGAGCCGACCAGCCGCGCCTTTGCGGCAAAAGTAAGCGCTTGGGAGCAAGAGGGGGTAAAGGCTGTGGCGCTCCTCATCGGCGGGGCCGATGGCCACCCCGAGGCCGTGCGCCGCGCCGCGCGCTGGCAGTGGGCCTTAAGCCGCCTCACCCTTCAGCATGAGCTGGCGCTGGTGGTGCTTTTAGAGCAGCTCTACCGGGCCTACAGCATCAAAGCCGGGCTGCCGTATCATCGGGATTAGAGTTCCTACGTTAAGGGGGAGGACGCCCGCGAAGCGTGAATTGTAGGCCGTCTCGGTGAGACGGCAGTCCAACCCCATGGCGTTTCACAGAAACGCCCTATAGCATTTTCGGTTTAATTCGCTGCAAGTCATACGACAGATTGAAGCGAATACGCCCTAGGGTTCCTCTTCACCCAAGCCGCCGCGTTTGCCGAAGAAGGCGCAGATGCCCCGCTTTTTAGCCCCCTCCACAAAGGCGAAAAAGGCGGCGGCCTCCGCGCCCCATTCCCGTTCTTTAGCGGCGGCGAGTGCTTGTGAGGTGTTCAGCCCCCGGTGGTAGAGGAGGTCGTAGGCTTCTTTGATTTCACGCCGTTGCTGCGCCGAGAAGCCGCCCCGGCGCAGGCCGACGGCATTGAGCCCCGCCACCTGGTTGCGGCGGCACGCCATCAGGTAGGGGGGGATGTCTTTGCTCATGGCGCTCTGACCTTGCACGATGGCGTTGCGCCCCACGCGCACAAACTGGTGGAAGACGCACCCGCCACCGATAAAGACATGGTCCTCCACCTGCACGTGGCCGCCGAGGAGGACGTTGTTGGCAAGGATCACCCGGTCGCCCAGCCGGGCGTTGTGGCCGAGGTGGGCCCCGGCCATGAGAAAGCAGTGGCTCCCCACGCGCGTTTCGGAGCCGGGGGCGGTGCCGCGGTGGAGCGTCACGTACTCGCGGATGCGGTTGTGGTCGCCAATGACGACGCGGCTCTCGGTAGCGGGGTCAAACGCATTGTCCTGCGGGTCCGCGCCGAGGAGTGCGCCGTGGCCCACGTGGTTGTGCGAGCCGAGGGTGACGTGTCCGGTCAGAATCGCATGCGCGGCGATCTCGCACCCCGGGCCGACAATGGCGGGCCCCTCGATCACCACATACGGGCCGATGCGGACGTCCGGCGCGATGCGCGCCTGGGGGTGGATGATGGCGGTGGGGTCGATGAGGCTGCACATGGGAAAAAAATCAGGCGTCGTAAGAGGGGTCCAGAATGCCGCGCGCGCGCAGGCTGGTAAAGCCGGGTTCACCATTAGGCCCGGGCCGGCCGATGATGACGTGGTCTGCCAGCCGCAGGTGCATCAGCTCCGCCGAGTCCCGCAAAAGGAGGGTGGCGCGGATGTCGGCATTGCTCGGCTCCGGGTCGCCCCCCGGGTGGTTGTGGACGACGATAAAGGCATGCGCCCCGTAGACGAGCACCGGGCGCAGGATTTCCCGCATGGGGAAGAGGGCGGTATCGTGCGAACCGGTGGTGATCTCCTCCATCTGCATGAGGCGCGCCCGGGTATCGAGCAGGAGCACCCGTACGCTCTCCACGCGCAGCATCCGCATCTCCGGGCCCACCAGCGCATCGACCTGCGAGCCTTCGGTGATCGGCGTTTGCGAAAACGTCTCGTGCGCAAGCCGTACCCCGAGGCCAAAGGCCGCCACAAGCTGTACCGCCTTGGC
Source organism: Chthoniobacteraceae bacterium (assembly GCA_037189965.1). Taxonomy (GTDB): domain Bacteria; phylum Verrucomicrobiota; class Verrucomicrobiia; order Chthoniobacterales; family Chthoniobacteraceae; genus DATMFV01. The sequence goes on along the minus strand of JBBCKB010000018.1, from coordinate 7,997 downwards.
CGGGCCGATGCCTTTGATCGCCGCGAGCTCCCGCACCGAGCTGCGCGAGAGCGCCCCGAGCGAGCCGTAGCGCTCCAGCAGTTGCCGGGCGATCTCCACCGCGTTGGCCCCGGGAAGCCCCGTGCGCAGGAGGATGGCCAGCAGCTCGCTATCCGTAAGCGCGTGAGCCCCCCGGGCGGCGAGCTTCTCGCGCGGGCGTTCCTGCGGCGGGAGGTCGTGGATGGTATGCGCCGGGGGCATTTGCAGGCTGCGGTTTTAGGGTGGTAACCCGGTAGTTGCAAGCTTTCGGGTTTTCCTCTAGGTTCGCAGCCTCCCAATCCCTCCCCTTTTTTTTCCCAGACACGATCATGATGCGGCATTCCTCCTGGTTCCCTTACGCAGTTGCCACCGTGGCGGCCCTTGTCGCCCCGGCGCAGGCCGCGCAGGACCCTTCGGCGGCGTTTTTCAGCGCCTATATGAGCTACCAACAGGCCGAAAAGCTGGAGCGGGAGAACAGCTTCAAAGCCGCCCTGGCCAAGTACCGGTACACCGCCGGGTTGTTGGACCAGATCAGCTCCCGCCACCCGGATTGGCAGAAGGCCATTGTAGACTACCGCCAGCGCAAGACCTCGGAGGCGATCGCCAATCTCGAGCAGAAGCTCGCCCTCGAAGCCCCGCCCGCCGCAGTGGAGGAGCCCGCGCTGCCGACCCACGAAGCGCAGGATAATGTGGCCCGCCCCTCCAACACCCCGGCGGCCGATGTCATGGAAGAGGCCGCGCGCGAGATTCGCACGCAGATGGCCGCGCTGCGCCAGCAACTGCAAGTCTCCCAAGCCGCTTTGCAGGATGTCCGGCAGGAGAAGGAGACGCTCTCCGGGCAGCTCACCGAAGCCGTGCGCCAGCTCCACGAGAAGGCCCCTACTGCGGGAGACGCCACCGCCAAGGAGCTGGAAGCCGCCCGCGCCAGCGAAGCCCGCTTGCGCGAAGAGCTGGCCGCCGCCCGCGCCGGAGGGGGCACCGCGCCCGCACCCGAAGGGGCCACCCCCGCCAGCCGCGAGGCGGAGTTGATGGGCGAGCTCCAGAAAGCGTGGGAATCCGCCGCCCAAGCCAAGAAACAGCTCGCAGAGGCCAATACCAACGAGAGCGAACTCCAAACTCGCCTTCAGGAAGCCCTGGGCCAGCTCCAGCAGGCGCGCACGGGCGAAGCCGCCGCCCAGCAACAGCAGGAGGAAATTTCCAAACTGCGTGACGCTCTTGAAGATGCCCGGGCCGACCGCGAAGTGGCCGAAGAGCAAGGCCGCCTGCTTGCGCGCAAGATGGCCACGCTCGCCCAGCGGCCCGACCTTACCGCCAAGCTCGCGGAGACGGAGGCAAAGGCCAAGCAAGTCTCTGAAGAGAATGAGCGCCTCATCGCCGCAGCCGCCGAGGCGGATAAGAAGCTCGCCGAGCTGACCACCCGGCTCGAAGCCAGCACCACCGAGAATACCCGGCTCTCCGGAGAACTGGGCGAATCTCAAAAACGGGTGACTGCTTTGGAAGAGGCTGAGAAAAGCCTCATCGCCCAGCTCAAGGAGAAAGAGACTGCCAACACCGAGCTGACCACCGAGCTGGCCTCCACCCGCAAAGAGCGGGATGAAGCGCTCGGCCAGCTTGCCACGGCCAAAGAATCCGAAGCCAAGCTTGAGAAGCTCCTGGCCGAGAATGGCGAGCTGACCCGCAAGCTCGACGAAGCCGAGAAGAGCATCGCCGCCTTTAACGAAGCCACCCCCGAAAAGGAGAAAGAGCTCGCCTCGCTGAAGGAAGAGCTGGCCGGCGTGCAAACCCAGCTTGCCGCAGCGCAGGAAGAAAGCCGCGAGACGCACGACGCCATGTCCGAGCTGCACTTGCAGCTTCAGGAGTCCGAGCTGGCCACCAGCGGAGCCTCCGAGCCTGAGGAGCGCCGGAAGATGACGGAGGAGAACGAGCTGCTGCGCGGCATCGTCCTGCGCCAGCTCAAAGACCAGGCCCGCCGCGAGCAGGCGCGCAAGCTCATCGTCGAAGAGCTCGGGCGGCTGCAAGTCCGCTCGGAGACGCTCAACGACCAGGTTGCCTTTTTGGGTGAACCCGTCGTCAAGCTCACCGATGAAGAGCGCGCCCTCTTCAAAACCCCGCAGATGGAGATTGTGGATAACGAGGCGGAGACGCTGGCCATCTCCATCACCGCGCCGCAGGGCGAAGGCGGTGAAACGGCCCCGATGGAGAACACCGAGCCGCGCCCGCCCGGCCGCAATGACCTGCCCGCCGAGCTGCAACCGCTGCTTGCCGACGCCAAAGAGAAGTTTGAGGAAGGGAAGTATGACGAAGCCGAGACGGCTTACGAACAGCTCCTGGCCAAAGCGCCCAACAACGTCTACACCCTTTCAAACCTGGGCGTCACCCGGTTCCGCGCGGGCAAGCTCATGCTTGCCGAAGAGACCTTCCGCAAGATCCTCTCCATTGCCCCGAACGATGCCTTTTCGCACGCCACGCTCGGCATCGTCTACTTCCAGCAGAGCCGGTATGATGACGCCATCAAATCGCTCACCCGCTCGCTGGCGGTAAACCCCAAGAACGCCACCGCGCACAATTACCTCGGAGTCACCGCCGCGCAAAAGGGGTGGACAGAGGCCGCGCAGAAAGAGATCGAAACGGCCATTCAGATTGACCCTCTCTATAGCGACGCGCACTTCAACCTCGCCGTCGTCCTCGCCACCGCGCAGCGGCCCGACCGCAATAAAGCCCGCTACCACTACACCAAGGCGCTGGAGCTGGGCTCCGCCAAAGATAGCGCGCTTGAAGAGCTGCTCAAATGAACCTGCGCGCTTGGGGCGGGGTGTTTTTACTCGCCCTGCTAGCCTGCCTGCTTGCGGGGTGCGCCTCCGTGCCGCCGCAGGCCAAACGGCTTGAGGGGCGCTACCGTAGCGACCGCGAAGCCACCCTCCGCCATTGGGAGAAGGCAAAGCCGTGGGGCAAGAAAACGCCCAAAGTAGCCAAAACCCTCGCCCCGATTTTGGGGAAGATGGAGGTCACGTTTAAAGACGGCAAATGCCTCGCCACTATGGAAGATTGGCGTGATGAACAGCCGGTCGAGTTTCTCTCCATCGAGGGCGATACCTTTGTTGTGAGGGGGTACTCCCCGGTGTTGGAGCGCAAGCTGGTTTATCGCATCGAGCTCGATGCCACCGGCTACTGGGTCTACAACGACGACGACGTGCTGCGCAACTACAGCGAGCGGTTCCAGCGCATCCCGTAGATACACCCTATTGCGGCTGCCCCCGACAGGATGCCCGCGAAGCGTGAATTGTAGGCCGTCTCTGTGAGACGGCAGCCCAACCCCATGGCGTTTCACCGAAACGCCCTACAATTCCCGACCCCGGCACCGAACCTTAAAGTGATCTAACGTAGAGCTATACTAGCCTTCCTCCGGGGGCTCTTGGAGCGCGTCGAGCTGGCGGCGCTCGCGCTTGGTGGGGCGGCCCGTGCCGCGCTCCCGCCGGGCGGGCGCGGGGGCGGCATCTGGCGCGGGCGGGGGTGTCTGGTCTTCGTAGTAGAGCGGCACGAGCTTGGCGCTCACTCGTGAAGAGGGGGCACCCAACACGCGGGCGATGCGGCGTGCGCCCTCCAGCGTTACCGCCACGGTCTCGCCCGGCTTGACTTCGCGCGCGGCCTTTACCGCCACGCCATCAACCTTCACGCGGCCTCCGCGGATCGCCTCTACCGCCAGCGGGCGCGTTTTGAAGAAGCGCACCGCCCAGAGCCATTGGTCCAAACGCATCCCCCCTTGTATACCGTATTCCTAAAGATGTGTCTGGAAGAAACGGACGATCTCCGCGAGTTGGTGGGCCTTGAGGTCGTGCCCCTCGCGGTGTTGCTGCGGGTGGAAGGCGTCCTTGGCCCCGAGAAGGTGGTAGATGTCGCCCACCGCAGTGTGCAGCTCCTCCAGCCGGGCTTCGTTCCAATCAAGATCGGGGCCGGTGCCGTATGAGGAGTCGTTCACGGCGGAAATGAGCAGGAACGGGCGCGGCGCGATGAGGGCCAGCCGCTCATGCAGGTCGATAGGGGCTGGCTTGCCGGTTTCAAAGAACGCCCGCAACCGGGGGATGCCGATCCACCACGCTTCGCGGGCGATGCCAAAGGGGTTGATCGAGCTGCGAAACGCCCCGGTGCCGCAGTTGCTCGCACCGGCTTTGATGCGCGGCTCGAAGATCATGCCATCGATCGTCAGCCCGCCGCCTTGCGAATGGCCCATGCTGCCGATGCGCCGGGCATCCACGCCATCGGCGGCTTCGAGGACCTCCACGGCGCGTTGCAGGTCGGCAATGTCGCGCCCTCGGACCGACCATCGCGGCCACCGCTCGTAAAAGGCTTCGGTGGCAAACGCCCGTGTGCCAGGAGGGAGAAGCCGCTCGCCGGTGGAGAGCTGGTCGTAGGAGAAGGTGGCAAAGCCGTGGCGCGCAAGGTGCAGCCCGTACGCTTTGGGGTGCCCGGGCCCTTCCGGCGTGGCCCCGATGGTAAAGGCCCTGCCCGCTGTCGTCGTCTGGTGCAGGGTGAGGACGGTCGGGAGCGGCCCCGCTGCCTTCAGCGGGCGCAGGAGGTGGCCGAGCGTCCGCTCTCCCGGGCCGATGGTAAAGGTGACTTCCTGGCGGAGCACCCCCTGGTACGGGTATGGCTCGCCAAACTCGGGCTCCGCCCGGAGGTTGGCGAAAGCCTCAGGCAGCTCCCCCAAAAGCAGGGTGTAGAGGCTTCGCAGCGCCTCCGCTTTCTGCCGCCATTCGTGAGGCGTGGTGAGGGGGCCAACTTCCGTGGGGCCGATGCCCATGCGCATCTCGCGGCCGCCTTTGCGCCAGTCGGCAAGGTCGTTAAACAGAGAGGGTGGGGGTTGCGTTTTCAAAGAAGGAAAGGTCGCCCACGCACGTTTTGAGGGAGGCGAGTGTTCTCCGGGCCACGGTGCCCTGGGGGGTGCGCTCAAGGCTTCCGTCGGCCAGCCGCCGGGGGACGCTCTCGTAGTAGGTGGCCAGAAAGCGAGTGCCGAAAAAGAGGAGGCTTGCGTAGCAGTAGCTGCGGGAGAGGTCGCCCTCCAGCGGTTGCGTGCGCTGCCACGTCTGCCCTTCGTCGTCGGAAAAGGCGATGGAAAGAGGGGTGCGCGTCATGAAGTCGGGCTCGCCGTAGCCTTCGTCGCCCCGGTCGTTGTAGAGCATGACGAGCCGCTGCGACCCGGGCAGGCGCTTGATAAGCTGTGGGCCTTTGCAGATGTTGAACCCCTCCAGCACGCGAAACTCCTCCCACGGGCCATCAAGCCCATCGCGCAGGAGCGACCAGTAGAGGTGTGCGTTGCTGCGTACCCACATCATCACGATGCCGCCCTCCAGCTCCACCACCCCGGGCTCCTGAAAGACATCATAGCGGGCCTCCACGATCTTCCGCGAGACTTCCTCCACCTTGTCCGGGCGAAAGGGGGTGGGCGGGGTAAACCAGCGCTTCTCAAAGCGCCGCGCGGTGTCGGGCCGCTGCCAGCTCGCGCCCCCATCTTTGGAGTAGAAGATACCGCACCGGGCGTTGAGGCTTTCGCGAAAGGGGGTGTTGTCATCCAGGTCGCGGCCGATATCGCCATGCCATGCATAGGGGAGCAGGAGCGTGCCATCCCGCAGCTGCACGAGCCGGTCGTTGTTGACGACAAAGTAGCTCCGCTCCGGGGTGATGGCTCGGCTCTCCGCCCACGTCTCGCCTTCATCTTCGCTGAAGGTCCAGTACGGGATGCAATGGTCGTGCGCCGTCCACTTCACAAGGTAGACACAGCCGATCCGCCCGTCTTGCAGCCGCAACAGGCTGATGAAGCCGGTATTCAACGCGCCCGGCGGGGTGGGGAGCGCCATTTGCGAGGGGCCCCAGGAGCCGCCGCCGTCGGCAGAGACCCTGCGGAAAACGTTGCCGGGGGCGTGGTCTGCCCCGCCGCCGCCCCGGAAGGCGCTGTAGAGCAGGAGCAGGCGGCCATCGCGAAGCTCCACGGCGGCCCCTTCTCCGGAGCGTTCACCATCCTGCGAGTGATCTTCAACGGTGTGGTAAAGCATTTTACTTCTTTGCATTAAAAGTGAATAAAAACGAACAATAAATCAAGGTGTTCCTTTGCGCGATAACGGGGGGAGGCGTGATAGGTCCTTAGGGTGATGAGCGTTGGTTTTGAGCAAAGTTGCCTGAAATCGGAGGAAAATCGGTTGCCATCGCCCCGGCATCCATGTTTCTTGGCCGCGAGCGTGAAACCACCCATGGCAAAACCAAAGACGATTTCCAAAACGGCCTTTGCCGGAGCGGGGCTGCGGGCCAAAGAGCGCGTGCTGGCTTACCTTGAGAAGGAGTTTAGCCGCGAAGATGCCCCCGAGCACGCCCGGCTCCCTACCAGCCGGGCGTTGGCCAAGCAGCTCGGAGTCAGTGTTTCCACAGTGCAGACGGCATTGCGCATGCTGGCTGCCCAAGGGGTGGTACGCACCGAGCTGGGCAACGGGTGCTTCCTCATCAAGCCGCCGCGCAAGGCGGGGGGCACGCTGCGCCTCGGGGTGACGTTTGGCATTTCGGAAGGGGGGGCGAGCCCGGAGCTTTGGCAACTGGGGATTTCGGGCTCCATCCTCAAGCATGCGGCTCAGATGGAGGGGCATGCCAGCGTGGTGCCGATCCCGATCCCCCAGCGCGACATTCCGGGTACCCTCGCCGCTCTGGAGGCCCACCGGGAGCGGATGGACGGGGTGATCATCCGCTCCAGCAGCGAGTTGAAGCGGGCGTGGGAGGCTTCCTCCCTCCGGCAGATGCCGTTGGTGAGCCTCAACCCGCCTTCCCTCTCGGCGACTTCGAACTTTGTCTCTGCGGACTATCTGGAGGCATACATTCAGGTCGGGGCGGCCTTGCTGGCCGGGGGGCGGCGGAACATCGTGTTTATGGGGAACCTCCCCGGCGAGCTGGAGAACTCCGACGTGTTGCGCTGTGCGGGGTTGCTCAAGGCCATGGGGGCGAAAGTCGGCAGCGAAGTCCACTTCGAGATTGTCTCTGCCAAAGGTCATCTGGAGCAGGATGGCTACGACCTCACCCGCGACCTCATGGCCCGGCGCAAGCTGCGGCCCGACGCCATCGTGGCAGCGGGCGATATGCTCGCCATCGGCACGCGGCAGGCGTGTCTGGACCGGGGCATCTCCGTACCCGAAGAGGTGAGCATCATCGGTGGCACCGGGGCGGACCTCAATACCTACCCGGCGATGGCCGCCATCACCCGGGCCCGGCAGCCGCTGGAGCAGATCGGGGTCGAGCTGGTCGAAATGCTGCGCCGGCTCATTCAGACGAGCGGGCAGCCCCAGCCCGGCATTTTCCTTCCGATTGTTTTTGAAGGCGGCCACTCCACCCTTCCCGAAGAGAACGCGGTGCTAGGGATTGGTGGTTAGAGCCCCCTACGCACACGGCGGCGCGGGGATCTCGCGCGGGGCGTTTTCCTCCCGGAGCGACTCGGTGCCGCACACTCCGGCGGCGACGGCCATGCGGGCATCGAGCGGAGTGGCCCCGGTAGAGGGGCCGCCGCGCAGGAAGGAGAGGAAATCTTCCATCAGCAGCGGGTCGGCACCGCCGTGTTCGCCAAAAAGGTGGGGGATGCGGAAGACCTCGTGCCCCTGCTCGCTGTAGCCGGTGCGGCGGTTCCAGAGGTGGATGGTTGCCCAGCGGTTGCAAGTGGAGAGGTCGCCGTAGTTTTCAATCCGCCCGGCGGTGCCGATGATCGTGTAGTTGCGGTGGTCGTCTGGCGTGTAGTGGCACTGGTGGTAGGAGGCTTGCACGCCGTTGGCAAGCTGGAGCAGGAGCATGCTGTGGTCTTCCACGTCGATCTTCGGGCTGTAGCCGCTGGTTGCGGTCGCGGGCCACCGGTCGTTGTCTGCCGGTAAGGGGGGCCCGGGGTCTTCCGGGGCGCGCCGGGGGTGCTTGTCGTAGACGCTGAGCTTGCCCATGCCGACCACGCGCCGCGTGTAGCT
>JBBCKB010000017.1:0-46224 GCA_037189965.1 Chthoniobacteraceae bacterium | reverse complement strand
CCTGCGTTAATGCGCCGCAGGGTGGCCCCTTCCATGCGGTTGATCCAATTCTCCTGCGCGGGGTCCAGCTCCCGCATTTTGCCGAAGAGCGCCTGCGCGTACTCGCGGGCGGCAGCCTGGTGGGCCTCGCCGGGGGCGGCGGCTTCGAGCTTCTGCCCAAGGGCGGCCACTTGCGGGTCTTGCGCGGCTTGCTTGCGGACACGCTGGTAAGCGGTATCGGCCTCTGGAGTCGGGTCGAGCGCGAGCACGGTGGCGGGCGGCGCGGGGATGACTGCCGTGGGTAACGCGGGGGCGGGAGCCGGGGTGGCGACAGGGCGGGGTGGCTCCACCTCCGGGGCGGGCGGGGTGGAAACGGGCTTGGGTGGGCGGGGGGTCGAGCGCGCACCGGGGAGCGGAGGGGTGACGTTGGCCGAAGGGCGCGCGCCCAAATCCGCCGCGGGGAGGTGCCCTTCATCCACCGGGCCGGGGGCCGGGCGCGTGGGCCGCTTGGCGGGGGTGGGCGTCGGCGTGGCTTCGGCAGGGGCCGGGGTTGGCTTGGCTTTCGGCGTGCGACCGGAGGTAAAGAGGTTGCCGATTTTCTTGAAGAACCCGGGCTTCTTCTCCACGGGGCTCACCGGCTCGGCCCGGCGCACCGGCACCGGCGTGGCTTTGGCGCGGACGGCGCGCGGGGTGGGTGTCGGCTGGGCTTCGGCGGCAGCGGCGGGGGGCTTGGCGCGGGTCTGGGCAGGGGCAGGCACGGTGGCGGCAGCAAGCAGGAGGGGAACGAAAAGGAGACGTTTCATGCGGTCTTACCTGAGGTAAATAGCAGAGGTGCCCTCATCCCGCAACCCGCCAAACCCTTGCGGCCCCGCCGGGTTTGTGAAAGCCTCGCCCTTGCCCACTCTATGAAACCGCTCCGCCCGCCCGCCGCAGACCGCTCGCTCCCCCATACGCTGCCCGCCCGCCGTTGCTGGGCAGAGGTGGATCTGGCCGCGCTACGGCACAATGTGGGAGCCCTGCGGGCGGCGCTCCCCCCCGGCACGGGGGTGATGGCGATCGTCAAAGCCAATGCCTACGGCCACGGGCTCGGGCCAGTGGCCACGGCGCTGCATAGCGCGGTGGAAGCCTTTGGCGTGGCAAACCTTGCCGAAGCGGTGGAGCTACGCCGCCACGTGGCGGGGGCGCGGGTGCTGCTGCTGGGCCCGGCGCTGCCGGAGGAACGCCCCATCGTGGTCGCCTCGGGGCTGGAGGCGGTGGTCTCTTCGCTGGAGGAGGGGCATGCCTATGCGGCCTTGGGGAGCGCGGAGCGCCCGGCGCGCCTGCACCTTGCGGTGGATACGGGGATGGGGCGCATCGGCATTGCCGAACCGAAGGCGCTCGCACTCGCCAAAGCGCTTGCGGCGTTGCCCGGGGTGCGCCTCGTGGGCGTGGGCACGCACTTGCCAAGCGCGGATGAGGATGATGCCTTTACCCGCGAGCAGCTCACCCGCTGGGCCGCGCTGGCCGGGGCGCTGCGCGAGGCGGGCCTCGTGGAGCCCGAGCTGCACGCCCTCAATAGCGCGGGCACCCTTGCCTACGGCGCAACTTGCCCCGGCGGCCCGGGGTGGCTGGCGCGCACGGGGCTCGCCCTTTACGGAAGCGCGCCGCTACCCGAGGCCCAGCCGCGCCTGCGCCCGGTGCTGACGTGGAAGACCCGCATCACCCTCTTGCGCGATCTCCCCCCCGGCACCAGCCTGAGCTACGGGCGCACCTACACCACGCCCGCGCCGATGCGCGTGGCCACGCTAGCCGCCGGGTATGCGGATGGCTACCGCCGCCACCTCTCCGGGGCGGGGGCGGAGGTGCTCATCCGAGGCCACCGCTGCCCGGTGCGGGGGCGGGTGACGATGGACCAGATCCTCGCCGATGTCTCCGCCGTGCCGGGCGTGGCCGAGGGGGATGAAGTAGTGCTCCTTGGGCGGCAGGGGGGCGAGGAGATCCTCGCCGCCGAGCTGGCGCAAAAGGCGGGCACGATCCCGTGGGAAATCTTTACCGGCCTTGCGCCCCGGGTGGCGCGGCACTACCTGGAACGCAAATAGCGCTTCCTCTTGGCGGGGATTTCCGGTTTCCTCTTTCGCCTCGAAACATGAGCCCGCAACAGCAACTGGACCTCCTCAAGCGCGGTGCCGCGCAGATCACCTCCGAAGCCGAACTCCTCGCCAAGCTGCGCGAGGAGCGGCCGCTTAACGTCAAGCTCGGGGTGGACCCGACGGCGGCCGACATCCACCTCGGCTTCACGGTGGCGCTCCAGAAGCTGCGGCAGTTTCAGGACCTGGGGCACCAGGCGATCCTCATCATCGGCGACTTTACCGCCATGATTGGCGACCCCTCCGGCCGCTCCAAAACGCGCCCGCAGCTCACCCACGAAGAGGTGCTTGCCAATGCCGCCACCTTCCGCGAGCAGGCGTTCAAAATCCTCGACCCCGAGCGCACGCGCACCGTCTTCAACAGCGAATGGCTCGGGGCGATGAGCTTTGCCGATGTGATCCGCCTTAACAGCCGGGCCACGCTCCAGCAGATGCTCCAGCGGGAGGATTTCCGCAACCGCGTAGAGCGCAACGAAGCCGTGCGGCTCCACGAGATCCAGTACCCGCTCATCCAAGGGTGGGACTCAGTGCAGATCAAAGCCGACGTGGAGATTGGCGGCACAGACCAGCTCTTCAACATCCTCGTCGGGCGCGATCTCCAGAAGGAGGAGGGGCTGCCGCAGCAAGTCGTCTTCCTCATGCCGCTGCTCGAAGGGCTCGATGGCGTGCAGAAGATGAGCAAGAGCCTTGGCAACTACGTCGGCGTGAGCGAAGAGCCGGGGAGCATGTTTGGCAAGTTGATGAGCATCTCCGACACGCTCATGGCGCGCTACTACCTCCTCTTGCTCGGCGAGCCGATGCCCGAGGGCCACCCGATGGATGCCAAGAAGCAGCTCGCCACCCGGATCGTCGCCCGGTACCACTCGGCGCAAGCGGCGCAAGCGGCGTTGGAGGATTTTAATACCCGCTTTTCCAAAAAAGACCTCGCGCAGGCCGAGCTGCCCGAAGTGGCGCTCCCGGCTGGGGCCGACATCGTTTCCGCCGTCGTCGCCGCGTATGCGGAGGGCTTTGGCGCCACCCGTTCGCGGGGGGATGCTCGCCGCTTGGTCGAGCAAGGGAGCGTGCAGTGGGAGGGAGAGAAGGTGACGGACCCCAAGGCCGCCCCCGGCTTCACCCCCGGCGGCGTCCTCAAGCTCGATAAGACGCGGGCCGTGCGCGTGCGAGGGTGACGAACGGGCCGCCCGGTGGTAAACTTGGGGCAGTATGCGCATCCGCCACCTCTTTATCAGCCCCGCGCACAACTACTTTGGCCACCATGGCCAACCCCCGGGCACGGAGCCGATGGTCGAGGTGCCCGAGGTGGAGTGCCGCGCCGGGCTGGGCCTCGTGGGGGACCGCTTCTTTGACTACAAGCCCGACTACAAAGGGCAGATCACCTTCTTCGCGTGGGAAGACCTCCTGCAACTCTGGGAGGTGCTCGGCACCCCCGAGCGCGACCCTGCCGCCACCCGCCGCAACGTGCTGGTAGAAGGGGCCGCGCTGCAAGAGTGGGTAGGCCGCGAGTTTGAGGTGCAGGGCGTCCGCTTCCTCGGCTCCGAAGAATGCCGCCCGTGTTATTGGATGGACCGCGCCTTCGCCCCCGGGGCCGAGGCATGGCTACGGGGCCGGGGCGGCCTGCGCGCGCGCATTTTGAGCGATGGAACCCTCCGCCGCGATGGCCCCTAAACCGGAGCGGCAGCTCCCGGGAGGGTCGGCCTCCGTGCCGACCGCGGGGTTGGAGCCCGCCCGCCTAAGCGCCGTCATCCTCGCCGGAGGCCGCTCCGTGCGCATGGGGCGCGATAAAGCGCTCCTCCTCCTCAATGGCGAGACCCTGCTGGCCCGCACCACCCGGCTCGCGCGCGAGGCGGGGGCCGCGCCAGTTTTCATCTCTGGCCGCGAAGGGGTGGAAGGCGCGCTCCCCGACCGCCTCCCCGGCCACGGCCCGCTGGAAGGACTTGCCACCGCGCTGGAAGCCGCCCCTCCCGGGCGCGTGCTGGTGCTGGCGGTGGATCTCCCCGCGCTGGACCTCCCCTTCCTGCGCTGGTTGCTTGGGCACGCGGGCGGCGTAGTCCCCCAGCTCCCCGGCGGGCCGGAGCCGCTGGCAGCGCTCTACCCTACCGGAGCCGCCGCGTTGGCTCGCGAGCAGCTTGCGCAAGGCCAGCGCTCTGCCCGCACCTTTGCGCAAGCCGCCTGCCGCGCCGGGTGGTGCGTGGCCGTGCCGGTACCGCCCGCTTTGGCCCCGTGCCTTGCCAACTGGAACCACCCCGGCGATTGGCGCGCCATTGACGCCCCGAAACCCCCGCCCGTATAGTCCCGGCATGGACCCCTTCGGGCGGAAGATCGACTACCTGCGCCTTTCGGTCACGGACCGCTGCAACGAGCGCTGCCTCTACTGCATGCCCGAGGGGTACAAAGGGTGGGCGCAACGGGCCGACCACCTCACGGCGGATGAGATCGTCCGCGTCGTAGAGGCCGCGTGCGCGCTCGGCTTCCGCAAATTCCGGCTCACCGGGGGGGAGCCACTGGTGCGGCCCGATTTGGTGGCCATCGCCACGCGCCTTTGGGAGCTACCGGGGGTGCAGACGCTCGGGCTCTCCACCAATGGCACGCGGCTCGCCCCGGTGGCTGGGGCGCTCAAAGCCGCCGGGGTGCGGAGCGTCAATATCTCCCTCGATGCGCTCGACCCCGCGCTCTACCGCCGCATCACCGGGGGCGATGTGGCCCAAGCGCTCGCCGGAGTGGAGGCGGCACGGGAGGCCGGGGTTGAGGTGGTGAAGCTCAACTGCGTGCTCCTGCGCGGGGTGAACGAGGGGGAGCTTTGGCCGCTTGTAGAGTTTGGCGCAGCTCGGGGGATGCCGGTGCGGTTTATCGAGCTGATGCCGCTCTCCAACGCCGAGGTGCTCACCGAGGCCAACTTCCTCTCCACCGCTGCTGCCATGCGCATTTTGGAGCGCCACACCACCCTTCACCCCGAGCCCGGCTTGCAGCTCGGCCACGGCCCGGCGCGCTACTACCGCGCCGGGCAGAGCGGCGCGCGCGTCGGCTTCATCGGCGCAGTGACAACGCCGCACTTCTGCGAAACGTGCAACAAGCTACGCCTCACCGCCGATGGCAAGCTGCGCCCCTGCCTCGGCCAACATGGCGAGATCGACCTGCTCGCCCCCCTTCGCGCCGGGGCCGATGTGGGCGAGCTGCTGCAAGCCGCCATCGCCAATAAGCCGGAGAACCACCTTTTCACCGAAAACTACCAACCCGGCCGCCCGATGACGGCGATCGGCGGGTAGCCGCCACCCCTTCCTCTTCTCCATGCGCATCCTCTTCTTCGCCCAAGCCGCCGATGCCGCGGGCACCCGCGAGGCGAGCCTCCCCTTCCCCGGGGGCGATGCCGAGGCGCTCTGGACCGAGCTACTGCGCGCCTACCCCCGCCTCGCGCCGCTGCGCGCCACCACGCGGCTCGCGCGCAATGGCCAGTACGCCGCCCCGGGCGAGCGCTTTGCCGAGGGCGATGTGGTGGCGCTGATCCCCCCCGTCTCCGGGGGGTAATCTTTAGGCTGGTGTTGGCGAGAGGGGGGCGGTTTGCTTGGCAAGTGATGGTTGCCCTCCTCACCGAGCCGATCCCCCGCCCGTACCCGGTCGAAGCGTTGCCGCAGTGCGGCGCGCTGGCGGAGTTCTACGGCATCGTGCGCGGGGAGGAAGCGGGCGAACCGATCCGCGCACTCTGCTACGAAGCGTACGAGCCGATGGCGCGGCAGATGCTCAAGGCGCTGGCCCAGGAGCTGGCGACAAAGCACGGGTGCCACAAGGTCTACGTCGTCCACCGGCTCGGCGAGGTGCCCGTGGGGGAGGCGGCGATCTACCTCGCCGCGCTCTCGCCCCACCGCAAGGCGGCGTTTGCACTACTAAGCGACTTTATGGACCGGCTCAAGGCCGACATCCCGATCTGGAAAACCCGCGCCCTCCCGTTGTAATGATGCTCTCGGTCGATGCTCTCTGGCAGCTCCTCGATGCCGCCGCCACGCCGCTCGCGCCCCAGCCCGTGCCGCTGGCCGAGGCGGCGGGCCTCGTGCTCGCGCAGCCGCTGCGGGCCGATGCCGACCAGCCGGAGTTTGACCGCTCGGCGATGGATGGCTTCGCCATCGCCCACGCCGCAGGGCCGGGCACCTTCCGCGTGGCGGGGCAGACGCTCCCCGGCGAAGCCGCGCCCGCGGCCCCCCCAAGCGCGGGCGAGGCGTGGCGCATCTACACCGGCTCGGCGCTCGCGCCGGGGGTGCGCGTGGTCAAACAGGAAGAGGCCACGCTGGAGGGCGAGCAGCTCCACATCGCCCAAATCTCCGGGCCAGACCACGTGCGCCGCCGGGGGAGCGCAGTGCGCAACGGCGCGGAGCTGCTCCCCGCCGGGTGCGTGCTCACCCCCGCGCGGCTCGCCATCGCGGCTGGGGCGGGGTGCGTAGAGCCGCTCGTTATCCCACGGCCCCGGGTGGTGCATTTGACGACGGGGAGCGAGATCGTCCCCCCCCACGCCCAGCCCGGGCCGGGGCAGATCCGCGATACCAATGGCCCGCTCATCGCCGCACTGCTCGCAGAGGCGGGGGTGCCGCTCGCGGCGCGCGCGCATGCCACCGAGTCGGTGGAGGAAGGGCTCGCCACCCTGCGCGCCATGGGCGAGGCCGATCTGCTGCTCATCTCCGGTGGAGCCAGCGTGGGCCAGTATGATGGGAGCGCCGCGTTGCTAGAGGCGCTCGGCTACACGCTCCGCTGCCGCGCCGTGGCTTCGCGTCCGGGCAAGCCGCTCCTCTTTGCCACGCGCGGGCGGCAGCTTGCCTTTGGCGTGCCGGGCAACCCCGTCTCGCACTTTGTCGTCTTTGCCCTCTTTATCCGCCGGGTGCTGGCGGCGCTGCTGGGGCAGCCCCGGCCCGCGCTTCTAAGCGCCGTGCTGGAGCCCGGCGCGCCGCTGGTGGCCGACGCGCGCGAAACCTTCTGGCCCGCACACGCCACCCCCACCACCCACGGCTGGCGCGCCACGCCGCTGCCGTGGCTCGACTCCGGGCACCTCGCCGCGCTCTCGGGGGTCAACGCCCTGCTCCGCCTCGCGCCCGGCACGCCCCCGCCCCAACCGGGAGAGGTGGCCCCCTTCCTCCCGTGCGGCCCCCTTGCTTTATGAACACCTTCTCTCACCTCGATGCCCAAGGGCAGGCGCGGATGGTCGATGTCCACGCCAAGCCGGTGCAGCCCCGCCTCGCCGTGGCGCAAGCCGAGCTGCGCTGCGCCCCCGAAACACTCCGCCTCCTGCGCGAACAGGCGCTCCCCAAGGGGGATGTGCTGGCCGTGGCACGCATCGCGGGCATCCAGGCCGCCAAGCGCACGGCGGAGCTGATCCCCCTCTGCCACCCGCTGCCGCTGCACCACGCGGCGGTGGAGTTTGCCATCCTCGAAGACCGCATCGAAATCACTTGCGAAACGCTCACCGAAGCGCGCACCGGCGTGGAGATGGAGGCGCTCACCGGCGCAAGCGTGGCCGCGCTCACCCTCTATGACATGATGAAAGCGGTGGATAAAGCGATGGTCATCGGCAACCTGCGCGTCACCCGGAAGGAGAAGCGGTGAAAGTCGGCCGCCTCACCTTAAGCGACCGCGCCAGCCAAGGCATCTATGCCGACGCCAGCGGCCCCGAGATCGAGCGGCTCTTTACCCAAGCCTGGGGCAGCCCTGTGGAGTGGCGGGCCGTGCTGTTGGCGGATGAGCGCGCCGCCATCGCCACCTGCCTGCGGCAGCTTTGCGACGAGGAAGCGTGCGCGCTGGTGCTCACCACCGGGGGCACCGGCCCCTCCCCGCGCGATGTCACCCCCGAGGCCACGCGCGAGGTCATCGAGAAAGAGTTCCCCGGCTTTGGCGAAGTGCAGCGCGCTGCCAGCTTTGCCACCGTGCCCACGGCCATCCTCTCGCGCGCCACGGCGGGCGTGCGGGGGCGCACCCTCATCATCAACCTCCCCGGCAACCCCGCCGCCATTGCCGATTGCCTGCCGCCGCTCGTGCCCGCCATTCGCGAGGCGCTGCGGCATTTGCACCCCCCTCTATGAAACGCCTCCTTACCCTGCTCTTCCTCTTTGCCATGCTTTGCGGCGCGCGCGCGGCAGACACCACCGTCTTCGCCGCCGCAAGCCTTGCCGACGCGCTGGAGGAGGCAGCGCAACTCTACAAAGGAGGCAAGGTGGTCTCCAACTTCGCCGCCTCCAGCACGCTGGCGCGGCAGATCGCCGAAGGGGCCCGGGCAGACCTCTTTCTCTCCGCCGACGAAGCGCAGATGGACCGCCTCGCCCAAGGCGGCCACCTCCGCGAAGGGACACGGCGCAGCCTGCTCTCCAACACGCTGGTCATCGTCACCCCCAAAGGGGCCAAAGCACTCTCGCCGCAGGCGCTGCCCGGGGTGCGCCGCCTCGCGCTGGCCGACCCGGAGGCGGTGCCCGCCGGAGTCTACGCCAAGGCGTACCTCACCAAGCTGGGGCTTTGGGAAGCGGTGGCCCCCAAGGTCGTCCCCACCGCCAATGTCCGCGCCGCGCTCGCCGCCGTGGAGGCGGGCAATATGGATGCCGGCATCGTGTATAAGACCGATGCCGCACGCTCAGCCAAGGTAGCGATCGCCTACGAAGTCCCCCGCGCAGAGGGGCCGCAGATCTCCTACCCCGTGGCGCTGCTCAAAGACGCGCCCAACGCGGAGGGCGGCGCGGCGTTCTTGAAATTCCTGGAGTCGCCCGAAGGCGTCGCCCTCTTCAAGCGGCACGGCTTCCTCATCCTCCCCAGCGAGGAATGACGCCCGCCGATTGGCAGATCATCGGCTTTACCGCGTGGACGGCGTTGCTGGCCATCACCCTCGCGCTGCCCGCCGCCGTGGTGATGGCGTGGCTGCTGGCGCGCAAAGCGTGGTGGGGCAAGAGCCTCGTGGAGACGCTCGTGGCGCTGCCGCTGGTGCTGCCGCCGGTGGCGACGGGGCTCATCCTCCTCAAGCTGCTCGGGCGGCGCGGCCCGCTCGGGAGCTGGCTGGAGGCGGCGGGCGTCGAGATCGCGTTTACCTGGAAGGGCGTCGTCGTCGCCATGGGGGTGATGGCCTTCCCGCTGATGGTCCGGGGCATGCGCGTCGCCTTTGAGGCGGTGCCACCCCGGTTGGAGCAGGTGGCCGCTACGCTTGGCGCGGGGCCGCTGCGCATTTTCTGGACGATCTCGCTCCCCCTCGCGACGCGCGGCGTGCTCGCGGGGGCGGTGCTCGGGTTTGCGCGCGCGGTGGGCGAGTTTGGCGCTACGATCCTGCTCGCAGGCAATATCCCCGGGAAAACGACGACCCTTTCACTCGCGATCTACCACCACATCCAGCTCGGGCGCGACGCGCTGGCCATGCCGCTGCTGGCGGCCTCACTGGTGCTCGCCTTTGGCGCGCTCTGGATGAGCGAATGGCTGGCTCGACGCGCCTAGAGCGCCCCCTCCCCACCGTGCAAACTGCCACCACCCTCGGAGCCGCAGCCGCCGCCATTGCAGGCGGGTGCGGTGCGCTCCTCGCAAGCCACCTCTGGGTCGCCCGCGCCAGCCGTGGGCGGCTTGCCGACCGGGTGGAAGAAGTGCCCGCGACGGAAACCGGCCTTCTCCTCGGCACTGCGGAAAACCGGCGCGATGGCGGGGAAAACCGCTTCTTCACCTACCGCATCGAAACCGCCGCCGCTCTCTGGCATGCAGGAAAAGTCCGCCATCTTCTCCTGAGCGGCAGCTCCGGCGAACCCGAAGCAATGGCCCGCCGCCTGCAAGCGTTGGGCGTACCGTCTGGCGTGCTCACCCTCGACCCCGGGGGCACCCGCACCCTTGCCTCCCTCCGGCGGACCCGGGAGGTCTTTGGCCTGCGGCAGGTCGTCATCATTTCGCAACGCTTCCACAACCAGCGCGCCCTCTTCCTTGCAGACGCCTGCGGGCTGCAAGCCACCGCATGCAATGCCCGGGGCCTCCCCCCTCGTGCCGCTTGGAAGACGCTCCTTCGCGAAGCCTTCGCCCGCCTCCGGGCCGTGGCAGAGGTCGCTCTGCAATGTTTACGAGGTTTATAGTTGTAACTTTCAGGCAAGGGAGGCATCAGGAACTCCCACCATGTTCGCCAGCTTCCTGACGGCCGCTCTCTTCTCCCTCTCCATCGTCTGCGCCGGGCGCGCAGCCCGTACCGTGGGCGTTCTCAACGCCAACTTCGCCCGGCTGGCCCTCTCGCTTATCCTGCTCGGTATCCTCGCCCACCTGTGGGGGCAGGGCATCGCGGGGCCGGGGTTGAGCTGGTTTCTGCTCGGCGGCATCATCGGCGTCGGCATTGGCGACTTGGCCACCTTCCTCGCCCTTGTGCGGATCGGCCCGCGCCTCTCCATCCTGGTGGTTGATTGCCTGTGCGCCCCGCTCGGCGCGCTGATCGAGTGGGTCTGGCTGGGCACCACCCTGGATGCCATCCAGATCATCGGCGGCATCGTCATCCTCGTCGGCGTGGCCATCGTCTTCCTGCCGGGGGCAAAGAACCACCCGCGCGGGTTGGCATTGGGCATCGGGTGCGGCGCGCTCGCGGCAGCTTCGCAAGCCATTGGGGCTGTGCTCACCCGCAAAGGGAACGACGCCAACCTGTTGGAAAACATCGCCGTCAACCCACTCACCTCCGCCTACCAACGGATGCTCGGGGCGTTTGCCATCCTCGTACTCATCTACACCTTTTGGAACTACCTGCTCCCCCGGCGCAAGCTGGCCGCTCCAGTAGAGGAAGAGCCCCCGCGCGAGCGTTGGAAGCGCGCCACCCCGTGGATCATCGCCAACGCGCTCACCGGGCTCACCTTCGGCGTCATCTGCTTCCAATGGGCGCTCGTGCAAGCTCCGGCCGGGGTGGTCCTCTCCGTACTGGCAACGGTGCCGCTCATGGTCATCCCGCTGGCGTGGCTCCTCGATGGCGACCGCCCCACCCGCAGCGCCCTACTTGGCGGCGGCGTCGCCGTGGCCGGGGTCGTCATCCTCCTCAACAGCCGCACCCTCGGAGCCGCCCTTGGCTGGGCGGTTTGAGCCAAGGAGTTTCTCCGGCCTCTAACACGCCCGGTTGCGCGAGCGCTTGCGTGGGCGAGCCGGTAGCGCGGCTGGCGCATAGCGAGCCTGCTGCGTGGCGATGAAGGTGCGGACTTCTGGCGAAAGGAAGAGCGCCCATGCTGAGAATGCGGCGGCGGCTACGTTGGCGAGCAGCGCGAGGCTGTTGACCACTGTCGGCTCAAAACGGTGGTTGCCCACCAGAAAGGTAATCGGGATGCCTACCGCGACGACGGAGAGGAGCACGGCCTGCACCAGCGCAAATGCTTTGGCCAGCCAGAGGGAGATTCGCCCGCCCCGCCATGCGCACCACGCGAGCCAAAGGAAAAGAGCTGCCGTGAAAGGAAGATCGTAGGGAAGCTCCCGCGCAGCCACCGCTTCGCGAAGCGCGGGGCGCAGCACCAGCGCTGTAAGGATAAGCAGCGCCCCTCCTAAACAAAGCGCGCCGAGCCGTGGGGCTAGCGGGGCGGGTTGGCTCACAGGGCCGAGCCGTAGCGGTTCACCCGGTTGTGCCAGCCGGGGAGCCAGCGGCTCTCCTTGCGCTCGGGCGGGGCGTTCTTCACACGTTGCGAGAGGACTTTGGCGGCCGAAGCCCCAAAATCTCTCGCGGGGTCGCCCTTGCCGCTCATCCCTTGCAAGACTTGCAGCAGCCCCCACCCTTGCCCTTTGTAGCGCTCGGTGGGGGCGGTGCCTTCGCCCTTGAAGTTCACATAGTCGATCAACGCAAAGCACCCCTCCGGCGAAGCGGCCACGGCTTCAAACCGTGCCTTCACCCGTGCGCGGTCGGCAGCGGGGGCGGCTTCGAGCATTTTGGGCAGGGCGGCGTTGAGCCGGGCGATAAGGTGCTCGGTCTGCAAGCCGATGACTTCCTTGCGCGAGAGGAGCGCCCGCAGCTCGGCCACGCGCCGAGGGTCCGCCTTCATGGCGGCGGCGTCTGCCCACGGGGCGGGGCCCTGCGCCCACTGGGGCACCGCCACGCCGCGCGCCTGCAAGAGCCGCACGAGCCCGGGGAAGGATTCCTCAAACGGGCCGCGCACCCCTTTGGGGTACCAGATGAAGTGGCCGATGCCGAGCGAGGGGAAGTTCTCCCCCTTGTTCCACGAGACGAGGCCCTCCACCGTGCCCGCGCATTCGTTTTTCCAAACGAGCTGGCCGACGCGCGCGGCATCTGCCGGGGCGAGCCGGATGGGGGTGGCGAAGGCGGTAGAGGCCATCATCGCAAGAAGAAGCAGGAGCGGTTTCATGAGCGGGCGGGGCCATTCTGCCCGGCCAGATAGCGGGCGGCAAGCTCGCGGCGGCTGGTTTTCCCGCGTTCGTTGACGGGGATTTCCCCCACCACCCAGAGCGCCTTGGGCACTTGCCAGCCACCAAGGTGTTGCCGGGCAAAGTGGAGCAGCTCGGCCTCGCGAATGCCCGGCTCCAGCACGACGCACGCCACCGGCTCCTCATTGCGCAGTACGGAGGGGATGCCAAAGACAACCACCTCGCGCACGCCGGGGAAGCGGCGGAGTTGCCCCTCGACCTCGCGCGGGTTGAGCTTGCGCCCGGCGACGTTGATGATGTCGGAGACGCGCCCCGCCAGCGCGTATTCGCCCGTCGGCTCGCGGCGCAGGAGATCTCCGGGGGTGAAGGTGCCACCCCCCAGCGTGGCGGGGGCAGGCCGGGGCCAGTAGCCATCAGCCACGGTGGGCCCTTGGATGGTGAGCGCCCCTTCCTCCCCCAGGCGCAGGCGCACGCGCGAAAGGGGGTGGCCCACCACGCCTTCACGGTAGGTGGGGGCAGGGTCCGCATCGTAGGCGATGCCGCCGCACTCGCTGGAGCCGTAAAAGGTGTGGACTTTAAGCCCAAAGCGCGCCGTAAAGCGTTGACCCACCTCGGGCGGGAGCGGGGCACCCGCCGAGATACAGAGCCGCAGCCGGGGCAAAGGCGGCAGCTCGCCCCCCAGCGCGGCGAGTTTATCGAAGAAAACCGGCATCCCGGGGAACACGGTGGCCCCCGTCTGCTCCAGCCCGGAGAGAATGGCCCGGGGGAGGCGGTCTTCACTCACCGCCATCGGCACTCCCGCGACCAATAGCGGCAGGACGAGGTTGCCGAAGCCGTAGGAATGAGAGAGGGGGATGGCGGCGTAATTAAGATCCCCCTCGCCGATGCCCATCGTCTCCAGGATTTGCAGCGCATCTTCCAGCAAATGCGCGGCCCGGAAGCGGATCGCCCTCGGGGCCGCCGTGGTGCCCGAGGTGAGCTTAAGGAACTCCGGCGCGGGCTCCGGCCAATGCGGCGGCTCCCCTTCCAGATGCACAAGGTGTACCCCCCCTTCGGGGAGCGACTCGATGAGGACCGAAGCAGGCCCCGCGGCGAGCGCCACGAGCCGCTCCTCCCCCGTGAGGTGCCGCCCCAGCGGCAGCGCCACGCGCCCCGAGCGCAGGCAGGCGAGCGCAAGCGCGGGCCACTCGGGCCGGGTACCGATCTGCAGCGCCACCACCCCGCCACGCGGCGCGGCGTGGGCCAGCTCCTCCTCCCACTGGCGGGCTTCGGCCTCGATGCCGGTAAAGCTCCGCAACACCTCCCCTTGGGCCGAGAAGATGGCGGGCGCGCCGCCCCGCCGGGCGAGCACCGATTCCCACGCGAGGGCCAGCGGGTTTTGAGAGGGGAAGTTCATGGGCGGCGAAAAAGCACGGGAGAATGCCTCTTTGCCCAGAGTAAGGAAAGATTTTGATTGCAGGAAAGGCGTTTGGGGTTATGGTCACTCTCCCTTTTTGAAGGCCATGAAAGACATTCACCCTAACTACGAAGAGACCTCGATCACCTGCGCGTGCGGCACCGTGTTCCAGACCCGTTCCACCCGGCGCGATCTCAAGATCGGCATTTGCGCTTCCTGCCACCCGTTCTTTACCGGCGAGCAGAAGTTCGTCGACACTGCCGGGCGTATCGAGAAGTTCGCCCGTCGCTACGGCTCGGCTCGCGCCACCCGCCGTTAGCCTTTAGAAGTCCTTTTTCCCAAACGGTGATGCGCCCGTCGTGCCGCGCATCACCGTTTTCTTTTGGCTTGGGCGCGACCGACTTCTTTATTTGACCGATGGATTTTGCGCCCCTCATCGACAAAAAACGCGAGCGCTTTCGCGAGCTTGAGGCGCGCATTGCCGACGGCTCCGTCTTTGGCAACCCGCAGCAAACGCGCGACCTGATGCGCGAGCACGCGCAGGTGAAGGAAGTGCTCACCCTTTGGGACCGGCTGGCCACCACGCGCAAAGATCTTGCCGATAACCGCGAGCTCTCCCGGGGGGACGACGCCGAGCTGGCCGAGCTGGCCGCCGCCGAAGTGCCCGAGCTGGAAGCGCGCCTCACCGAGACGGAGCTGGCCCTCCAGATCGCCCTCCTGCCCCCCGAGCCGGGGGAAGACCGCGACGCGATTGTAGAGATCCGCGCTGGCACGGGGGGGGCCGAGGCCGCCCTTTTTGCCGCCGATTTGCTGCGGATGTATACGCGGTATGCGGAAGTCCACGGCCTCAAGCTCGAAGTGCTGGAGAACAGCCCTTCCGACCTTGGCGGGTTTCGCGAAGTCATTTTCCGCGCATCGGGAGAGAAAGTCTTCCGCAAGCTGCGCTATGAGAGCGGTGTGCACCGCGTACAGCGGGTGCCCACCACCGAAGCGCAGGGGCGCATCCACACCAGCACGGCCACTGTCGCCGTGCTCCCCGAGGCCGAGGAGGTCGATTTTGAGCTCAAGCCCGATGAGCTACGCATCGAAGTCTGCCGCGCCGGCGGCCCCGGTGGGCAGGGGGTCAATACGACCGACTCTGCCGTGCAAGTCATGCACATCCCCACGGGCACCATTGTGCGGTGTCAGGATGGGCGCAGCCAGCAGAAGAACAAGGAGAAGGCACTCGGCATCCTTCGCTCCCGCCTTCTGGAGCGCAAGCAGCAGGAAGAGGCCGAGAAATACTCCGCTCACCGGCGCAGCCTCATCGGCGGCGGCGGGCGCGAAGAAAAAGTGCGCACCTACAACTACCCGCAAAACCGGGTGACAGACCACCGCATCGGCCTCACCCTCTACAACCTCGACCGCTTTATGGAAGGCGAGATCGCCGAGATGGTGCAAGCCCTGCAGGCCGAAGACATGGCCGAGCGTTTGAAGGAAGCCAACCTGGGGTAATCTCCCTTTTTTCCCATTTCACCCATGAGCTTTGACCTCAACTCCATCGACACCTCTGCATTGAAGTCCCGTCTGGACGAAATGCGGGGGTATCTTTGACGTCCCCACCCTGCAAGCCCGCCTTCGCGAGCTGGAGGATTTGATGACCGCCCCGGACTTCTGGGGCAACCGGGAAAAGGCGCAGGGCCATGTGGAAGAGGTCGCCCGCATCCGCGGCAAGCTCACCCCCATGCGCGAGATGGAGCAGGCGCTTGAAGACCTCTCCGTCCTCATCGAGCTGGCCGGGGAAGAAGGGGCCGACGCCACCGCCGAGGTGGAGAGCGAGCACAGCGCCCTTCTCAAGCGGCTCGAAGCCTTTGAGCTCCAGAGCTACCTCTCGGGCCCGCATGATAAGGGGAGCTGCTTCGTAGCCATCCACTCCGGCGCGGGGGGGACGGAGTCTTGCGACTGGGCGGATATGCTCCTGCGCATGTACCAGCGCTGGTGCGAGCGCGGCGGCTTCAAGACCGAGATCATCGACCTCCAGGAGGGGGATGAAGTGGGCATCAAATCCGCCACACTCCACGTCACCGGAGACCATGCCTACGGCTACATGCAGACCGAGCGCGGCGTCCACCGGTTGGTGCGCATCTCCCCGTTTGATGCCAATAAACGCCGCCATACCTCCTTTGCCAGTGTAGACGTCACCCCGGAGATCGCCGAGAGCGAGCCGATCGAGGTAAACCCCGCCGACTTGGAGATGGATACCTTCCGCTCCGGTGGCAAGGGGGGGCAGAACGTCAACAAGGTGGAGACGGCCGTGCGCCTCGTCCACAAGCCGACGGGCATCGTCGTCGCCTGCCAGGCCGAGCGCAGCCAGGGGCGTAACCGCGAACTCGCCCTCAAGCTGCTCAAAGCCAAGCTCTACCAACTGGAGCAGGACCGCAAGAGCGCCGAGGTCGAGCGGCAGTATGGCGAAAAAGGCGAGATCGCCTGGGGCAGCCAGATCCGCTCCTACGTCTTCCAGCCATACCAGATGGTCAAAGACCACCGCACCGGCGTCGAGACGAGCGGCGTGAGCGCCGTCATGGATGGCGATATTGATGCCTTCATCCACGGCAAGCTGCGCGGCTTGGTGAACAAAAAGGGCGGCGGAGACGACCTCGAATAGCCGCTGCCGCTACGGGCTCTACCCGCGTAAACCGCCTCGCCTCCCCTTGAGCTGGCGGTTATCATCGTAGAATGAAGAGGGTCAATATGGAGGATATTGCCCAGCGGGCCGGGGTCCACCGCACCACGGTTTCGCTGGCCTTGCGCAATGACCCGCGCCTGCCGCAAGCCACGCGCGAGCGGGTGCAGCAGGTAGCCCGGCAGATGGGGTACACCCCCAACCCGCTTGTCTCCGCGCTGATGCACTACCGCGCCGGGCGGCGGCCGCCCGATGCGAGAGGCGAGATCGCCTTCCTAACCAACGCCGCTACCGAGCACGGTTGGAAGAAATCGCCCGCGTATGAGCGGATCTTCGCCGGGGCCCAAACCCGCGCGGGGGAGCTCGGTTTCACCCTCGTCCCGCTTTGGCTGGGGCGCCCCGGCATGAGCGGCGCGGCGTTAAGCCAAACCTTCCACCAGCGCAACATCCACGCCGCCCTGGTCTGCCCGCAACCCGCAAAGCCGATCGGGATGGACTGGATCGACTGGAGCCGCGTAAGCGCGCTGGCCATCGGCTATTCCCTCGTCTCGCCGTTATTGCACCGGGTCGCGCACGATTATTTCCACGCCATTGCCACAGCCACCCGGCACGCCATGGCGCGGGGGCACCGCCGTATCGCCCTGTTTCTGAGCGCCAGCTCGGATGACAAGGCAGACCACCTCTGGCTCGGGAGCTGGTTGGCCGCGCGGGGCCAACACGCGGAGCTGCTGCCCCCGCTCATCCTGAAGGCCGAACCTGCCACTGCGATGAAGGCGTACCTGCGCGAGCACCGGCCCGACGCCATTTGCGCGCTACAAAGCACCCGTTTCGAGGCGTTGCTACCCGGGGCCAGGCAACGCCCGCAGCGGATCGATCTCGGCTGCTACACCCCCGACTCCCCCCACCCAGGCATTTACCAAAACTACGAACGCCTCGGAGCCGTGGCCGTGGAGCAGGTGACTCAGGCCCTCTTCCGCAGCGAGCGCGGCGTGCCCCAGCAGAGCCACGACACGCTGGTGCGTGGCATCTGGGTGGAAGGGGCGCAACGCCGCTGATTTACCGGTTCGGCGCGAAAGGGGGCAATTGTAGGGCGTCTCTGTGAGACGCCATGGGGTTGGGCTGCCGTCTCACAGAGACGGCCTACAGTTCACGTCGTCCGGCATCCAAGCCCTACTTCTATTTAGAGCCCTTTAACTTAGGATGCACACAATTCATTTGTGAGCGCCGGAGGCCGTTGCAGAGGCTTTGGAGCGCAGCGGCTGTATGGATTCATACAGCCCAAGCTTGAAAGACTTTGCAACGGACTTCGCCGCCGCAAAGGAAGCTGTGCAGAATAAGTTAAAGGGCCCTAAAACACTCTCTCAGCGAAGTAAGCGGCGAGCGTGGCTTCAAACCCGGGCTTAAAGGCAAAGGGCTCCCCCGAGCGGCCCCAAGGGGCCCCGGCTTGCGAGAAGTTGACGCCGTTGCGGAAGGCTTCCGTGGCGACTTGCTCGAACCCTTCGATATGCTGCACGTGGTTGCGCTGCGAGTGGTACTCCTCCGGGATGGTGTGGATACCCCCGCTCGAGACAAAGAGCGCATTGGTGACCGCCACATAAGGGCGCACCTCTGCCAGCCCGAGCGCGGGCCGGGTCCCGGTGCGAATGGCGCGCAGGAAGTGCCGGTACGAGGCAAGCATATTGGGCTCGGGCGCAGCCACTTCGCCCGGCGGCACGCTCAGGTAGAGAGTGCGGTGGGGGCCATGGACTTCGGCCTTCCCAAGCGAGCCGACCACTTCGAGCCGGGGCGCAAGGTCCGCATCCACCGCGTGCGCGGTAGCAAAGGAGAAGGTAGCCCCACCCGGGAAGCGCCCGGTGAGCGAGGCGACATCGTAGCTCTCGATAGGCGCGGCGCGGTAGACTTCGCCGGTGATCTCCTCGGGGAGCACGGGCCCGCCGCAGCGAAAGGCCTCCAGCGTAAAAAGATCGCTCACCCCGTGGGCGACGGCGTTGGTGGCTGGGCCATCGAGCACGGGCTCGCCCCGCCAGTGGAGCTTGCCTGCCCAGCCGGAGCGCTGGTAGTAGCTTGCCTCACGCCGCGAGCACGCCAGCAGCCGGTAGTGCCGGATCTCGCCGAGCGCGCCGGAGCGGATCGCCTCGCCCAGCGCGCGCATCTGCTCGGTAAAGGTAAACTGGAAGCCGACCTGCACCCACGCCCCGGGGGGGGCCTTGGCTTCGGTGGCCAGCAGCGCATCGAGCTGGGTGAGCAGCGGCACGGGCGGCTTCTCGAGGTAGAGGGGTAGGCCCGCCTCCAGCGCCGCCTGGGCATACGCCGCATGGTGGGGGATGGGGGCCGCCACCGCCACGGCATCAGGCCGCTCGGCATCGGAGGCCATGAGAGCCTCCCAAGTCGGGTACCAGCGGGTGCCAGGCCACTCCGAGAGGAACTCGGGCGGCTCGGAGAAGCCGGGGTCTACCACGGCGACGAGGCGGACTTCCGCGCCCAGCGAGGCGATGGTTTGCAGATGCGCGCGGCCATAGCCGCCGACGCCCACGAGAGCTAGGGAGATCGGCTTCATTAGTAGACGGCGCGGCCACCGCTCAGGTCGAACGTAAAGGCAGTGGTAAAGCTGTTCTGTGGCGAGACGATGAAGGCCGCCATCTCGGCAAACTCCTCCAAGGTGCCGCACCGCTTCATCGGGATCTTGTCCGTCATATAGCGCACCTGCTCTTCGGGCAGGGCGGCGACCATGGCGGTGCGGATGACGGCGGGGGCAATGGCATTGATGGTGATGCCCGTCTCCGCGTACTCCTTGCCCATCGCTTTGGTGAGGCCGATCACGGCGGCCTTGGAGCTGGAGTAGGCGACCATGCCTGCGTTTCCATCCTTCCCGGAGATGGAGGCGACATTGAGAATCCGCCCGTACCCGCGCTCCAGCATGTGCGGCAGCACAGCGCGGCAGGTGAGGAAGGTGCCCTTCACGTTGACGGCCCAGACGCGCTCAAAATCCTCCACCGCCACTTCGTGGGAGCGGATATTGGTTTTCCCGGTGATGCCCGCGCAGTTGATCAACGCATCCACCCGGCCGTGCTCGGCTGCGATGGCGGCGACGGTGGCGGCCACGGCGGCTTCGTCGGTAATATCGACCACGTGGGCGCGCGCCTGAGCGCCGAGCGAGGCACGGGCGGCTTCCAGCGCGGTGGCGTTGCGGTCAAGCAGACAGACGATGGCTCCGCGAGAGGCGAGCGTTCCGGCAACGGCGAGCCCGAGGCCATCGGCACCCCCGGTGATGAGGCAAACTTGGTCTTTCATAAAGTGGCCTTACCCTTCCAGAAACTGAGCGAGGAGGCGAGGGGTTTCGGGCTCATGCCCGGCGAGGGTGAGCGCACACTCGCGCCGGTAGCGGCGGATCGCCTCACGGCACTCGGCGGCGTTCTCGGCAATGCCGATCGGCACTTCGCCCTCCACATTCTCCTGCACAAAGGCGGTCTCCAAAATGCCGACCTTCCCGCGCGCACTCCGCACCTGCACCCCGGCAGAGCCCGGGTGGTGGCCGCCGGTCGGCTCGAAGACGACCCCTTCGGCGACTTCCAGCGGCCCTTGGGCAAAGACGGCGCGGCCCGTGGTGAGGCGGGCATGCAGGTCGGCCCACCCCTGGGGGGTGAAGTAGAACGGCTTGGGCGGGTGGCCCGGGTTCTCCAGAAACAGCTCGGCGATGCCGCCCCACGCGCCGTAAACGGTGGCATTGGGGAGCGCGCCGGGAAGGAGCCCGCCCGTGGCGTAGGTGATGAGCTGGGTGAGCAGCACGAAGCGGACCGCCTCCGGCGCGATGCCCTCGGCCTCCAGCACTTCGGGCAGGGTGCGGTGGATGGTGAAAACGCTGCGCGCATCCAGCGTGGCATTGGCTTCATTGAGCCGCGCCAGCTCGGGGCCGGAGGGGCAGCCGGTGTCGATAAGGCCGACCTCCTCGCCCCGGCGCAAGATCCAGACCCAGAAAACGAGGTCGCGCAGGGTGCTGTCATTCCGGCCGAAGACACACTCCCAACCAGGCACGGGGAGCGTGGCGACGGCCACGGGCGTAAGAGTCCACGGAGTCATGTGAGAGATTGGAAGGCCCGGGCCAGCGCATCGGCATCTGCCGGGCGGGCATGGAAGCCGTAGCACGGGGTGAGACGCTCGCCGAGCAGCACCGCCAGCGGGGTGATGCGCCGGGGGGCCACCCGCTCTTCACCCGCGCAGTCGGCCAGCGGGAAGCGGCCTTCTTCGAGCTGGAAGAGCGTCAGCTCCGCGCGGCGGCCCGGCTCCAGCGTCGGCGCGATGCCGAGGTGCCGCAGCGCCGGGGCCACGCCGCCCGTAACGGCGGCAACCACGCGCTCCAGCGGCAGCCCGAGGTGGAGAAAGCGCGACATCACCCCCGCGAGGTTGCGCACGGGGGAAAAGAGGTTGTAGGCATGCACATCGGTGCTGATGGCATCGGGCCAGAAGCCGCCCGCCACGCACGCCCCCTGCGCGCACGCCCAGCGAAAGGCCCCCACGCCGTGCCCTACGTCGAAGAGGACACCCCGCCCGCGCGCGGCCCGGGCATCGGCGGTGGGGTGGCCCGAGTCGTCTTCAAACGGAGCATTGCCGAGCCCGTGGTAGCAGTGGGTATAGACATCTCCCGCCTGCAACGCGCCAAGCACCTCCGCCACCGGCAGGCTGGAGGCGATATGGTGGACCATGAGCGGAAGCCCCGTGCGCTCGCGGAGGGTGAGGAGCGCCTCCCACGCGCCGCGCTCCAGCGCCGCGTCGCCATGCGCCAGCGCGCGGGAGAGGCGCGCCTTCCACCCCACGATCTCGCCCCCGTGCCGCGTGTGGAGCGCCAGCGCGGGCTCCAGCGTGTGCAGGGCGGGGTGGGCATGCTCGCCAAGGAAACCCCGCTCGCCCGCGTGCCCATGGAGCAGGCCGCCGTTGGAGACATTGACATACCCAACCACCCGCTCGCGCCCCACCCGGCGCGCGGCCTGTGCGAGGAAGGCGGGGAAATTAAGGCTCCCGGCGGAGCCTGCGTCGACCAGCGTCGTCACCCCCGTAAAGAGCCCGGCCTCTTCGGGCGGTAGCGAAAAAAGGCCGTGCCCCTCGAAGACATGGGTGTGCAGATCGACCCAGCCGGGGCTCACGTGGCACCCGGCGAGGTCGAGCACGCGCGCCTCGGGCGGGGCCTCCGCGAGGGGGCGGAGCTGGCCATGGTGGATGAGCAGATCGCCCACGCGCCCGGGGGTGCCAAGGCCATCGTGCAGCGTGGCGTTGCGCAGGAGGAGGGGGAGGTCGGCCTTCATGCGAGTGTCCAGTCACGATTGAAATGACGCATGGAACGCAGGATTTTTGCCTCAGGGCAAGGCGGAGGCTCCAAGCAGCTATCTCTAGATAACTGCTTCGGGCTGACAACGCAGCCCTGTGGCAAAAAGACAAGTTGAATGCGATATTTCATGAGTGCCTGGACACTTGGGTCAGGTATCGTTGCAGCCGGGCGATGAGGAGGCCAGCCTCCGTTTCGCTCAGGCACATCGGGTAAGCCCACGCGGTGGTGGCGTCTTCCTCGTCTTCGGCAAGGATTACCTTGGGTGTTTCGCGCTTGAGGTCGGCCTTGAGCCGCGCCATCTGCGCCGCATCCGGGGCAGTGATGCGGACGACCGGGTATTGGCCGGTGCCGTTCTCCGCCAGCGCCTCCACGCGGAAGGGGGCGCACTTCTCCAGCGCCGTAGCGATGCGTTCGCACGTGGCGCGCCAACTTGTACGCTCGGCGGCGAAGTCGCGCTTCGCGTAGCGCTCCAGCGCGGCGAGGCAGCCGAAGATTGTGTCTTTGCCGACCTTGAAGCCGCGCCCGATGCCGTGGCGTGGCGGCTCGCCCACCAGCGGCAGCCACTCCGCGCGCGACCACGAGGCGGCGCGCACATCGAGATCGACCATCTGCAACCACGCGCTGCGGATGAGCGCCGCCTTGCCGAAAAGAAGCCCCGAGTTTTGCGGCCCACCGAGGTGTTTGCCACCGCTTAAGGCCACAAGGTCGGCCCCGAGCTGAGCCAGCTCGTGGAGGTTCTCGACCGGAGGGAGCGCCATGGCCGCATCGAGCAGGAAAGGGGTGCCCGCCTCGTGGCAAAGCTTGGCCACGTGGCGCAGGCGCGCGCCATCCTCCCGGTGCTTCCAGACTTCCACCACGCCCGCCACTTCGCCACCCGCCAGCTCGGCACGCAGGCGAGGCTCCAGGCCGGGGGCGTCGAAATCGAAGGCGCGGAGCCGCGCTCCGGAGGCGCGCACGGGGTGGTCGTAGTCGTAGCGGCCCGGCGTCGGGTAGAGGAAGACCGAACGCGGGAGCGTGGTGCAATCCGGCAGCGCCTCCATATAGGCCACACTATCCCCGGCGAGGATCGCCGCGCACCCGAGCGTAAGCGCCGCGCTTGCACCGCAGGTGACGATGCCCGCCTCGGCCCCCGTGTGGCGCGAGATTTCTGCACTCGCGTGGGCAAGCAGGTCATCCACCTCAAAGTAGTGGCCTTGCGCCCACTGCATGGCGGCGAGCACCTCCGGGTGCGGGCAGCTCCCGCCCACGCGAGTGGCGTAGCCAACGGCGTTGAGAACAGGCTCGGGCTTCACAGCGCATCCTGCCCCCGGTGGAGCGAATCGACCAGCGCTTGCAGGACGATCCCTTCGTGGCAGTAGTCAAACTGCCCATCCTTTGCCTTGAGGCCGACGCCAAAGAAGCGCATAAGATCGAGCCCCAGGAGCTGGTTGCCGCGTTCATTGAGGTGGGCATAATCCCGCAACAAGGTGCGGAAGCGCTCTGGGTGCGCATCGCGCAGTGGCCGCCAGCGGCACGCGGTATCGACCAGCGGCACGGCTTCCGCAGCGGCGACTTGGCGCACGGTTGCTACATAGTCATCAAGATCGGGCCAGTTGCCCCGGCTGTTTTCCACATCAATCGGGTAAAAGGTCTGGAGCACAACCTCCGAGCCAAGCGCGCGGATCTGCGCGATGAGGCGCAGGAGGTTGGCCTCAAACTCCGGTTGCGAGCGGCGCAAGCGACAATCGTTGGCCCCCACGGTGAGCAACACGAGGTCGGGCTGGTAAAGCGCGCATTCGGCATCAAACCGCGCAAGCAGCTCGCCGGTGCTATCATTGGAAACCCCGGAGTTGATAAACTGGCCAACCTTATGGGTGTAGTCGTTCTTAAAACCCAGCTCTACATAGTCAAACCAGTGCATCCCGCACATGAAGCGCTGGGTAGAGGAGGCGCCAAACGCAACCATGCGAATAGCACGCCCGGAGGCGATACGGCGGTAGAGATCAAGTTCCGGCATGGAGGTAGGGCTCGGCATACGAAAGGGAAACGGGAGGCGCCACGGCAAGCATGCGTGCGGGGTTTTCCACCAGCATGAGGTGGATATCGGCGTCGCTCACCCCGCGCTCGCGCAGGAGTGGCAGAAAGCGCTCCAGCAAGTAGCCATACCCATTTCCACCCTGGTATTTGAGGTGCGAAAGCAGGCAGATATCCTGCGAAAGGAGGACCTGCCGCGCGAACCCTTCCTTCACCAGCGCGGCCACATTATCCGCACGC
This sequence comes from Chthoniobacteraceae bacterium, assembly GCA_037189965.1. Lineage (GTDB taxonomy): Bacteria > Verrucomicrobiota > Verrucomicrobiia > Chthoniobacterales > Chthoniobacteraceae > DATMFV01. Next base: position 22,168 of record JBBCKB010000017.1, on the reverse strand, counting down.
ACCCACTCGGGCTGGTAGTCTTCATAGCCGATATTATCCACCTCGACATAGACACCGCGCTCGGCAATCGGGAGCAAGTGGCGCACGCCGATCCGGTCTCCCAAATGGCCGATGACCACGCGCGAAAGGTCCGCGCCAAATTCTTCGAGCATGGCGATCTGCTCGAGCGCCAGCGTGCCCCAGCGGGTCGTGTGCGTCGTGATCGCCAGCCCCGTCTCACGCTGCGCCAGCGCCGCAGCCCGGAAGACGCGCTCCTCCGCCGGGAGGATGTGGCCGACGCCGGTGCCGATCTCTCCGATGATGCCGGGGCGAATCCCCGTATCCCCCACCCCGTGGAGGATCTCGTGGATGAGCCGGTCGGCCAGCTCGCGGCTGCTGAGGTGCGCCACCTCCGGTGGGTAGGCAAACTCGCGGTACCAACCGCTACCCATGATGATATTCACGCCGGAGCGCTCCGAAATCTCGCGCAGCGCCTCCGGGTCGCGGCCGATCTCCTCGGTCGTTACCTCCACGATGGAGCAGCCGCCCCGGCAGGTAAACTCGCCAAGTTCGCTAACCATCGTATCCACATCTTCGAGCACAAACTGGTAGCTCTTGTAGTGCTCGTAGGCATTAAGCCAGATGTGCTCGTGCGTCTGCGTGAGGCCGAGCTCCTCCGGCGCGATCGGCCCGCGCACGGTCATAATGTGAGGGGCGTTCATAAGCGGGTGTGTTGGTAAAAGGCTTCCACCATTTCTTGAGAGTTCAGGACGCTCGCCCCTTCGGCCTCGGGGGAGCGGCCTTCATGGATAGCGGCGATAAATTCTTCTAGCGCGGCGCGTAGCCCAACGGCGGGGCGCTCGGCCTGCGGCACGGTGTACCCCTCTTCGCGCTGGGTGGGGCCGCCATAGGTTTCCCACTCGATGTGCGACCAGGCGTGGACGCGCATCACCCCCTGCGTGCCAAAGAGGGTGAGCCCGTCGGCCCACGATTTCGGCCCGGTGTAAAAGAAGGAGCCGACCGTCACCGGCACGCCGGAGCGGCTGGCGCAGAGGATCTCGGCGCAATCTTCCACCGAAGATTCCGGGATGAGGCGGCGCGCGCTTCCGCCCACGAAGGCGAGCGGCTCGCCCAGCAGCCAAGCCACCCGGTCGAGGAGGTGGATCGAATCGGTCATCACCACACCGCCCCCGGCTTGCACGGGGTCGAAGAACCAGCCCGGGAAGTCTGCCCGGTCGATGATCTCCATATAGTAATCGCGCACGGAGATTACCTCGCCGATCGCTCCTTGGGCCAGCAGCTCGCGGGCGCGGCGCAGGGGCGGGTAGAAGCGGTGCGTCATATTCACCATCAATGTGCGGCCCGTTTCCCGCGCGGCAGCGACGAGGCGGCGCGCATCGGCCAGCGTGGTAGCGAGCGGCTTCTCCAGAAAGACATGCTTACCCGCCCGCAGCGCCGCCTCCGCGCACTCGGCATGGAGCGCGTGGGGAAGGCAGATGGCCACGGCATCCACGTCATCCCGAGCAATGACGGCGCGCCAGTCGTCGCTGACGAAGAGGCCCGGAGCAGGCACAGGGCGCTCATCCGCCACGGCAGTCACACACGCTTGCGGGTGGGCCTCCGCGTGGCGTTGGTGGATGCGGCCGATCTTTCCAAGGCCGATGATGGCAAAGCGCATGGGCTTCATTACGAGTTGCGGCGGGTCGTCACCTTCTCATAGAGGGTGAGGGTATCTTCCACGTGGCGGCGCATCACGGCGGCGGCGGCTTTCGGGTCGCGCTTGCCGATCGCTTCAGCCACGTCGAGGTTGGTTACGGAGTCGACAAGGTAATCGCGCAGCTCGTCTTGCGAGAGCGAGGTGGAGATCGTCAGGAACGGGAAGCAAACCTGAAGAAACGAGTCCCGGCTCATCATCGAAAGGAGATACGGATTGTGGCTGGAGCGCGCCACCATGGTGTGGAACTCGATCTCCAAGCTGCGGATGGAGGACCAGACCGACATCCGCCCGGAGGCGTACTGCGTTGTCAGCTCATCAAGGAGCCGCGCGAGCGTGGTGAGTTGGCAGACTTCATCATCCGTGGCGGCTTCGGCTGCGAGCGTTGCGCCCAACACCTCGAGCTGGCAGCGCACCTGGTTGGCCGCGCGCAGGTCGTCGAGCGAGCGGCGCTTGAGGTAGGTACCCGAGCGGGGCCGCCGCTCGAGGATGCCGGTGGCGCTGAGGCGCTCGAAGGCGGTGCGCACCGAAGCGCGGTCGACCCCGATCTCCTTTGCCAGCGAAGGCTCCCCGAGCCGGGTCTCCACGCCGATCTGCCCGGACTCGATCTTCTGGAGGATGTAGGCGGCACAACGCTCCGCGTTGGTGAGCGGCGGCATGGCGGCAGGTTTGGAAAGGGCGTTGGACGGTTTCATAAAATGGGCTCCACTTCTGCGACAACGATACCTCGTGGCGGGATGATGAGCGAGAACGCACCCTCCGCGTCCGGATCTACCGGGGTGACAGGGAAGTCGCTCAAGACCTCGACCTCGCGCGCCCCGTTGCCCGGTCTGAGTTTGATGCGCGCGTAGACCGTGGCGCTGTTCTTGGCCCCTAGACGCAGGCGGCCTTGAGTGTCTTCCATGAGCATGACACCAACGCGCACCGGCGGTTGGGTGACGAGGTTGGCCGCCACGTGGGGGGTGAGCGTGAAGGCGCGGCTCAACGAGCGCACCAGCTCCGCACACCGGGCGAGGAAGGCCTCGCTGACTGGGCGAAATGGGAGTTCCTCACGAAACTTCAGCGGCTCGCGCAGGGAGAGCGGGTCGTTGGTGAACGGGGCGGTCGGCTCGGGAGAGAGCGGCGCGGGCTCAAGCTCCACGGCGGCGTGATAGACGCGGCAGACGATCGGGCGGCCTTCCGGAGTGTCCACCAATTCCCAAGCGGGCTCTGGCCAGCCGGAGAAATCTGGTCCGATGACAATGAGGGGCTTACCACTTTCGAGCAAGGCGTGGCGCTCCGCTGGCGAGAGATGGTGCGCGTTGGGAATGAGGAAGGGCCCCTCCAGCTTCGCCACGGCAGCCACCGGCGCGACGAGATGGACCGGCGCATTGCGCTCCAATAGCCGGTAGGTGAGCCAGTGGGAGGAGACATCGCGCTGCTCCGCATAGGTGGCGAGCTCGCCATCGAGAATCGAGTTCGCCCAGATCAGCGTGGCCCCCGGGATGCGCTTCGGCTCGGCCTCGAAGGCGAGCTGCCATTGCGCTCCAAGCCATTGCCACTCGGTGGCGGAGAGGCCGTCGCCAAGGCAGGCGAGGAGCCCGTCCGCGCAGCGGCGGATGCGGCCCTCTTCGTCGGCCAGGAAGACGTTGGCCAGCGCGTAAACCTCGCGTTCGAGCATCGGAGGCGCGTGGCGTAGAAGATCCCAGTTTTCCACGACATCCTTGGTGTTGTGAAGGAAGACCCGCTTCATCCCCGGCACGCACGCGCTCAGGTGCAGGAACATGGCAAGGTAGTCGTAGTGGTAGTCGCGGTCTTCGCTACCCAGCAGGATGCCGCCTGCGGCGGTCTCGACCATCACCCGGTCCACCCCGGCGGCAGCGATCTTGCGGTAGTCCACCCCGTAGCGGTAGATGCCTTCGAAAGGATCGCGCGTCCAGGGGGAGTTGATCATCGTTTGCCGCCCGATGGCATGCAGCGCGGTGGTAATGGCGCGCCAGAAAGCAGCCCACCGGTCGGTATAGAATTCCCGCCATTCGGCGCGGCGGCACTGCCACACCCAGTCACGGCGACGAATGAGTTTCTCCGGGTCGGCCCCGGCGGGCGCGGCGATCTCGGGCGGCACCTCGCGCGGCGCGGCGGCGAGGAACTGGCCAAAGAGGTCATCCCCATAGTCGGCGCGGTAGAGCGCCGACATCGGGCCGTAGCCGTCGGGGCCGTGCCACCCGTCAAACCCGTAGTCCTCGCAAACCCGCGTGATCTGGGCCGCAAAGAAGTCGTGCAGCGGCGTGCCGTCGGCCCGCGTGGTGAGGACGAAGAGCGCCTCCTTGGGCCCCTCCGGAGCCCAGGTAATGCGGCACTCCGGGTTGTCGGTGAGCCATTCGCGGTGGAAGCGGTCCCCCATGTACCGTGTGAAGCTGGCGAGAAAGACCCGCACGCCTGCGGCCCGCAACCCGCGCACCAACTCTCGGAGTTGGTGCTTAGTCCACGCTTGGCGGCGGCGGTTCTCGTTACCCGCGTGGCCATCGCGCGAGCAGAACTGCGGAGAGAGCCCGGCATCGGCCTCCACCCCTTCGTGCTGGAGGATAAAATCGGGCGAGGAGATCAACAGCGAGAGCCCCTCCGGCACGAACCCGAGCAATGCCAGGTACTCGGCCACCCCGCAATCGGCCTGCCCGTTGTCAAAGGCGAGCAGCTCCGTCCAGACCCATCTTTCAAACGCAGCCATGGGAAGTATCAGCGATTGCGGGTCTTTACGCCTTTGCGCAGGGCGAGAACGCCGACGCCCGCCGCCAGCACCAGCGCCACGCTCCCAGGTTCAGGGACGGCTTGGAAGGAATGGAGCCCCTCGGTGACAAAGATGTCGTCCATCGCGCCGTCGAAGGTGGAGGTATAGGTCGATTGCGCTCGCTCGCCGACGGAGAAGCGGAGGCCATTGAGGGTCAACCCGGCGGTGATGTCCCGGGCGATGGATGCCGTGCCCGCCGATGCGCCGTTGATAAAGAAATTGACGGTGTTGTCACTCTCCGCGTTGTAGTCGAAGGTGATACCGATGTGAATCCACTCACCGAGGTCGATCCCAAGGTCCGAGTACGCCCCGTTGTAAACCGTCGTGGAGGCGGTGTTATCCCGGGCGGTAAAGCCAATGCGCCAATTGCCACTCGCGTTCTTCTCCAGGAAGAATGACCAGCCCCCGCCATGAGGCCCCCCCGATCCGTTCGGGTTGAGGTTGCGTGCGCCACGGTCCATCACCATCACCAGTTGCGTGCCCGTCTGGAGGCTGCTGAAATTCAACCATGCCCCGGCGGTGAAGTCGGTCGCTTGCAGATTGAGGCGGCTGCCCACCGAAGGGGTGTTGTAGTAAATGCGGGAATTCCGGTCGGACTCTGCGGGAGAGGCCACATTGGTGGTCAGCCGGATGGCGGAGCCATAGCCGGTCGTCCCCGGGAGATTGACGCCGGGGGTCAGCACCGAGGGGGCCGGGCTGTTGACTCCGGCCTCCAGATAGCCGTTGTAGTTGTTGCCGGAAGCATCCGCAGTCCGGTTGGTGTCATAGATGCTGTCGACCTTCCAATAGATGCCGGTGATCGTGTCCAGACTTTCAGAGACCGGCTTGGCGAGGTCGATCACGGCGGCGTTCGTGCTTGCCGCCAGCACGAGGCCGCACGCCAACGGAAGGAATTTCAATACGCCGCGCAAGGGGGCACCGGGGGGGAAGATTTTGGAGGTTTGCGTTGACATGGCCACAACACTGAATCATAAAACTTGTAGGTCAAGATTATATTTTCAGATCTCCCCCCCTCGAAATGATCTCGCGCTTTTCCAAAACGGTTCGCCACGGCTTCTCCCTGCCAGAGTTGCTGGTGGCGATGGCGGTGGCGGGGGTGTTGCTAGCGATCTTGTTGCCCGCCTACCAAGCCGTTCGGGGGGCCGGGGCCAAAGCACAGTGTGTGAACAACTTTCGCCGCCTTTACGTGGCCATGATGGCGTTTACGGAAGACTACGAGGGGCGGCTCCCGCCCACTTTGGGTCCAGCGACGTCGGTGCACCCGGCGTATATCTACAATCAATACTGGTGGGGGCAGGCGTACCTTGGGCGGTACGCGATCGGGCCACTGGATCGGCGGCGAGATGGCCCGGGCCGGTTCACTCAGGAGGAGGTGGAGGTTTACAACTGCCCCGCGCGGCTCGCGGAGAAGCCGGATACGTTGCAGAGCAATGGTTCACCCTCCATTTCGTACCTCATGGCAGCCCTCTACCCGAAGGACCCGGGCGTGGTATCCAATACGCGCTCCATCTTCCGCCTTATCGAAAACAAGTCGCGCACGCTGCTGCTGACTGAAGGCCGAGGGATGAGTCTCTACCAGGTCAATACGGTGACGCGCCCGTTTGGAGATTCGGCCACCGGCCTGCGCCGCTTCCACCAAGGGGGGCTGAACCTCCTTTTCCTCGATGGCCACGTGGAGACCTTCTCCGGGCCGGATGCAGATATCGTCAAACTTCATGCCCAGTAAAAATCGAATGCGCCTTCCTCTTTGTCTGCTCCTCGTCTCGCCGTTGCTTATTCTTAACGCCTGCAAGCCCAACGCCCCGGTGGCCGCGACGGAAGCCGAGCCCGCGGCCCCCCCTGCCACCCCATTGAAGGCCTCCACGCTGGAAACGCGCATGGCGGCATTACGCTGGCCCCTGAGCGACTCCGTAGGGGTAAACGGAACCGAGGTGGAACAATGGATCGCCACAGGGCAAACGGATGACGCCCGTGCAAAGCTGGAGGAGCGCATCGCCCTGCTCCCTCAGGCGGAGGCGCTCGCCGCCATCACCAAAGCCGGGGCGCAGCCGGGAGAGACGGCCACCCGGCTCATGGCCTCGCGCGATCTGGCACACGCCCTCGCGTTGCGCTGGCTCCTGCTCGGTGATCCTGAGGACGCCCGGCGCTCTGTGGAGTTGCTAAACCGGTTTGCCGAAGTGGTTCCCCACTGGCCGCTCTACGATCGGCAGAGCAAGCCGCACACACAGGATGAAACATCTTACCTGCAACACCCCGAGGCCAATGGCCTTTGGGGGCGGTGGCACCCGCTCGATTTTGCGGGCTCCTTCCCCCTGTTGCGTGCGTATGACATTGTACGCCAAACCCTTCCTGCCGCCGAGAGTGCGGCGCTGGAGGAGGGACTCTTCATTCACCAGAAGCACCTTTTGGACCGCACCAGCGGCCAGACCTCCCGCTACACCAACCTTTCGGGCTACCACGCCAGCGGGCTCGCCCGTTTTGGCTTCGTGCTTGGGCGGCCGGAATATATCCACCAAGTGGTACGCTACTGGCGCGATTTCCTTGTCTACTCCTACGCTCCCGACGGCTACTTCCGCGAAGTTTCGCCCAGCTATAACCGGCAGATCACCCACCGGATCGCGGAGTTGATCCCCGAGCAGCTCAAGGGTTACAGCGACCCCGCCGGGTATCGCGACGCGGTAAGCGGGGAGCGTTTCGACACGCTCGACCTCGCGGCGGAGAAGGCCACCCTCCTCAAACAGATTGCCGACGGCGAGAACGTCCTTGCCTTGCCCGACGGTTCGTTTGCCAACTTCAACGACGCTTGGCCCCGGCGTTTGAAAGCAGAGGCTGGGACCGACCAGCCCGGCCTTCTCGGCATCTCCGGCATTGCCAAGCTGCACACCGGCGGTATGTCGGCGTTGATGAAATTTGGCGGCATTCGCGGGCACGACCACCGCGACGCGCTCGGCCTCGTCTGGTATGCAGCGGGCAAGGAGGTCTTCAGCGACACCAGCTACCACGACTCTCGCAAAGGGAGCCCGAAGTTCGCCCGCGAGTGGAGCACCAGCACGGCGAGCCACTTCACCACGGCGATCGACGAAGAGATTCATTTCAAGGACCGCACCGGGCTCGAAGTGCCCGAGCCATTTCCGCGCTCGGCGTTCGTCTCACGCGCTCCGTCGCAGCCGGGGCAACACCCGGTGGAGGCGGTCTTGCCCGTGGCGGCGCGCTTCCTCAACCAGGGGCAGCTTCTGCTTTGGGATGCCCGCCACCCCGATGCCCAGGCAATGGAGGCAGAGCAACCGGGCGCCTACCCCGGCAAAGCCTCGCTCTTCCGGCGCACGGTGGTGATGGTGCCGCTCGGCGATGAAGGCGGCTACCTGGTGGAGATCTTCCGGATGCGCGGCGGGAAGATGCACGACTTCTTCCTGCGTGGCGGGCTCGACGAGCCCTACAAGCTAACCTTCAACCAACCGCTCCCCCCAGCCACGGGCGAGGCCTACCAGTTCATCCGGCTGCGGGAGAGTGGGCCGGTGGTTGCCCCGTTGACGGGTGAGGCGGCCTACCCGGACAATGTGCGCGTTGTCTCCCGGCTGGCCGGCGCGCTTGGGCCGCAACCGGCCACCCTGCAACTGTTGGTGGGCGAGGCCTCCGCGATCCGCCGTGAGGGGGATGCGACCTTTTCGCTCCTGCGCCGGGTTGCGGAAGGGAGCGCCGCGCTGGAGACGTGCTGGATCTGGGTCCACGAGGCGACCAAGGGGGCTCCGCGGATCAGCCAAGTGGCGCTTGCCTATTCGGGGGGCAACGCCGTGGTCTCCCTCACCCTGCCGGACCGGGTTGACCGCATCTTCAGCGCTGGCGAGGAGGATACCGCACGGTTCAACCGCGACGGGTGGAGCTTTGAAGGGCACCTCGCTTATGCCTCGCAACCAACCAATGGCGATGCGCCCAAGGGGCGTGTCTTTCGTGGAGGAGCGCTCTTGCAAGACGGCAAGGTGGTAGGCGAGGCCTCGCAAGAACTTGCGGGGACCGTCCTCTCCACCACCAGCCGGATTTTGGGGGATACGGCGGATACCCTTCTGATTCGCCCTGATGGGGCGGCCGCCGAAAGCTATCACCTCGCGCACATTGATTTTGGCCACGGCATCCGCTTCAGCATTCCAGTGCAAAAGGTGGAGCCCTTGGGAGATGGAACGCTGCGCGTCCACCTTGTCCACAGCCCCGGGTTCATGCGCGAGGCCGATGCGGCACGCATGACGCAGTTCCCCGGCTGGCGTGTCCAAGGGGAGACTCGGGTGCGGCTGGAGTAGGACGATCTATGGAACCCAACCCTTTGCAGATTCTTCCGGTGCCCAAGCGGTTGCGGCAAAATGGAGACTTCATCCAATGGAAGGGGCGGCCAGCCATCCATTTTGCGCCTTGTTTTGAGAGGGAACCGGGGCTGCGTGAGATCGTAGCCGCCGAACTGGGCTTCCCGGAAGGGGAGGAAGTTTCACTAGCGATCTATGAGGATACCGCTCCCCCCGGTGGCAGCCCGGAAGGGTATCGACTCCGGGTGGGGAGGGATGGCATCGAACTGCGAGCCGCAGGCCGCACCGGGGTGCTTTATGGGGTGGCAACCCTGCGGCAGTTGCTTCACAAGGATGGGACGGGCGGATTCCACCTCCCCTGCTGCGAGGTGGAAGATTACCCCGATATCCCCTTGCGGGCCGCCTCTCGCTGGCTCATCGAACTGGAGTGCTCGCGCATGGCATACGACTGGGGAGACGGGCGGGAGAACCTGCTCCGCCGCCTCCGGGAGAAGATCGACTTCTGCCTGAGACACAAGATCAACATGGTCTTCTTCGAAGGGTTCCAGTGGTTTACCGATGCGGACAAATACCCAGGCTATACGCTGGATATGCAGCGCCTCAACGCCTACGCCCGCGAACGCAACGTGCGGCTCGTTTTTGGCGGGCACGTGATCGGCTACGGAGGCTACCCCGGCCATACGTTGGAGGGGACGCGAGGGCTTGGAGGCTACAACCGGCGCTCCTACCCGGAGGGTGAGATTTACGAATGCGGGCGAGCTTCGCAAGCGTTCGACCCTGAAAGCCCAGTCACTACCTCCAATGCGACGCGAAACGGGACCTGCCGCTCCAACGAAGCCCTCAACGCGCTCAAGGCAGAGGAGCTGGCTGCCTATGTCCGCGCCATGGAGCCGGGCGTGCTTTACCTGCATAGTGAGGATATCTCGCTCTACAAAGAGTTCCAAAAGCTCTGGCGGCACCGGTGTGAGGATTGCCGTCGGCAATGGCCGGATGAGGCCATCGCCTCGCCCGAAGGAGCCGCCGCCGCCGTGGCCCACGGGTTTGGCATCCTTTACCGCGCCATTGCCTCCGTGCGCAACGAAGCCACCGGCTATGATGCCGCGCGGGATTGCACGGTCATCTTCGCCTCGCCAACCTATGGCGCATGGTACGATTCGGATGCGGACTGGGCCGAAGTCTCAGGTTTTTGGACGACGATCAGCCGCCTGCTGGGGCACTCGGATCGGGTGCTCTTCTGCATGCGCGAGCAGTTCTGGAACCGCGATGGCAGCGGCCCTCGCCTCGCACAGCTTGCCGAACGGCTGCGCACCGAGGGGGGCGGCCACGGTATCTTCGCCTTTGTCGTCGGTGGGGCGGATTTGTTCAACAACGACGCTCTCTTTACCGCCGCGCCCCGCCTCAATCACTTTTGTCGTGGGGCGGCTGGCATCTTCAACTTCAATGGGGGTCTCTTCGCTCCAGTGCAGGAGATCTATAATGCCGAGTATTGTTGGAACCTTGATTCCCCCTACGGAGTGGATGTCGCGACAGACGAGGCTTCCGCAGCCCGGATCTACCGGGAGCGGTCGAGTACGATGGAGATCCCGGAGCCAGATGCATTGTTTGAAGCGTGCCTGCAACGTTGTTACCAAGGGGCCTCTGGAGCAATGGAACGTTTCTACCGGCTGCGAGGGGAGTGGGGCACCTATCCGCTGGCGCTTCCGTTCTGGCTCTGCCGTAAGCTTTTTGCCAAACCGTATGCGGCTCACGACCGCGCCACGATGCAGGCAAAATGGAGTGCCACCAATGAAGTAACCAACGAAGGGATCGACGCGGTAGACGGGGCGCTACAGGCCCTCGCACCGGGCCACCCAAACCATGAGGAGCTGCTCTATCTGAGAAGGAGCCTTTCTTTTGGAAGCCGCCTCTCTGCCATCGTTGCCGATACCTTTGCCCATGCCCCCAATGAGTCGCTGCTGCGGCTGCGGATTGATGAGCTGGAGCGCGACTTCATCGAGCCCCGTGTCTTTACCTCGCCGCATGAGGGGGAGATGAACCTATGGCCCGGCTACCTGGAAAAGCTGCGGTGCTTCCTGCCTACCGCAAACGGGGAGAAGAATCCGGTAACCGGTGTTAGACCCGTGACAGCCACGCCCCCCTCTATGGCAGCCCACGATTCCGCACCGCAGATATGAATAGCCCCTCTTCAGGGCGTTTGGGAATTCTCATGGAGATGACCTTGGACGAGGTGCGTAACTTTGAAGCGCAAGTCGTCGTCCTGGCCTTGACCTCCGTGGAACCCCACGGCCCGCACCTCCCTTATGGGACTGATTTCTACATTGGCGATGCCATCACGCAGGAGGCCGTTCTACTAGCAAACCAGCGGGGAGCCCGCGTCCTGATGTACCCAAGCCTGCCGGTAGGCAATAATGTGAACTTTCTCCACTTCCCATTCGCGTGCCGGATGCGGGTGCGCACCTATATGAATGTCCTTCTGGACATGATTGAAGCCTTGGAGCAGGACGGCATTCGCAAGATCGTGCTGACCAACAGCCACGGCGGCAATGTCGATACGGTCAAAGCGGTTTTGAGGGAGCACTTTGGCCGTCATTCTGCGAAGAGCGCGGATCGCGCCTTTGTGAGCTATTGTTCCGCCTCCGGAATGGCCAGCCTGGAGGCTGCCCAAATCATCGAGCATGACTCCGACCACGCTGGAGAAAAGGAGACCTCGCTGATCCAGCACCTGCAACCGCAGTTAGTGAGGCAAGAGCATTTCGCCGGGTTTGAAGTGGGAAAGCCGCTCCTCCCGGAGCTGTGCAATGGGAAGGCCTATTTCGTCCGCCCTTGGGAGCAATACATGCCCCAATCTGCCGGGGGGGAAACACGCTGCTCCAATCCCGAGAAAGGCAAGCTCCTGGCGGAATCCGCAGCCCGTGGTTTGGCCGATTACCTGGTCGGCCTCTCCTCGGCCCAATGGAAGCCGGGCTTCCCCTACTGACATGATTGCGGGCCTGGTTTCCGTTTCGTTTCGCTCTCTCACTTCGGGTGAGATCCTTGAGCTGGCATCCCGTGCGGGGTTGGGTTGCATCGAATGGGGTGGCGACGTTCATGTTCCGCATGGCGACTTTGCCAAAGCTCGGGAGCTTGCCCGGGAGACGGAGGAGCGTGGATTGCAAACGGTTACCTACGGGTCCTACTACCGCGCCGGAGAAAGCGAGGCCAAGGGCTTGGCCTTCGCCACGGTCCTGCAAACCGGCTGTGAACTCAAAGCCCGGCAGATCCGGATCTGGGCAGGCCATCATGACGCGGAGGAGACGGGTCCGCACGAATGGAGAGCGATCGTGCAGGATATCGAGCGCGCCGCCCAACTGGCTGCGACCTCGGGGATGGGCGTCGTTTTGGAGTTCCACGCCAATAGCCTAACCAATTCCTACGCCTCCGCTCACCGGCTGTTAAGCGAACTGGATGGGGTCGGCATCATCTGGCAGCCGATGAGTCGGTTGAACCTTTGTGCAAATATCGAGGGGTTAAGGCTTCTGGCCCCGTGGGTACGCCAAGTCCATTGTTTCCATGCCCCTCCTCCCAGTTACGCCAAATCCCCCCTGGCCGACGGAGCGCCCATCTGGAGAGCGTATTTACGTGAGCTAGTGAAGCTTCATCAGGTTCAGCATCTTCTCTTCGAATTTGTGGCCGGAAACGATCCCTCCCAACTGGTTGAAGATGCCCTCACGCTCAAGTCGTTGCTGTCGGCGGTGGTTCCAGCCGGTCGTGAAGCCGCAGGCACACCCGGGCAAGGACTAAACCAATCGCTTGAGGCTGGAGCCTGATCGGCTTTACCGGCTTTATCGAACAGGAAAAATGGGGTGACCGACGGGATTTGAACCCGCGACAGCCAGAACCACAATCTGGAGCTCTACCGACTGAGCTACGGCCACCATTTTTCCCTGAAAAACCGCCCTTAAAATAGGGCGGCGGGATAGGGACTATAGCACTCTTTGCCCGGTGGGGAATCGAAATCTTCACGATTTCTTTTTCCCCTCTTCGGAGGCACAATGGGCGGCACCCCTCCTATGAGCGACTCCTGTTCCTACGACGTTGAGAAACGCCGCGACCTTGCCGCATGGATGCCCTTCGGCCTCGGGCAGATGAAGCCGAAGCACTTCCGCGACATGGCTCGCGTCGTCTGGCAAAACCGCGACAACCTCCCCTACGCTTGGGATGTGGTGACCAAAGCCGTCTGCGACGGGTGCGCGCTCGGCGTGGCGGGGCTGAAGGACTGGACGATCCCCGGCCCCCACCTTTGCATGACGCGCCTAAACCTCCTACGCCTCAACACGATGCCGGAGATGGACCCTCGCTTGCTGGCCGATGCCGACGCCCTGCTCCAGCGCCCCAACCGCGAGCTGCGCGACCTCGGGCGGCTCGCTTACCCGATGCTGCGCGAGTATGGCGATCGGGGGTTTCGCCGCATTACGTGGGAAGAGGCTTACGAGCGCATGGCCCGGCGCATCCGCGCGGCAGACCCGCGCCGCGTGGCATTCTTCCTCACCTCGCGGGGGATTACCAACGAGATCTACTACATGGCGCAGAAGGTGGCTCGCTTCCTGGGCACCAACCATGTCGATAACGCGGCCCGCCTTTGCCACGCGGCCAGCGGTGCCGCGATGAAGCAGGCCATCGGCGTCGGCGCGAGCACGTGCAGCTACAAAGATTGGTTTGGCACAGACCTCCTCGTTTTCTTTGGATCGAACCCGGCCAACGACCAGCCGGTGAGCACCAAGTACCTTGATGGCGCAAAGGCCGCAGGCACCAAGGTCATCATGGTCAACCCGCTGCTGGAGCCGGGGATGAAGCGCTACTGGGTCCCCTCCACCGCTCGCAGCGCTCTCTTCGGCACGGATATTGCCGATACGTGGTACCCGGTTGCGCAAGGGGGCGACATCGCGTTTCTTGCCGGGGTCATCAAGATCCTCCTCGCCGACGGGTGGGTAGACCGCACGTTTATCGACACCCACACCGCCGGGTATGAGGCGCTGGCGGCGCATGCCGCCGCGCTGGAGTGGCCCGCGCTGGAGAAGCAGGCAGGCCTGCCGCGCGCTGCCATGGAAGACTTTGCCACCCGCCTGCGCGATGCGAAGAACGCCGTGCTCGTCTGGAGCATGGGCATCACCCAGCACCCATGGGGGGGCGACGGGGTGCAGCAGATTTTGAACCTCGCACTCCTGCGTGGGTACATCGGGCGCGATAAATGCGGCGTGATGCCGATCCGCGGGCACTCCAGCGTGCAGGGTGGCGCGGAGATGGGGGCCTACGCCACCGCACTGCCGGGCAACCTCCCACTCACACCGGAGAATGCCCGCGCCCTCTCGCGGCAATACGGCTTCGAGATCCCGGAGTGGCCCGGCCTGCTCACCGGCGAGATGGTGGAGGCGTGTGCGCGCGGCGAGCTGGATGTCTTCTACTCCCTCGGGGGCAACCTCCTGCGCAATATGCCCGAGCCCGACTACGTGGCCGCCGCGCTCGCCCGCGTGCCGTTGCGCGTGCACCAGGATATTATTGTGACGGACCAGATGTTCATCCCCCCCGCAGAGCCGGGCAGCGAAGTCCTCCTCCTCCCCGCCAAGACGCGCTACGAGCAGGATGATGGCGGCACGGAAACGAGCACCGAGCGGCGCGTCATGTTCTCGCCCGAGCTGCCCCGGCAGGTGGGCGAGGCGCGCGCGGAGTGGAAGATCCTGCGCGAGCTGGCCGAAGCCGTCTACCCCGAGCGCGCCGCCCTGCTCGGGTGCGAAACGGGGTGGATCATGCGCGAAGAAATCGCCCGCGTGGTCCCGTTTTACGACGGCATCCAGCACTTGCGAAAATTGGGCGATGCCTTCCAGTACGGCGGCCCGCACCTTTGCGAAGGGGGCGAGTTTCCGCTGCCCGAGGGGCGGGGCCGCTTCCGCGCGGTGGAGCTGCCGAGCTTCGAGCGCCCGGAGGGGCAGTTCCACGTCAGCACGCGGCGCGGCAAACAGTTCAATAGCCTCATCTACGCGGAGGTAGACCCGCTGACCGGGGCCGCGCGCGATGCTGTTTTTATGAACGAAGAAGATGCCGCCGCGCTGCACTTGGTCAACGGCGACGCCATCGCGCTCGTCAATGACCTTGGGCGGTATGAGGGGCACGTCTTCCTCGCCCCGCTCGCGCCGGGCAACCTCCAAGTCCACTGGCCGGAGGGGAACATCATCATCCACCGCGACCGGCAAGACCGCATGAGCGGCGTGCCCGACTACAACGCGCTCGTGCGCATCGAGAAGCTCGCCTCGGTATGAGCGCGCCGCACCGGGTCGTCCCCATCCGCCGCGAGGAAGGCGGCGCGACCACGCTGCGGGAGGATGCGGTGGCTGTCGAGGAGCCGCTGGAGCTCCGGGTGGATGGGCAGAGCCTCGCGGTCGTCATGCGTACCCCGGGGCACGACACCGAGCTGGCCGCCGGGTTCCTGCTCAGCGAGGGGATCGTGCGCACGAAAGAGGAGGTGTACGCCATTCGCGAGTGCGTTTCCGAAGCGGTGAAGGATGGCCCCCCCGGTGCTAAGGGAAATGTGGCCAAGATCTTCCTCGCCAATCCGGAGCGGTTTGACCCCGAGCGGCTCACGCGCCATGTGCTGACCTCCTCGGGGTGTGGGATCTGCGCGCGCTCTTCCATCGATGCCGTGGCCTCCCTCTTCCCGCCCGTGGAGCCGGGGGGGCTCTCCCTCCCGCGGGAGGCGCTCCTTGCCATGCCGGGGCAGCTCGCGGAGGCCCAGGCCACCTTCCGCCGTACCGGCGGGTTGCACGGGTGCGCCCTCTTCGCCGTGGAAGGGGGCGCGGCCACGCTACTTGCCGCACGCGAAGATGTGGGGCGGCACAATGCGGTGGATAAGCTGCTGGGCTGGGCGCTTCTTTCCGGGCGGCTGCCGCTTTCGCGTTGCGCGCTTTTCTTAAGCGGGCGCATCTCGTTTGAGCTGGTGCACAAGGCGCTGGCGGGGGGCATCCCCCTCGTGGCGGCGATCTCCGCGCCAAGCAGCCTCGCGGTGGAGTTTGCGCAGGCCAACGGGCAGACGCTCGTGGGCTTCGTGCGCGGGGCATCGATGAATATCTACACGGGGCCCGAGCGCATTACAGCATAGAGCATTTTAAATAGAAGTATGGCCATTTATTTAAACTGCTCGAGCGTGGCGGGTGATGCGCCCGCCCTCCAGCGCTACGACTTCGTTACAGAGGTGGGCGACCTCGCGTTCATCGTGCGTAACGTAAAGCAGCGGCGTGCCGAAGTGCTCGCGCACCGTGCGCAAGTGGGGGAGGATGCGCGCTTTGAGCGGTTCGTCGAGGTTGCTGAGCGGCTCGTCAAGCAGCAGTAGTGCGGGGTCTGCCAAGAGTGCGCGCCCCAGCGCCACGCGCCGCTGTTCCCCGCCCGAGAGGGTGCCCGGTTTGCGCGCGAGCAACGGGCCGATCTCCAGCGCTTCGCAAACGTCGGCCAACGAAAGACGGCCCTCGCGCTGGCCGTAGCGGAGGTTTGCCTCCACCGAAAGGTGGGGGAAAAGGGCGAGATCCTGCGGCACGTAGCCGATACGCCGCCGCTGCGCGGGGAGAAAGGTGCGCTCGCTAAAGAGCACTTCACCCCCCAGCACCATACGCCCCGAGGTGGGGCGGCGCAGCCCGGCAATCAGTTCCACCAGTGTCGTCTTGCCTGCACCGGAAGGCCCACACAAGGCCGTAGCAGGCCCCGAGAGCACCGCCTCAACCTGGAGGGAGAAGGTGCCGCTACGGTAGGTAAGCTTTTCGAGGAGGAGGTTCATCGCGCAACTAGCGAGCGCCTCTGAAGAGACGCTACAACGTTGGGCCGCCCCCCTTAAAGGAAGAGAGCCCCCGCCACCTCCCGCCCGCTTACACTGCCCGACGCCGCTTGACGCGGAGCTGGGCGAACGATTTCTGCAACGAAGCCTGCACGGAGGCGATCTCCTCCGTATTGAGCTTCTCGGCATTGGCCATGGCTTCTTCGGCCCGGGCGATTGCCTTCTGCACGGCGTCTTCGTCGATGGCGTCTTCTTCGATAGCCATGTCGGTAAGGACGGAGACGGCCTCCGCCGTCACCTCTACAAACCCGGAGCCTACGGCCAGCACGGTCTCCCGGCCATCGCGCACGATGCGCAGCTCTCCGGGGTTGAGCTCGGTCATCAACGGGACGTGCAGCGGGTAAATGCCGAGTTCCCCGTCTACCCCGGGGAGGACGACCATGTCGACATCCTCAGAGTACGTGCGTGCCTCGGGGGTGACGATTTCCAGTCGAAGTGTGTTGGCCATAGAAATGGGTGTAAGCCTCCCTCGCTCTGGGGGCAGGCGGGTTTAAGCGCCTGCCCCTAAGCGGAGAGTGAAGAGTTAACCTTTGATCTGGTCGATGCCGCCCTTCATGTAGAAGTTCGACTCGGGGACGTCGTCATGCTTGCCTTCGAGGATCTCCTTGAAGCCGCGCACGGTCTCAACGATGGAGACGTACTGGCCCGGGGTGCCGGTGAAGACTTCAGCGACGTGGAAGGGCTGGCTCAGGAAGCGCTGGATCTTACGAGCGCGGTACACCGTCAGCTTATCCTCGGGCGAAAGCTCGTCCATACCGAGAATGGCGATGATGTCCTGCAAATCCTTGTACTTCTGGAGCACAGTCTGCACGCCACGGGCCACACCGTAGTGCTCTTCGCCCACGATCTCGGGCGCGAGCGCCTTGGAGGTGGAGGCGAGCGGATCGACCGCAGGGTAAATACCCAGCTCGGCGATGGAGCGCTCGAGAACGATGGTGGAGTCCAAGTGGGCGAAGGTGTTCGCCGGGGCCGGATCGGTAAGATCGTCCGCAGGAACGTAAACCGCCTGGAAGGAGGTAACGGAGCCCTTCTTGGTGGAGGTGATGCGCTCCTGAAGGTCGCCCATTTCCGCCGCGAGGGTCGGCTGGTAACCGACGGCGGAGGGGGTACGACCGAGAAGTGCGGACACTTCGGCACCGGCCTGCGAGAAGCGGAAGACGTTATCGACAAAGAGGAGCACGTCCTGGTTCTTTTCGTCGCGGAAGTACTCGGCCATCGAGAGGGCCGAGAGGGCGACGCGGAGACGCGCACCGGGGGGCTCATTCATCTGGCCGTAGACCAGTGCCACTTTGGATTTGGAAAGGTCGTCCTGGTTGATGACGCCCGCTTCGCTCATTTCAGCGTAGAGGTCGTTCCCCTCACGGGTACGCTCGCCGACGCCTGCGAAGACGGAGTAACCACCGTGCCCCTTGGCGATGTTGTTGATGAGCTCCATGATGACGACGGTCTTGCCGACGCCCGCACCACCGAACGCACCGACTTTACCGCCCTTGGTGAAGGGGCAGATGAGGTCAATAACCTTGATGCCCGTTTCCAGCACTTGCGCCTTGGTCTCCTGGTCCACGAGGGCCGGGGCCTTGCGGTGGATGCCGTAGCGCTGGGTGTGGGGGACGGGGCCCCGCTCGTCCACCGGGTCGCCGGTGACGTTGAAAACGCGCCCAAGGATGCCTTCGCCCACGGGGACGGAGATCGGCCCGCCCGTGTCCGTAACTTTCAGGCCGCGCTTGAGGCCCTCCGAGGAGGACATGGCGATGCTGCGCACCCAGCCTTCGCCGAGGTGTTGCTGGACTTCGAGGACGAGCTTGGACTGTTGGCCGTTGACGGGGTACTCGATCTCGAGGGCGTCATAAATGGCCGGCAGCTTGCCGGACTCCGAGAAGTCGACGTCCACGACGGGACCGATGACTTGGACGATTGTTCCTGTGTTCATTGAGGTTGGGTGCGGGGTTTGAGAAGGGTTGATGCGCTGCACTCCGGCTTAGCCGAGCGCCATCTGCGCGGTGGTGATTTCGAGAAGTTCGGTGGTGATACCTGCCTGACGCACTTTGTTGTACTCAAGCGTGAGGTCTTTGATGAGCTGCTGCGCGTTGTCGGTGGCGGCCTTCATGGCGACCATCCGCGCGCTGTGCTCGGAAGCGCGGGCATCCAAGACCATCTGGTAGACTTCAAAGTGGATGTAGTGCGGGAGAATGCCGCTGAGCACGTCCTGCGCGTTGGGCTCGTAGAGGAAGCCGTATTGGTTTTCGGTAGCGTGCGACACTTCGGCGGAGTCGCCACCGGGCAAGTCAAACGGGCTGATCGGCAGGAGGGTGCGGAGCACCGGCTTCTGCACGAGGGTGTTCTGAAACTCGGTGTAAAGAACGCTGATGCGGTCGACCTCTCCGGAGAGAAACTTCTCGATGAGGAACTTCGAGACGGCTTTGGTTTCCAGCAGGGTGGGCGCGTCTTTGAGCGGGAAATCCGCCGCGATCTGCCGCTTGGAGCGGGCGAGGTACTGCTGGCCTTTGCGCCCCGCGCTGATGAAGACGACTTCCGCGCCTTGCGCCCCTTTCAAGGGGATTTCGCGCAGGAGGTTGGTGTTCAACGCGCCGCAGAGCCCTTTGTCGGTGGAGACAACGAGGATCAGCTCCTTCTTCACCGGGCGCTCTTCGAGGAGCGGGTGGAGGGAGATGTCGGTGCGCTCCCGAAGGGCAACAAGGACTTTATTGATGAGCTCCGCATACGGACGGCCGGCGAGGGCCGCGCCCTGCGCCTTGCGCATCTTGGCAGCGGCGACCATCTGCATCGCTTTGGTGATCTGCGCAGTGTTGCGGATCGACTTGATGCGGCGGCGGATGTCGCGGGTATTTGCAGCCATAGGATCGGTTGGAAAGTGGGTCTCTAGCGGTCAGCGGCGGGAGGCGGAAAACGGCCGCCCCCCTGCTTATAGGGTGGTCTGGTATTAGCGCCAGGTGGTCTTGAATTCGTCCAGCGCAGCTTTGAGCTGGCCTTCAAGCTCCTTATCAAGCGCACCCTTCTCGCGGATGGCCCCCAGGAGGGACTCTTTGCGGGTGGTCAGGAACTCCTGAAGCTTGCTCTGGTATTCTTTGATCCGGTTGACGGGCAGCTCATCCATGTAGCCATTCTGGATGGTGTAGAGGACGGCGACCTGCTCTTCCACGGTGATCGGGTTGTACTGCGCCTGCTTGAAGAGCTCCACAATGCGGGAGCCGCGGTCGAGCTTGGCTTTCGTACCGGCATCCAGATCGCTGCCGAACTGGGCAAACGCGGCCAACTCGCGGAACTGTGCCAGCTCGCCCTTGATCTTACCGGCCACCTGCTTGATGGCTTTGATCTGCGCGGCAGAACCGACGCGGCTGACGGAGAGACCGACCGAGATCGCCGGGCGCACGCCCTGGTAGAAGAGGTCCGTCTCAAGGTAGATCTGGCCGTCGGTGATGGAGATGACGTTCGTCGGGATGTAGGCCGAGACGTCGCCCGCCTGCGTTTCGATGATCGGCAGCGCCGTCAGCGAGCCGTTACCGTTCTGCTCGTTCACACGGGCGGAACGCTCCAGCAACCGGCTGTGGAGGTAGAAGACATCACCCGGGTACGCCTCGCGGCCCGAGGGGCGCTTGAGGAGGAGGGAGACCTGACGGTAAGCAACCGCGTGCTTGGAAAGATCGTCAAAAATGATCAGCGCGTCCTGCCCGTTGTCCATGAACCACTCGCCAATGGAGGCGCCCGCAAACGGGGCGAGGTACTGCATGGTGGCGGAGTCGGAGGCGGTGGCCGAGACGATGATGGTGGAATCCAACGCGCCGGCGTCTTCGAGAATGCCGATGGTGCGGGCGATGTTGGAGCGCTTCTGGCCGATCGCGACGTAGATGCTGTAGATCGGGCGGAAGCCGGGCTTGCCTTCGTTGGCCTTGTTGATACGAGCCTGGTTGATCATCGTATCCACGGCAATGGTGGTCTTGCCGGTGGCGCGGTCGCCGATGATGAGCTCACGCTGGCCACGACCGATCGGGATCATCGCGTCTACCGCCATGATGCCGGTCTGGAGCGGCTGGTTGACCGACTTACGCTTGATGATGCCGGGGGCGATCTTCTCAACCGGGTAGCTAACGTCGGAGGAGATGGGGCCTTTGCCATCGAGCGGCTCGCCAAGCGGATCGACCACGCGGCCAAGGAGCCCTTTGCCGACCGGGACGGAAAGGAGCCGCCCGGTGGTCTTCACTTCGTCGCCCTCTTTCACGGCGGTGGAGTCGCCCAATACGATGGCGCCGACTTCGTTCTCCTCGAGGTTCAAGGCGAGGCCGTAGAGGCCGCCGGGAAATTCGACGAGCTCGTTGAGCATGACTTCGCTCAACCCTTCGATCTTGGCGACGCCGTCACCGGACTCGCGGACGATACCGGTGTTGGTCTTGGTGGTCGCGGTCTGGATACCGGCGATCTGCTTTTCAATGTCTTGGAGAATGGAGCTCATGGCGACGTGTTAGAGAAGGGGTGAGTGGCGAAAAAGGGTTTAGGAAAAAGGGGGTTTAGGCGAGGCTTTCTTGAAGCTGGACGAGGCGGGCGCGGACGCTGCCGTCCCAAACATCGCTGCCGAGCTTGAAGCGGAGGCCGCCGAGCAACTCGGGGTTGACGCGAAACTCGGTGGTGATGTCGGCCCCGTGCTGGGCCTTGAGCTCGGCCTCGATCCGGGCGGTCGTCGCGCCATCGAGCGCCTCTGCGCTTTCGATGACGGCGTGCCGCTTCTCAAGCTCCATACGGACGAGCCGCTGGAGGTTTTTAAGAGCATCGAGGTAATAACGCGGCTTGGCGACCACGGTCTGCGCCACCGCTGCGGACACCTTGGCACCATCGAGGTGGCCATTGGTGAAGGCGCTCCGGAAGAGGGAGCGGGAAAGTTTGCGAGCTTCCTTGGGGATCTTCATGCGGGGCGTGTGGGAAAAGAAAGGTTAAGCAGCGGCCTGACGGGCGGCCTCTTCGTTGAGGCGGGCGCGGTCTTCGGGCGTAAGCACCTTGCCGGTGACTTTGGCGGTCGTATCGACCACGAGGCGGCCCACTTCCTTGCGGAGGTCGGCAAAGACGCGCTCGCGCTCCAAAGTGATGGCCTCCTGAGCCTTGGTGACGATGCCCTCGGCATCGGCAATGGACTGCTGAAGGCGCTTCTCGGCAAGTGCGGAGGCACTGGCGCGGGCTTCCTCGATCATTTTCTGGGCCTCGGAGTTTGCCTTGGTGAGAATCTCGGTGCGCTCGGCCTCGGCGGCGGCAAGCTGCGTCTTGATCTTCTCTGCGTTGGCGAGGCTCTCGGCGATCTTGGCACGGCGGGCTTCCAGAATCTGGATGATCGGCCGGTAGGCAAAGCGGTTGAGCAGAAATGCGACAACGACAAAGCTAACGCACTGCGAAGCAAAGAGCACGGTGTTGAAACCGAACTGGGTCCCGACGTTCTTGGCGGTTTCACCAATGCCCCCGGAAGCGGCGAGAAAGAGCGGAGCGATCATAGAGATTTCTGGAAAGTGAAGGAGAGGGAAGGGTGGCGCGGAACCGGGTTTTTACCCCCGGCTCCGCGC
>JBBCKB010000016.1:0-17881 GCA_037189965.1 Chthoniobacteraceae bacterium | reverse complement strand
GATTACTGCTGGGTGCTGGGTTTGCGCAACTCCCACGACAAGACCTTCCCTGCGGGGATTGTCGCTGGTTCTCAAGTTTTCTGCTGCGACAATCTCGCCTTTAGCGGAGAGGTCAAGCTGGCGCGAAAACACACCCGGTTCATCACCCGGGATCTGCCCCGGCTGGTGCAATCTGCAGTGGGTAAGCTCATGGAACGCTGGCATCATCAAGATGCCCGGCTGGCGAGCTACAAGCTCACAGATATCGAGGAGTCCGCCGCGCATGACCTGGTGATCCGGGCCTGTGACGTCGGGGTTTGCCCCAACCGGCATATCCCGAAAGTGCTCCAACATTGGAGGGAGCCCGAACACCGGGAGTTTGAGCCCCGCAACGTTTGGAGCCTCTTCAATGCATTTACCGAGGCGTTGAAAGGAAATCTCGTCGAACTGCCGCGCCGCACGGAAGCGTTACATGGCCTGCTTGATAACCACGTCGGCTTGGTGCTACCCGCATGAGCCGGTCCGCGAAGCCAAGCGCCGCCGCACGTCAGCACTACGGGAAGCTCGTGGGCTGCACCGTGGTGCGAGTGCTTTGGGATCGACTCAACGGCCATCCTCTCCCGGTGCTGGTCCTCACCACGCCGGGCGGGGGCAACGCGGAATGTGTCGTGCTCAATGCCCCAAGCGGTAAAGCTCCGGGGTTTCTGCGACACGACATCTGAAGGTGCGCCTTCAACTGAAAAGCCCACGGTCAAGAATCGGGGCTTTTCTTTACGTATCCAGAGGTTGGCAAATCAGACCGCATCTGGAAGAAGCCAAGATAATATCCTGCGGAGGAATCGATGCGTTGAAGCAATTCGGAATTGATCTGTGAGCAGGGCATTTCCCATCATTCCGGCGGTATGCGCCTTAGGATCGGAAGAGAGATATCCTACCTTGGTGCGGATCGGCGGGAAACGCTGGATGGTTACCTGCCCTCCGGGAAGGCGCAGCGCCTTCTGTCTGCGGTGGTGCATATCCATGGTGGGGGTTGGACAGCGGGGGATAAGGCGTCGGCGCGGGAGCAAGGGATCAGTCACGCGCTGGCAGGGGAGGGGTTCGTGGTGTTTTCAATCAACTACCTGCTCAATGAGCCGCTACCGGGAGTGAAGCGGGAGGAGAAAACCCGGTGCTTCCAGTCGTTCCCGTGAGGGTCGATCTCCGCCGAAGAGTTGATACGGTTCAATCCCTTTCGCCAACTCAATGCCTTCCGGGTGAACTCCGTAGCGGATGGCTCGCTTGTCGCCGTAGATGTCGAGGGTGTTGATTTCCCGCAGGAAGTTCCAGCTCAATTCAAGGACACCGGTGGTGCCGTATGCAAAGTCCATCACGGTGGCGATATGATCGGTCACTTCACTTTCGGGATTCATCGTCCTGGCAACCGCGGAGATCGATTGCACCGGGCCAAAGTACCAGATCAGGTGCGCCTGTAGTCCCGACTTATACACAGTGGACAGGGTTGGGACTTTTCCCCTCCATGTCCCCATTCTCTAAGGGAGAGCGCAAAAAAGCCTTGCAGGCTCATTTGAAATTACGTAAACCCTAAAAGGAATTACGTAAATCCGAACCAATGAGTGCTGTTACCCAATCCGATATTGCTCAAGCTCTGGGGCTCTCCCAGGCCACCGTGGGTCTTGTTGTCGGGACGGATCGCGGCGGCCCCCGCGGGAAAATGAAGCTCAAGCCGGAAACGATTGAGCGTATTCAAAAGAAGGCGGTTGAGATGGGGTATCGCCCCCATCGGCACGCCCGCGCCATGCGTACGGGGCGGACCATGCTGGTGGGCATGGTTTACGAGGGGGGGATGCTTCAGGCTGCCAATGAGCGGGCGTTCCATATTTCTCGCACACTCAAGGAGCGCGGCTACAGCCTGATGACCTTGGATAGCCACTGGTACCAAGGGGGAGTCACCGAGGCGCTCGGGCAGATGATTGAAGCCCGCGTGGATGGCATTGTCCTTGCCGGGGTGAGCCTTAGTGCGGAGCGGGTGAAGGCCGTCATGGCGCAAAAGATCCCGCTGGTCGGTTTATCCTGCCGCGCCCTTCCGGGCATCCCTTCCGTGCGCTGCGACATGGCCGACGGGAGCCGCAAGCTGGTGGACCACCTTTTAGCCCAGGGACATCGGTGGATTGTGCAGCATGGCAGCCCGGTAGATCGGGCGGTGGCGCCGGAGCAATGGGAGGGGTGGCAGTCCTCCCTCCAGGCAATCGGCTTTCGGGATGGCATCTTGGCGGCGGGCGGGTCGTGGCAGGCCATCTCTCTTGAGGAGTACCCGGAGTGGGCTCGCTCCGCCGCCCGGTCTTCCTCTATCATGGGCGTGACTTTGTGCGAAACGGAGGAGCGGCGCCAGATGGGCCAGCCGTTCGATCCCTACCAGCGCGGGGCCCTGTTTGCGCGGGATCTGCTTTCCGCCGCTCCCCGCCTGCCCGATGCCATTCTTTGCAAGAACGATGACATCACCTACGGGCTGGCCAATGAACTCCTGAGGGCAGGATATGCCCTCCCCGCAGACGTGGCGGTTGCCGGGTTCAACGACACGGCCCTTGGGCAGGCGTTCTTCGTGCCGCTCACGAGTGTGCGGCAAGCCACGGGGGAGATGTCGGACGCTGCCGTGAATCTTTTGATCGACCAGATCGAAGGCAAGCCATGCCGGAACGAGATTACCAGCTTTCCCTGTGAGCTGTTGGTGCGCGCCTCCAGCCTCAAGAGAAAGCCTGCTTCCAGCCCCGCCTGAAGAAAAAAGTCTTCTCCTCCCAAACGTTCGAACCTGAACCCGTTCCCACCCATGATGATGAAAACCACCTCCTCCCTTCCCGCTCGGCAACCGGCTTTCTGGCTTGTTGCGCTTGTCTCTGCCTCTACGCTTGGTGCTACGCTCTCCGCCGGGGCGGCGGAGTATACCCGCGCGACAAATGCCGCCGCCGCGGGGAACTGGTCCGACATTACGAAGTGGACTCCGGGTACCAACTACCCGCAAACCCTCGCTGACGCGGCGCTGCTCAACTCCGGCGCGACGAACCGCGTCGTCACGCTTGATGACACCTTTATCATCGGGCTGCTCGGCATTGGCTACAGCAACACCAGTGGTGCCAAGACGGGCAACATCACCCTTCAAGGCAGCGGAGAATCCCTCACCGTGGGGGCTGTGGGTACGCCCGGTTTCATTTATGTCGGTGCGGGGGCCTCCACCGTCTCGAGCAGCGGATTGCTCACGGGCACTCTCAATCTCGGCACAGACGCCACGTTGAACCTGCTCGGCGCCAGTTCCGCATTCTATATCGGCGGGCACAACGGCAATGCCGCCTCGGGCGCGGCTTCCACCAACGGAACGGTGATGCTGGAACCGAATGCGGCATTGAACCTCGGCGCCTCCGGGGCTCGCTCGGAGTGGCACATCGGCAGGCAGACGGCATTGACCGGGGTAAGCACGGGGCGGTTCTCCGCGTCGGGTGGGTCGGTAAATGCCTTTCTGAGTGTGTTGACGGTGGGGCAGAACCTCCGGGGCAGCAGTTCTCCCGAAACGCATCGCGCAGATGGCGAGCTGGATGCCACCGGGCTCGCCAACGCCACGATAAACACGACGGCGCTCGTGATCGGTCGCGCGCAGGAGTCTACCGCCAGCGGGGTGGTGCGGCTGGGCAACGGGCACACCCTCAGCGTTGGCGACAGCGTGGAAGTGGGCGTGCGCGCCGGAGGAGCCCCCGGGACGGGCAACGCCGTCGCCACGGGCACTCTGGAGCTTCAGGCCGGTGCCACTGTGGCGTTTGGGACGGAAGAGAACCGCGCATCGCTCACCTTTGGGCGCAACGCCGGGCAGCGGGGAGATTCACTGGTTGCCGAAGGGGTTTTTACCGCTGCGGGCGGGAGCGCCTTCAGCGGTTATTTTTCTTCCATCACCTTGGGGGCGCAGCAAACTGTTGCGTCGGGAAAGACCTTTCGCGCCACGGGCATTCTGGATCTCCACCTAGCCACTGTGACGGCGTTTGATGTCTCAGGCAACGTCACCATCGGCTACCATGACGGAGAGGGAGAAGGGAGCCATGGGCAACTCAAGCTGCCGAAAACCAGCGGGCGGATCGGTGGCAACCTTTGGGTGGGGGATAGTGAAACCGGCGGGGGCAGCCAAGCTTCCAGCTCCGGGCTGTTGGCGCTGGAGGGGACTCACCTTTCCATCAGCGGCAACGTCACTCTCGGCACGACTGGGCGTGTGCATGTCCAGGTCAACGGAGAGAGCGCCGGGCTGCGGCTTGCGGCAGATTCCCTGCTCTCCATCGCCACGCCGGGCACCGGCCTGGGGGATGCCAATGCGGGCTATACCATTTCCTTCCACGACCCCGCCGACCCGGTGAGCGAGCCGTACTACGGGTTTGCTTGGGAAGGAGAGCATACCGAAGCCGTCCAGCTTCTGGTCAGCAACTTCTTCATAACATGGGACAACCAGATGAGCAGCCTGACCCCTGGGGTCTACTATGATCCGCTCAAGAACCTAACCTATATCGGCGTGAATCCCATCCCCGAGCCTTCCGTGGTTGGGCTGGCATTGCTCGGTGTGTTGGGAAGCTTGGGCGTGGCCCTGCATCGCAAACGCCACTGAGGCGAGAGACTTCCTCCTCCCCCCCATGAAGCCGCGCTACCCCGTGGTGGAGCCTGCTTGATCCGATACTCGAAAATGCGCCTCTCTTCCTTCTTTCTTCCCCTTTTCCTAGCCGTGGCCATCGGCTCCGGAGCGGCTTCCCAGCCCGCACGCAGCCAGGTTCTGGCTGATCCGGACCATCTCCCCGAAGATGTTTTGGATGAACTTCCCCCGGCGACCGCCGTCTGCACGATTGTCTCTCCGGATCAGGAGCCGCCGGTCGTCGTGATCGGCGCTCGTGCCACCGCGTCGGAGAAATACGCGGCGCAGGAGCTTGCCTGGCATCTGGAAAAGATCACCGGGCGCAAGATCGCAATCATCGGCGAAGAGGCGGCCCCGCCAGAGGGGGCGAAGGTGATTGCCGTGGGCGAGAGCCGTTGGACAAAAGAGGAGGATGTCGCGGGGCTCGGCGTGGAGCAATACCTCATAAATGTCCAGCCGTCGCGGGTCGCTATTGTGGGCGGGCGAAAGGCCGCCATTACCGCACCGAACGGGAGCATCCACGTGCGGGACCGAGGGACGCTCTATGGTGTCTACGCTTTCCTTGAAGGCCTTGGCGTACGCTGGTACCGGCCCGAACCGTGGGGGTGGCATATTCCTTCCACGACGACCGTTGAGGTAAAGCTGGGAAAAACAGTTTCCCCCGTTCCCGCCTTCATCGGGCGGCAAGCGGTTTCCACGACCTGTCGCTGGGATGGCCAAACGCCTGCGGAACTTGAGGAATCGGTGGTGTGGTCCGTCCGGCAACGGACAAATGTCAAAACCTCAAAGGAGGCAAAGTATGGCGGCACGGTGGAGGCGGGGATGGACCATGCCCACAGCCGTATCATTCCCCCCGCGAAATATCTGGAAAAGCACCCCGAGTACTTTGCCCTCGTCAACGGGAAACGGGGGAACCCGGGGACCGGCCGCACGCCGCAACTCTGCCTGGGAAATCCGGAGCTTCAGGAAATCTTTGCGCAAAACGTCATCAAACAGGCCAAGGAAAAACCCCAAGCGATCAGCATTTCCGTTGACCCCGATGATGGTACGCAGAGGGAACGGCGGATGTGCGCCTGTACGCTTTGCCTGGCTATGGATGACCCCGCGAACCCGGAGCTGATGTCCAACCGCGTCTTCGGGTTCACCAATATCGTGGCACGCAAAGTCGCCAAAGAGGTGCCGGAGGCGAAGCTCGGCCTCTATGCCTACAGCATGCATACGGAGCCCCCGACTCTCTTTGAAGGTCTGGAACCCAACATCATCCTAGCCATCGCCAACATCAACTCATGGAGCGATTGGTCAAAGCAACTGACAGACCCTGAGAGCTGGCAGAATAACCGGTTCCTTAACCTTGCCAATGAATGGAAGAAGCGCGTGGCCAACCCGTTCTGGATGCGGGAGTACAGCGCTTATGGATGGGCTGGGCCGGTGCCGATGTACCGGTTGCTCAAAGAACGGATCGCCACCTACCGCGACTTGGGGGTTGAAGGGTTTGACTATTCCAACCGCCCCAACCGCGGCCCCCAGATGCTCTACCTCTACCTCAAGGCGCAGCTTCAATGGAACCCGGACCTCGACGTGGATCACGAGCTGGACCTCTTTTACACCAACTACTATGGCCCGGCTGCCAAACCGATGAAGGCCTACCATGAGCGTTCCATGGAAGCCTTTGAGGCCTTCGGCGTTGGCACGGGCCCGGCCCGTACCACGATCAACAGCGGTGCGCGCGGGATGCACCTCTTCTACACGCCCGCGCTAGTGGAGGCGCTGGGAAAAGACCTGGAGGAAGCCAAGGAGTTGGCCAAGGGGCACCCTCTCTACCAACGCAGGTTGGAAGGGGCGTTGGCCGGGCATGAGTTTTGCCGCCGAGTCAGCGAGATCATGACCCTCAAACTCCAAGATGGTGTGCCGACCCCCCACCCGCTTTCACCCAACGGCGAGTACCTGCACTCGGAGAAGGCAACTCAGGCGTGGAACGAGCTGTTGAAATGGGCGGTTGACCAGCATCAGGGAGATTTGATCTTCGCAATTGAGACAAAGCAGGGAAAGCTAGTCAACCCCGAGTTTGCCTATATGCGCGGAGATCTCCTCATGAATCGCAAGTATGCCGGCAAGAACGAGCGATCTCTTTTGATCGACCATGGTTTCGATGCTGCTTCTTCACGTTCCACTGATGCGCAGAAGATCAAAGCCTCCATCTCAGAACCCCCGGGAGAAGCGCTCCCACAACATTAGCCCTCATGTTGTGCCACCCCCCAGGGCCAAGATGGAAACCAAGATTCCCGGATGGGTCTGGCATGAGGCCCACGAGCGCATTCTCCATGACAGAGGTAATGGTGAGTATCTTTGGCATCGCTCTTCTGCTCGGGTTGCTAGTGGGGGTCTCCGCAAGGATGCGTGAGTCTACCAACCGCATCCGGTGCGTCTCCAACCTGCGGGAGATCAGCGCCGCGATCCACCTTTACGCGCAGGAGCATTCCGGCGATCTGCCCGGGCCGACGAGCATCAGTTACGACTCCCGATACACCCGAAACCTCGTCGCTACCCGCACGCACTTGACGCACTTCCTAATCCCTTACCTCCACGCTGATCCCACCACCAACACCGTGGCTTACCTTCCGCAGTTTATCTGTCCGGGCGCGGCCCGGTTGATGCCCGCCTCTGAGTTCCAGAATGGGCGTCCCGGCAAATGCTATACGCAAACGCGGACGATGCTCCCCACCGGGCGGACGCCGTACCCCTTTGGAAACCGGGAGAACGGACAGGAAACGCCGGACCTGCCACTGAAGATCCAAAACATCCCCGATCCGGCCAAAACCATCGCCTTGGCAGACATGAAAGCCACGGTGTCAGACTACCCCGTGCATGGAAACTTGCGGAACTTCCTCTTCTTTGACGGCAGCGTCCGTTCCATTGCCGTTGGGCAGATTCGGAGCGGTATCGAACTTCTGGATGACCCCTTCGCTCCCTCTTCCGACGATCCATGAAAACGACTAGTCTTGGTGTCGCCGCGCTCGGGCTCGCGCATGAGCACATTATCTCCCAGGTCCGTCTCCTCCTCAAAGCGGGAGCCCGACTTACCGGCTGTTATGACCGGGACCCCCTTGCCGTGCGTCGGTTTTTGACCACGTTTCCGGAAACGTATGTCTACCCCTCCTGCGAGGCGGCGCTGGACGATTACACCGTGGATGTGGTGGCTACCGCTGCCATCCCGTGCGAACGGGCGCTCATTGGTGAAGGCGCCTTGCTCGCGGGAAAGGATGTTTTCTCCGATAAACCGGGGTTTACAAGCTTGGAGCAGGTTGCCCGCATCCAGGCCGCCTGCGCCGCTACCGGGCGCAAATACGTCCTCTACTATCCATTCCGGAATAACCCGGTCGCCATTGACGCCATCCGGCGCGTTCGGGCGGGGGAGATCGGCAATCTGGTGGAGTTTATTGGGCTCGGGCCCCACCGGGCCAAAGCGGCAGAACGTCCTGAATGGTTCTTTGATCCCGCCCGGGCGGGCACCATCCTCGCAGACTTGGCCGTCCACGCGATTGATTTCCAGATGCATCTGGCCGGAGGGGATTTCTTTGAGATCGTCTATTCCAGGATGGGTTGCAGGAAGTTCAGGCACCCTGCCGGCTTCTTCGATTACGGGGAAATTCATAGTGTGATGAACGGGGGCGTCTCCGCACATACAAGGGTGGATTGGCTTGCCCCCGACAAAGGGATTGGGGATTCGCGAATGATGATCCTTGGCACGGAGGGGTACCTGGATCTCCGCCTTGGCGCGGATATCAGCGGCAGGCCGGGGAGTGGCCATCTCTATGCTGTAACACGGGAAGGCGTGGAAGTGAGGGACTCCAAGTCCCTTCCCCCGGCCGAATGGGGTGCCGCCTTGGCCCGTGATTTTTTGGATGGAACCTCCGAATGCCTTTTGCAGGAGGAGGTCTTCGCTACCGCCCGCGCGGTCCTAACCGCCGAGGCGCGCGCATGGGAACACCTCGGTCAGGAAACATTGGCCGTTTGAAAGATGCCGAGGCCGAAATTGGCCGGGGCTGTCACCACGTATTTTTTGGCATGTTGAAGGGATTGATTCTTTTACTCTGGTTGGGGCTGCTCCCACGTGCGGCGGCTTCGGAACGAATTGCCTTAAGGGTGCAGGGGTTGCCCAGCGAGTCTTCTACGGTGCCCGCCGCGCTGGCGGAGCAGCGGGTAGTGGAAGAGTTCCTTAAACGGTACCCGCAGGTGGAGCTTCGCCCCGCAGAGGGGTTGAGCATCCAGAACATGAATGTTGAAGCATCAACGATCATGATGATTGCCGGGGGTATCGCCCCGGACGTGATCCGGATGCAGTTCCGTAGCAGTGATAGCTATATCCAGCAAGGCATCGTCGCGCCGTTGGATGAGTATCTCTCGGAAATGCCGGAGGAAGGCCGGGAGATTCTTGGCTCGATTCCATCACAGATCCTCCCCGTTCTGCGCAAGCAGGGGCCGGAAGGTGGCACCCATGTCTACGGGCTCCCTTTGAATCTGATGGTGACAGGCCTCTACTATAACAAGGAGATCTTTCGCCGCGCGGGCCTGCCCGACCGCGCCCCGCGGGATTGGAAGGAGCTGGAGGCATTTGCCCGGAAGATCAAGGCGCTGGGGCCTCCCGTGGAGCCTCTTTACCTCCCCTCCGGGACGGCTGCCAGCTTCGGGTTGATGAACTTTATGCGCGGAGCGGGGGCAGACGCCCTCAAGGAAGTCGGCCCGAACCAGTGGAAGGCGAGTTTTGATTCCCCCGGGGCGCTGGAGGCATTCCTTTTCTATTACCGACTCGTGGAGATTGACCGCTTGGCCTTCCGGCGGGCAAAGAGCCTGAGCATCGAAGAGATGGAGGATGTCGGGATGCTCTTCCGGTATGTGGGCGACACCGTCACGATCGATCCGGAACTCTGGGGGTTTGGCGCCGTGCCCAAAGGCCCCGGGGGGCGGCACGGTTCTGAGATCAATGCCTCCATCCTTTCGGTATTCTCCGGCATCACCGACCCCGTGAAGAAACGCGCCGCGTTTGACTATATTGCCTTCGTCACCGGAGATGAGGCGGACCGCATTCGGGTTTCTACCCTCGTGGAGCTTGGGTTGGCCAATGTCATCAACCCGATCTCACTGCGCAAGTTCGGTTTTGAACGCTACCTCGTTATGGCGCCGCCCGCCTTTGAAGCCGAGTTTGCGCAGGCCCTTGCGGACAGCCGGCCGGAACCATATGGCCGCAACTGCAACTTGATCTATCAGGAGATGACCTACCCGATCGACCAGATGCTCTTGAGCCGCTCCCTCAAGCAGGCGTGGTTGGCGGGTGACATGGTAGCCGTCCGTGCGGAAGCGCAGGGAATTCTGGAGCGAGCCGTCAACCGAACCAATGAGCGGATGATCGGCTATGTCGCCCCCGAGGTGATGGTCCAGCGCCGCTGGGTGGCTTCAGGGGTTGTAGCGGCAATCGTGGTGTCGTTCCTTGTCGTCGGCCGGTTTCTGGTGCGGAGCTTCTCACACAGCGCGGCGATGATCTCGAGGCCCGTTGGGCAGCATTCCATCGTGCCGTGGATCTGCCTCTTTCCGGCGCTGTTGTTGGTCTTTGTATGGAGCTATGTCCCCCTCGCCCGAGGGACCCAGTTGGCATTTCTGGACTACAAGATCTTGTTGCCATCGGATTTTGTCGGCCTCGACAACTTTGCGAACGTTCTTTTCGACGCCACCTTCTGGAACTCCATTCTGGCCACCCTTCACTTCGCTGCGTGGACGCTGACGCTCGGATTCTTTGCGCCGATCCTCCTCGCCTACGGGTTGCACCTGATCCCACGGCAGAAGATCCTTTACCGGACTCTCTATTATCTTCCTTCCGTCATCAGCGGCACGGCGGTCTTCTTTTTATGGAAGGAGCTTTTCAATAGTGATGGCATCTTGAACCAGGCTCTCCGTCTGGGCGGGCTGGAAGCCACAAGGGCATGGAATGAAGATCCCAATTTAGCGATGCTCGCCTGCGTCATCCCCGGGATCTGGGCGGGAGCCGGGCCGGGATGCTTGATCTATCTGGCCGCGCTCAAGGGAATCCCTCCTGAGCAGTTTGAAGCTTCCGAAATTGACGGCGCGGGCTTCTGGAGCAAGACCCGGCACATCGTCTTTCCGGGAATCAAGCCGTTGATCATTATTAACTTCATCGGTGCGGTGGCGGCCGCGTTTCATGGAGCCACCAACATCCTGATCATGACCGGCGGCGGGCCCAATGGGATGACGGAGGTTAGCTCTCTGTTGATCTTCTTCGAGGCGTTCTCCCGGCTCCGGTTCGGCCCGGCCACGGCGATGGCATGGATTATTGGCAGTATGCTTCTGGGCTTTACCGTTATGCAGATCAAACGCCTGAGCCGCATGGAGTTCAAAACCACAAGGTAGCGCTCCTCTTTCTTACTTACTCGCGATGATCTTTTCTCCCATTACCGAACGTTCGCTGCGCGTTCGCCTTCTCTACCTCTGCATTTATGCCCTGCTTTCCCTCGGTGCGTTGAGCATGGTGCTGCCGTTTGTCATCATGGCCAGCGGTTCCCTGGAGCCGGACAACCGGGGAAGGGGGAGCGCGTTTTTCCCCGCCTATCTGGTGAACGAAAGTGCGCTCTGGAGCCGGTACCTTCAAGCAAAGTACAAGGGTCGCAACGAGCTTTTCCGGATGAGCCGGGGAGACGCCAACGTAGATCTCTACAACCCACCGCCAGCCGGGAAGGATGAAAGGAGAGTCAAGCTTTGGCGGGAGTTCACTGCGAGCCACCCGATCCCCGAGCTGCAATTGGCCACCGGGTTTAGTGATGTGCGTGCTTCCAGTCCATATTACAATAACCGGGCTTTCCAGCAGCATTTACAGGAGAAGTACGGTATCGTAGAGGCGTTGAACACCGCGTTGGGAACGACTTACAAGCGCTTCCAGAATGTGGTGCCGCCCAATATCACCCTCACCGGCGCAGGCCTGCGGATGACGCCGCTCATTGAAAGCTTTATAGCGTTCTCGGCATCGGAAGTCCCGATGAGCCGGAAGTTTCCGTGGGACGCGGGAGGTTTCTACCGGGCGGTTTTCCTGCCGCGGGTGGTGGGTCGGGAGATTGGGGATTACAACGCCCGGTATGGCACCTCCTTCCGGGGTTACGCGGAAGTTCCTTTCCCCGCCGTCGCGCCGGAGGTGGGTGCGGATGTCTGGACGATGTTCGTTACCAAGCTGCTGCGGCCGAACTTTGTGGGGCTGACGGAAGCGGGCCGCGCGCATTTCGTGCAGGCCGGCTTGAGCCACCGGGATTTCATTGCGTTTGCCGCGCGCCCGGGCGATCTCCGGGTGGAGACGTTGGACTGCCGCTTTGCCGCTTGGGCGATGGAGCGCCATGGCGTGGAGGGGGCGCGCATTCCTCAGCCGGAACTGGACGCCCTCGCCTTTCAGTCGGAGAAAGGGTTCTGGAAGCGGGTCTTCTTTTTGCAGAACTACCAATATGTGCTGGAGGCCATTCTTCTCCAGGGCAGGGCCTTCGGGAATACGGCGATCCTCGTCCTCCTGATGGTGGGGGGCACGCTCCTGGTCAACCCGTTGGCGGCTTATGCGCTCTCACGCTACAAGATGCCGCAGACGTACATGATTCTCCTCTTTTTCATGGCGACCGTCGCCTTCCCCGGGGAGGTGACGATGATTCCGGTATTTCTCCAGCTCAAAGAGTTCAACCTCCTCAACACCTTCGGAGCCCTGGTGCTCCCGGGGCTGGCGAACGGCTTCTCCATCTTCCTGCTCAAAGGGTTCTTTGACAGCATCCCCCGTGAAATGTACGAGGCAGCGGAGATCGATGGGGCGGGTGAGTGGACGATGTTCTGGATGGTGACGATGAACCTTTCCAAGCCAATCCTCGCGGTCAAGGCACTCGCAGCGTTCGTCAGCGCATATGGGGCGTTTTTCTATGCCCTGGTGCTCGCTCCCGACCCGGGCATGTGGACCATCATGGTCTATGTCTACCAGCTTCAGCAGTCAGCCGGGACTTCCGTAGTCTATGCTTCATTGATCCTGACGGCCATTCCGATGCTGCTCGTCTTCATCTTCTGCCAGAACATCATCCTGCGGGGGATTGTGGTCCCCTCGGAGAAATAGGCGGCCGCACGGTTTTATGAGCACTTCTTCCATCTGCCGGATCGGCTCCCGCCGGGAGCTTTTTGTGGATCGCTTTCTGATCGAGCGTCTGGAGGGCGGCGCGACGTTGCGCCAGCACCGGCCCGTTCCCCGGGAGGTGGTGCTCAGTGATGACCGGGCGTGGGAGAGCTCCATCGGCTATTTCGCCGCGCTCGAAGTGGGTGGGGAGTTCCGCCTTTACTACCGCGCCGCTCACCATGGCACGGGCGAGGCGGCCCAGGGCGAAGCGATGTGCCTTGCCCAAAGCCGGGACGGCATCACTTGGGAGAAGCCCGTGCTGGGGCTCTTTGAGTACGAAGGGTCAGCGGCCAATAACCTCGTCTTAGGTGGAGACTTGCGGAAGTTTCCGGCAACTCGTAGTTGGCGAGGGCAGCTTGGGAGCGAGATCGCGTGGCGGGGGGATTTTGTGCCGTTTCTCGATTCGCGCCCGGGTGTACCGCCTCAGGGGCGCTACAAAGCGTTGATCCGTGGCTGCCGAGGGTTCCACCAGATCGCCTCGCGCCGGTGGGATTACGGGATGTACCCGTTTGAATCCCCCGACGGGCTGCACTGGACGCTTCTGGCTGATCGGCCGGTGATCACACGCGGGAAGTTCGACTCCCAGAACCTCGCTTTCTGGGATGCCGCGCACGGGCGCTATGTCGCTTTTGTGCGCGATACCTGGGGCGGGAGGGAGGAGCCCTCAGCGCTCCCCGGCGAGGATGCGGAGTGGGTCTCCAGCCGGCTCTGCCGGGATGTGCGCGTGGCATTTTCGGAGGATTTCATCCATTGGAGTGACCCGGTGTTCGTCAGCTACCCTGGAGATATCCCCCGGCAGCTTTACACCAACGCCATTGCGCCCTACCCACGCGCGCCGCACTTGTTGCTCGGGTTTCCCACCGTCTTCTACCCGGAGGGCTCCCAGACGGAGCCGATCCTGATGGCTAGCCGGGATGGAGGGTGCTCCTTTACTCGCTGGCCCGAAGCATTGATTCCTCGCGAAGCCCCCCATGAACGGGATGGAAACCGGAGCAACTACCTCGCTGCGGGCTTGGTGCGTGGCAATGCGCGGGAGTTCTACCTTTACGCTACTGAAGGATATAAAGAGGGCCCCTCCCGCAGGCTGCGCCGCTTTACGTGCCGGGTGGACGGATTTGTCTCCGTCTCTGCTTCAGATTGCGTGGGGTGGCTGACGACGCCGCCGCTCGTCGCCGAAGGGCGGGAGCTTTGGATCAACGCCGTTACCTCGCCGGGAGGCGGCGTGCGTGCGGCCCTTCTGGATGAAGCGGGGGCGGAGCTTCCCGGCTTCGGCCTGAAGGAGTGTGTGGAGTTCCGCGGGGATGCGGTGGACACGCGGATTGGCTGGAAAGCCTCCTCTCCGGGGTCCGCCCTGGAAAGCGGCCGCCCCATCCGCCTTCGGTTTGAGCTTCGGGCGGCCGATTTATACTCCCTGCAATTTCGGGCGTAGGAGGGTTACCCAAAGAGCCATTCCCGATCTGCAGGCTGTTCTGCGCAGCCCCAGCGGGAAATACGGTAGTACTCACGCGGTACGTCATCAAGTTTGCCGAAGCGTTCGTTAATCCGCGAATGGCGGGCCCGGAAAGCGTCGGAAAAAGCCTCACGCGTGGGTGGCTGGGCCCGGCGGGTGAAGGGCAGCCATTCAAAGACTTGGGATTCATGGCAAAGCGCCATGGCTGTTTTTGTCTCGAACGTGGCGGATATATCCACCGCGATGTCGTAAGCCTTCTCGGCGTTGTAGACATCATCAGTGAGGATGATCAACGGCGAGCGGTACTCGATCAGCGGCTCGGCCCCCAGAGTCGGGTAGGCAAAGGGCACGCCGAGTTGGTAGCCGACGCGGCGGATGGCGCAGGCCGTTTCCTCGTGGTCCACGTGGATTCCCGCGAGGGGGTCCCGCGCGACAGGGGGGCAGAAAAGGTAGTCCGTTCGGAACGCCCGGATGGCGTTCCACAACCCCCCAAGCAGATTTTGACTGAGGAGCACTTGGCCATGTACGTGCGAGCCATCGAGCTGGCGCAGGCACTCGGCCTCCGCGCCGATGAGCGCCGCGCTCGCCCGAGACTCCCCCAGACGACGGTGAAAGGTTTCATCCGGCCCCAGCCGGTGGTGGCCTGAAGCGCCGGTGGAAGTGGTGATCACCTTCAGCTGCACGGCCGCGCCGTGGCGGTGGCGTAGCTGGGCAAAGAGCCCGCCCGCGTTGAACTCGAAATCATCCGGGTGCGGCATGATGGCCAGCACCCGTGCCGGGCATTCCGGGGTGAAGCGGTTCATGAATGCAAGAGCGGTTGGCGTTGCAGCGCGGCGGCCTCGCGGCACTCCTTGAGAAAGGCGATGGAAGCGGCAACCCCCTCCGCCTCCGGCGTGGAGAGAGAGGCCTCATACTCCAGCGCCCCAAAACCGGGGTAGCCATCGCGCGCCAGCAGTGCCACCAACTGCCGCAGCGGGGTGATGCCGCGCCCGGCCACATATGGTTCGCGGCGGCGCTCAAGGTTGATCCGGGGTGGGCCCACATCCTTGAGGTGGACATGCGCCACCCGCTCGCGCAGCCGTTCCCACGCTCGTAGCGGGTCTTCGTCTTCCGCCATACTGTTTCCCAGGAAATTGGCGGCGTCGAATGTCACTCTCAGGTGGGGAGAAGGGAGTCGGTCCAGAATCGCCTCCATCTCAAATACGTGGCCCGGAAGGCACCCGTGGTTCTCCAGTGCGAGCGTCACCCCGGCCCGCTCCGCATGGGGGAGAGTTTTCTCCAGCATTTCCATGATCCAGCGGAGCCCGGCGGCAGTGGTAGCGGTAGGATCGCCGCCCGCGCTTCGATGGGAGCCGCCGAAGATGCGCAGGAGCGGTGCCCCGGCCAACGCCGCATGGTCGATGGCACGGCGGACGCGATCCGCCTGGGCTTCACGGTCTGCCCGACCCGGTAGCGCGAAGTTGTTACTGCACGCCCAAGCGGCCAGCGCCAGCCCTTCCTCGCGCGTCAGGCGGGCGGCATCGGCCACCGTCATTCCCCCCGGCCAGAACCCCGGGTACGTTGCGGGATCAAGGAGGTCGATGCCATCGAGCCCCAGCTCCGAGCACCGGCGGATGAACCCGGGGAGGTCCATCGTCTTTTCCCGGAAGGCGGTCTGAAAACTGATCGGCGTGCAGGAGAGCTTCAACATGAATAAAGGTATTCCCTAAAAGACGCCTCCAAAGCCATCGAGGAAGCACTGTAATCGTAAAGTGAGTGAATTCCGCTCTTTACATTGGTCTGTGGCGGGGAATGGTTATGGCTTTAGTGAAGAAAACGATCTTCATGAAAGATGTCGCCAAGGCGGCGGGCGTTTCACTGATGACCGTCTCATACGCCTTGCGGCAGCATCCGGCCATCCCGGAAGCTACGCGCCGCCGTATCCAGGAAGTGGCGGACCGGCTCGGCTATCGGCGGGATCCCCTCATCTCAGCCCTGATGACGCGGCTGCGTGTGCAACGCGAAGTCAAAGACCGGCCCGTGGTGGCTTACATCACAGGTTTCGCGGACCGCCGCTCCATGTTTGCCAATCCCTTTCGGCGGGCTTACTACGAAGGGGCTGAGGCCCGCGCCGAAGAGCTCGGCTATAAACTGGAACTTTTCCTCCAGCCCGAGTACGCAGGCCACGGCGGGCGTCTTTCACAAGTGCTCCGTTACCGCGAGATTCAGGGCGTGGTGTTGGGAATCACCCCCACACGCTTTCCCCCCGTGGAGCTGGAGTGGCCCGTCTTCGCGGTCTGTGTTCTAGGTTGCCCACGCCACTACCGGCAGTTTCACCGGGTAGATGCCAACCATGCGCAACACGTCGCGCTCGCGCTGCGCCATCTTCGGGAGCTCGGCTACCGGCGCATCGGCATGCTGACCGGCGTGTTCGAAGACCTCCGCAACGAAGGGGCCGCGCGCGCCGCCATCACTGGAGAAAACCATGGCCGCCGCGCGGGAGAGCGCATCGCGTTCCACGTCCTGCCGCCAAGGAAGTGGAACCCGCCGGGCGTGGCACGTTGGGTTCGCCAGCACGAGGTGGAGGCTTTGCTCGTACAATCCCATCAACTCTACCACTACCTGCGAGAAGCCGGGTGCCGAATTCCTGGGGAACTGGCGATGGCAACCTTGGAGTGGACTCCCGGATCTCCCATCGCGGGCGTGGACCCCCGCCCGGCGCGGCTTGGTGCGGCAGCGGTTGACCAAGTCATCCTCCAACTCCAGCAGAATCACCGTGGCGAGCCATCCCACCGCCAGACTATCCTTTCTGACGGCGTATGGGTCGATGGGGCTACCGCCCCGCCTGCGCCACTTAACCTTTAGGGCCCCTCGGGAAGGCCCTTCATGGGAGGTGAGCCACCGGTATCCCTAGCGCGGATTCGCTTCGCTCATCGTCATGATCTCTTTTTTCTGCCCGACGCTTCGGGTTCTGCTGTCTTTTTGCGGTGTACCTGCCCCACAGGCGACTTTCACCCACAACCTTGCAGCCATGCCCAGCGCACTCAGTCGCCCTACGGGCTCCTTGCGCCAAAGATGGACTATCTCCAAACGCCACCCTATAGAATTCAACCACCCGGGCTACCTCTTCAAGTGGCTCGAATTGGTAATCCCGCTCATCGAACGGTAGAGCTCCGGGGCACCTGCGACACGACATCTGAAGGTGCGCCTTCAACTGAAAGGCCCGCGATTCGACACCGGGGCCTTTCTTTAGCTATCACACGGTGGATTCAATCCCTCAACCCAGCTTTCGAGAGGTCTGAACTTTGAGGATCGTGAAAGGGCTCATCGTGGTAGTTACCAGTTTGTGATCCACTTGAACTTCGCCGCGGCGGTGTTCGCGGTCTGGCCACCGGTACTCCAGATATCCATCGTGGAATTGTAATCTCCCCGGGTGGAATAGCCGTAAGCATATCCGAAGGGGTCTAGAAAGTACTGCCCCTGCACCACAATATCACCGACTTCCGTAGGGATGCTCACCGGCATCGTGTCATTAGTCCCGCTTAGCACATCCCTCCGACTCAAGGCTCCAGCTCCGTAATTCCGCATCTCGTCGAGTTTCTTCTTGAGGGCCTTTCGCTCC
>JBBCKB010000015.1:0-15402 GCA_037189965.1 Chthoniobacteraceae bacterium | reverse complement strand
TTCTGAATCGCGAGGTTGATGACCGCATCCACCCCCTCCAGGAATGGCGCAATCTTCTCCGGTTGCCGAAGGTCGAGCTGCGCCACCGGCAGGCCCGCCACCTCACCCGTATCCAACGCGGCAAGCCGCAGATCAAGCCCGCTCATCAGCAGCGGTACCACGCCCCGGCCCACATGGCCCGAAGCCCCCACCAGCAGCACCCGCATCGGGCGGCTCTGGGTATCAACTAAAGATCGGATCATCACTCTTTCTCCGGTTTGGTTTCAAGGGGGGCGCGCTCGAGGATCACCACATCCGCCACATCCAGCGGGAAGGCTACTTCCAGCCGCCCGCCTTCCCCTGCCTTAAGCCGTACCGGCTGCCCGCGAACGGTGTGTGCCGCCACAAAGCCCCCCGCATCCGGCAAGCGCAGCGAGAAGCCCGGCTGCGGGGTGCCGCCATAATCCACCACGTAAAGAAGCGTCCGATCCGGGTGATCCCACCGGGCCACCTCCACGAGCGGCGCTTCGGCCTCCACCACCGGCTCCACCCCCGCCCAGCGCGCGGGCCAGGCGATAAAGTCGCGCAGCTCCCGCCGAAACCCCTGGGGTAGCGATTGCCGCCCCTCCGGGGCTTGCCGCATCGCCTCGTGGAAGTAGGCGAGCCCCGGCAGGCCCGCCAACCGCAGCGTCCGGCCCTTGCCATGGGCATGGAGCACCCCCACCGGGTTCCCCTCGTGCTCCAAGGCCATTTGCGCCCCGGGTAGCAGCTCCAGCCGCTCCCGCAGCGCCAGCAGCGGGAAGGCAACCGACGGCATCTCAAGGCCCGCCGTGGTGCGCACCTCGCCAAGGCTCTGGAGCTTCCGCGTTTCGTAAAGGGGGCGCCCCGCGTTGCCTACCTCGTGCAGCCGCGTGGAACGCGCGCCGAAGACCGGCTCCAACGTAGCGAGCGGCTGGTTAAAAGGGTCGCGCGTGCCTGCGCCCGCCGTCGCCACCAACGTGCCGCCCTCTGCCACCCACGCCGCGAGCTTCTCGGCCGCCTCGCGGCGAAGCTGCACACCATTGAGGTAAATGAGGCCGTAGCGCTCCAGCTTCCCGGCCTCCACCTCATCTTCGGAGATAAAGTCGGCATCGTAGCCCGCATGCGCCAGCGCCCAGTGGGTGTAGCGCGCATCCTGCTCCGTAGCGAACGCCGCGCCCCGCCAGATGCCCGCCGTGCGGTTGTAAACGATGGCAATGCGAGCAGGCCGCCGCTCCATGCCGACGAGGTAGGGATCAAGCCGCCGAATCTCCGCGCCGACCTCCGCGATGGTGGGGTAAGCCCCGTAGCGGGTGCTCCACGAGTCGATGCTCGCGTAGTAAGGCCCGTAGCAATAAAGATTGAGCATCTTCACCCCCGCCGCCAGCCAGAGGTACATCTTGATGCGCTGGATCGCCGGGTCCACCACGGGAATCTGAAAGCCCCCCAGCGGCTTGCCCGCCCCGGCCACGCGCAGCATGGCCAGGTAGGCCGACATCTGCTGCGGGCTCCCGCCGTAGCCGGGCCAATCCTCCGTCCACACAAGGTCGAGCCCTCCTTTTCCGTAGAGCAGGTATTCGTCATGCCCCTGTTCATCGGAGATGCCGCTAAAGACCGAGGGCGAAAGGTTCACCGTCGTCAACGCCGTCGGCGGGAAGTGGCGGCGATAGATCTCATGCACCTTCCCCAGCCGCTCGGCCAGCGAGTGGAGCCGGAAAAGCCCACTGTAGTAGTAGAGCGCCGGTTGCTTCTCCTTCTGCGCCGGAGTGGCCGGGGCCACCTCCTCCCAAGAGGTCACGCCAAGGGTTTCGAGAGTCACCCCCCGCGCTTGCAGCCACTCGCGGAAGCGCTCTTTCCAAATCGGCTCTGCGGCCTGTTTCTCCAGTGTCGTCGCCATCGGCTCATCCACAAGCATCAACCGGTGGATGCGGTCGAGGATCGGCCCATTCTGCTCCACCCGCTCGGCCACCACCGCGTCGAGCTTTGCCTCGCCCTCGCGGTCGAGCGTGGAGAGCGAGGCCAGGTGGGTGTAGCCAAAAACCGTGGGCAGCCCGAGCGCGCGGTTCCACTCCACGGCCTCGGAGGCTGGGGCGGCAGGGGTGTAGGTATTATCCATCCCCAAGCGGCGCATCAGCTCCAGCTCGTGGTGGACCAAGGCGGGGTCATCCAGCTCCTTGCGCAGGGTAAGGTGGCCGCCCACTTCCAAATTTTTAAGGTTCCCCTTGGGTGCGGTGGCCGTGGGTGGCAGCGCCTTCGCCGCCTCAGCCTGGTAGTCTGCCCCGAAGCGGAGCTCCCCCTGCTCCAGCTCGGCGGGGAGAGTGAAGAGAATCCGGGGGGCTTGCTGGTCTACCTCCACGGTGCGGAAGACGTGGCGCTCCGGGCCCCGGGCAAACTCCAGCGT
This sequence comes from Chthoniobacteraceae bacterium, assembly GCA_037189965.1. GTDB lineage: Bacteria > Verrucomicrobiota > Verrucomicrobiia > Chthoniobacterales > Chthoniobacteraceae > DATMFV01. Next base: position 13,004 of record JBBCKB010000015.1, on the reverse strand, counting down.
GCCCCGGAGGCGCTCCTCCACAAAGCCGCTGGTGTGCATCTTGCGCGTGGCGATCATCTGTACATTGTTGCGCCCTCCCACGGGGAGCAGGTAGTCGCCCAACGACACCCACGGGCTGCTCTCGCCCGGGGCCAGCCAAAGCTGCCGCTCCGAAGGCACCGCATAGCCACCCGAGAGCCCGGCGTGGCTGAGGATCCCCGGGTTGGCATACCAGTGCGGCCCGATGTGGCGGCGGATGTGGAGCCAGAAACAGAACGGCTCCACCCCCTCCGAGCGGTTGGTAAACCGGAAGTAAACCGGCGTGCGAAAATCGGCATCGCGCGGGGTATAGTCTCCGACATTGGTGAGGTAGAAACGGTCTACCCGGCGGCACGTGGAGCTGGCAGCCTGCGGGGGCCGCCGCAAGATCAGCTCCGCAGGCCCCGGCTCCAGCGTGGCCTCCAGCGGAGCCCACATCCATTGCCACGCCTCGCCGTCCTTCTCGGAGATGGTGGACTCCAGCTCCCGGCTGGCAACCACTTTACCTCCCTGCCGCACTTCCACCGTAAACGCGCCAGGCAAGTTGCGCGTACGCAGGTAGCGCGTCCAGAGCCGGTAGCTCCCACCCCGGCGCACGGTAAAGGCGTGGCTCGCCTCGCCAGTAGCCCCCTTCTCCAACGCCTTCGCGCCAGAGAGCACCTCGGCGTTGAAGGCCGGGTCAAAATACATCGTCCCGCCATCGGAAGGAATGAGGCTCCACCCGCCGCCTTCGGTACCGAGCTTTACGGCATCGAGCACCCACGCCTCCGCGTTATCCACCACAGCCTCCCCCTTCTCCCCGGCAAAGAGGCCCAGGCAATCCAACTCCACGCGCACCCCCGGCTGGCCGCCGGAAACGCGCAAGCCAAGCCGCCCCTCGCCTGATGGCAATGCCGCCCCACCCTCCAGCGTGGCCCACTCGGGGCCCGCCGACCCACTGGCCAAAACGGCGAGCGGCTCTTTCCCCTCGGCATCGAGAAGGAGTAGCTCCAGCGTTACCGGCACCTCCGGCGCATCTCCCACGAGGCGGGCCCGCACGCTGGCGTGGTAAGGCCCGCCCGCAAGCGCGAGCTTGGGCGATAGCGCCATGCCGCCGCGCTCCCCCCACCCCGAGAGCGAAAGGATAAACTCGCCCTCCGGCGCTCCCGCCGCTTTCTCGCGCAACAAATGGCCACCGCGCGCCTCCAGCCACGGGCGCGAGCCCGCTTCGAAAGAGGCATCCGGCACAAGGTTGGCCGCCAGAGCCGTACCCGCCGCCCCGAGCCACAGGGCCGCGTATTTTAGAAATGGTCGCATCATTATCGTACTTCGTTCTGAGCGGCTTCGACATAGTCGCCCGCCGCTGCTTTGGGCATTTGCATCCGTGCGTCCTCGGCCACCACCAGCCGCTTGAGCTCGATATACCCGCGCTTGGGCGATTCAAACCGCTTCACGTGCAGCACCTTCTCGGGCATCTCCACAATCACCTTCCGGAGCTTGAGCGGGTAGCGGACGAACCCGTCGCCACTCGCCTTCCACTGGCTGTTGGCAGGCCAGTGGAAGCCCTCGCCCTCGTACTGCCCCGGCAGGGGGAAGCCGACGTAACGCCACCCGTCAAAATTGATCCGGCTAAGGCCAAAGACATCATCGGTATTCCAGTCGGCGACCTCCCCGGGCTCATACCCGGCGAGCACTTCTTTGGGAAGCCAGTCGGCCATCCAGGAAGATTGCTCGGCCGCCTTCGCGCCGATGGAAGTCCAGCGCTGGCCGGAGGCATCCTCCACCTCGTAGATAATGCGGCCCCACCCGGAGTTCCCATTGACCCAAAGGCCAATCTCCGTCGGCTTGCCGGGTAAAGGGAGCCCCTTTTCATGACGCAGCTCCACCACCATCGGCATGGTTGGCTTGCCCGTCTTTAGCGGCTGCGGTGTAACGCGTAGCGCGCCCTCTTTCGGCTCGAAAAGGAAGTCCCCCTTTCGGCGTGGCGTCATCGGATTATAAATTTCGAGCACCGGGTTGCGCCGCTTGGCTACCTTCCACCCCTCCAGCGAGGCAAGAGGAGCCACCTCGCTGACTTCCCCTCGCGGAGAGGCATCGTGCCGAGGCTCGCCCAGCGCTACCGCCGCCACCGTCGCCCCCGGCTCAAGCACGAGATACTGCGGCGTAGCCGAGATCGGCAGCGACACAGCGCCTCCCTCCGGCTCCAGCTCGCGCGAAACCCCACTCCCCCCCACCACGCGCACCGGCCCCGCCTTGCCGCCGAGTGTTACCCGCAGCTCCCGCTCCCCGCGCACCACCCAAGAGACGAGCACGGTGTTTCCATCTTTGCGGCGGAAGCGCAGGAGGTACGCGCCATCGCTCCCCGTCTCCTCCGAGGCTTCGAAGGTGGCCCCATCAAGCACACTCGTGAGCGTCGCCAGCGCCACTGCGGCGGGCTTGGGTTCCAGCGAAGGCCGCGCGGTAAAGAAGGAGCTGCTCCCCCAATTGCTGAAGTAGTAGCTATTGCCGACATCCACAATGCCGCCGATGCGGATGCGTGGGATCTCCCACGCCAGCGAGTGGAGAATATGGCGCACAAAATAATCAGCCTGCGTCTGGTAGCTCAGGTTGCCCGGGTTGGTACCGGGGTAGACGATCTCGTAGCATTGCGAGACGGACTTTTCCCCGTAGCCGTAGGCATCGAGCATTTGCCGGTCCATCCAAAGGCTGGCGTTGTTGGCCACCGGGTCGGGCGGCTGGGTCTCCGGCGGGCGGCCAAATGCGCCTGCTTCGTTCCCGGCAGAATCAAAGAGCTCCTTGGGGAAGCCCGCTCGGTAAAACTCCTCGCGCAGCGGCAGCGGCCCGTTGCCGAGCGAGAGCTGCACCTCCGGGTGCTTCTCGCGAAAGAGCTGCGCGCTCTCGCGGGCGATCGCCATCATTTCCGCAAAGCGGGTTTTCTCCACATCGTTGAGCTGATAGGGCCGCCGGTCGTGGAAGAAATCCGGCACGCGCGTCACGTGTGGCCCGGAGATCGAGTCTTCATGGAAAAGGAGGACGCTCGGCAGCGTATCCGGGTGTTTGGCAAGCGCCTCCGCATACCCCTCCAGCGCTTTGGCTCCGCCTTCGCGCCGCACGGCGTATTCGTTACCGCGCAGCACGCCGTACTTCGCGCGCTCTTGCGGGGAGGCTCCGAAAAGCCCGTAGCGAAGCCCGAGCTTGCGGTAGAGCGGCCCGGTGGTGGTGTAATCTCCATGCGGAGTAAAGTGCGTTCCCTCAAACTGCCACGTCCCCAGCGGGCTCTGCGCGCGGTGTTGCCGCACATCCGCGGGGAGCACGCCGAACATCGCCTTGCGGCTAAAGAGCGCCGCACCCGGCCCGTTGGCCACGCGCACCTCCATCTCGTAATGGCCGGGGGGCAACGCGGGGAGCTTCAACGCCAGAGCGGCATGCTCCCCGGCAGGGATACTCCCCTCCAGCGTCGCGAGCGCCTTGCCGCCCACCCACGCCTCCAGCCGGTACGGCTGCGGCTCCGGGGTGATGTTCTGCAACCCTGCGGTGAAGTGCGGCGCTTCCCCCTCAAAGAGGCTGCCTTCCGTCCCCGCCGTGAGTTGAAACTGAAGCGGGCTTTTCTCCAACGTCACCGCAGCCACCTTCACCCCGCTCGGTAGCCCCAACGGCCGCCACCGGAAGCGGCACGGATCGGGCGAGCGCACGGCGAGCCGCAGCTCCTTGGTCAGCTCCAGGTCGAGCACATCCCCCTCGATCCAGTGTGCAAACGCCTCGGTAAACGGGATGCGCACCACCTGCAACTCCTTACCACGCGGCACCTCCGCGCCAAAATCGTAAAGCGCCACCTGGCTGTTGACCCCCGCTCCCGCCAGCCGCCGCCCGGCGCGCAGCACCACGCGCGAGGAGGTTGCCCCTGGGTCGTCCGTCGCGTGCGCCAACAAATGCGCGGCCACGTAGTCGGCCTTGGGGGCTTGCGCAAGCGGCAGCCGTGGGTCGCCAATGTAGCGCGCCCCGGCATCATAGGCCTCGTAGAAGCTCCCCGGGTCTTTCTCCCACTCGGGCCACCCGGCCTGCGCGAGCGAGAGCGCCTCCCCGCCGCGCACCTCAAAAGGCACGCCCTCCACCACCTTTTGCTCCGGGGCTCCGGGGCCAGCCAACAAATGCCCAAGCTCCACCGGGACCCAACGCCCCTGTGCCTCCGTAGCCTTCGCCGCCTCGTGCTTGAGCACCGCACCCTTGCCTGCCTTTACTTCCAACGCGCCAGCAGCCCCGGGCAGGGTCGCGAGCAACTGCCCCTCCAGCCACACCGTGGCAACGCCCGGCTCCCGCCGCACCATGCCCGCAAGCACCCGCCCCGGCCACCCCGGCCCGAGCGGCTCGGCCTCTTTGCGCACCAGTTGGAAGACGAGCTTGCGCTCCCCCTCGCGCTTCCATTTCCCCGCCTCGAAGCGGAGCTGCCGGGCCACGATGGCCTCCCCCGTCTTATCCGGGACCAACTCCACGGCAAACGGCTCCGCTCCGGCAAACTCCAACCTCGTGGCTGCCGCGCCACTCTCCATCTCCAGCGTAAAACGCTCGGTGGCAGCGGCCTCGGGCGCGGATTGCAAAGTCGGTGCAGGGTTAGCATACACCCCCTCGTGCATCATCATTACAGCCATACAGCTTGCTCCAAAAAGGATTCGGGCATTCATCATAAAGAAACGGACAGAAGAAAGGTGGGCTGCCCGCCCACGGGTTCTCCCTAAGAAATTTACGGCACGTGAAGATCGCCCTTCGTCATTTTGTTAAAATGGCGCTGGTCGTAAAAATAGCCCCCATTCGTGGCGCTGCCGGAAGTCGGCTCGTTTTGCCACTGCCTACCAACCGGGTAGACCAGCTCTACATGCCCATCGAGAAAAAAGAAGTGCAACCCGCGCCGGTTGCTGCTGCCATGGTACTGCGGCGTGCGCACCTTGCCCTCCTTCGTCTCAAACCCCTCTCTCGAAGACTCATCTGCGCCGCCCCCCCAGATCGTGGAGTTAAAGTGCACGTTGTCGTAAAAGTACGGGTAATAAACCTCCGCTGCAAAGACCACACGCGAGGCAGGCACCGGGATACCCTTGAGCTTGGGGTAGTAACGGCTCAAACTCAGGTTGCCGCCATACTCAACTCCATAGGAGGCTTTCTGGTCCGTGAGGGTGGCCAGCGGACAGTTCATTCCCCAATTGCCACTGCGCCGTTTGACATTGAGATACGTAGGCGACATCAACGCCGTATAATTGATCCCATAGTCCCCCGGCCCAAAGATATCAGGCCTGCGATCCGGCAAGCCATCGTGGTCTCCCGCGTAGGCGAGCAGCGCCGTCCCGTAGTTGCGGATGTTGCTAAGGCACTTCATCTGCAACGACTTACGGTAGACGCCGCGCGTCGCCGGGATGAGGAGCCCCATCAGCACAATGCCGATGGCCACTGCCGTGAGTAGCTCCATCAACGTCCACCCCCGCTTTTGCCGAAATGGTCGGGCCAGCTTCATGGGGTAGCCTAGCAGGTCTTGCGGCGGCGCGCGAGGCTACGGCCCACCAGCGCCGCTCCTGCCAAGAGGGCAAATACACTCCCCGGCTCGGGGACAACGGTGACATTGCTCAGGTAGATCGAGTTAGCCCCCACCACCAGCGCATCATAAGAAAAGCCGCCCAGCACATTGACGGTAAAATCCCCCGCCGTCGGCGCGCCGGAAAGCGAGCCAAAGCGGAACAGCTCCAAGTCGCCCCCGCCCCAACCCGTGCCGTCGTAGGTGATGTCGAGCACCGCACCCGCAACCGTGAGCGCGCCGGTCGCCTCGATCAACCCCGAGTTCTCCAACCCGAAGGTGAAGGCCACTGTCGGATCCACGCTCACGGAGGACTGGATGTTCACCGTCGTCGCCTTGAGCGTGAAGTTCGCCACATCCAGGCGGGATTCCTTGAGCACCGTCATCCCCCCCGTAGTCGTGAGGTTCTGCCCCAAGCGCACGTTGCCCGGCGTGCTGACGTTTTGGCCAATGGAGAAGTTTGTTGTCAGCCCCTGGCGCCCCGTGGAAAGGGTGCGCTCGGTGGCGCGCCCACCATTGAAGAGAAGCGTGCCCGAGCCGTAGTTCTCGTTATCGCTACCTTCATCGCGGAAGTTCCCGGCGATGTAGATATTGGCGTTATCGAGAAATGTCAGCTTTGCGGCGGCACCACCGGTGGCTCCGGCGTAGGTGAGCACATCCACATCGCCCTTGATGTAGAGTGCAGTATTGGAAAACCCGGCCCATGAAGCGACGGTGTTCGTATGGTCGCCAACAATGAGATGGTGCAGGCCACTTGCCAGCGAGCCGGGGTGGTAGATCGTCGATTTGACAACGTTATTATACGAATACTGAAAGGTGGAGCCGACACCCCATGTCACCCCCTGAAGGTGCTGCGAAGGCGGCGTGCCATTGCCAAACACATTGACCTTCACATTATCGCCCACCGCCGTGAGCCCGCCGCTATGGTAGAACTGGCCCACCCGATAAGTGCCACCCCCGGTCAGCGTCATGTAATTGACGCTCCCCATCGTCCCAGCGACCCCATTGACCGTCATCGTATGGCCATTGAGGTCGAGCACCAACTTGCTCGCGCTGGCTGGGTCTGTCGTATTTGCCAACCCGCTGCTGACAGAGCCAATGTTATTGGTGATCGTAAAGTCGCCCCCCAGCTTCAGCGTATTGCTCCCGGTATTGGAAGACTGCGACATGATCAACCGAGAGATCGTCAAGGCCCCGGAAGTCTGGATCACACGATCCCCCGGGGCATCGTTGATGTAGACAGACCAAGTATCGACCCCGTTGCTGGGGTACGGCTTGCCGGGGGTGAGCGGGGTCCAGCTTGCGTCATTCTCCCAGGCAAAGGCACCGGAGTCGCCACCCGTCCAGGTGGAGGTGATATGGGCCGCCCGGGCAGATGCCGTCAGGAGCAATGCCGCCGCGAGGAAAGAGGAAGTCTTGGATTTCATAGGGAGGGGGTCTTCGGGTTCAGGGTTTCACAAAAGCTTCAAGGCCGTGTTCGTAGACGGCGGCGATCTCCTCATCGGTGAGGGCGCGGCTGCCAAAGAGGGCGAAGTCATCCACCACAGTCCCGGCATCCACGCCGGAGAAGGCTTTCATGGAGGGGTATTGCGACTCCATGGCCGGGAGGGTGGAGATGGTGGAATGGAGCGGAACTCCCAACGGAGCGCCATTGAGGTAGAAGCGGACTTCACCTTCATCAAACACCATGGCGAGGTGGCTCCACTCCCCCGGTGGCAAGGAGGCCGGCAGGGAGCTCATGCCATTCCACCCCTTGCCTTTCTCGCCGCCTTCCTCCGGAGCTCCCGTCATCGAAGCGTAAAAGCGCCCCTTCTCTCCCCCCAGGAAGGAGAACTGAAGGTAGCCGGGCAGGTAAGTCGCCCCGGGGATGCGCCAGAAGACGATAAACGGCTCGATCCCCTCCGGCTTCACCCATGCCGTCACGGTGCACTTGCGGATCTCTTCTTTGAAGGCCTCCTGCTCGGGCCGGGTCAGCAACGTCTCCCACCCGAGGCCGACCGGCTTCTCGCTTTTGGGGCGCTCGTTAATCAACAACGCTCCTTTGCCAAAGCGGTGCTGCTCGGTGCTCACGCGGGAGCTTTCCGGCAGCCGAATGGCCAGCGCCCCGGGCGCGGAATCGACCACCATCTCCCCCCCGTCTTCCTCAAATGTATGGAAAAGGTCGGGCACCTCGGCGCGTGCGCCCCCCACCAAAGCGACCGAAGCCACGGCCACACAAGCAAATGACCGCGCAAAACAGGAAAGAATCATTGAAAGGGGAACCATGGGAACTTTCAGAAAATGAGGAGGGGAAGAAAGAAACTCATCGGTATAGAATCGTCTCTGTATAGAGAGGATTCTATAAATTCCGAACGTCGTCAAGCAGTTTGTCGGCGCCTATCGGTCTTAACCCGCGCTTTCGAGTTCCGGAGCAAGCGGCGCGGTGGAGATACAAAGCTCCAGCGGCTCTCCCGCACCCACCATCCGGCCGCACGATTGGCGCAGCACCAGTTGCGAGGGGTAGTATTGGTCTTGCTCGCCGGTCTTTTCGCCGCGGATACGCGCCAGCAACATGGCCACCACGGCTGTGCTGGAACGCTCCACATCCTGCCGCACACTGGTGAGCCGGAAGAGAGGGAGCCGCGAAAGCTCGTCATCATCCGCTCCAGTGACGGCAAGCCCCCCCGGCACCCGCAAGCCCGCCTCGTGCGCTTCGCTCATGACGCCGTAGGCGGCGCGGTCGTTGGTGGCGAGGATGGCGTCGGGCACTGCGCCCGAGGCAAAGAGGTGGCGACTCAGGAGGGCGGAGGCATCCATCACACTGCGAAACATGCGCGCGTGGTCGAGATAGACGATAATGCCCACCTCCCGCTCCCGGTACTCCCTGCAAAGGCGCGGCCATTGTTGGGTAAAGAGGGCTTCATCGTACTCCAGAAACTCCCCCCACCCCCTCACGGCAGAGCGGAACCCATGGATGCGCCCCTCTGTAGAGCGGTAGAATTCGTCGCGAGGGCAGGAGAAAAAGAGGAGGCTTCGGTGCCCCACACCCTGAAGATGCCGGGTAAGCGCATAGAAACTCAGCGCCGCAGAGTCCCCCACCACGGGCAGGCCAAGCTGGTTATCCCCATAGAGCGAAACCACCGGGATCCCCGCGCGCTTGAGGACGGCCAGCACTTCTTTGGTAAATACCGCGGAGGTATCCGCGCAGAGGATCACCCCCTCCACCCGGGCCTGCACCATCTCGTTGAGCACCCGGCGCGCATCCCCCTTATGCCAATGGAGATCAACCACCAAGTAGCTGTAGTCGCTCTTGGAAATCTCCTGCAACAAAGCGTAGACGGCCTTCTGCCCCACCTCAAACGCCGAGCCGGTATGAACCACGCCGATCAGGTTGCTGCGCCCGCGTTTGATCGCCCGCGAAGCCCGGTTGGGCTGGTAACCAAACTCCTCCACCGCCTTGCGCACCCGCTCCACGGTCTCCTTTTTATAATGCGGCGTGCCATTAAGAATATTCGCCACCGTGGAGGTGGAGATCCCCAACGCTTCCGCAATCTTCTTTTGGGTAATCATCAGGTAAAAGGAGTTATAGAGACGTCACTCTAATCCATCCTTCCCTTCGTTCCCACCCCTGTCAAACCTGAAAGAACCCCTTGCTTCCACCTTGCATTTCGCGGGAAAACCGCTAAATTTTCCGCCCTTTCCCCGTTTATCAGGGCGGCCAGACGTTTGGCAGCCCCGGGGAGAGATAACCAGTGGCAACCGTGGCGTGAGTATTAACAACATGAACCAAATGCAAGAACTGATCGCGAAGACGTTTCGCGATTTCAAGGAGGGCAGCATCGTCAAGGGGCGCGTTCTCGAAATCCGCTCCCGCGAAGTCCTCGTCGACATCGGCTACAAGAGCGAAGGCGTTATCCCGCTTTCCGAATTCGACGACATGGAAGACCTCCAGGTCGGCGATGAGGTAGAAGTCCTCCTCGTCCGCCTCGAAAACGACGAGGGGATGGTCATCCTCTCCAAGGAGAAAGCCGCCTACAAGCAGAACTGGGACAAGATCGTCAAGGTCTTCCAAGGTGGCGGGCTCATCAAGGGCAAGGTCAAGGCAGTCGTCAAAGGCGGCCTCACCGTCAATATCGGTGTCGAGGCGTTCCTGCCCGGCTCCCAGATCGACATTATCCCGCCCAAGGATCTCCAGCAGTTTGTCGGCAACACCTACGATTTCAAGATCGTCAAGATCAACGACGACCGCAAGAACGTCGTCCTGAGCCGCCGCGAGATCATCGAAGCCGAGCGCGCCGAGAAGCGTGCCCGCTTCCTCGAAGGCGTGAAGGTCGGCGACAACGTGCGCGGCACCGTCAAGAACCTCACCGACTTCGGCGCGTTCATCGACCTCGATGGCATGGACGGCCTGCTCCACATCACCGATATGACGTGGGGCCGCCTTGGCCACCCGAGCGAGCTGCTCAAGGTCGGCCAGGAGCTCGAAGTCATCGTGCTCGACATCAACAAAGAGAAGGAGCGCGTCTCCCTCGGCCTCAAGCAGACCCAGAAGAACCCTTGGGAAGAGACCGAAAACCGCTTCCCGATCAACACCCGCATCAAGGGCAAAGTCACCAACCTCGTTCCCTACGGCGCGTTCGTCGAGATCGAGGAAGGGGTCGAAGGGCTCATCCACGTCTCCGAGCTTTCGTGGACGAAGCGGATCACCCGCCCTTCCGACGTCCTCTCCATTGGGCAGGAAGTCGAGGCCGTCGTGCTCGGCGTCAACAAAGAGGAGCAGAAGATCTCCCTCGGCGTTCGCCAGCTCGAAGCCAACCCGTGGGACGAGATCGAGCACAAGTACCCGATTGGCAAGCAGGTCAAGGGTACCGTGCGCAATATGACCGCCTACGGCGCCTTCGTGGAGCTTGAGGAAGGTATTGACGGCATGATCCACGTCTCCGACATGAGCTGGACCCGCAAGATCAACCACCCGAGCGAAATGCTCAAGAAGGGTGACGAGCTTGAGGCCGTCGTCATCGACATCGACAAGAATGCCCAGCGCATCAGCCTCGGCATCAAGCAGCTCGATGAAGATCCGTGGAAATCGATCGACCAGCGCTACAAGATTGGCGATCTCGTGCAGGGCAAAGTTACCAAGCTCGCCAGCTTTGGCGCGTTTGTGCAGCTTGCGGATGATATCGACGGCCTCGTCCATATCTCCCAGCTCAGCGAAGACCGCGTGGAGAAAGTCAAAGACGTTCTCAAAGTCGGCCAGGACGTGGAAGCCCGCGTCATCAAGGTCGACAAGACGGAGCGCCGCATCGGCCTCTCCATCAAGGCCGCCAACTACTCGGAGGACGAACTCCGCCGCGAAACGGAAGCCTTCGACAGCATCCGCCCCGGCGAAGACCTCGTGGGCCTGGAGCAAGCCTTCCAGGTTGCCGAAGAGGAGTATCGCCCCGGCGATCGCAAGAAGTAGTCCTTCACGCGTCATTCTTAGCGCGTAAGTTCAAAAGAAAACCCCGGTCGAAGTTTACCTTCGGCCGGGGTTTTTCGTTTGCCTGCGGCTACGATTAATACATCGGGCAGATCCCGAGAAAACGCCTACGAAGCGTGAATTGTAGGCCGTCTCTGTGAGACGGCAGTCCAACCCCATGGCGTTTCACAGAAACGCCCTACAATTTCCGACCCTCGCACCAACCATTCAAGCGATCTAACGTAGTAATACTAGAAGCTACTACTTCAATAGCGGTGCCAGAAAATCCAGCCGCTCAAGAACGATTCCTTGGGGCGTCTCACCCCGGCTCTGCCGTGGTTGCACCCCCGCATCTGGCCGCGCCGCCAGAAAGGCTTGGCTTGCCTTAAGCGGGTAGAGCGCCGTGGGCGACTGCGGGCGCTTGGCATTTGCCGCCTCCACGCTCTCCCATAGCAGCTTGGGGCTATCAAGCTGGCTCCACTTCTCCTGCGAGACATGCTGCCCCTGCGGGTCGAGGCGGATCAGCGCCAAAACCGCCGTATCCACCGCCGCCGATGGAGCCCCCCCACCTGCTGCCAGCGAGAGCCACCGTTTCCATGCGTTGAGATAATCCGGGTCCAGCCGGGTGGCCTCCCAATACGCCGCCAGCGCTTCCGGCACGCGGCCCTGCTCTTCATAAAGATAGCCGAGGAGATAGTGGACCTGCGGCTTCTCCGGCGTCTCCTTCGCCAGCCGTGTAAAGACCTCCTCCGCGATCGTCTGCTGTGGCTTGCCTTCAAAGGCGGATTCGCACCCAAAGCAGTGGCTCTCCACGCGGCCAAAGCTGACGGGCATCAGCTCGTAGGCGCGGCGGTAGTGCGCTTGCGCCTCATCAAACCGGCCCAGCTCCGCGAGCTGCCGAGCCAACCTCGACTGGATGCAGTACGCATCCGCAAAATACCCGAGCGATTCCGAGTAAAGCGCCGCCGCGCGGGAAAGCAGGCCCGCCTCGTAATACCGGTCTGCCGTTTCCGAAAGACGGATCGCCTTCATCACATTTCCAAAGAGCTCGGCATCCTTCTCATCGCCCCGCTTCTCGCGGATCTTGCCGAGGATAAGGTAGGCGCGCATCCGGTCGCCCGGGCCTTGCTCGCCGTCGGAGGGATCAATCGCGATCGCTTTACGGACGGTGGCCTCGGCCTCCTCCAGCTTCCCTTCATCGAGCAAAAGCTGCGCCTTCCAGATCAGCGGGCGCTCCTCAAAAGGGTTCAGCGCGGCAAGCCGCTCCAGCTCGGGCAATGCCTTCGCACCCCGGTCGCGAAGCAGGAGGGCGTACCCGGCATCGCGCCCCGGCTTCGACTCAAGAGCGTTTAAAATGATCGCACTCGCAGCGGCGCGGTTGCCCGTTTGCCAAAGCGCATCTGCCGCCACTTCCCCAAGCGCCAGCTCCCCTCGCCCGCTCGAAAACTCCGAAGTCTCCTTATCCAATAGCTGCGCGAGGTCACCGGCTCCCCAAAGTGGGCCTTCATCCAACAGCATCACCACATCACCCGGCCTGCCAATCGTGTGGTAGAACGCACAAAGCTGCATAAGCAGGTCCTGCGTTGCGTAGCAGTTAAAATAAGCCTCCCCCTCCTTCGGAGCAGCCGCCTTGAGCGCGTTGGCCAACACCTGCTCCGCCTCGGGGGCTCTGCCTGCCTTAACCAAGAGCCCGGGCAGCCGCGAGTGATAGGAGAAGCGCCCCCCTGTGCTGCGCAAGCTTCGGTCATACTCCACCCGCGCTGCGGCCAACCCCTCCTCCACCAGCTCGGGCCGCTCCAGAAGCAGCCCCACCCGCGTGAGGCGAGTCGCCGCGCTAAGCCGCGCGCTCGAGCTCCCCTCCAGCGGCCCCGCTGCGAGCACCGCCTGCAATGCCGCGATGCCGCCCTCCACATCATCGAGCATCAACAAAATCTCCGGCAACGCCCGCTCTAGCTCCGCGCGCGTCTTCAACCCCATATGGAAGGCGACCAACAACTTCGACATCCCTTTCTT
>JBBCKB010000014.1:0-16908 GCA_037189965.1 Chthoniobacteraceae bacterium | reverse complement strand
GAGGGAAACTGAAAGTCGCCCCCCCCAAAGGCAAAGCCACCTCCAGCGGCCCGCGAGAAATCTGTTTGCAGGATAGTCATCGAGCGTTTTAGCGCTGCTCCCAAACGCGCAAGCTGCCCGCCGAGCGCGTGATTGCGATTGTGCCGAGGGTATTGCCCGGCGAGGCGCGGAAGGTGATAGACTCACTGCCATTGAGTGCAACCGTGGCGACGGTGCCCACAAAGTCCGAGCTGGCCACCAGTGTGACGGCCTTGGCTCCCGCGTCGATGGTGTGCGCTCCAGAAACAGTCGAGGCCGTCACGACCTCAGTCTTGCCGCTAGCCGAAAGCGCCACCGGCTTCCCGTCAGCGCCAAGCCCTGCCGTCAGCACAAACCGAGGGTCCACCGGCAATCTGACACCATCTTCAATTTCAATGTACATCGCCATAATCAGTATTGGGTCGAGGTTGCAAAGATCGTCCCGCCAATTGCGCGGAACTCGTAAACCACCGTGGAAGACGCCGCCTGCACCGGCGCGGCCCCGCCCGGCCACGCAACTTCCGGTGGCCAACCCGGCTGCACATCGTCGGTCGTCGTCAAAGCCAGCACCGCATGCGCACCCTGCACCGAGCCAGAAAAGGTAAATCCCGTGGCTACCGAAATCGTCTTGAAGTAGCTCCCATCCGCCGCCAGCGGGATGGCCGTCCCGGTCAGTTCCGCCACGGCCCGCGCCGGGGCCACACCCATCGCCGCGCGCTGGGCCGCTGCATCGCTGGCCACCAAGATGGCCCGCCCTGCCGCCGTTGCATCCGAGATGTCCGCCGCCACGTGCGTGTGCGCCGTTGGTGTCCGGACATTAGAGAGCCGAGAATCGTTACCCTTCACCACCTCCCCACCGGCAGCGTCTCCGGTAGCCGCCACATTCAGCGTCGCCGCCGTGCCAAGCTCAAGCTCTCCCCGCTGGCCCGCTGCCGTGGGTGAAATCAGGATCGCTCGTCCCTTCGCGCTAGCATCGCTGATATGCGCCGCCTTGAGCCCCTCCACTACGGCGTCACCACTAAAGGTCACCCGCTCCGTAATAATCACGCGCGGGATCTGCACATCGCTGTCAGTCCACGTGAGCCGTGCCGTGATCCCATCGGTCCCCACAAGTTGCCGATGGACCGGGTCAATGGAGACTTTACCCTGCGTCGCCCCCGTGTTGTCGCGGAAGCCCCCCGGAAGCGACATCGAGCCGTCGCCCCAATAAATCAGCCAGTTATCGCCCGAGAGCGCCAAGCAGCCACCGACCTGAAACACCGGCTTGTTCGGCAACGTCTCGCCCCCCGCCGTAATCAGCATCGTCGGCGTATCCGTCGTGTCGCCAGATTCTCCCTCCCGCCGCACAACCAGCGCCGGGCTGTCGAAGTGCGTATCCTGCACCACCAGCACCGAGGCCGCGCCACTTTGGGAGTGCCCCACCAGCGGCGTCTCCTGCGTACCGGTGGAAAGGAAGACCTTCTGCGTCGGCACCGTCTGCGGAGCATTCAGCATCACCGCATGATTATTTGCCCCCTGCTGGGCATTAAGGCTCGCCACCGGCCCGCCCACCAGAGCCGCCAGCACCATCGCCACCGAGGCGACCAGTATGGTTTGATTCGTCTTCATAAAGTCAACTCACCGGCACTGTCCCCAGTACCGTCTCATCCACCACCAGCTTGCGGGTCTCGCCCGTTACCCGGTCCACAAAGAGCGTCGGGTCTGCCGGGAAGGGCAGCGTGGCAATGCCTTCATCCGGCGCTTCGGTGTTCACCCGGGTCCAAACATTCACCACGATGAACGGCGGCATGTTGTTGTGCGCCTGCCCTTGGCCCGCCGCTTGAGTCTGCTGCTGCGGGATTGAGAAATTGTGCGAGTGCGCAGCGCCCGACGCAGTATTGAAGGGCGGTATGTCGATCGTGTGCTGGTGCCCTTCGTCCGGGGTTGTGTCGCGATACCAGTTTGGGTTGCTATCCCCGGTTGCAATCGCGCCGTTTCCGCCCCCGCCTTGGTTGCGTGTTGGCACTTGGTGAGTGTGAGCGCCCCCCTTCGGCGTTGTATACGCCGGGGGATCAATCACGTGAGAGTGTGCTCCGCTCGTGTCAGTCGTCACCGCCTGCGCCGCAAGCGTATGCTGGTGCTGCGGCATCTGCGCCGCCGTCAGCGTCACCTCTGCCGCGCCGCCAATCGCATCAATCTGCGCAAACATCGGCTTGGTTGGGTCCAGAGACACCACCGTCCGCCCCGCCCCAAAGCGCACCCAAGTTCCAAAGCCTAAAATCTCGCGCGGGTTCTCCGAGCGCCGGGTGAAGTAAAGGCACCCCACCGGATACAGCAGCATCATCGCTGTCAACATCTCCGGCACCGCCGCCTCTACCGCCAGCTCCTCCTTTAGCCGTTTGATGGACCAAAGATGCAGCTTCCCATCTTGGCCAGAAACCATCACAGAATCCTCTGTGCTCTTGATCTCCTCCATCTCCGGGATCGGGTCCGCCGCCTCCGAGAAACGCCACGCCCGTTCCACCTTCCGCTTGAGCTGCTGGCAAATCATCGTCAGCGCATCCAGCCCCCGCTCCATCGCGGAGGAAGGAAATCGGTCGTTCTCCGAGAAGAGCGTCTGCTGCACCACCGGAACCTCCCGGTAGATCGTCAGCCGCTTCGTGCCTGCCACCGGAGCGGTCGTCACCAAGTTCCCACCCACGTCCGAACCCGCGCCCGCCACGTTATAGTTTGCGCCAAGCGCAAGCTGCGTCTCCTCCCCATCCTCATGCCGCACCACTACTCGCAGGTGGTTATTGGCAAGAAACGGAAACGGCACCGGATACGGCGTCACCGTCGAGCCATTGCCCGCGTAATGGATGCTGGAAACTTCCGATTGGACGCTCATTGACAAGCGTAATCAGGAATCCGGCAAAGTGATGCAATAGTTATTTTTAGTCGGTTGCCTCTTTGACGTTCTCGCCCACCCCAAAAAGATCGCGCACGATATGCGAGAGCGAAGCCGCCGCCGCGAGGTTAGCGTTGAAGAGCCCCGCGCCGGTTAGGAGTGACTCTGCATCACGCAACACCTGCCGGGCATCCTCCTCGCCAGTGAGTGTCCCGGGGAGCCGTTTAAGGGCAGGCAACGCATTCGCGCCCGAAGAGAGGAGATTGCCGGATGGTGAATAAACCCCCGCCCCCTTATAGATCGCTTCCTGCGCCATCTCCCCAAGCACCGGCACCCCCGCCAGTGGCTCGGTCAGAACCGCCAGCGCCAATCTTTTCGCATCCCAGTTCCTCTCATCAAAGATGTCGTCATCCTCGGAGTCGCGAGCATCCCGCCACGCATTGCGGATCAAGCTGGCCAACAAGGGGGAGATCATCGCTACGTAAGCCATCGTTCGAGCCTTCTCCGCAAAAGTCCGCTCGCTCATCGCGTAAAGCGCCAACCCGAGATTCTTCCGCCCCTCCGAGGCAAACGCCCATATCAGCCGCGTCATCGGGTTGGTAGAGGTCCGCAGTTCGAAGATAGACCGCGCCCCCGGCCTCACCGGTTGCGCCAACCTGTCAGTGATCCGCTCCGCCTCCATTGTGGCCTGCGCCCGCGCGTCAATGTCACTCGCCCCTTGCTCCTTGAGCTTTGAAAGCCGGTAGTCGAATACCATCGCGTAGGTGCCTGCCGTAAAGAGCGCATCCGCCCCCGCAATCGTCCGGCCCAGCGCCGCCGCCGCGTGCTTGATCCGGCTCGGCTTCTCCGCCCGCAGCCCCTCCAGTGCCTGCCGCACAACCGGCGGCATCTCGATCAGCCGCCGCTGGATGTAGGCCGAGTCCAGCGCATCCCCCCAACCAAGTTGCCCAGTGAAGAGCTGCCCCATCCGCTTGAGGTAACTGGCCGTCGGCATCTCTGCGAGCGCCGCGCCAAGCTGCGTACTCTGCACCGCCAGCACCCCCACGCGCCCCACAATCGCCATGGAGGCCGCACGCGAGAGCATCCGGGAAAGCATCCCGTTCACTTCCAGCCGCGCCGCTGCATCCCGGTTGCCGCCTTGGATCATGTAGTCGAGCCATCCCGCCAACGCCTTGGAAGCGCTTTCCCCGGCCTTGGCCTCTACAGAGTTCATCACCTCTCGGTTGCCGAGCACCGAGCGCATCTCCAGCGCAAGCTCCGCGTAAGCTTGCCAGTGGTTCATCTGGCTCTTGTGCGCCATGAACACCTTCACGGCGTCCCGGAACTCCGGCTCCGCCACGGCCACCCCACGCGTGCGGAAGCTCCCCGGCGTCGTAGACGCCGGGCTCACCGCCACACCAGTCACAGGGTCCACTACCTCGCCCGCCTGCGTCTGCTGCGGCTTTACGGTGAGAGGCGAATAATTCTCCTGCCGAGGCAAGTCTACCCCATTGAGTTTGCGGAAGAGCGGGTTTACCTGCGCCCACTCCTGCGCGTACTCGCTTGCAAGGTAATCCCGCACGGCCAACGCCTCGGAAGAGAGCCTCTTTTCCAACTCATCTGCAAACGCCTGGTCATAGCTCCACGAGCCGGTGACGTTGCCTTCCTCGTCTCTCCGCCCCATCATGTGCCGCCGCCCATCCGCCTGTCGCCACATTAGCGTCGCCGTAATCGCCTCCAACTCGCTCAAATGCCGCCCGCGCACCTTGAGGCTCTTCTGCGAGAGCCGCCAGTGCAGTTGCGCCCCTGCGTAACTTCCACCCGCCAAGTCAGTAAAGAGCGCATTGATCCCATCGGAAACCATGTGCTCCTCATCCACACGCCGGTTATCCGCCTCCCGCTGCCGGTCTGCGATCCCCTGCGCAATCTTCGAACTCTCCCCAAAGGCGTACTTTAGAAGCTGCTCAAAGCTCGAAAGCTCAAACTTGATCGAGCGCAACTTCCCGAAAAGCCCGTTGTCACGATCATGCCGCGCATCCCGTTCCGCAGCCGTCCCGGACTTGCCGGTGTCTGTCTTGAGCTGGTCACGCATCGCCCCCCGGGCCGCCCGCTCCTCCAGCTTCTTCACAAGAAAATCGCCGTACCCCTTTTGCAGTACTTCTTTGAGCATCTTCACAGCCGCCCCGCGCCGGGCCGAATCTGCATTGGCCCAGTCCGCAACTAGCCCCACCAGCCCGATTTCAAGCTGCTTGTGCGCCTCGGCTTCCGCCGAAAGCTCACCCCCGGCAATCTCCGCCTCCAGTGTCGCAATATGCGCGTTCGCCTTCTCTGGCGTCCAAAATACCGCATCCTCCAGAGTCGAGAAGAGATTGTGCATCTCCGCACCCAGCTTGCCTACCGGCTTCTTTCCGGCCTTGTCCCGCTTCGGCTTTGCTCGAGCAAAAACCCTCTTCAGCACCGCATCGTACTCTGTACGCAAGTACTTCTCGTAAGCCGCCGCCACCTTCGGGAACCGCTCCCTGAAGAACTTCTCCCGCGCCTTGTCTGTCCGCACGCTGGCCAGTTGGACGAAACCGCCCAACTTCCCGCGCACCTCCGCCGGGAGCGCCATTAAGACCGCGTTGTAGTCCGCCAACGCCTGCAACATCGCTGCCCGCTTGTCCGCCTCATCGGCGCGCACCTTCTCGGCACGTTCGATCCCCAGCGCCTTCTCGCGCAGCCGCTTCTCCTCCGATCGGGTACGCTCCTTCAGCGCCCGCTCTTGTTCCTTAAATTTCTTCTCGATGCCCCGCTTCAAATCCCGAGCCGTCTCCCGCGCTTCCCGCTCCAGCAGCTTGCGCTCCCGTTCGGTCTTCGCGGCCTCGATCCGGTCCATGAACTTCGTGTTGTTCGCCTCCCCCGCGCGGGCAATCTCCGTCTTCTGCTCATCCGCCAAGGCCGAAAGCTGGCGCTCCTCTTCCACCCGCAGGTTCGCAACATCCTCCTCCTGTTGGATTTGCCGGGCTTCCGTCTCCATCTCCAGCTTCACCTCCCGCTCCAGCCGATCGTCAAAGCGCCGGGCGCGAGCGAGGTTCGCCTGCACCTTCTCAGCAAACTCCAGCCGGTTGCCGCTCGTCATCGTGGCATCCATCGTCGCGGACATATCCGCCAAGTAGCTGGCCCGCCCGATGGAATGGCGCGTCTCGCCCTCAAAGTCCGTCGGGAACGCCCTATTGACAGCCTCTGTTAAGTCCTCGATATTGGTCTGGAAGCGCAGCATGTCTGGATTCGTCGCCTGATCTTCAGGAAACGGTCCTCGGAGTAGCTGCGCTTCTTCTATTTCCACCGAGCGCACATCGTAGACCTGTCGCTCGCCAAGGCTTAAGGCATCCATCCGGTGAACAACCAGTCGAGCAATCCGCATTTTCCCGTCAACCACCACGGGGGCATAGAAGAGCTGATCTGCCTCCACCCCCTTTCGCTTACCGCGAGTGTAGGGCTTCTCGGGCTGTAGCGGCAGCGCATCGCGAATGATGCCTTCGATAGCCTCCAGAACCCGAACCTTATCCCCGTTCATCTTCGAGTGATTGAAGGTGTGCTTTATCGTCCCGGCATTCACCACGAAATCGCTATCCGTGGCTTCGTTGGGATACTCTCCCCGAAGATTCTCCAGCGCCCACTTCTGCGCCTTTGCAGGCTCCTGCCATGGCATCTTCTGGCTACCGTCGAGCGATCCGATGGAAAACGTCGTGGCAACGCCCACCGCCTCCGCCGTGGCTCGGTTCACATCCACCTGCTCGTCTATACCGAGCGAGCGAGCCAGATACCCCTCGATACTCCCCGAGAGCTTCCCGGCATCGCGCAGCTCTCGCAGCGTCTTGGCGCGCCCAAGCACTTCGCGGAAGTAGACCCGCAACCGGGCGATGAATGCACGCACCGATGCTGGAAGCCCTGAAAGCTCTTTGCGCCGATTCGTGAAATCAGCCTTCACCATATCGGCCAAGGCTTCTGAAATCTCCGCATCGGTCGGGTTCGCAGGGTCTTCCAGTCGGAAGCCCGTCGCCTCCGCCCACATCTGGGCCGCCGCAGCCTTGTCCTCGCGGGTTAGGCGCCCCTCCCGCGTGTCCTTGTTCTCCTGAGCGTGCGCGTGCTCTTCCACTACGTCCATCACGTCCGCACCGTTGAAGAGCCGGATCGCGTCATGATAAACCCCCTCGCGAAGCTCCTGCACCGTCTCGCCCTTGATGATGAGAGTCGAAGGGTCTGCCCCTTCTGAAATCCCCGCAATCCGCACCCGCTCCGCCAGTGTCTCAGCATTGAGTTCGCTTTCCGCCGCCCCTTCTTCCACGGTCTTCGTCTTGCCAGTGATCTCGACTTTCCGATCCGGGTCTGTGCGGCTCTGGAACCATTGTAATAGATCGCGTACCGCCTGCCCGTGGCCACCTTGTTCCCAAGCCATGCGGTCGGTGTACTGCTGCATCGCCGCCTCTTCGCTCTCAAACGTCGCGCTCACCACCCCGTCCGGCTCCACGATCTCCCATTGCCCCCCATTGGCCCGCAACGTCGGCATCTCGGGGCTGTCCTGCATTGCGTCCACGCGAGCCTTCTCGGCCTTGAGCTGCTCCGCCCCACGCTGGATGTCCTCGGGCTTCCGCTCGGCCCACGCGGCCTGAAATTCAGTCTGTGCGCCGTCCATATCCCCGGCCTGCGCCTTCCCGGCAATCGCATCCGCCACTTCTTTTGACAGCCCGAGCGACTGGAGCGCATCCGGGTTCGGCAAAGCCCGCGTCACCGCCCGGCTTTCGCGCCACGTCCCCACGCCCGCGCCCACCAACACGAATGGCAGCACCGCAATAAGCGTCACGGGGTCCGAGACAGTCGCGCCAAAGGCCGCGGCCCAGTCCACATCGGGGTAATCTTCCGTCAGCGCATTGAGCACCATGCCGGGAATCGCCTCCTGCACGCCCTCCTGCACTACCTGTTCGCCCGTGCCTGCCGCCACTCGCCCAAGTAGCGGACGCCAGAGCCGACTATTCGGCGCTCCTGCCTGCTTGATTACGCGCTCCAACCCCGGCACACGGGCCAGCAGCGAGCCGCCGCCCTTGATCGCCCCTGCCGAGAGCACCTCCACGGCGGCCATAGCCGTTGCCGAGACACCGGCCACCTTGTCGGCCTCCTCCGCACTCATCTCCGGGTGCTCGCGCCGCAGGCGATTGTATTCCGGCGCGTAGTACGCCTTCGCCGAAAGCGTCCACCCCACCACTGGCACAAACGCCGGAGCCATCACCGCCGTGCTTCCAGCAATCGCATACCCGGCATCTTCGATTACCCCCAGCGGAGTCACCGAGCGGATCGGTTTGAACCCCTCCTTCGCGAGGTGATCCACCTCGCGAGAGAGCGCATACACTTCCCGGCGCTCCAGCGCCTCTTGCAAAAGCGCCTCCCGCTCTTCCGGGGTCGCCTCGCGGGCGTCCGAATAGCTGGCACCGATAACAATCGCTGCGAATGGATCACCAACCCCCGCCTGTGCCGCAATGGTATCACCCGTCACTACATTCCCCAGTTCGGCTTTGTCACCATAGATGCGCACCGTCCCGTTTTGGATCGACTTGATGATCTTCTCATTGAGCTGGTCGCCGAGCGCATCCGAACGCCCCTTGCCGAAGGACGCACCCACGCCCCGCCCCATCGCATCACCCGCCTGCCGGAACATCTCCGCCACCTTGGCCAGCGCTCCCTTTGGGTCTTTCTCCCCCTCTGTCTCCAGCCATGCCGGAAGCATCGAAAGAAACGCCTGTCGCTTCTCCGGGTCCATCTTCGCCAGCGTGACCGCAGATTTCCGAATCGCGTCCTCGCCTTCAGCGTAAGCCCCCGGCTGCGCAAGGTCATTCCGGCCCATGTGCCGGGCGATGGAGTTCACAATCCCGCCAAGCTCCGGGTTTTCGTGCATCAGCGTGTAGGCTTGCATGTACGTCTGCCCATAGAGTAGCCCAGCCGCCTCCGCATCCTCCTCATAGGCAGCCCTTGCCTTGTCGCCATCCAGCCCGCGCAACGCCCCCTCATGCGTCGCCCACATGGGCGACTTACCGGATCGCTGATCCTGCACCCCCCGCGCCAATGCGTGCTTGGTTGCCTCCATCCGCGCCGCCGCAAGATCGTCGGCCTTCTGGTAGCGGGCCGAAACCGCACCGTAGAAGGAAAGGTTATCCTTCGGCTCCCCGCCAAAGTGCTCGAAAGAGTACCGTTGCAGTAGCGAATCATACGCCCCTGCCGCCTGCTCGACCGTAACGCCGAACTCCTGCGAGAGAAACCGCGTATTGGCCCATCCGGCCCGGTCCTGCTTCGGGTCGTTCATGAACGGCTGGAGCGCCCGCTGCATCTCAGGCAACCAATGGCCGCCAAGCGTCTCCGGGTCTTTGTAAAGCTCCCGCGTATAGGTCGCCCGCTGCTCTTGCTCCTGTCCGAGTTGGTGTTGCCGCCACTCCCGCAGCTCTCCTAGCATTCGCTGCTGCTCCGCAGGCTCCGCCGCGTCTACTTGGCCCAGGTAAATTTCTGCCGTCGATTCGTCGATCATGATTGCACCTTTCGGAAACTTGCCACCCCAGCCCCGTCCATCGCATGTGGCCCGGCCTTACTGTAAATGTCCCACCGCCCCCGGAGCGGATTAAGCCCCAGTTTGCGAGCAGCTCCATCCTGCGCCGTCCGGTCATCCCATCGCACCCGCAGCGTCTCGCCGTTGGAGAGCGTCACCTCGACCAAGTCACCCTTGCCAACGCCCTGCTTCTTGAGCGCTGCTTCCACATCTGGAGAGGCCGCAAAAGAGAGTCCGTCTTCGAGCTGGTTGCTCCACGCGCCGATCCCCTTCATGGAGTTAGAGTCTTTCCACGGGTCCGAGCTATAGCCGTAGCTTGTCACCTTGCTTCCGCTTGGGGCCGGGGTTGGTTCCGCTTTCATCCCGTGCTGCTTGAGCTTGTCATCTACGCGGCTGCCAACCGGCGGCTGCTGTGGGGCCGGGGTCGTCTTCGCCCCTCCTCCGAGCCATGAAGGCATGTTGCGCCCCCACCACCCCGGCTCTGCCTGCTTTACCTCGCGGCTCATCCTCTCGTTGAACCACTTTCCAAATCCTTCGCTGGTTGCGGTAGGGTTGGCTCGCAACCACGCCTCCCCCTCCTGCTTGATCCGATACATCGCCGCCGTAGCGCCCTTCTTCTTATCAAGCTCCTTCAGGTCGCCATCCTTCACGTCCTTTTCGTCCCATTGCCCAAACACCCCGGCGCTCCGTGCCATATTCAGGGTTTCGGAGAGTTGGGAGCGCAACACGGAATCCGGATTGCGGCTCAACTTGCTATTGAGCGCATCGAGCGAATCTTTGCGGAATCCCTCCGGCAAGCTGGAATGAATCTCCGCACGAAGGTCGAACGTCCTCTTCTCAATCTCCGGGTCACTCGGGTCAATCTGGGCAATCTCCTCGCCAATGCGCAGGTACTCACCCCGCACCTGCTCCATGTCAGGGTTAGCAGCAAATAGGCGCTTGATCTTCCCGGCATTCTGCACCGCGAACTTCTTCCCGAAGATGTTCTCCGCATCCTCTGGTGTGCGAATCGTCCCCTCGGCCACACCGGTCGCCAGAGCCTCCCAGTTGTCGGCATTGATCCGCCGCCGCTCCGTATCGGTTGCATCCTCCAACCGCAGCCGCTGCACCTCCGGGATGCTCCCGGTCTGCTTCGGATCGCGCAACATCTCATCTGCCGCGTCCGGGTCTACCCGCGCAAGCTGCTGCACCGCCAACATCTCACCCTTCTGGCGGGCATTCTGCGTCAACGCATCCGCCTCCGCCTCGAAGAAGAGCGTCCCCCGGTGCTGCTCCACTAGCTCGATGGCCGCCGCCGTATTCCCGCTCTCCACCGCTTCCGCGTACCGCTGGCCAGCGAGTAGCTTGCCTGTCTCGAAAACCTGCTTCGCCCCGGCAAGCTGCATCCGCCCCACCGAATCCACGCGGAACCGGTTGTAGACCTGCTCGATCCGCTGCCGGGCCTGCGGCGAGAGCTTCTTGTTTGCCGCAATCCCCTTGTACGCCTCATCAAGCCCCTGTGCCATCAGCGCGCCATATTCCTCTGGCCGCGTCGGGTTCGCTGCAATCTCCGCCGCCTTCGCATTGTACGCCTCGTTAAGCGCATCGGTCGCCATCCAGACCTCGTTCTGGTCCTGCTGCTCCCGAAGCCGATGCGCTGCCGTCGATAGATCACTCGTCGTCGAGGCCACGCCTTGCGCC
The DNA here is from genome assembly GCA_037189965.1 of Chthoniobacteraceae bacterium. GTDB lineage: Bacteria > Verrucomicrobiota > Verrucomicrobiia > Chthoniobacterales > Chthoniobacteraceae > DATMFV01. Next base: position 5,794 of record JBBCKB010000014.1, on the reverse strand, counting down.
AACGCCTGCAATCCACGGCCCGGCCCGGAGAACGCATCCGGCGAGATCGTGTCTTGCGAAAGCAACGACTGCGCCCGACTAAGATTTACGCCACCCAACCCCGCGCCGGTGGGCTGCGGCACCAGTTTCGGGGCGTTGGGGATGTCAGAGAGAGGGATTCGTGCCATATCAAATTCTGGAGTAAGCATTCGCCGCCCCGCCCGCGCTGCTAAGGAGCGTCCCATACCCCGAGAGTCGCGCCGCCGATGCCGCGCTTGCTCCCTGCATGGTGGTCAGGTTGGCATTGTGGTAGCCGATCCGGCGGCTCGCCAGCGCGGCGCTTGCGTTCATCCGCTCCGCGTCCGCCTGAGTGTGCAGCCCGAGCCGGGTCAGCTCCGCCTCGCGCTCCAGCGCCGAAGCCTGCTCATTTGCCACCGAGAAGATGTCAGCCTCCTGAAGCGCGTAGTTGAACTCCGTGTCGGCGAACACCGCCAGCGGCGTCCCTTCGGAGACTACACCCCCGGCAGCATACCCTGCCTTCTGCGCCCCAAGCAGCCGCAGCTTCTCTTCGCGCATCCGCCGAGCCTCCTCCCGCGCCCGTTGCTGCGTTGCGTCGGCCTGCTGGTTGAGCGCCTGTGACTGGTTGATCTGCGTTTGCAGCATCGACTGGTTGATCTCCGCCTGCCGCGATTGCATCCGGGCGTTAAGGTCCGCCTGCTGTCGCTGGATTGCTGCGTTGTAGGCCGCGACCTGCTGCGCAGAATCCGCCTGCTGTACGCTGCCGTAGTACGACAAGCCGCCAGCGGCAAGCGTGGCCACCGTCCCGGCAATCAATGCAATTTCAACGCCCGTGCCCATCGTCGTCTCCTTTCAAAACTGAGTAAATCATCGTCATCCCTTCCCTTTGCTTCTGGAATCCCAGCCGCCGCGCCTCCCTCGCCAGAGCCGGAAGGGTGTAGCCGTACATCACCACGTAGCCCAGTTGCGCCGTGTGCAGCTTGAGGAAGCCGATCACCGCCGCAAACGCCTCCCGCGCGTCAGCCAATGAGAGGCCGGGCCGAGCCGTCGGCACCTCAAAAAAGCAAACCGGCGAAGAGTTATCCATAAAGACAAACCCCATCGCCGCATCCTCCCCATCTCGATGCGCCACTACGCCCAGCTTAGGCAACAGCTCCCGCATCGGCGGATTCTTCCCCCGTGCTCGCCACCATTCACACAGAAGCGGATAATCCGCCTCCGGCTCAAACATCCGCAAAAGATAGGGTTCAGGTGCCAGTGATTTCATATTTCGGAATGATCCCCAAAAGCGTCAAAGGCAACGGCTGCAACTGCCGTATCGCCACCGTCCCTTCCGGCTCGTACCCCCGCGCCAGCCCCACTTCTTTGTCCCCCGTAAACACAGGCGGAGAGTCGTCCATCCGGTCATCGGAAGACCGGCTATGTACCGCATCCCAGAGCCCTGGCCCGGTCTCCACCTCGCCACCGAGGCTCTTGTAGACCCGTAGCACCAGCCGATGCACCCGGAACTTCCGCGACTGTGCTGATCCATTAGGCAGCGGCCCGGGATCAAGCGGCATCGGTCGCAGCACCGAAGCATAAGGCAGCCCCACTAACACATTGCGGGCCGGGTGCTGGAGCGTAATCTGCCCACCACTCACCACCTTCGGCTCCTCCGCCGTGCCGTCGGCAAGCACCTCCACCGTCTGCCCGTTAAAACGAGCCAACCCGGAGACCGTCGCCGTCGGCGTCTCAAACTCAACGCGCGAGGCGCAATCCAGATACCACCACCCGGCCTTGTCTTCCGCCTCCAGCGTTTCCCGATAGCCTGGCTCAAAGCGTTCCACGTACCGGGCATTGCCACGCTTCACGATCACCCACACCTCGTCTGCCGCATCCGGCGAGTAGATTGTGGCCACCGATTCAAATACCCCCGCCGTCGTGTGCCGGTGCCACCCCACCACGTTCTGCGCCCGCTCGTAGGTCATCCCCGCCAGCGTGCCGGCCCCCGTCACACACCAAAGGATCGCGTCAGGCTGCTGTTGGTAGGCCGTCTGCACCACGCCCCCTTCAGTGATGTGGTCCGCCAACAGCGTCAAATCAGCCGCCACATAGCCATCCTTTTGGAATTCGTAGACAAACTCGCGAATCTTGCGCCCCTGCCGCTGGATAAAGAGCGCCACATCATTCGCCACCAAGGCCGGGGCGTACTTCGAGCCAAAGTGGCTCTGCCGCTGCACCTTCAAATTCGTCGGCGTGATCGCCCCGTCCGAGCTGGCCGCAAGGATGTACTCATCCCCCGCCGTCCCGATACAGAGCGCCTGCTGGCTCACCATCCACGCAATCGCGTTCGTCTCGGCGCTGGCCAGCGTGAAAGAGAGCGCATCGTCATCTTTCGAGCCGAGCTTGAAATTGTAAAAGTCCCCGATCACCGAGGCCCAAATCGTCTGCGGCTTGTGCCGGGTGCCTCCGTAGAAAATCCGCTGCTCATGCAAGCAGACCGTGCGCGGGAACCCTCGCTCCGTGCTCCACGCCCCCTCTGCCCAGTTCTTCGTCTCCGAATCATTCACGAGGTCTTTCACCACCACCGCCTCCGCAACCGTACCCGAGTTCACTTTCGTGATCTTCACCACTCCATCGTGCGAGGTGTTGTATGCCTCAAAGTACGCCGCCGGGGCCGGGGAAGACGCATTCGTCTCCTGCGAAATGAAGCTGTACCGCAGCCGAATCCGGCACTCCTCCTCTTCACTCCCCGAGGTCGAAAGGTTCCGGTCCTTCTTCCCTTTGTAGGTGCGGATAATCTCCCAGGAATCCCCATCATCCAGAGATCGCTCTACCCAAAGCGTCCCCTCCCACGTCCCCCGAGTGTTCAGATCCCAGTTACCCACCACCTGCACCGGGTCGCTGGTGCCGGAAACCGTGAACGGCAGGGAAACAGAAGTCGCCTCCCGGCGCTGCGTCAGCATCCAATACGAGCCCACATGCCCCGCCTTAAAGAGACTCGCCGAAGCCGTCAGCGTGATCGCCCCCGTCGCCGCGCTCGGCTTCAGTGTCGTTTCCTCGATATTCGTATCGAGCACAGCAGGCCAATCCCATGCGGCCTCCTTCAGCTCCCAGTTCGTCGCAGCCAGCCGCGAAAGCGTGCGCGGCGGATGATTCGGATGCACCAAGAAAAGCACGTCATTGACCTGAATGAACTGAAACTCAAACGCCTCCTCTTCGGAGTACGGGGTAGCGATCTCCAACGGCGAACCGCCATTCATCACCTGCCCATCGCGACTCCAGAACCGGCAATAGAGATGCCCGAACTCCAACACGTAGTTCGTGGAGGTCGAGAAGTTGAACCCCAGCAGCCGCGCTCTCCGGTTTTGCACCTTTGTCGCCCCCATCCATTGTGTCCCGGGCCTCCGGTTCACGCCCCCATAGGGCATGATGAGAAAATTCTGCAACTCCCGGCACCCGGCCCCGTACTTGTCCAGGTCAGGCCGCGACACCAACCGGGGCGAAAGCTCACCGGCATTGAAGGAAGGAATCAAATGGTTCATACCCCGTACCTCGCCCGCACAAAGTCACTCTCCACGTAGGGCAGCTTCCGCTTCGGCCTCCCCTCCCGTGCATTCATCTTGGCGGCAGCGGGAGCCACCAGCCGGTCATACTCCGCCACCAGCTCCTGCGCCAGTGAGTGCGATCCCGCCAGCCGGTCGGCCAGCTTGCTTGCCAACTTCGTATACAACGCCTCCACAAAGAGCGGGGGGAACTGCTCCGAATCTGTCACTCGCGCCGTGTAGCGAAGCTGCGCCGTCTCCGTGTCCGTCAGCATCCGGTCGCCCTCGATCTCGTAGAGCCCCTGCCGCTCTCCCGGCTGCCACCCATTGAGCTGGATCACCGCCAAGCAGTCGCTCGGGAGCTGGTACTGGTAGCTCCAGCCAAACACCGGAGCCGCCGCCAGCCGCGAAAGCTCCACTCGCCGCACCGCAAACGCCCACAACCCGCTCTGGAGCACCTCATCCCGCGTTGGCTCGTAAAAGAGCGCACACACCCGGGCTGATTGGCTCGCCTCCGTGAGCGAAGCAATACGCTCACCGCCCATCTTTCCAAGGGCCAAGTTGCAGATTGTGATGTCGTCAGCCATGCAAAGAAAGAAATTGGGCCGCCCTCCGGGTATTCCCCCAACCGGAGAGCGGCCACGTTGCGGGCCTTAGTGGCCCTGCATCTTGTAGACCAGCTCGAAACGGACCTTCTTGCCCGCCGAGAACGAGCCAGAAGCCAACCCGAGCACCCCGGCAACGCGCCGGGTTTCGTGGGTGATCGTGAACGGCTCCAGAGCCGCCGCATTCGTCGGCGTCACCGCCACGATCCCCGTAGCCGTCAATCCGATAGCGGTAGTCGAGTAGCGATCATCATCCTTGGCATCGCCAAGCTTTGCGATGGTCGCAGTCGTCCCGCCCACCCCTTCGGAGACCACCCGCGAGAGCGAAGGCAAGAGCTGCGCCCCCACCGGCAAATCGCCGATTTCGAGCACATCCCCCGCCGCCTCCGCGCCGGTGGTCGTATAGGTCGCCGTCAAACAAAGCAGACCCGCACCCGTCTCAAACCCGGTGGGCCGGGTCTTCGGGGTCGTGGTCGAACTTTGCTTGGTAGCCAACTGAGTTTTGAACGTAGGCATAGTCGTATCGTTCCTTTCTATTTACAGGGTTACGAAGCCGGGCTCTCGTCGCAGAGCACGCTCGCCACCAGCTTCTCCTCCATGCGCACCGCACCCAGCTTCGCCTTCGAGCGAATCTGGAGTGCGTGGCTCCGCTGCGGCAGCACGTCCATGTGGACCTTGCGGCCCTCATCCGCGAACTTGATCGCCCGCTTCACATACGCGAAGCAGGTGCGGATGTCGGAGTTATCCTTCGGCAGCATCTCGCTGCGGAGCCACCGCATCCCAAGGAAGCGGTCGATCTTGCCCTCCACCAACGCCTTCACCGCCGCGTAATCCGCGCTAGTGGCCTGCGTGGTATTGAGCAGGTTATCAAGCTGCTTCTGGGTATAGACGAAGGTGATCTCCTCGTTGTCCTCGACCTCATTGCGTCCGAAGATCCCCTTCAGTGCAATGAGCTTCGGGATCGTCAGCCCCGAGTTCGCACCCGCGCCGGTAAGCACATAGTCCACCGGCACCTGCTGGTTGACTGTATCAAACGGGGCCGGGTCCACCCCGTCCTCGCCCTTGTAAGCCGTCCCCAGCGCGGCATTGATAATCACCTGGTCGCAGGCCCGGTTGTAAGCGAAGTGGTGCGCCTGCACCGTCTCCGAAGTCGGCAGAACCACCGAGCCAAGAAAGCTCTGGTCCCACTCGTCGAAGAGGTTAGCCACATCGTAAGGCACGCTGGAGAGCCAACGCTTCTCACTGCCAAGCTCAGAAATCCGGGTCGGCCCAAGCCGCTCCGTGATCCGCTGCATCTGCATCGTACCGAGCTGGTTAAACGACTTCTTTTCTCCGTTTACCAGTGCCGGAGTTACACTCTCCTTAAGCCGCGAAGGCTTCTGTTGAAGGAGAAATTCCCAGTTCGTCCCGAACTCAATCGGGAAGTGCTGGGGAATCGTCAAATTCGCATCCATAGTTAAATCCTTTCGTTAATGTTTCAAAGCCAACGGGCCGCGCGATTCTCCAGCATTGGGCCGGGTCGCCGCTCATGGCGGTAGCCGCTGGCGGGCTCACAAAAGGAGTTGTCCACCGCGTCGTCATCCCCGGTTTGGGATTCCGGCAAAGGACATGCAATAGTTTTCTTTGCTTCCAAGACACAAAAGAGCCGGGGCCAACACACAGACCCCG
>JBBCKB010000013.1:0-22691 GCA_037189965.1 Chthoniobacteraceae bacterium | reverse complement strand
TAGAGCGGTTTTGAGTCATCTGTTTACACGCTTTGCGGCGGCGCGGGTCGTTGCCCGGCCCTTCAAGCTTGGGCAGTATTGAAAATACAGCCGCTGCGCTTGAAAAGCCGGGCACCAACCCACGGCGCTCGCAAATCATTGGAAACACTTAACTCAAAAACGCTCTAAAACCATCTCTCATCAATCATAAGACTTTTAAGCTGGTTCCTTTTGAGCGAGGCGGCGTTGTCGGCCAGAGTCGCAATTCAGAGATAGCGCCTCCGTCCTCCGCCTTGCCTGGCTCAAAAATCCCTGCGCCTTAAAGTCTCCCTATTTCAGAGAAATGGTATAACAGCCCGAGCTGCTACCGGGGTATCTTCTGTTCCGCGGCGATGGCGTCGCGCAGCTCGGCGGCGCGTTCGTAGGCCTCCATGGCGATCGCTTGGTCCATTTCGCGTTGGAGCTTCTCCAGGCGCGAGAGCGGGCGCTTGGCAGAGAGTTCCTCCAGCCATTGCTCGAGAAACTGGACCTCCGGGCTCGTGGTCACCGGTTCAGGGCGGTCTTGAAGGGCTTCGAGGATGGCATCGCGCCCGCGCTCCACTTGGCGGATCGCGGTTTCAAAATCCTCCCGCTCCAGTGCGATGGAAGCGCGCGCGCGCGTATTCATCATCATCACATAAGGGCGAAACTGGTCCATCGACCAGCCGATCTCCTCGCGGTCTGCATGCCGACGGATAAAGGCGAACAACTCCAGGTTGCGCTGGGTATCGCGGATCACCCCGCCAAACTCTCCTAGCTGGAAGAGCGAAATATAGCGGTGGTAATATTGTACCCCCTCCTGTTGCAGCTCCCCGCATTCCTCCGGGCTTAGAGAGAAGGGGGCGTCCGAAGCTTCCGCTTCGGCGGCGCGCTCCTTCTGCCATTCGAGAAGCGACTCGGCCCCATGGGGTTCCTCCCCATCGGGGCGGCCTGAAAGTTCCATCTGGATTAACCCCAGATCGATCCGGAGCTGGAGCTTCTCCTTGCCATCATTACCCGCAACTTTGCGTACACGAATCTGGCCCGGCTCATGAGGCCAGCCTTCCAGCAGGTTATTGAGATCAAGATTCATCCCGAAAAAATTCTTCTCGTGAGTATTGAGGCCAATACCCCCCTTTGCAAGCGACCTTTTCCCACCCTCCCGAGCCCAATAAAAATAAAAAGGGAGCTTGCGCAAACGCGGGCATGAGCCCCATATTCACCCTCCAGCCGTTTTACCCTCCCCGATTGCTCCACGCATGCCTGCTGCCCCTTCCCGAGGTGGTGGTGTCTTGAGAGGAGCGCCCCCTCCCGGGTGGTAAAGATGGCCGGGACATTGTCGGTAGTGCCAAAACAGTGCCGACAGAGTGGAAAAAAAACATTCCGGGGCAAAAATAACTTGCGCCGGGAGTTGATTCGTCTACAGTTCGCGCTCCCCGCAACCAGTGTGGACGTGGAAAACCACTGAACCCGAACTGGCGCCTCACGGCTGCCAGCCACTGTGTCCACAGAGGAGGCGGGTTTTTAGTCCCCACGAAACAACGGGAATTTTTATTTAGAAAATGCCAACGATCAACCAGCTTGTCCGCAAGGGACGCAAACAGGTGACGGTGAAGTCCAAGTCGCCGGCTCTCGTTAATTGCCCGCAGCGCCGTGGCGTCTGTGTGCAGGTGATGACCCGCACACCCAAAAAGCCCAACTCCGCGCTCCGCAAGGTGGCCAAGGTCCGGTTGACGAACGGGCAGGAAGTCATCGCCTACATCCCCGGTGAGGGGCACAACCTCCAGGAGCACTCCATCGTGCTCGTGCGTGGCGGTCGTGTTAAGGATCTTCCCGGTGTTCGTTACCATATCGTTCGCGGCACCCTCGATGCCCTTGGGGTGGATGGTCGCCGTCGTTCCCGCTCCAAGTACGGAGCCAAGCGCCCGAAGCCGGGGCAGGAAGCTGCCGCCGCAAAGGGTAAGGGTGGTAAGAGGAAATAATTTTTAGAAGCTTTAAGAGCACACGTCTATGTCCCGTCGTCGCAGAGTAATCAAAAAGGTCGAAAAGTTTGATGGCCGTTATGGCAGCCCCGTTGTGGAGCGCCTCATTAACACCATCATGCAGAGTGGCAAGAAGTCCGTCGCGGAGCGTTTGGTCTACGCTGCGATCGAGAAGACCCGCGAGGGCTCGGATGCGGTGGACCCGCTTGAGACCCTTAACAAAGCGATCGACAACGTGAAGCCGCGCCTCGAGGTCAAATCCCGGCGCGTTGGCGGTGCGACGTACCAGGTCCCCATGGAGGTGCCGGCTCCTCGTCAGCTCGCGTTGGCGATGCGTTGGATCGTCGGTTTCGCTTCCAAGCGCAAGAGCATCCCTATGGTAGACGCTCTTGCCAGCGAGCTCAAAGAAGCTGCCGCAGGGCAGGGGAATGCCATCAAAAAGCGGGATGACACTCACAAGATGGCTCAGGCCAACCGCGCTTTCGCTCACTTCCGCTTCTGATTTCTATGTCTGCTGCTGCACCTGCTTCCAATCCGAACTCTCCCGATCGCGCCTATCCGCTAGAGCGGACGCGCAATATCGGTATTGCCGCGCATATTGACGCTGGCAAAACGACCACCACCGAGCGGATTCTCTTCTACACTGGCGTCATTCACAAGGTGGGTGAAGTGCACGAAGGGACGGCCACTACGGACTGGATGGAGCAGGAGCGTGAGCGTGGTATCACCATCACCTCCGCTGCGACCACCTGTTTCTGGCAGCAGCGCAAAGAAGAGGGGATTTATAAGGCGTTCGAGGGGATCAAGCAGCGCGTCAACATTATTGACACCCCTGGTCACGTAGACTTCACCGCAGAGGTGGAGCGCTCCCTCCGCGTCCTTGACGGCGCGGTTGCTGTGTTTTGTGGCGTTGCCGGTGTGCAACCGCAGTCCGAGACCGTCTGGCGTCAGGCCACCAAGTACAACGTTCCGCGTATCGCGTTCGTCAACAAGATGGACCGTACCGGCGCCGACTTTAACAACGCCGTCAACGACATGCGCACCAAGCTGGGTGCAAATGCGTGGCCTGTGCTCATCCCTCTTGGTGCGGAAGATAATCTCCGTGGCCAGTTGGACGTCATCAACAAAAAGGCGTACCTCTACACCGACCACGAGAGCCTGGGTTCCACCTACACCGTCGAGGAGATTCCTGCGGATCTCAAAGATACGGTAGACGAAGCCTACGAAGGTCTCGTTTCCGCCGTTGCCGATCTTGATGATGAAGTGGGCATGCTCTTCCTCGAAGAGAAGCCGATTTCTGTATCCATCCTCAAAGCGGCCATTCGCCGTTTGACCATCGACAACAAACTGGTGCCCGTCGTCGGCGGTTCCGCCTTCAAACACAAAGGCGTGCAGGGTTTGGTCGATGCGGTGGTGGATTATCTGCCAAGCCCGCTCGATATTCCTGCCGCTCAGGGTCAGAACCCCGACAATGGCGAGCCGATCCAGGTTCCTTCGGATGACAACGCAAAGTTCTGTTCGCTCGCGTTCAAGCTTTGGAGCGATCCTTTCGTCGGTAAGCTCGTCTTCTTCCGCGTCTACTCCGGTAAACTCTCCAAGGGCGACACCGTCTACAACCCGCGCACCAACAAGCGCGAGCGGATCAGCCGCTTGATTCAGATTCAGGCTGATAAGCGCGAAGATATCGACGTTTGCTACTCGGGCGACATCGCCGCCATCGTCGGAATTCGGAACATCACCACGGGTGATACCCTTTGCGACGAAGATCATCCTGTTCTTCTTGAGCCGCCGTCGTTCCCCGATCCGGTTATCTCGATGTCCATCGAGCCCAAAACCAAGATCGACCAGGAGAAGATGGCCAACGCGCTTCAGCGTCTCGCTGAAGAAGACCCCACCTTCCGCGTCAACACCGACGAGGAGACCGGTCAGACCCTTATCTCCGGCATGGGTGAGCTTCACCTCGAAATCATTCGCGATCGACTTTTGCGCGAATTCAAAGTGGATGCCAACTCCGGCAAGCCGCAGATCGCCTACCGCGAGACGATCACCGCTCCCGCCAAGGGCGAGGGCAAGTTGGTCAAGCAGTCCGGTGGGCGCGGCCAGTACGGCCACGTGATCATCAATGTGACTCCCAACGAGCGGGGTAAGGGCATCGTGATCGAAAACAAGACCGTGGGTGGTTCGATCCCGAAGGATTACATCCCCGCCGTGCGCAAGGGCCTCGAAGAGGCGGTCTTGAGCGGGATCATTGGGGGCTACCCGGTGATCGATCTTTCCATCGACATTATCGATGGCTCCTTCCACGAGGTCGACTCCAACGAAATGGCGTTTAAACTCGCTGCGATCTTCGCCGCCAAGGACGCCTTCAAGAAGGCGAAGTCGATCCTTCTCGAGCCGATCATGAAGGTCGAGAACGTCACCCCTGAGGAATATCAGGGCGACATCATGGGCGATCTTAATCGCCGTCGTGGCCGCATCCAGAGCATCGACGCAAAGGGTAACCTCTCTGCGATCAACGCCGAGGTTCCGCTCGCCGAGATGTTCGGTTACTCCACCGCCATCCGCTCCCTCTCCAAAGGGCGTTCGTCTTACTCCATGGAGCCTTCGCACTTCGAGCAGGTGCCCGCCAGCGTACTGGCCGCCGTAGTGGAGCAGAAGGGCAACTAAACATCGCGAAACCAACCGAACCTCTTCTTTTATGACCAACGGCCAACGCATCCGTATTCGGCTCAAAGCCTTTGACTACCGGACTCTCGACCAGTCTTCCCTGGACATTGTGGAGACCGCCAAGCGCACCGGCGCAAAAGTCGCCGGGCCGATTCCGCTCCCGACGCGGATCGAAAAATTCACCGTAAACCGCTCTCCGCACGTCGACAAAAAATCGATGGACCAGTTCGAGATTCGCACTCACAAGCGCCTCCTCGACATCATCGAACCGACCGCGAAGACGGTGGATGAACTCAAGAAACTGAACCTCCCGGCGGGTGTTGATATCACCATCAAGATCTGATCGACGTTCAAGAACCCAAAAACCTAAATGAGATACGGACTGTTAGGAAAAAAGGTGGGGATGACCCGCATCTATGACGAGAAGGGGCGCGTAACGCCCGTGACCGTCGTGGCTGTCGGTGGCAACACCCTCCTTCAGGTGAAAACTCCTGAGAAAGACGGCTACTCTGCCATCCAGGTGGGCTTCGATACCCAAAAGGAATCGCGCTTGAGCAAAGCTGAGTTGGGCCACGCCAAGAAAGCGGGCTCGGAAGGCAAAAAGTTTGTTCGCGAGTTTCGCCTCGGCGCGGAAGATAAGGTGGAAGGTGAGCTGAACCTCACGGCCTCCTACTTCGCAGCAGGCCAAATGGTGGACGTCATCGGGCAGTCCAAGGGTCTTGGGTTCCAAGGCATCGTTGTGAAGCACGGGGCAGCTGGTCAGCCGGCTTCTCACGGTTCCATGATGCACCGTCGTCCGGGCGCCATCGGTAACCGCTCCACCCCGGGTCGTGTCTGGAAGAACCAGCCGATGCCTGGCCATGTTGGAGATGACCGCGTCACCGTCCAGAATCTCGCCATTGTGCAGGTTCGCGAGGCCGAGCAGGTTCTGCTCATCAAAGGGGCCATCCCCGGGGCCAAGGGCGGCTACGTCATCGTGCGCCCCGCCAAGAAACACCCGCTTCCTTCGGAGGCCAACGCCTAGTAACGCCAGACCATGAGCGCATCTGTTTTTACCAAAGAAGCGGCCCAGGAAGCGAACATCTCGCTGATTGAAAATGGCCGTGGCACACAGGCGGTCCACGACGTCGTAGTCGCCTTGCGCGCTGCTCGTCGTAGCGGCACCGCCAATACCAAAACCAAGGCTGAAGTGAAGCTTTCCGGCGCCAAGCCCTGGCGCCAGAAGGGCACCGGCCGGGCCCGTGCGGGGTATAAAAGCTCCCCCATTTGGACCGGTGGCGGCGTCGTCTTCGGCCCCAAGCCGCGGGATTACTCCAAGAAAGTCACCAAGTCCGTCCGTCGCCTCGCCTTCCAGAAGGCGTTCAGCGCGCGGGTGCTGGCGGGGGATGTTCTGATTGTTGAGAGCCTCTCTCTCTCCGCCCCGAAGACCAAAGAGTTTGTAGCGTGGGTCAAAGCCAACGCCGGTGAGGAAAAGACCCTCATCATCTCGACCGTCTTCGATGAAACCACCTTCAAAGCCGCACGCAACGTGCAGCCGACCCGGCTCATCACCGCGGCCGAGGTTAATACCGAACAGCTTCTCGCCTACAAGAAAGTAGTCATCACGCGGGACGCCGTCGCCAAACTGGCAGAAAGGATCCAGCCATGAACGAGCCTTATAAGTTGATTGAGACGATTGCGCTCACCGAGAAGGCCACGGTGCTTAGCGAGAAGGAGAACAAATACGTTTTCCGTGTCGCACCCCGGGCCAACAAGCTTCAGATCAAACAGGCGATCGAAAGCCTCTTTGGCAAGAAGGTGGCCGCCGTCAACACTGCAAACTACGCGGGCAAAAAGCGCCGCGAACGCCGGGCCGATTATGGCCGCACCGCTCACTGGAAGAAGGCGATCGTTACCCTCAAAGACGGGGAAAAGATCGACCTCGCCTAACCCCTTGCCTACGTACTGACTATGGCTCTTAAAACATTCCGTCCGGTGACGCCCGTCAAGCGCTTTCAGGCGCTGCCGTCATTCGACGAGATCACCAAGAAAAAGCCGGAGAAAAGCCTCCTTGCTCCCAAGAAGCGCACCGGTGGCCGCAACAATCGTGGCCGGATCACCACCCGCCACATTGGCGGTGGGCACAAACAGAAATACCGTATTGTAGACTTCAAACGCCGTAAACACGGGGTTGAAGCCTCGGTGATCGGTATCGAGTACGATCCCAATCGCTCGGCCCGCATTGCACTCATTGAGTACACCGACGGGCAGAAGAGCTACATCCTCGCTCCGATCGGCCTTGAGGTTGGCGCTAAGATCAGCTCCGGGGAAGGTTCGCAGCCCAATGTTGGCAACGCCCTTCCGCTCAAGGAAATCCCGCTCGGCTCCTCGATCCACAATATCGAGTTGATCCCGGGGCGTGGTGGCCAGATCGCCCGCAGCGCCGGGCAGGTCGCCGTCCTGAGCAACCGCGAAGGGGGTTACGCCCTCGTCAAGCTCCCCTCTGGTGAGATTCGCAAGATCCACGAGAACTGCCTCGCCACCATTGGCCAGGTGGGCAACGTTGAGCACATGAACGTCTCCTCCGGTAAGGCGGGGCGCTCCCGGTGGCTTGGCGTCCGGCCGACCGTGCGCGGTATGGTGATGAACCCGATCGACCACCCCAATGGTGGTGGTAACGGTAAGTCCAAGGGTGGTGGCGGTCGCCAGCATCCTGTCAGCCCGTGGGGCCAGCTTGCCAAGGGCTTCAAGACCCGCCGCAAGCACAAGGAGAGCAACAACTTTATCGTCCAGCGTCGTAACGCCAAGAAGTAGTCAGCTATGGGAAGATCACTTAAAAAAGGTCCGTATGTCGCCCTTCACCTTCTCGACAAGATCGATAAGATGAATGAAGGCGGCGTAAAAAAGCCGATCAAGACTTGGTCCCGGCGCTCGATGATCACGCCGGACTTCGTGGGGCACACCTTCCTTGTCCATAACGGCAAGATCTTTAACTCGGTCTTTGTGACTGAGAACATGGTTGGCCACAAGCTGGGTGAGTTTTCGCCCACGCGGGTGTTCAAGAAGCATGGCGCTCACACCGCCAAGGTAACCAAGTAGTTCTATGCGGTTTCCTGCTATTGTGGCAGGGGTCGTTTTGTGGGGGCTGGCATTGGGGCCAGTCTCTTTGGGGCAAGGTTCTTTCTCAGATCTAGATATTGAATTTACGGAAGCGAAGCTAACGCTGGACTCCGTGGTCGCCGAAAACCGGTTGCTTAAACAGCAACTTGCGGAGGCCAAGGAAGCCGTCGTCTCGCTCACCAACAGCCTCGCCATTGCAAATGGAGAAGCCGAGGTCTTCCGGAGAGAAGCGGCGGAACAACGTCTGCGGATGGAAGCGCTCGGAGTCGATGGACTCAGCGCCGACAAAAGCAAACTCGAACAACGCCTCCTTAAAGCCGTGCGCGACCTTCAACTCGTGCAGGCCGAGAAGGATAAGTTGGGTGACCAGGTGATCCAACTTAGTGAAGCGATTCTCCGGTACACCAAAAGCGCTACCACCGAAGATGGCGAAGCGCGGCTCGCGCTGGAAGGCCAGATGCGCAATGCGGCCAACCTTCTCGGCATCCCCTCGCAAGGGGAAGGTGAGGGAGGGGCCGGCGAAGCATCGGAAGGACGTTTAGGGCGAGCCATGGTCATCAGCATCAAAGAGGAACTCTCGCTGGTGGTGGCCAATATAGGCAGTATGCATGGCGTTAAAGTCGGCATGCCATTCCGCGTCTACCGGGGTAACCGGGAGGTCGGCTTGGTCCGCGCAGTAGATGTTCGTGAAAAAATTTGCGGTTCCGTGATTCAAAGTCTCGACACTGAGCAGAACAAAATTAAAGTCGGCGACCACCTTCGGGTAGACGCCAGGTAAATTTAACTAACATGCAGATCCATTCGACATACAAGTATGCGCGGATTTCGGCCTTCAAGGCCCGGGAAGTGACGCGCGAAATCCAGGGCCTCTCTGTGGCTTCGGCGCTGGACATCGTGGCGTTCAGCCCGAAGAAGGCGGCGACCCTTATCGCCAAGACCCTCAAGAGTGCCGTAGCCAACGCCGAGAACAACGCAAACCTGCGTGTCGATTCCCTCGTCGTCAAGGAAGCCACCGTAGGGGAGGGCCCGACCTTCAAGCGCTCGCAGCCCAAGGCTCGCGGTAGCGCCGGCCCCATCCGCAAACGCACCTCGCACATCCGCATCATCCTTAGTGATGAAGTGGAACTCCCCGGCCGCGCTTCCCGCAAAGCCAGTGCAGGCAAAGCGCGCAAGTCCGCGAAGAGCGAAGCCAAGCCTGTGGCCAAAGCGCCCGCTCGCAAAAAGGCAGTAAAGGCAGAGAAAGTTGTCGCTGCGACCAGCGAAGAAGTCACCAACGAGGAGAGCAAATAATTTATGGGCCAGAAAGTTAATCCAATCGGCTATCGCCTCGCCCTTAATCGGGACTGGCGTTCACGCTGGTACGCATCTCCGAAAGATTTCCCCGAGTTTCTGCACACGGACTTGAAGATCCGTGGGTACGTCAAAAAGAAGCTCGCCCTCGCAGCCGTTGCGAAGATTGTCATCGAGCGCGCCTGGAACAGCCTCCGCGTTACCATCTACACCGCCCGTCCCGGCATCGTCATTGGGCGTAAGGGAACGGAGATCGAGAAGATGACCGAGGAGATCGCCAGCATGTCGGGAGGCAAGCAGGTCAAGATCGACATTCAGGAGATCAAGACCCCTGAGCTCGACGCTCAGCTGATCGCCGAGAACATCGCCCTTCAGATCGAGCGCCGTATTTCTTTCCGCCGCGCGATGAAGAAGGCCGTGCAAACCACGATGGATTTTGGGGCCCAGGGCGTCAAAGTTCGTTGCGCCGGGCGTCTTGGCGGTGCGGAGATTTCCCGCGCTGAGCGTTACCACGAGGGCAAAGTTCCGCTTCACACCCTTCGTACTCCGATTGACTACGGCTTCGCCGAGGCCAACACGGTTTACGGGAAGATCGGTGTCAAAGTCTGGCTTTGCAAACCTGAGCCCGGCGCTGAGCCGGTGGCTCCTTCCCGCCCCGAGCGTGGGGACCGCGGCGGCTACCGTGGGGGCGACTCCCGCCACCAGCAGCAGCAGTCGGCTCCGCAAGCGCCGGCAGCCCCGCAACCCGCCGCCCAGTAACTTAAAACTGGCACCAACCAACCATCTCAAGTTTTAGAGGAGACCCGTTATGCCATTGATGCCCAAACGCGTGAAGTTTCGCAAGACCCAGCGGGGTAGCCGCAAGGGGATTGCTTCGCGCAACGTGACCATCGACTTCGGCGCGTATGCACTCCAGACCCTGGAGCGCGCGTGGATCACCAACACCCAGATTGAAGCCGCTCGTGTTGCCCTTACCCGCAACATGAAGCGTAAAGGTAAACTCTGGATCCGTATTTTCCCGGACAAGCCCGTTACTGCCCGTCCGCCAGAAACCCGAATGGGTAAAGGTAAAGGCCAGCCCGAATACTGGGTTGCCGTGGTTCGCCCCGGTAACATCCTTTTCGAGTTGGACGGTATCCCCGAGTCCATCGCCCGCGAGTCGCTGCGCCTTGCAGCCACCAAGCTCCCGGTGCGCACCCGCTTCCTCACCCGCCACCGCGCCGCCGCCTGATTTAACTTGGTAACGACGCGACATCAGCCGGTAACCGTATGAAGATCAAAGAAATCAAAGAACTTAGCGCCGAAGAACTCAAGGCGCGCCGTGGTGAGCTTAACCAGAACGCCTTCCAGCTCCGCTTGCAGAAGAAGCTGGGCCAGCTCGAGAACCCGAGCCAGCTCCGTGCCGTTCGCCGGGAGATCGCCCGGATTGAAACCGTCCTGACAGACCGCCGTCGCCAGGAAACCGTGCAGGCTTCCTAACCTTAGACTCGAAGGGGATTTTTCATGTCCGAAGACAACATTTCTGTTGAAAGTGCCGCCCGCCACCTCCGCAAGACGCGTGTGGGTCAGGTCGTCTCCAACAAAGCCGATAAAACCGCCGTGGTCGAGACCGTTACCCGTGTCCCGCACCCGCGCTTCCGCAAGATCGTCAAGCAGGTGAAGAAGTTTCACGCGCATGACGAAGAGAATCAGGCGCAGATTGGCGACAAGGTCCGCATCATGGAGACGCGTCCTGTCAGCAAGCTGAAGCGGTGGAGGATTGTTGAAATCCTCAAACATTAGTGTAAGCTCACAACCCCTTTTCGCTATATGCTTCAGATTCGTTCCAGACTCGACGTCGCCGACAACACCGGCGCCCGCATGGCCAAGATGATTGGCGTCATCGGGAAGCCGACGAAAGAGGCGCGCGTGGGTGATATCATCACCGCCCACATTCGCGAGGCTTCTGCCGGCGGCACGGTTAAGAAGGGTGACGTCGTTCGCGCCGTTGTCGTTCGTACCCGCCAGCCTGTTCGCCGGGAAGATGGTTCCTACCTCCGTTTTGACAAAAACGCGATTGTCATCATTGACAAGGACCTCAACCCCCGCGGCACCCGTATTTTTGGCCCGGTTGCCCGTGAGTTGCGCGAGCGCAACTTCATGAAAATCATCTCCTTGGCCCCGGAGGTTCTCTAAGAGATTCTTATGAGCAAGCAGAAATTTCACGTTAAGAAGGGCGACCAGGTAGAAGTCGTCTCCGGCCACCACAAGGGTGCGACGGGCAAGATTCTCCAGGTTCTCGCCAAGAAGAACCAGGTCGTTATCGAAGGAGTGCGCTTCATCAAGAAGCACACCCGCAAGACTCAGGACAACCCGCAGGGCGCCATCATCGAACGCGAAGGGCCGCTGCACATTTCCAATGTGAAGGTTGTCGAGAAGGCGGAGAAAGAAGGCGGCAAAAGCCGCAAGAAGAAGGCCGCCTAACCAAAAACCTCTGGCCTTTGAAGAAAGGCCCAAGGTAAACCTACTATTTGCTGACTGAATATGGCAGTTGCACTTTACGAAGATTATAAAGAGCGGGTTGTTCCGGCGCTCAAAGCGAGCCACGGCTACACCAACCCCCACCAGATCCCGCGTGTGGAGAAGGTGGTAGTCAATACCTGCGTCGGCTCCGCTGCCGACGGCAAGCAGGCGCTTGAAGATGCCAAGAGCGAACTCGCCCTTATCACCGGTCAACGCCCGGCCGAGACCCGCTCCAAGAAGAGCATCTCGAACTTCAAGCTGCGTGACGGCCAGCCCATTGGGGCTAAGGTAACGCTGCGCGGCGCGCGGATGTATGAGTTCCTCGAGCGCCTCATCAAGATGGCTCTCCCGCGGATTCGCGACTTCCGTGGCATTTCGCCCCGCGCTTTTGACGGGCGTGGCAACTATACCCTCGGCGTGAACGACCAGAGCATCTTCCCCGAAGTTGAGCTCGACAAGATCAAGCGCAACATTGGCTTCGATATCACGATCGTCACCAGCGCCACTACAAACGAAGAGGCAAAGGCGCTGCTGGTTGAGCTGGGCGTCCCCTTCACCGATAAACCGAAGAAGGAGCAGGCGGCCTAAGTGGGTGCGCTTTACTCCCGAGTTACTGTTATATGAGCAATTTGTCCGATCCCATCGCAGATTTCCTGACCCGGCTGCGCAACAGCACGCGCGCCCGGCAGGCGGAAACGGTTGTTCCTTTCTCGAAGATCAAGGTCGAAATCGCCCGCATCCTTAAGGATGAAGGCTATATCGCGAACTACGAGGTGGAAACCGCTGGCACCTTCCCCGCCATCCGCATCACCAACAAGTTCGTCAACCGCACTTCGGCCATCACTGGGCTCAAGCGTGTCAGTCGTCCCGGTTTGCGCCGGTATGTCGGCTCGCAGGAGATTCCTCGTGTGCTCGGCGGCCTTGGCGTCTCCATCCTCTCCACCTCTCGCGGCGTCGTTTCGGGCCGCGAAGCAAAGAAACAGAAAGTCGGCGGCGAGCTGCTCGCCTACGTCTGGTAACTCTGGACCTTTTGTATGTCGCGAATTGGTAAAAAGATCATCGATCTTCCCGCCTCGGTGAAGATCAACGTTTCCAACGAAGGAGCCGTCAAAGTTGAAGGGCCCAAGGGGAAGCTGGAGTGGAATCTGCCCAAGCAGATCAGCGCCAAGATTGAAAACTCCTCCATCACGATGGAGCGCAGCAGCGATGCCCGCAACGTTCGTGCGTTGCATGGTCTCTCGCGGGCGTTGGTGGCCAACATGGTCACGGGCGTTTCTGCCGGGTTTGTTAAAGACCTTGAGATCCATGGTGTCGGTTTCCGTGCCGCAGTGCAGGGGAGCGCAGTCAACCTGAGCCTTGGCTTCTCCCACCCGGTTCTCTTCCCGATCCCCGAGGGGATCAAGGTCACCGTAACGGATAACACCAAGATCCGCATTGAAGGGATCGACAAGAAGGTCGTGGGCCAGGTGGCTTCCGACATCCGTGCCTACTACCCGCCGGAGCCGTATAAAGGCAAGGGCGTCCGCTACGCTGGCGAGAAGATCGTCCGTAAGGAAGGCAAGACCGTTCAGTAACCTTTTCTTAGTTATATGGCTTCTTCCGAAAAAATTAAAATGCGGCATACCCGGATTCGCAAACGGGTGAGCGGCACCCCGGAGCGTCCGCGCCTTGCGGTCTACTTCTCCGGCAAGAACATCTACGCCCAGATTATTGACGATGTGGCCGGGCGCACGCTTGTGGCTGCCACCACCACCGAAAAGGGGCTTGCCGGAGATAAGAAAAACCTCCGTGCCAACGTTGCCACTGCCACCACCATCGGCAAGCTGATTGCTGAGCGTGGCAAGGGGGCAAACGTCGCCAAGGTCGTGTTCGACCGGGGTGGCTTCCAGTACCACGGCAAAGTAAAAGCGTTGGCCGACGCCGCGCGCGAAGCCGGGCTTGAATTCTGATTATTACGACTGACCTGATTTATGGCTGCTCCTCAACGAAAAGGTGACCGGCGCAACGACCGGAGGGAATCCACGGAACCCAAATCGGACCTCACTGAGAAGGTGGTGTTCATCAACCGGTGTGCCAAGGTCGTCAAGGGCGGCCGTCGCTTCAGCTTTAGCGCTTTGATCGTGACCGGCAACCGCGCTGGCAAGGTCGGCTACGGCTTCGGCAAAGCAAACGAAGTGTCTGAAGCGATCCGCAAGGCTTCCGAGGCCGCCAAGAAGGCGCTCCGCCCTGTGGCGATCCGCGAAAACACGATCCCGCACGAAGTGGTAGGTGAGTTTGGCGGAGGGCGCGTCCTCCTGCGGCCTGCCTCTCCTGGTACGGGTGTGATCGCCGGTGGCGGTGTGCGTGCCGTGATCGAAGCGGCGGGCATTCGTGACGTCCTTGCGAAGTCCCTCGGCTCCAGCAACCACGCTAACGTCGTCAAGGCAACGATTGACGCCCTTCACGGGCTGCGCCTGCGGGACGAGATCTTCAAGATCCGCGGTATTGCCAAGGCTGCGGCCCCGGCAGTAGCGGCTCAAGCGTAACTTTTTTTCCTGAACCCGGGCAGAAGCCTCTGCCCTTTATCTCTACGGAATTATGAATCTCCATACATTGAAACCCCGGCCCGGTGCGAAACACCGCACGAAGCGGCTCGGTTCCGGCGAAAGCTCCGGTAAGGGTAAAACCTCCGGCAAAGGTCACAAAGGCCAGAAGGCCCGTTCCGGTGGTTCGATCCGCCTCGGGTTTGAGGGCGGCCAGATGCCCCTCATCCGGCGTTTGCCCAAGCGCGGTTTTAACAACACCGCTTTCAAGACCCGTTTTGCCATCGTCAACGTTTCCGATCTCAACACGTTTGAAGACGGTGCAACCATCAACGAAGCCGTGCTTCTTGAGAAAGGGTTGATCCGCCGTCCTTACGACAGCGTAAAGGTCCTCGGCAATGGGGAACTCAGCCGCAAGTTGACAATCTCTGTTGACAAGGTGAGCGCCTCGGCCCTGGATAAGATCCAGAAGGCGGGTGGCAGCATCGCGGCCCCTGAGCCCGCAGCCGCTTAAAAACGTTAGCTCGGCTTTCGTTCGTAGCTAAAGAAAGCGGCCCGCCTGCATGATTTCGGCATTTACCAACATGTTCAAGATTCCGGAACTCCGGAATCGCATTCTCTTCACCCTGGCGTTGCTGATCGTCGTCCGTATTGGAGCGGCGATCACATGCCCTGGCGTGGACGCTTCTGTTCTTCAGGAGTGGTTTGCCGTTGAAATGCAGGATGCGCAAGGGGGAGGTCTTGCGGCCTTGTTTAACCTCTTTAGTGGTGGCGCATTGGAAAATTGCGCCATCTTCTCTTTGGGCGTGATGCCCTACATCAGCGCCTCGATTATTTTCCAGTTGTTGACGGCGGTGATCCCGCAGCTCAACAAGCTCTCCAAGGAAGACGGTGGGCGGCAGAAGATCATGCAGTACACCCGGTACAGCACGATCGCCCTCTGTCTTTTCCAGGGATATCTGCTGGTATTGACCTTCATCAATCCCGAGCAAAACCCCTTTCTTCAGGGGATCGGGCAGACCATCGCACGGTTGGGGCGGCCCTTGGTCATCCATAACGACTCATGGTTCATCGTTACTGCGGTGCTGACCATGACCGCAGGCACGATGTTGCTGATGTGGATCGGCGACCAGGTGACGGATCGCGGAATTGGAAACGGTATTTCGATCATCATCATGGTCGGTATCGTTGCACGCTTGCCCGCAGGCTTGGTGCAGGCTTGGAAGACCTTTATCCCCTCTGAAGGGGTGCAGAGTCAGGTGAATCCGCTCTTGCTGGTAATGATGATTGCCTTCTTCCTCCTCGTTATTTGCGCGGTAATCGCGGTGACGGAGGGGCAGCGGAGAATCAGCGTTCAATACGCCAAGCGGGTGGTGGGTCGTAAGGTCTACGGTGGGCAGACCCAATATATGCCTTTGAAGGTGAACTACGCCGGCGTGATGCCGATCATCTTCGCTCAGACGTTGCTGCTCTTCCCCTCGCAGATCATCAACATGGCCTTCAAGAACAGCGAAGGTGCACAAAAGCTGGCCGCCATGTTGGCCGATGGATGGCTGCACTACACCCTCTATGGGGTGATGATCTTTTTCTTCAGCTACTTCTGGGTGGCGACTCAATTTCAACCCCAGCAGATCTCGGACGATCTCAAGAAGCATGGGGGTTACATCCCCGGGGTGCGTCCGGGTAAACCGACGGCCGACTTTCTCGAGTTCACCATGTCGCGGTTGACCTTCGCGGGGGCGGTGTTCCTCACCGTCATCGCCATTATGCCGGAGATGCTCAGCCGCCGGTTTGGCGTTCCTCCGTTAGCCGCGCAGTTTTTCGGGGGTACAAGTTTGTTGATTGCGGTTGGCGTCGTCCTTGAGGGGATGCGTCAGATCGAAACCCATCTGATTCAGCGGCATTACGATGGCTTCTTGCGTAAAGGCCGCATCCGTGGGACGGATCGTTCCGCCGCCGCGCGTGG
The DNA here is from genome assembly GCA_037189965.1 of Chthoniobacteraceae bacterium. GTDB lineage: Bacteria > Verrucomicrobiota > Verrucomicrobiia > Chthoniobacterales > Chthoniobacteraceae > DATMFV01. The sequence goes on along the minus strand of JBBCKB010000013.1, from coordinate 6,666 downwards.
TGCCGCTGTTCAGCAAAGCGCCATGATTTGGGCATATGTTGCCATCGCAGTGGTGTTGATTATCGGGATGGCTGTCTTTATTGCGCAGCGGTTCCAGTAAGCGCCTCTTTCCGTTTTGCAATGCCTTCCATTGTGCCGAGTCAGCACCCAATACCCGGGGAGAAACCGGAAGGTGCGGTCTTGAAGCGGCGAATTGTCCTCCTGGGCCCGCCCGCTTCGGGGAAGGGGACGCAGGCCGAGCGCATTCAAGCGACTTATGGGCTGCAGGCCACATCTACCGGTGCGATGCTCCGCGAAGAGGCTCGCAGTGGAAGTGAGCTTGGGCGTATCGCCGCCCGCCATACCGACAGGGGTGAGCTTGTCCCTGACGCTTTAATTCTGGAACTCGTCCAAGAATGGCTTGAGACCCATAACGGCGCGTTTGTCTTTGATGGCTTTCCTCGCACGCTCGGGCAAGGGGAGGCACTGGAGCAGCTTTTGGAAGCCAGAGGCACTCCGCTGGAGGTTGTTTTCTTTTTTGACACCCCATTGGAGGTGATTCGCGATCGGGTGCTTAACCGGGTTACCTGCGGGAATTGCGGGCATATCTTTCGGGTAGGGTTGCAGGTCTCCTTGGTTTCAGATCCTTGTCCGGATTGCCAGGGCCCTCTCATCCGCCGGGATGATGATACCGAAGCTGTCTTGGCGGGGCGTTTGGCCGAATACCGGGAGAAGACGGAGCCGTTGATTGCCTTCTATCGTGAGCGGGGGCTCCTCGTACAAATCAAGGCGGAGGAGAGCCCGGAGAACGTTTTTGCTCAGGTCCGGTCTGCACTGGAGGCTGCCGTATGATCCCGATTAAGAACCAGCGCCAGATCGAACAAATGCGGTCTGCGGGCCGTGTGGCCGCAGAGGTTTTGGAACGGACTGCAGCCGTCATTCGCCCCGGTATTTCCACCGGAGAGGTCGATGAAGCTGCGGCCCAGTTCATCGCGGAGGCTGGCTGCAAAAGCGCCTTTCTGAATTACCGGGGGTTTCCGGGGTATACGTGCATTTCGCTTAACGAAGAGGTGGTGCATGGCATCGGTGGGAGCCGCCGAATCCAGCTTGGCGACATTGTTAAGCTTGATATTGGAATCATCAAAGACGGTTGGGTAGGGGATAATGCCACCACCGTCGCTGTCGGGCCTGTTCCGCCGGCCGTTCAGCAGCTTCTCAAAGCGACAGAAGAAGCGCTCTATGCCGCCATAGCCCATGCCGTACCTGGAGGGCGGCTCGGTACCTTGTGTGCTTCGGTGGAAGAGAAGATTTTGGAGTACGGCTTTACCGTCGTTCGGGAGTTTGTAGGGCATGGGGTGGGACGGCAGCTCCATGAAGAGCCGCAGATCCCCAACTACGGGCGACGCAACTCGGGGCCCCGGCTCAAGGCGGGGATGACGCTTGCTATCGAGCCGATGGTGAACCTCGGGGCCAGCGGTGTCCGCATTCTTTCCGACGGATGGACGGTGGTCACCACCGATGGCAAGCCCTCTGCCCATTTTGAACACACCGTTTTGGTCACCGATGCGGAACCGGAGATCCTGACATGGCGAGCAACGACTCCATCAAGGTAGAAGGGAAAGTGGTGGAACTCTTGCCCAATAGCTTGTTTCGGGTGGAACTGCGTAACGGACACCGTCTTCTCGCTCATATTTGCGGAAAAATGCATTTGCCCTTCATTCCGCTCTTGCCAGGCGATAAAGTTCTGTTAGAAATGTCCCCTTACGATTTGTCGAGAGGTCGGATAACCTTCCGTCAAACGTAATGAGAAACGAGCCGTTCTTGACGCTTGTCAGAAGGGAAGACGCCCAGCAGGCCGAAAAAGCCGACAAAGCACAGGGGTCTTCACGACGCGGAAATCGCTCAAAGGAAGGCGGGGAAAGCGCGAGCTTCCCGGCATTCTTGGGCGCTTTTTTCGTCTCCGGATGGGGGAGTTTTTGATTTTTAACAGAGACACAGAAACAGACAGAGAGAGGGGTGCAAGCCCCGGCCGGAGACGGCGCCAACGTTTTTTAGAAAGAAATTTGAGTTATGAAAGTGAGAGCCTCGGTAAAGAGATTGTGTGAGTCTTGCAAAATTGTGAAACGCAAGAATGTCATCCGCGTTTTGTGCAAAAACGCCCGGCATAAGCAGCGGCAAGGCTAACCGAAAGAAACCCTTCCCGGTGCGGGCGGGGTGCTTCCAGAAAAAGAGGGGACGATCCCTTCCTTTTGATGGAGCTCCGCTACCCGCCCCACCCACCCGCGCTGCTCTAAAGCGGCGCAGAACAGAAGCTAGAGAAACTTATGCCACGACTACTCGGAGTTGAAATCCCCGGCGACAAGCGGATTGACGCATCGCTGCCGTACATCTACGGAATCGGCCCTTCCTGGGCCAAGAAGATCCTCGAACAGACCAACATCGACCCCTCCATCCGGGCCAAGGATCTCTCGGTGGAACAGATCAACCAGATCATTCAGGCCGTGACGGCCAATCAACTCGTCATCGAGGGCGATCTGCGCCGGGAACTTCAGGGCAACCTCAAGCGTCTCCAGGCGATTAACTGCTACCGTGGCCTCCGTCACCGCCGCAGCCTGCCCGTTCGTGGGCAGCGCACCTCCACCAACGCCCGCACCCGCAAGGGGCCCCGCAAGACGGTGGGTGTCCAGCGCGCGAAGAAGTAACCTTAACCTCGTAACGAATTATGGCAGAAGAAACCAACGCCCCCGCAGAAGGGCAGCCGGTGAACGAAACGGCCCCTGTTGCGGCTCCTGAAGCGACCGCGCCCGCCACCGAGGCCACCGCCGCCCCTGCTGCTGAAGCTGCGGCGCCCGCAAAGAAGAAGGCGACCAAGACTTCCAAAAAGGCCGCCGCCGCTGCTGCGCCCGCAGAGCCGAAGAAGGAAGAGAACCTCTCGCTCGACGCCAACGTCATCGAGCCGGTCAAGATCATCAAGGCCAAGGGGTCGAAGAATGTTCACACCGGCATCGCCCACGTGCAGGCCAGCTTCAACAACACCATTGTCACGGTTACCGACCTCAATGGTTCGGTGATCGGCTGGTCCAGCGCTGGTAAGGCCGGCTTCCGTGGCTCCCGTAAGAGCACCGCGTACGCCGCGCAGATGGTCGCTCAGGATGCCTGCCGCCAGGCGATGGGCCATGGCTTGAAGGAAGTGGAAGTCCGCGTCAAGGGACCGGGTGCCGGGCGTGAGTCCGCCGTCCGCGCCATGCAGGCGATGGGCCTCGACATCACCGTCATCCGCGACGTCACCCCGGTGCCGCACAACGGCTGCCGCCCGCCGAAACAGCGCCGCGTTTGATCCACCCGTTTTACTACTGATTTTTTATGGCTCGTTATACAGGTCCCAAGTCGAAAATCAGCCGCCGTTTTGGAGTGCCGATCTTCGGCCCCTCGAAGGCGCTGGAACGCAAGAACTACGGCCCCGGCATGCATGGCCCCAAGGGGTCGCGCCGCAAGCAGTCTGAGTACGCGCTTGCGCTCGCCGAGAAACAGAAGCTCCGTTACCAGTATGGCCTTCTGGAGCGCCAGTTCCGCCGCTACTTCCAGACTGCGCTGACCCGCCGTGGCATCACCGGCGAAATTCTTCTCCAGCTTCTGGAGACCCGGTTGGACAACATCGTCTACCGCGCAGGCTTTGCCAACACCCGCTCGGCGGCACGCCAGCTCGTTTCGCACGGGCACGTCACCGTCAACGGCCGGAAGGTGGATGTCTCCTCCTTCAACGTCCGTCCGGGAGATAAGGTTTCCATCAAGGATAAGCCCGCTTCCCGCAGCCTCGCGGCCCGGTTTGTGGAGCTGACCCAGATCGCCCCCGTCCCGGAATGGATGGAAGTCGATAAGGAACACTTTGCCGCAGCGCTTTCCCGTATTCCTACGCGGGAAGAGATCGCCCCGATCGTCAACGAGCAGTTGATCGTCGAGCTTTACTCTCGCTAACGCCCAGTTCTGTTTGTGGTTTGTTAAGGCCGGAGGGGTTGATGCCCTTCCGGCCTTTGTTCTTTTTTCGTTTCCAGCTCGCTTAGAGGGTGTCTGCGAAATTGAGTGAAAGGCGATTAGTATTACTACGTTAGGTCGTTTGAAAGGTTGCTGCGAGGGTCGGAAATTGTAGGGCGTTTCTATGAAACGCCATGGGGTTGGACTGCCGTCTCACGGACATGGCCTACAAATCACGCTTCGCAAGCGTTCCTGCCGCGATCAGCTTAACGTAGTAATGTTAGAAGCCGCTTTTTGCTCTCAAAGAAAGGATGCTGTAGTCGCCGAGGGGCGTCCACCGGGCTGCCGACGAAGGCCCTGCACCGGGGTCATGTCTGGAGTTGGGATTTCATCTTGGATTCGACGACCCGAGGCGAAAGCCTTCGGATGCTGACAATCCTTGACGAGTCTACCCGCGAATGCCATGGGCTGCGGGCCGATCGCGCCCTTCGTAGTGGTGACGTGCTTGAATGGCTGGGCTGGGCGAGTCATGAACCTCCGGCAAAGCCGGAGGCTTGAAGACGTGAGCCGCTCAAAGCGGCTAGTTGTTTCTGACGATTAGCGGCGAAATGGTGGTTTCTGGTTTACGGCGGTTGGGAACTCCAACTGATCCAAGCGTTGGTCCTCGACTTCCTGATCGCGGATGTAACGGCGGATTTTCTCGGTATCTCGTCCAACGGTGTCGACGAAGAAGCCCCGAGCCCAGAGGCTCTGGCCCGCATAGTTGCGTTCGCGTTTCAAAAAGTGCCTCGCCACGTGAGTAGCGCTCTTGCCTTTGATGTAGCCTACCACCGCCGAGACAGCCAGTTTCGGCGGCACGTTCAGTAGCATGTGAACGTGGTCTGGCATTATATGCCCTTCGTCGATCGTGCAGCCTTTGTGATCGGCAAGTTGTCGGAAAACCGACCCCAATTCCCGCCGAATCACCCCGAACAACACTCGTCGTCGATACTTCGGAACAAAGATCACGTGATATTTGCACTGCCATTTGGTATGAGAAAGACTCTGATATTCCTCCATGGGTTCTGTGTGGTTGTTCGCTTTGGACGGCTCACAACCCACACCCCATGGGGGACGGCACGATAAGTCAAACTCTGACAGTCACCCCGGCAGAGCCGGGGGATTTCCTATTGGTCATTAAGGAGCATGGAACTCCTGCCTATCTTCACGGCGATAACGGCCCCGAGTTTATCGCCCAGGAGGTGCAGAAATGGCTCAAGACGCATGGAATCAAGACGATCTATATTGAACCCGGCAGCCCGTGGCAGAATGGCTTTGTTGAGAGCTTCCACGGACGCTTTCGCGATGAATGCCTTAACCGTGAGCAACTCTGGACCCTGACCGAAGCCCGAGTGGTCATCGAAGACTACCGGAGGGAATACAATCACCATCGCCCTCACAGCAAGCTCAGCTACCAGAGTCCGGTCAGCTTCGCTGCCACTCTGAGCGCGCCATCTTTGGCTCCAGTCGCCCTACGGGCTCCTTGCGCCAAAGATGGACAAACTCCCAACCCTAACCTATAGAAGTCAACCACCCAGGACTAACTCTCCAAGTGGCTCGAATTGGTAATCCCGCTCGCTCCTACCCTCAAGTGCCTGAAGGCGAACTCCAGCGCCCTAAACTTCTACCATCACCAAGGTTGGCGATCCGTTTCAGAGGGCCACTCTTCGGACGGACCTTATTTACTGCTGGAGTGTCCCTCATGCGGGATCTCTCCACCTACGAAGCCCCACTGGGATTCCTAAGGCAAATTGGAGATATGTCTTTCTGAAACGCTACAAAACCTCGTTCCTCATTGAACGAAGCCGTGTCACTCAAAAGGTCGGAGAATTCGATCAATGGCGGGAACATCTCTAGCTCGGTATCATGTGCTATCTCCTCACCGTTTCCATCCCAGATCAGCAATTACCGCCTCTTCAAAGTATAAACCGGCGGCAAATTCGCATCGCTCCAAGTTCAACCCCTTCTATCCGCCCATATCATCCCGATGGCTGGTCCTCCTTCTCAATCGCAACCGAAGGCTGCTCCTGCAACCTTTATCATTCCAAGGATGTAGCGTATTCGAAGCAACATCTCGATACGGAATCCTTTACCCCGTCAGGACTTCGAAAGGATATCGTGAATGCCCTTCAGGAATTAGTGGCGAAATACGGGAAAATCCGTCTTTCTCTGCACTTCTACTCGGGAAATTTTGAAACCGAGAAATTTCAGCTCTCTGACCTTGGCACTATCTCATTCAACGACTTTGAAAAAGGAACCTCTCCTTTGGTACCAGAAACCACATTTCTGATTGAAGCTTATGAACGGCGAAAAAGTGGCAACCATCGGAACAAGTAGAACCCCGAAAAATGGCTTTTCTGACCATAGATGCCAAGTTTTGAGGGGGAACATGCTATCCATGTCAAAAGATCGGCAAAACGGTTGGCAATTTTCAAGGCTACAGAGAGCCATATAGCCCGATACGGGGACAAAGGGTTTTGGAGGAGTTGCTTAACTTTCTCTGCAAGCACCTCGAAGTGAGGGACTTAAATGGGCTCTCCCTCAAAGAATGGGGACATGGGAGGGAAAAATCCCAACCATGCCCCCTGTGTATAACCGAATCGGAATTAGAGGCTATCGGCTGCTTGGAATCGAGCAGGAAAGCGAAGTGCTTGCACATGTTGTTTACCGGCCGCG
>JBBCKB010000012.1:0-23085 GCA_037189965.1 Chthoniobacteraceae bacterium | reverse complement strand
CCCGGGGAGCTTGGCATCCAGCGAGAGCTTCATTTTCTCCAACAGCACCTTGCGAGCAAGGGAGTAGCCGTTGGTGTGCAAGCCGTTGGAAGCGAGGCCGATGATGACATCTCCGGGGGTGATGCGCTTGCCATCAATCATCTTCTTGCGGTCAACCACGCCGATGATGGTGCCCGCGAGGTCGTACTCGCCCCGCTGGTACATGCCGGGCATTTGCGCGGTTTCCCCGCCGATGAGGGCGCACCCACCCGCTTTGCATGCTTTGGCAAACCCGGCGAGGATCTGCTCAAACACCGGGGGCTCCAGCCGCTCGGCGCCGATGTAGTCCAAAAAGAAGAGAGGCCGCGCGCCGAGGACAGCGATGTCGTCAATACAATGGTTGACCAAGTCCTGCCCCACGGTGTCGTGGCGGTTCATGGCAAAGGCGATTTTGAGCTTGGTGCCCACGCCGTCTACGCTGGAGACGAGGACGGGCTCTTTCATCCCCTTAAAGTTGGGGGCAAAAAGCCCGCCAAACCCGCCAATGCGGCCGAGCACTTCGGGCCCGTGCGTCCCCTTTACCTTCCCTTGGATGCGGCTTTTTACGGCGTTACCCAAGTCAACATCAACCCCGGCTTGGGCGTAGGCTTTGCGGGAGGGGGTGGCTTTCGTCTGCTTCTTGCTCATCGGAAAAAAAGGCTAAACTTCCTTGGGAGGAAAAATCTCGGTCTGCGGAGAGGACTCCACCAGCGTGCTCACGCGGCGGCGCTCCATGATGAATTTATCAACATTCGGGTCTACCGGCACGGGGTAGTCGCCATTGAAGCAGGCAAGGCAGAAGGAGCCCGCCTCCTGCTCGGTGGCGCGCACCATGCCGGGGATGTCGAGGTAGCCGATGCTATCCGCACCCAGATACTCGCGGATCTGCTCCAGCGTGCACTGGTTGGCGAGGAGGTTGGCGGGGTCGGGAAAATCAATGCCGTAGTGGCAGGCAAACTTGTGCGGCGGGCAGGAGATGCGCATATGCACTTCCTTGGCCCCGGCTTCGCGGAGGTTGACGACGCGCGCCCGGGCGGTGGTGCCTCGGACGATGGAGTCGTCCACCACGACGACGCGCTTGCCCGCGACGGCTTCCTTGATGAGGTTCAACTTCACGCGGACGTTGAAATCGCGGATCAACTGCGTGGGCTGGAGGAAGGTGCGGCCAATGTAGTGGTTGCGCACGAAGGCGTGCTCGTAAGGGATGCCCAGCTCCTGCGCGAAGCCCATGGCGGCGTAGTTGCCCGAGTCGGGCACGGGGACGACGAGGTCGGCCTCCACCGGGTGGAGCCGCGCCAGCTCGCGCCCCATGGCGGTGCGCACCTTGGCCACGGTGATGCCGTTGATCATGCTATCAGGCCGGGCAAAATAGACGTACTCGAAGACGCAAAAGGCCGATTTCTGCTTCTGGAAGGGCCACTCCGAGCGGATGCCGTTTTCGTCGATAATGACGACTTCGCCCGGCTCGATCTCGCGGATGAACTCGGCGTGGATCAGATCAAACGCGCAGGTCTCCGAAGAGAGGACGTACGCCCCATCGAGCTTGCCGAGCGCGAGCGGCCGGAAGCCGTTGGGGTCGCGCACGCCGATGATCTCGCGCTCGCTCATGAGGACGAGGGAGAACGCTCCCTCCACCCGGCGCAGGGAGGAGAGCACCCCCTCGGCCCCGCTGGGCCGGGCAAGAAGGTGGAGGATGATCTCGCTATCGATGGTGGTCTGGAAGATGGAACCCGAGCGCTCCAGCTCTTCACGCAGAACGCCGGCGTTGGTCAGGTTGCCATTGTGGCCGATGGCGATCTGCCCGCGCGCGCAATCCACCGAAAGGGGTTGCGCGTTTTTGAGGTTGCTGGAGCCGGTGGTGGAGTAGCGGACGTGGCCGATGGCGCGCGTGCCTTTCAGCCGGTCCAAATCCTCCGGGGCAAAGACCTGCGAGACGAGCCCCATCGCTTTGTGGCCGACAAACGGGGTATTCGGCCCCGTTGCAGTGACAATACCCGCGCTCTCCTGCCCTCGGTGCTGGAGGGCAAAGAGGCCGTAATACGTGAGTACGGCGGCATTCGGGTGGCCGAAGACGGCGAAGACGCCGCATTCGTGGGTGGGGATGGACGGTTTTGGAGAAGGGTAAGACGCCACGCGCGTTAGGGTTGGGCTCCGGGAATGGGGCAAGCTTACTGTCCGCCAGCCATGCAGCGGGCAATGGAGTTATACCACTGGTCGCGCAGCTGCGCCACCTCCCATTCATGGGTCTGCCCATCGGCAGAGATGCGCAGCTTGCCGCCGCCCACGGTGCCGATGCGCCGCACCGGGGTGCCGCGCTCGTTGGCCAAGCCCTCGGCGGCGTCGGCGTCCTCGGCGGTGGTGGAGATGATGACGCGGGTTTGCGATTCGTTAAAGAGGAGAACTTCCGGCTGCAACCCGGTGGCCCCGAAATCGACTTCCGCCCCAAGCGGCTGCCCGGTGGCAATGCCGCTCTCGGCCAGGGCGACGGCAAGCCCGCCTTCGGAGCAATCGTGCGCGCTGCGTACGAGCCCTTCGATAATGAGGGCGCGCAGGGTATCGTGGAGGGCAAGCTCTTCGTCAAAATCAACCCGTGGGGGCACCCCTTCCTTGCGGCCATGGAGGACTTGCAGGTAGCGGGAGCCGCCCATTTCATCCCCCAACTCGCCCAAAAGGAAGATGACGTCTCCCTCGGCTTTGAATTCGCTGGTGGTGACGTGGCTTTCCTTGGCGATCAACCCCACCATGCCGACGGTCGGCGTCGGGTCTACGGCGGCGGCAGGGCTTTCGTTGTAAAGGCTGACGTTGCCACCCGTTACGGGGACATCAAAGGCGCGGCACCCTTCGGCGAGCCCTTCCACGCACTCGCGCAGTTGCCAGAAGTTCTCCGGCTTGTGCGGATTGCCGAAGTTGAGGTTATCCGTCACCGCGAGGGGGACGGCCCCGGAGCAGGCGAGGTTCCGCGCGGCTTCGGCCACGGCGACTTTGGCGCCCTCGCGCGGGTCGAGCTGGCAGTAGGCAGCGTTGCAATCGCTGGTGGCGGCAAGGATTTTGCCTGCCTCGCGAACGATGAAGACGGCGGCGTCTGAGCCGGGCAAGGCCGTGGCCCCGAGGCGCACCATGTGGTCGTACTGACGGTAGACCCAGTTTTTGGAGGCGATCGTCGGGTCTGCCAAAAGCGCGGGGAGCGCGGCGGCGATGTCCGTGCCCGGCACTTCGGCGAGCGGCACGGGAGCCGGGCGCGGGGTGGCGTCGCGCACGTAGATGGGGGCTTCATCAGCCAACTGCCGGGCGGGGATTTCGGCCACGGTGGTTTCGCCGACTTTCACGCGCATCATCCCGTCGTCCTTCACGACGCCGACTTCGGCATACGGCAAGTCCCACTTCTCGAAGATGTCGCAGACGATCTGCTCCTTGCCCTTTTTGACGATGATCAACATCCGCTCCTGAGATTCGGAGAGCATGATTTCGTAAGGGTTCATCCCCTGCTCGCGCTTGGGCACTTTCTCAAGGTCGATCTCGACGCCGGTGCCGCCGCGCGAGGCGGTTTCGCAAGTGGAGCAAGTAAGGCCCGCGGCCCCCATGTCCTGAATCCCCGCCACTGCGTCGGTGGCCAGCAGCTCAAGGCAGGCCTCAAGCAAGAGTTTCTCTTTAAACGGATCGCCCACCTGCACGGCGGGGCGGTCTTGTTTGGACTCTTCGGTCAACTCGCGGGAGGCAAATGCCGCCCCGGCAAGGCCGTCGCGCCCCGTTTCCGCACCGACATAAAAGACGGGGTTGCCCACGCCGCTGGCCGCCCCACGGGCGATCTGCTCATGCCGCAGGATGCCCAGGCAGAAGACGTTGACGAGCGGGTTGCCCTCATAAGAGGGGTCAAAATAAATCTCCCCGCCGACCGTGGGGATGCCGATGCAGTTGCCATAGTGCGCAATGCCCTCGACCACCCCCGCGAAGAGCCGCCGGTTCTGGCGGGCCACCTCGTCGTCTCCGGTGATATTGCCGAAGCGCAGCGAGTTGAGGTTGAACACCGGGCGCGCGCCCATGGTGAAGATGTCGCGGATGATGCCGCCCACCCCTGTGGCCGCGCCTTGGAAAGGCTCGATGGCGCTCGGGTGGTTGTGGCTTTCCATCTTGAAGGCGACCGCCCAGCCGTCTCCAATATCGATGACGCCCGCATTCTCCTCCCCCGCCTTGACGAGCACGCGCGGCCCGGTAACGGGGAATTTGCGCAGCTCGGGCTTGGAGTTTTTATAAGAGCAATGCTCGCTCCACATAACGGAGAAGATGCCCAGCTCCGTAAAGTTTGGCTTGCGGCCGAGGATCTTCTCGATCAGCTCATATTCCTCCGGGGTGATGCCGTGGCGGGCAATGACTTCCGGGGTGATTTCAGGGTCTTGGGGAAGATGGACGGCGGTATTCATGCAACGGCGCGGAAACCGAGAGTGTTGAGGATGGACTGGAAGATGACTTTGCCGTCGGTGCTGCCGAGGCGGGGGTCGCACGCGCGCTCGGGGTGCGGCATGAGGCCAAAGACGTTGCGCGCGGCGTTGCAGATGCCCGCGATATTGGAGGCGGAGCCATTCGGGTTGGCCGCTTCGGTAATGTTTCCTTGCGCATCGCAATAGCGCAGCAGCACTTGCCGGTTGGCCTCCAGCTCGGCGAGCGTGGCGGCATCGGCCGTGTAGTTGCCCTCGCCATGGGCGATCGGGACATTAAGCACCTGCCCCACCTGCGTGGTGGAGAGGAAGGGGTTATCCGTCGCCTCCACGCGCAGGAAGCGGTGCTCGCAGATGAAGTGGAGCGAGCGGTTGCGCACCAGCGCGCCGGGGAGCAGCCGCGCTTCGGTAAGGACCTGGAAGCCGTTGCAAATCCCGATGAGGAGCCCGCCTGCATTGGCGTGGTCTACCACGGCCTTCATAATCGGCGAGAAACGGGCAATGGCCCCGCAGCGCAGGTAGTCTCCGTAGGAGAACCCGCCGGGGAGCACCACCAGGTCGTACCCTGAGAGCGAGCTCTCTTTATGCCAAACATAATCGGTGGGGACGCCAAAGCTCTCCTGGAGCGCGTGGTAGCAATCCTGATCGCAATTTGACCCGGGGAAGCGGATAACAGCGGCTTTCATGGAAGAAAAAAAGGGAAGCCCGCCTGCGCCCCAAAGCCCCCTTTGCGGCGGTGTGGCGCGGCAGAAAGAAAGGTTTCCTTAGGCGAGGATTTCGAGCTCGTAATCCTCGATCACCGGGTTGGAGAGAAGGTCGCGACAGATTTCGTGCAGCTTGGCCTCGGCCTCGGGGCCGCTTTCGCCCACTTCGATCTCCATGAACTTGCCGATGCGCACAGAGCTGACTTGCGGCAGCCCATGCTGCGCCACCGCGTCCCGCACGGCAACACCTTGCGGGTCGAGAACACTTTTCTTGGGCATGACCTTCACTCTGGCTTTCATAGACCGCCAAACATGAGGAGGGGCCGCTCAAAGTTCAACCCGAAATTGCGCCCAAAAAACGCCTCTTTTGACCAAACAATACCGCTTGCCGGTTTCAGCCGGTATGGCATACGTTTCGCGCTGTATGAAACACACACTGCTCGCCCTCGCTTTTGCCGTTGCCACCCTCACCGGGTGCAGCACCACCACCAAGACCCCCGGCTCCTGCGCCACGTCCACCGCGTGCGCCACGAAGACCGCCTGCAAGGACAAGACCAAGAATTGCTCCGACAAGAAGAAGGCCTGCACCGACAAGTCGGCCTGCAAGGATAAAGCCAAGGCTTGCCCCACCACCAAAAAGGCGTGCTGCTCTTCCAAGAAGAAGTAGTCTTGGGGTAAATCCCGTTTTCCGGACTTTTAAAAAGAGCAACCCACACCTAGGGGGTTGCTCTTTTTTTGTGACGATGGGGCGTCGAAAAGCAAGGAGCCATCAGGGTTTCCCTTAAGTTCGAAACATACGTCTAAATCCCCATATCGCCTAAAAGGCGGTTCTGATAATGGTCCGCTGTGTGTTTGGCCCCATCGGGCCGGGCCTTCGCGTTAAACCAACCAGCAGAACCTATTACCATGACTTCGACACCCCTCTTTATAGAGCGCCTCCCCACCCTCCTGAGCCGCTCCACCTCCCTGCGTCTCCACCGGACATTGCTGGCCGCCGCCGGCGTTGCGCTGCTTTCGGTGGTGCCTGCCTCGGCGACCACGTATACAACATCGCTTCCCGGCTCCTCTCTCGGTCCGTACGGCCTCAATGCCTCGCAGCAGTTGGGGGTTTCGTTCGAAACCGGCAGCAACCTGGAAGGCTATGAGATCAATTCCGTTACTCTTGCGCTCAATCTTGCCAGCGACGAGGGCAGCCTGCTCACTCCTACGCTTTTTGCCACTTCCGCCGGGCTTCCTTCCGGTGCAGCGCTTTTTTCCGACTTCACCCTGACCACAGCAGGAACGGGCATCAACAACTATACCTTTACGGCAAATAGCTCCTTCATCCTCGATCCAAATACAAGCTATGCGCTGGTTTTGGTTCCCGGCGCGATATCGCTCGGCCACGGGTGGTACTATACTGTCGATGCGAGCACCAATATCGGCGGCTGGTCCATGGCAAATAATCTTCTTGCTTCGATGGATGGCGGATCCACATGGAGCGCCCCCGCAGGTGCAACGGTGAAGACCGCCATCAACGCCACCGCCGTACCCGAGCCTTCGGCTCTCATCTTCCTTGGCGTGGCGGGCGTGACCGCCGTGGCATTGCGCCGGCGGCGCTCGGCATAGGTTTCCAACCTCCCCCCTCTTTCCAAAGGGCGGCTCCGCGCAGGGGCCGCCCTTTTGCTTTTAGCCGACATTGAAGATTGAACCCGCCCCCCTTTCCATGCGACTCCTCTCCTATCTATGAGTGACGAACAAATCCTTGTCGTGCGGCGTGCGCTTTTTGACCGTCTGGGTGCCTTTCAGGGGCTCAACTTCGACGTTGCCCATTACCTCCCCTCCCTGCTCGCACGGGAGAACAATTTCTTTACCGCGCGCGGCCCCGCGGAGACGAATGCGGACCTTAAGCAGATCATCCCCTACGTGCTGCTTGTCCACGAAGGCCGGGTACTCCACTACGTACGTGGAAAAAAGGCGGGCGAACAGCGGCTCGCCGCCAAAGGCTCTGTCGGCATCGGCGGCCATATGAACGAGGGCGATGAAGGGCTCTTCGCGCTCGATGAAGAGGCGTACAAAGCCGGGGTACAGCGCGAGATCAACGAAGAGCTTAACCTTGAGACCGAGTACACGAACGAAATCGTCGCCTTACTCAATGACGACTCGAACCCGGTCGGCCAAGTCCACCTCGGTGTGGTCCACGTCTTCCGGCTTGCGACGGATCAGGTGAGCAAGCGGGAGCAGATGATCACCCAGCTCGCCTTCCTCACCCCGGAGGAGCTGCGCGCGCGGCGGGAAAATATGGAGAGCTGGTCGCAGATCTGCATCGACCACCTCGACCAAATCATCGGTTCCTGAAGACTCCGGGGTTGGAATGGCACGATTCATGATGTTAACCTCCGGCGTACGGATGACCCGCCGTGGGCCAACACCATGCATGAGGCACCCCCACCCCCCGGAGCAAACGGACGCCGCCTGAGGCTGCTGGCGGCCTGCCTGCTTTTGCCCACCCTCGCGTGGGCTGCCCCGCCACCGGAAGGGATGGCGTGGATCGAAGGGGGGCGCTTCACCATGGGTACGGACGATGCCCGCAGCCTACCCAACGAACGCCCCGCACACACCGTGGAAGTCGTGGGCTTCTGGATGGATGCCCATAGCGTTACGAATGACGACTTCGCCCGGTTTGTAAAAGCCACGGGCTACCGCACCACCGCCGAGCGCCCGGTGGATTGGGAGGAGCTTCGCAAGCAACTCCCCCCCGGTACGCCCAAGCCGCCCCCGGAGATGCTCACGCCCGGCTCGCTCGTCTTCCAGCCCACGGAAGGCCCGGTCGATCTGCGCGACATGAGCCACTGGTGGCGCTGGGTACCCGGGGCCAACTGGCAGCACCCGGAAGGCCCGCAGAGCAACCTGCAAGGCCGGGGGAGCCACCCGGTCGTTCACGTTTCGTGGGAAGATGCCGCCGCATACGCCGGCTGGGCGGGCAAGCGGCTCCCCACCGAGGCGGAGTGGGAGTATGCCGCCCGCGCGGGCTCCACCACGCGCTACCCGTGGGGGGAGGAGCTCCGCCCCGAAGGCAAACACCAGGCCAATACGTGGACTGGCCGCTTCCCCTACCAAAACGACCTTGCCGATGGCCACGAGCGCACCGCCCCCGTAGGGAGCTACCCGCCCAATGCCTACGGCCTCTACGACATGGGGGGCAATGTCTGGAACTGGGTGAGCGACCTTTACCGCGCCGACGCCCATACCCAAAACGCGGAGCAGCCCGTTTGCTACAACCCCCAAGGCCCCTCCTCTGCGTGGAACCCCGCCAGCGCAACCAACCCGCAAGCGCCCGAGCGCGTCACCAAAGGCGGCTCCTTTCTTTGCCATGTGGACTATTGCGAAAGCTACCGCCCCACCTCCCGCCGGGGCACCCCTGCCGATACGGGGATGAGCCACATCGGCTTCCGTTGTGTAAAGGAACCTACCAAACCATGAAAACCACCTTCGCCTCCCTTGCCGCCTACGGCTTTGCGACCGTGCTCGCCCTGGCCGCTCCCCTCCCCTCGTGGAATGAAGGGCCCAACAAACGCGCCATCACCTCCTTTGTGGAAGCCGTGACGACCGATGGCGGCGCAGACTACCTCCCTCCCGCCGAGCGGGTGGCTGTCTTTGATAATGACGGCACCCTCTGGGCCGAGCAGCCGCTCTACTTCCAGTTTCTCTACGTGTTGGACACCATCAAAGCCAAGGCCGACCAGCACCCCGAGTGGAAAACGAAGGAACCGTTTGCCTCCGTGCTCAAGGGCGATGTAAAGGGCGTCCTCGCCTCGGGCCACGAAGGCATCGGCGCACTCATGGCCGCCACCCATGCGGGGATGACGACGGATGAATTTGCCGCCTCCGTGCGCGCCTGGCTCGCCACCGCCCGCCACCCCACGACCGGCAAGCCGTACACGGAAATGACCTACCGCCCCATGGTCGAGCTTCTGGAGTACCTGCGGGAGCACGGCTTCAAAACCTACATCGTCTCCGGAGGCGGCGTGGAGTTCATGCGCCAATGGGCGGAGGCGGCTTACGGCATCCCGCCAGAGCAGGTCATCGGCTCCCACGGCAAGATGCGCTACGAAGTGCGCGAGGGTAAGCCCGTGCTCCTCAAAGAGCCCGAGCTGCTCTTCAACGACGACAAAGAGGGCAAGCCGATCGCCATCCAGAGCTTCATCGGGCGGCGGCCCGTCGCCGCGTTTGGCAACTCCGATGGCGACTACCAGATGCTGGAGTGGACGACCAAAGGCCAGAAAGGCCGCCGCCTTGGCGCCCTCATCCACCATGACGATGCCACCCGCGAGTGGGCGTATGATCGCAACTCCCCCGTCGGCAAACTCTCCAAAGCGCTTGACGATGCCGAAGCCAACGGCTGGGTCGTCGTCAGCATGAAGGATGACTGGAAAGCCATCTTCTCCACCCTCTCCAAATAACAACCCCTAAAAACCATGCAAAAAACCAGCACCCGGCATCGCCTGCGGAGCAGACTCATCCAGTTTGCCGCGCTCGCGTGTATCACCGCATCCGCCACGGTCTATGCCCAAAGCGAGGGCAAGAAGCCAAACATCCTCGTCATTTGGGGGGATGATATCGGCACGTGGAATATCAGCCACAACAGCCGCGGGATGATGGGGTACCAAACCCCGAATATCGACCGCATCGCCAAAGAGGGCCTCTCCTTTACCGACTACTACGGCCAGCAGAGCTGCACCGCGGGGCGGGCCGCCTTCATCGGTGGCAACATCCCCGTGCGCAGCGGGATGACCAAAGTCGGCATGCCCGGTGCCAAAGAAGGGTGGCAGAAGACCGACGTCACCATGGCCACCGTCCTCAAAAGCCAGGGGTACACCACCGGCCAATTTGGAAAAAACCACCAGGGCGACCGCGATGAACACCTCCCCACCCAGCACGGGTTTGATGAATTCATGGGCAACCTCTACCATCTCAACGCCGAGGAAGAGCCCGAGAACGAGGACTACCCGAAAGACCCCGAGTTTCGCAAACGCTTCGGCCCGCGCGGCGTCATCAAATCGAAAGCAGGCGGCGCGGTTGAAGACACCGGCCCCCTCACCCGTAAGCGGATGGAGACGATTGATGACGAGACGCTCGCCGCTGCCAAAGAGTTCATCACCCGCGCTCACAAAGAGGGCAAGCCCTTCTTCTGTTGGTGGAACGGCACGCGCATGCACTTCCGCACCCATGTGAAGAAGGAGCACCGGGGCCTCTCCGGGCAGGATGAGTATAGCGACGGCATGGTCGAGCACGACATGCACGTGGGAGAGCTGCTCAAGCTCATTGATGAGCTGGGCATCGCAGAGAACACCCTCGTCCAATACTCCACGGATAACGGGCCACACTTCAATACCTGGCCCGACGCCGCCACCACTCCGTTCCGCAGCGAGAAAAACTCGAACTGGGAGGGAGCCTACCGCGTGCCATGCTTCGTGCGCTGGCCGGGCAAATTCCCCGCTGGGGTAACGCTCAATGGCATCCTCTCCCATGAAGATTGGCTGCCCACCTTTGCTGCCGTGGCGGGAGCGCCGGACATCAAGGAAAAGCTGGCCAAAGGCGTGGAGCTCAACGGGCGCAAGTATCGCAACTACATCGACGGCCAGAACCTCCTGGAGTACCTCTCCGGCAAGGCCGAAAGATCGCCCCGCAAGGAGTTCATCTACGTCAATGACGAGGGGCAGATCGTGGCGATCCGCTATGAGGACTGGAAGGTCGTCTTCCTGGAGAACCGAGGCGTGGGGATGGAGGTCTGGCGTGAGCCCTTTGTGGAGCTGCGCGCACCGCTCCTCTTCAACCTGCGGCGCGACCCGTTTGAGCGCGCGCAGCACAGCTCCAACGTCTACAACGACTGGGCGATCGACCGCATCTTTGTCGCCGTGCCGATGCAGGCGCTCGCGGCAAAGTTCCTCCAGACCATGAACGACTACCCGCCCAGCCAGACGCCCGGCGCGTTTAACCTGCGCAAGATCGAAGAGCAGCTCCGCAAAGGAGCCGGCGTTTCGAACTAGAGCGATAGCTTCTATTGAGCGGCGGGCCAACCCCAAGGCTCGCCGCTCTTTTCTTTTCTACACCTCCACTGTCTCGCCGATGGCGAGCACTTGGCCGACCCCGGGGGGAAGTGCATCCACAAAGCGTTGGGGGTCTACTTTGATCAAATCGAACGTATTATAATGCATCGGCACGGCCCGCTTCGCACCAAGGAAGCCGACGGCGCGCGCCGCATCTTCGGGTCCCATGGTGAAGTTGTCGCCAATCGGGAGCAAGGCGAGGTCGATCGGGTCCAACTCGCCGATGAGCTTCATATCCAGAAAGAGCGCCGTATCTCCCGCGTGGTAGATCGTCTTCCCTTCGGTGGAAAGGAGGATGCCCGCCGGGTTGCCAAGGTAGGCAAAGCCATTGGGGGTGCTGATGCTGGAGCTATGATGGGCGATGGTGAATTTGACGCGCCCGAACGGAAACTGCCACGCCCCACCCGGCTGCATCGGGTGCGCTTTCGCGCCAAGCCCGGCGCAATGCATGGCGACCTCGAAGTTGGCAATGACAGGCGCGCCCGTGCGTTGGCTGATGGCTACGGCATCGCCCAAATGGTCTTCATGCCCGTGGGTAACGAGAATGGCATCGCACTCGATCTCCTCCGGCTTGGCTTGGGCCAGCGGGTTGCCGGAAAGGAAGGGATCAAACACCAACCGGTGGGTGGCCGTTTCGAGAAGGAAGCAGGAGTGGCTAAGGTAGGTCAGTTTCATGAGTCGGGAGCGGGAGCCCTTCTTCGGCGGCTTCAGCAGCTGCGGCCAGAAGGTTGCGCAGCTTGTGCTGAAGCTCTTCGAGTTTGAAGGGTTTTTGGAGAAAATCGGTGTGCCCTTCGAGGTTGCGCAGCTCTCCATCGCGCATGTAGCCGCTCATGATGAGGATGGGGACTTCCGGGCGAATACGGCGGATGTGCTCGCACGCCTCCAGCCCCCCCATGACAGGCATGGTCACATCCAGCAACACGGCGGTGACCTCCTCGGCCCGCTCGGCAAACCGCTCCACGGCTTCGCGCCCGTTGCTCGCATCAATCACATGGAACTGGAAGGACTCCAGCATCCGCGTGGTAAGCAGGCGCACGCTCTCTTCGTCATCCACCACCAGCATGAGCCCCTGGCCCGACCATGCGGAGCCATCGGGCAGATCGTCATCGCGCTCGTGGCCCGCGCCGACTTCGGATCTCGGGAAGAGGAGGGTGAATGTCGTCCCCTCACCCCGGTCGGTATTGAGCTCCAGCGTGCCTCCATGGCCCCGCACGATGCCGAGCACGGCCGCCAGCCCGAGGCCGCGCCCGGTAAATTTGGTGGTGAAGAAGGGGTCAAAAATCCGCGCGCGTGTTTCTTCATCCATGCCGGAGCCGGTGTCGGCGATTTCGATGAACACGTAGTCCCGCTCTTCGGGCCGCCCGGTCACCGTGGTCCCCTGAAAAAGGTGCCGCGCGCCGTGGACAACGCCGGTGGAAACCCAGATGGACCCCTCATGGTCGCCAATGGATTCAGAGGCATTGATGATGAGGTTCATCAATACCTGGCGGATCTGGCTCGCATCGCCCTGGATGAAAGGGAGCGTGTGCGCGAGGTTGAAGGAGAGCTGCACTTTCTTGGCGACGGAGACGCGCAAGAGCTGGCTCATATCGCGGATGATGCGGTTCACATCCAGCGGGCGCACTTCGATCTTCCCTTGCCCCGAGTAGGCGAGCATCTGTTTGCAAAGATCCGCTGCTTGCATGGAGGTGCGCTCGATCTCAAGGAGGTGAGGGTGCACGGGCGAGGTGCGCAGGAGCTGGAGCTTGGCGAGCTGCGCATTGCCGAGGATGGCGGTGAGCAGGTTATTAAAATCGTGCGCGATGCCCCCGGCCAGCACGCCGAGGCTCTCCAGCTTCTGCATATCGAGGAGCTTGCGCTCCAGATGGTGGCGCTCTTCTTCGGCTTTGATGCGCTCGGTAAGGTCTACCCCAAAGAGGAGGTTGATCGCCTCATCATGGTAAACCAAATGGCGCGCCTCCCAGGCGATCTGCTTTTCATCTCCATTAGCGGCGATGAGCATCGTCTCCAGCGGTTTGTGCAGCTCTTTGCGCAGGAGGGCGTTGATGGCATCGCGCGCGGGGAGAAATTCCTCCCCCGGGAAGAGGGTTTGCAGCCAGTTGGCCCCCTCCACCAGCTCGGCGGCGGTATAGCCGGAAATGCGCTCTGCGGCTTTGTTAAAAAAGCGGAGCTCGCCCGTTTCATCCACACCGATGATGATCACGGTAACGGAGCGAATCAGTTCCTCGGCAAAAGCCTGCGTCTGCTCGGAGAAATGTTGCGCCAGCTCGGCCTTGGCTTGGGTGACCTCCGCTTCCGCATGGGCAAGCGAGGCAGCCGCCTCGGCGAGCTGCGCGCGCTTGTGCGCCTTGATCGCCCGGCGCGAATAAAGCCAGGCAAGGACAAACGCAGCTGCAATGGCCAGCAATGCCTCAATAGCGACCGCCAGCGACGAAGTGAAGAAACTCCCTTCATCGGCAGTGGCCAACGAAAGGAGCCCAAAAAGGTTGGAGGCAAGGGGGGGTGCCATCGTGTAAACAAAGAGGCTACACCAGCCTGCGGTTGGGATCAATATCACTGCCAAGGGGGGTGAAGGCTCCCCGAATGGCCCGGTGCCAGCCGACAAAGGCGATCATCGCCGCGTTATCGGTACAAAGCGCGGGCGGGGCGATACGCAGCCCGAGCCCGGCTTGGCTGCACGCTTTGGTAAAGGCGGCCCGCAGGCGGCGGTTGCAGCTAACCCCCCCGCTCAGGGCGACGACATCGCGCCCGGCATGGCGCGCGGCTGCGAGCGTCTTGGTCACGAGCACCTCTACGACGGCTTCCTGAAATGAGGCACACACATCGGCCAGCAAGCCGGGCTCGGCAAGGTCCACCTTGGGCAGGAGGTAGCGCACGGCGGTCTTGATCCCGCTGAAGCTGAACTGGAAATCTCCCGAGCCGGCCATGGAGCGCGGGAAGCGGAAGCGTTTGGGGTCTCCCTCTTCGGCGAGCCGGTCGATCACCGGGCCGCCGGGGTACGGGAGGCCGAGGAGTTTACCGACTTTATCAAACGCTTCTCCGGCGGCGTCGTCCCGCGTTTGGCCCAGAAGGCGATACTCACCAAACCGCGCCACATCAACAAGCAACGTGTGCCCCCCGCTGACAATGAGGCCGACGGAGGCAGGCACCTCCCTCTCCACCGGCTCGCCGGGCTGGGGAAAGAAGGGCGAGAGAAGGTGCCCCTCAAGGTGGTTGATGGCGATAAACGGTTTCCCCAGCCCAAGCGCCAACCCTTTGGCGGCTGAAAAGCCGACCATAAGCGAGGTGGCCAACCCCGGCCCCGCCGTGGCGGCGACAGCGGAGACATCCCCCAGCGCAACGCCCCCCGCCGCAAGTGCGGCTTCCAGAGTGGGCCGCAGCTGGGTGGTGTGGCTGCGCGAGGCGACTTCCGGGACGACGCCGCCATACTGCGTGTGCAGGGCGATCTGTGAAGCCACTTCGCTGGCCAACAACCCGCGCTCACCACAGAAGAGGGCGGCGGCGGTTTCGTCGCACGAGGTCTCCAACGCCAGCACGGCGCTCTGCTCCAGCACGGGGCTCACCGTCGACGGGCTGGTTTGGCAGGAGGCGGCTCTGCCGGTTTGCCGCTGGCTTCGGAGTAGAGGACGGCCCCACGAAGGGCGTCCACCGCGCGCTCAAGCTGGGTGTCGCGAAAGTCGGAAAGCAGCTCTTCCTCCTCGGGCCCAAGGTACTCGCGCCGTTGGATAAAGAGGAGGCGCTCCTGCTCGGGCGTCATGGTGGCACGGATCTGCGGGGCCACCCCCTTCTCGTGGATGACTTGCTTGCTCGGCGTGTAGTATTTGGCGGTGGTGAGCCGCATCCCCGAGCCATCCATGAGCGCCAGGACGCTCTGCACACTCCCCTTTCCGAAGCTCGTCTCGCCGACGATGACGGCCCGATCCAGATCCTTCAGTGCTCCGGCCACGATCTCGGAGCCGCTGGCGCTGCCGCCGTTAATCAGGATGGCGAGCGGGTAGTTGGGCCGCAGGCGCGAAGAGGTGCTGCGGGTCTTATAGACGCGCCGCTGCGAGGGGACACGCCCTTCGGTATACGCTACCATGGTGCCGGGGGGAAGGAATTGGCCGCAAACATCGATCGCGCTATCCAACAAGCCGCCGGGGTTAAAGCGAAGGTCGATCACCAGCGCTTCGATCCCCTGCTTATCGAGCTCTTCGAGCTTTCGGGCAAGGTCCGAAGCGGTGGGCCCGCTAAACTGGGTGATGCGGACATACCCGATCTTGCGCCCGCCGGTAAGGTTGAGGTCGAGCACCCGGGCGTCCTTCACGCTTTCGACTTTGATGACGGCGCGCTCCATCGTGTAGTTTTTGATCTCCTTGGTGGAGGGGCGCAGGATCGTGAGGGTGACTTTCTCGCCCGGCTCGCCGCGCAGCCGCTCAACGGCGCTGTTGAGCTCCATTTTCTCGGTGGAGTCGCCGTTGATTTTAAGGATCTGGTCTCCCGGGAGCAACCCGGCGCGGGAGCTGGGTGTATCCTCCATGGGGGTGACGATGGTGAGCAACCCGTCGCGCACGGTGACGGTGACACCCAGCCCGGTAAACTCGCTCCGGGTATCATCCTTCATCTGCTTGAGCTCCTTGGGCTCCATGAACTGCGTGTGGGGGTCCAGCGAGTTGAGCATCCCCTTCAAGGCCGCGTGGGTGAGCGCGCGGTAGCTGGTCTTCTTTTCATCCACGTAGTCCTGGCGGATCAACTGGATGGCGCGGGTGAGAACGGCGATGTTGTAGTAGCCGTTATCTTCGGTCTGCGGGTCGGAAGCCGCGCGGATGGCGTGGAGGCCGGACCCGGCCACCCCGCCCACCAAGAGGCCGGTCAGGAGGATGAGACGCTTTTTCATACCACCGGTGTGAGAGAGTTGGTTTTGCAAGACGCCCCTCACGCCCGCCCGTCTCAAACAAATTTGAGCGCGGGCTTCGTTAAGCGGCGTCCTTATCCTGCTTCTTGCGCAGGAGCGGGGCTTTTTTACCCTCCACAACGGCGCGGTTGATGGTGACATCCGCAATATCCTCGCGGCTGGGCACCTCGTACATCAAATCAAGCATGATTCGCTCCAAAAGCGAGCGCAAGGCGCGCGCCCCCGTCCCCTTGGAGACGGCCTGCGCGGCAAGAGCCCGCAGCGCGTCTTTGGTAACGGAGAGGTTGACTCCCTCCATGGCCATGAGCTTCACGTATTGTTTGATCATGGCGTTCTTCGTGTCCGAGAGGATGGCGACCAGCTCCTCCTCGGTCAGAGCGCTCAAGGCAGAAAATACGGGGAGCCGCCCGATAAATTCGGGGATCATCCCAAAGGAAAGAAGGTCTTCCGGCTCGGAGAAAAGGATGGCGTCTTTCTCGACTTCCGTCTCCTTCCCCCCGGCTCCAAAGCCGAGGACGCGCTTGCTCAGGCGGCGTTCGACAATTTTATCGAGCCCGACAAAGGCCCCGCCACAGATGAAGAGGATCTTGTCGGTGTTGATCTGGATATACTCCTGGTGCGGATGCTTGCGCCCGCCCTGGGGGGGGACGTTGCAGGTCGTCCCTTCCAAAATCTTGAGGAGCGCCTGCTGCACCCCTTCGCCCGAGACGTCGCGGGTGATGGAGACGTTATCCGTCTTGCGGCCGATTTTGTCGATCTCGTCAATATAGACGATGCCGATCTCGGCGCGTTTGACATCGTAATCCGCCGCTTGCAGAAGCCGTAGGATGATGTTTTCGACATCTTCACCCACATAGCCCGCTTCGGTAAGGGTGGTGGCGTCGGCGATGCAGAAAGGGACGTCCAAAATCTTCGCCATGGTTCGGGCAAGCAAGGTCTTGCCCGAGCCGGTGGGGCCGATGAGGAGGATGTTGCTCTTCTCGATCTCCACGTCGGCAAGCGGGTCTACCTCCAGCGGGGCACCCGGCTCCGAAGAGGGGGCGTGCTGGAGGATGCGCTTGTAGTGGTTGTGAACCGCGACGGAGAGGATCTTCTTGGCCCGGTCCTGCCCGATCACGTGCTGGTCCAAAGCGCGGCGGATCTCCATCGGCTTGGGGACGTTGAGCGCCGGGGTCTGCCTCCGGGCGTCTTCGCTCGTCTCCTTGTCGAGGATGCCTTTGCAGACGTTAATACACGAATCGCAAATGTAGACCCCGGGCCCGGCGATGAGCTTACGCACGTCGGCGTGGCTCTTGCCGCAGAAGGAGCACATGGTGAGGTTCGAGGCGCGGGCCATGAGAGCAAAAAAATCCGGGGTGCCTACTCTTGCGTTTTGGCGCTTTCAGGGCCTTTGACTTCTTTGCGCGACTCCACCACCTGATCGACCAGCCCATACTCTTTGGCTTGGGCCGCCGTCATATAATAGTCGCGGTCGGAGTCGATATTGACCTGCTCCTGGCTCTTGCCGGTGTGGTCGGCAAGGATGCGGATAAGCCGCTTCTTCAAGCGGAACATGAACTCCACCTGCCGCTCCACATCGCTCGCCTGCCCCTGGGCTCCGCCGGAGACCTGGTGGATCATGATGTCGGAGTTGGGGAGCGCGTACCGCTTCCCTTTGGCCCCGGCGGCGAGGAGGACGGCCCCCATGCTGGCGGCCATGCCAAGACAGTAGGTCGTCACATCGCACGTGACGAACTGCATGGTGTCGTAGATGGCCAACCCGGCGGTGACGGACCCGCCGGGGGAGTTGATATAAAGGTGGATGTCTTTCTTCCCATCCTCCATCTGGAGGAAGAGCATCTGGGCGATGACGATGTTGGCCACATGGTCATCAATGGCAGTACCCAGGAAGATGATCCGGTCTTTGAGCAGGCGCGAGTAAATGTCGTAGGCCCGCTCTCCGCGCCCGGTCTGCTCGATAACAGTCGGGATGAGGAGGTTCTGCGGCACGCCGTGGAAGCTCTGCAACGGAGAGAGGGGTGGGAGCGACATAAATTCTGGCCTTTCGGTTAAAGCTTAGGAAGCAGCGCCTGCGGTCTCTGCAGCAGGAGCGCTTTCGGTGACGCTAGCACCCGAAGCAAGGAAATCAAGCGTCTTGCCGGTGAGGATTTCTTCATGCACGCGCTCCAGCGCGCCTGCCTTTTCGAGATCCTTGCGGAGCTTATCGGCCGTCTGGTTGTAGCGCGCGGCCATGAGGTTGATGCGCTGGTCAAACTCTTCCTTGGAGACGGTGATTTTCTCTTCCTCGGCAATGCGCACGAGGATGAAGGTGCCCTTGAGGCGCTCGCGCGCGGCCTTGGAGGCGGCGGCCAGCAGCTCGGCCTGGTTTTGCTTGATCACCTCGTCCTCAATGCCACGGCTCTGGTTCTCGTAAACCAGGTCGGTGAGGATGCGGTGCGTCTCGTTACGGACGAGGTTTTCGGGCAGCTCGCACTCCACCTTCTCAAGAAGCTGGCGGACGATCTGGTCGCGCTTGGCCTGCTCGCCTTCAAACTTGCGCTGGCGCTCCAGCTCGCCCTTGGCCAGCTCGCGCAGCTCGGCAAGCGTCTTGCCGGGGACGATCTTGGCAGCCAGCTCGTCATCCAGCGCGGGGAGCACCTGCTCCTTGTGGCCTTTGAGGGTAACGCTGTAGTGGATCTCTTTGCCAGCGAGGTCGGCAATCGGGAAATCTTCGGCGAGGGTGATGTCGAACTCGCGGGTATCGCCCACGATGGCCCCCTCAAGCTTCTCGCTGAAGCCGGGCAGGAAGGCGTCCGGGGTGAGCTTGATCCAGAAATCCTCCCCAGCGGCAAGCTGGCGCGAGGCTTTCGGTACGGCTTCGTTGACGGGCTGGCCGCCCACGGTGCCGCTATAGTCGAGCACGACGTAGTCGTCCTTCTGGGTCGGGCGGCCGGTGACGTCGGTGTAGTCTGCAAACTGCTCGCGGAAGCGCTCTACGCTGGCGTCCAAATCCGCCTCGGTGATCTCCTGCGAGGGGACTTCCACGGCGAGGCTCTTGTACTCGGGCAAGTCGAACGCGGGGGAAAGGACGAGCGTGGCATTAAAGCGCAGCGCCTTGTCTTCGCCGACCTCCACGTCTTCGACGTTGGAAACGGAGAGGACGCGCAGCTTGTGCTCGCGGATCGCCTCGCGCACGGCGTCGGAGACGAGGCGCTTCTCAAGCTCTTCGCGGATCTCTTTCTTGAACTTGGCCTCCACAATCACCCTCGGGGCCTTGCCCGGGCGATAGCCGGGGAGCTTGGCGTACTGGGTGTATTCGGCAACGAGGCTATCGCGCACGCCACCCACTTTGTCGGCGGGGACTTCGACGCGGAGGTTGGTCAGGCAGTGGGGCAGGTTTTCGAGTTGGAAGTTCATGGGTTAAGTCAGTTGAAAAAAATCTTGGTGCCGGGGCAGGGCGGGAGATTACAGATGGTCGCCGCGCTTTCTGCAATCCGCAATTTTATTTAGCGGCCTCCTTTTTCCAGCGCCCGGCCGAGCCGGAGGCGGCAAGGGTCGGGCCCGGCGGCCACGACAGCCAGCCGCTCGCGCCCCAGAAAGGCCCGCGCGACAGAGGTGACCTCCTCCGGGGTAACGGCGAGTAGCCGCTTTTCGACCACACACGGGTCGACCACGGCGTCGTAGGCGAGGAGCGACTCGCCGATCCACATCATCTGGTTGGTCGTGCTCTCCAGCCCCATGAGGGTCTGGCCGATGGTGTAGTCTTGCGCTTTGCGCAGCTCCGAGCGGCTCGGCGGGCGCTCGCGCAGGCGCTCCACCTCGGCGAGGATAAGGACGAGCGCTTTCTCCTGCCGCGAAGAATCCAACGCGGCGCCGATGGTAAGCGCGCCGGTATCATCCAGCGAAACGAGGCCGCTCTGGATGGAGTAGCAGAGCCCATGGCGCTCGCGCAGCTTCTGGAAGAGGCGCGAGCTCATGTTCTCGCCCAGCAGGACGCTCAAGAGCTTTAAGGCGTAGCGCCGATCATCCCGCCGCCCGCAGACGGGGTAGCCGAGCGCGAGGTGAAGCTGCTCGATCTCCTGCGGGCTGGTGTTGATCGTGGGGGCCTCGCGCGGGGGGCGCGGCGGCAGGTAGCGGAGCCGCCGACCGGCGGGCAGCGCGCTCAGGGCCGGGGCCAGCGCTTGCACCACGTCTTCATGCCCGGCCCGCCCTGCCACAGCGGCGATGGTGGTGCGCCCGGTGTAAAATTTCCGGGTAAACTGGAGAAAATCCTCGCGCCCAAACCGGGCAATGCTCTGCGCGGTGCCGGTGAGCGGGCGGCCCAGCGGGTGGTCCGGCCAAAGGGTTTCGGAAAGCAGCTCCTCCACATGCTGGGAGGGGGTGTCCTGCACCATGAGGATCTCTTCGCGGATGACTTCGCGCTCGCGCTCGATCTCCGCCGGAGCGAAGCGGGAGTGGAGGTACATGTCGGCCAAAACATCGCACAACGTCCCCAAATGGTTCGCTGCCGCCTTGGCGTAGTAACAAGTGTGGTCTTCGGTGGTAAAGGCGTTGAGGTACCCCCCCACCCCTTCCACGGCTTCGGTGATCTTGCGGGCACTGCGCCGGGCAGTCCCCTTAAAGAGAAGGTGCTCGGTAAAGTGGGAGATGCCACAGAGCGCCTTGGGCTCGTGGCGGCCGCCCACCCCTGTCCAAAGGCCGACAGAGACGCTCTGCATGTGCGGCATCTCGATGGAAGCGATGCGGGCCCCGTTGGGCAAGATAGTCAACCGGTATTGAGACATTTACGAAGCAGACGCCTGCCGAACGGCCAGCAAGGCCCGGGCAAGGTCGAGATCTGAAGGGTGGGTGATTTTGAAGTTGGGCTCCGGGTTCGCATACAGCGCCACCTGGATGCCAAGCCGCTGCACGGCGGAGACTTCGTCGGTAACGAGCGCCCCTTCGCGCAGCAAGGATTTGTAAGCCGCCTCCAGCATGCTGGAGAGAAAGATTTGGGGGGTTTGCATGGCCCAGAGCCCCTCGCGCTCCACGCTGGCGGAGACGAGGCCCGCGCCGTCGGCCTTTTTAAGCGTATCGGCCACCGGGGCGGCACACGCGGCCCCGCCGTGGTGGCGCGCCAGCTCCAGGCACGCGGAGATAGCGGCGGGGGTGATGAGCGGGCGCGCGGCATCGTGCACCGCCACATGCTCCCCCGGCCCGGCCCCGGCGGCTTGCAGGCCATTCCAGACGGAAAGATGCCGTTCCCCCCCTCCGGGGATGACTTCGGCGAGCTTCGCCACGCCGTGGGCTGCTGCCAGCTCGCCCAGCTCGGCCACCCGGTCTTCCCGGGCAACGAGGAGGATGCGGCTCACCTGAGGGCATGCCTCAAATGCCAGAAGGGACCACGCCAACACCGGCCGGCCGCAGAGGTCTGCCGAGAGTTTATCAAACCCCAGGCGGCGGCTGCTTCCACCGGCGACGATGATGGCGATCATGATCTTCTAATCCTACACCCCGAGTTGCCGGGCAATCTCCTGGTTGAGCACCCGCCCATCGGCCCGGCCCTCGGCCTTGGCGATGGCGATCTTCATCACCGCGCCGATCTGTGCCTTCGTCGTGGCCCCGGCTTCGGCAATGGCCCCGCTCACCAGAGCAGCCAGCTCTTCTTGAGCAAGGGATTTGGGCAGGTACGCCGCCAGCACCTCCAGCTCGCTCCGCTCCTTGGCAGCCAGCTCGGGGCGGCCTCCTTTTTCAAAACCTTCAATCGAGTCGTGCCGTTGTTTGACCTGTTTGCGCACCAGTGCCTGCACTTCGGCCTCCTCCAGCACGGCATCGGCCCCGCCTTTCTCGATCGCAGCATTCTTTACCGCCGCTTTGAGCATCCGCAACACACCCAGCCGGGTGGTATCGCGCGCACGCATGGCGTCCTTGAGGTCGGCATCAATTTGGGCAAGCAAACTCATAACCGCGAAAGATGGGGCGGTTTTGCCCCGCTGCAAAGCAGGAAAATCACACCCTTACCACTTCCCAGCGCGGTTTCTCGCCGCGCTCCAGCTCCAGCCAGGCGAAGGAAGGGGGCGCGCCCCGGTCGGCCTTGCCGATGCTGCCGGGGTTGTAGTAGCGCGCGCCGCCGATCCGTTCCCCCCGGGGGAGGTGGGTATGCCCGTGGCAAAGGATATCGATCCCCGGCGGTGCCGCATGGGGGGGGATATGGATGAGCCGGATGAAGAACCCCTCCCGCTCCAGATCGACCACATACGGCCAGCTCAGGTTGGCATCGCAATTGCCCCGCACCACATGGAGCGGCTTGTGCAAGGCATAAAGCGGCGAAAGCGTATCTTCATCGGAAACATCGCCCAGGTGCCAAATCTCATCCGCCTCGCGCAGCCGCGCCGGGAGGTCGGGTGGAAGGTGGTTGTGGGAATCTGCCAAAAGTGCAATGCGCCGCATGACACTTTCACTTCTGAAGCAAAAGCCGCGCCGGATGCAACCGGGAAACACCGTCCTCTCTGCTTCCGGGGTTGACATTCATTTGATGGAGATGGAAATTATCCATCATGCAGAAGACACAGATTCAGCTCCCGGAAGAGCTCTTCGCCAAGCTCCGCCGTTTTTCTCGCCAACGAGAATGGTCTTTGGCGGAAACCTTCCGGCGCGGGGCCGAACTGCTGCTTGAGGTTTACCCCGAGCCCCCCGGCAGCCCGGCGGCAGAGTGGGCACCCCCCCGCTCCAGCAAAGTCGGGTGGAAGGGGTTATCCCCCGCCGAACTGCGCGAAGCCGCCTTTGCGGATGGGGACTCCTCGCTTTCTACAAACCGGTAAGTGGCATGCTCTCCATCGACGCAAACCTTCTCCTCTACTGCTATAGCGAAGCTTCGCCGCACCATGCCGGAGCCCGGGGGTTTATCGAATCAATCACCCATCGGGAGGATGTCGCTCTGAGCGAGTTTATTTTGAGCGAGCTCTACCTCCTCTTGCGCAACCCGGTCG
>JBBCKB010000011.1:0-33854 GCA_037189965.1 Chthoniobacteraceae bacterium | reverse complement strand
AGGTGGGAATGTCTATAGCCAAGGCTGTCATACTACCGATTTGCTTCGCTATTTTGCGGGAAGCGAACCGAGGCGGCTCTGGGCCAGTGGCGGAAATATGACACACCCCGAACACCCTTTTCCCGACCAATGCGTGGCGTCGATTCAATTTGAAGGGGGGCGTTGCGCTTCATGGGTCCAGGGAGATGCGGGGCTGGGGGCTTACACCAGCAAGTTCTTCTTTGGTTTGCATTGCGACAGCAGAAGTGTGCAACTTTCCGATAGATGTAGGCGGGCAACCTTCACCGAGGGGACAAAGTCGTGGACGGAGGAGTTCTACGATAATGACGAATTCACCGCAGAGAATGAGGACTTCATCGCTGCGCTGCTGGAGAAGCGGACGCCTGCGTTGGGCGTCTTCGACGGTGTCCAGGCGGCCCGGATTACCTTTGCCGCTGAGCGGGCTATCCGGACGGGCGAGGTGCAGATCCTCTCTGAAGCCATGAATGGCGGTCCCCAACCTGGAAGATGCTAATGATGCGATGGATGGCGATTCTCCCGAACGCACGGCCATTTGGGCTCGTGTTTCTCTGGCAACTTTGTTGTGGGCTGGCATTGGCCGTACCTCCACCAAAGGTTGCGCCACAGTATCGCGTCCTCAAGGATCTGCATCTTCGCACCTTTCTGGTTAAAGACGGCGAACCGCGAGCCGCGCTTATCATTGATGATCGTGGGGAGCTTCAGGAAGAGGCCGCGGCGATCCAGCAGGCCATTAAGGAGAAGACGGGGGCTTCACTGCCCATCCTCAAGGGAAGTGACCCTTCGCTCGCCATTCCATTCCAGAGTAATTTGGTGTTTCTCGGGAACCGAAGCACCAACTCCGCATTCTCGAAGCTTTACGACCGGTTTTATGCCCTTACCGACGTGAAGTATCCCGGCCCCGGCGGGTATGAACTGCGAAGTGTTCATAATCCATTTGGAAATGCGCGGAATATGATTCTGCTAGGTGGGAGCGACGCGGCAGGGGTGAAGACCGCTGCCGCCCACTTTCTCAAGGTTCTGAACCGGGAGGTGAAGGAAAAGGGTGAGCTCTCAGTGGGTTGGCTTCTTGATGTCAAACCGGGGGGAAGCTGGGCTCCCGCTTCCCATGTTTCTGAGGAGCTTACCTGGGATGACAGTAAGGGGTATGGCTCCAATTACTTTGGGTGGAATAGTATTAGCAAGGCGATGGCGCTCTATTACACGACCGGAGAGGCGCTTTACGCACGGGAGGTGGTGCGGCTTTCCTTTCCCGATGCCCAAGCGAAGGCTGAGATTGCCAAGAACGATGGTGAACGCATCGAGAACAAGGCCGACCCTCTCGCGGGGCCGTATCATTACACGGCGACTTGCCTGGTGCTCTACTGGGACCTGATCGAAGAGAGCCCTCATTTCTCCGACGCCGAGAAGCTTGCCATCACTAATGGCTTGGCTCGTCAGCTCAACCATGCTCCGACTTCGGGCGCGGAAAAGGTTTACAACCTTCAAGGTCCGGAGGAGGCGATCTCGTCTCGGCATGGCATCTACCAAGCGCTGACGTTTTACACGTTATCCCGATACTTTTCCAAGGACTATGCCGATCCCGTTTGGCAGCACCTCTTGAAAGCCAGCGGCGCATACTATTTTGCACCGTTGGCCGATGCGGAGCCATGGGTCACCGGGGAGGGCGACAATCTCTATTGGTACTCAACCTGCCTTGCTCCGTTGATTGACTACATGCTTCTGAGTGGGGATCGGCAGTTTCAAACAAGTGGAGGTCTTGCCCACCTGTTGAGGAACCAGGAAGTTCTATGGAATGGCTCCCGGGAAGACCGAAACTTCTCCTTCGTATCGCCGGGGTTTTTGAATAAGGCAGCCTATGTAACGGGAGACGGGAGGTGGCTCTACTATTTTCAGAGGCTTGGCCTTGACCTTTCCAAATCCAGGTTGGGGCAATCGTTCTGGCCTTCTCCCGAGTTTGTCGAAGCGCTTCCCGACGACCTCCTTGATCGATGGACGATTTGCTCGCTCCCCGACAAACAGGCACGAACCTTAGAGAGTGGGATCTCCCCGAAGGAGTCGTTCGCCAATATGGCCTTCCGCACTTCTCCGGATGAATCTGGCGACTTTATCCTGCTCGATGGCTGGGATTCCCGCGCGCGCAACCCTTACCACGCCTTTTCGATTCTTGATTTGAGAATCAATGGGAACACCTTGTTGCGAGGCTATCTTAACCAGGTACAGGTGACGGTAGGAGGTGCGGTGGGGGCGAAGATTCCCCTGAGTGCGCGGCGGCAGGAGCAGCTTTCCCTTGGTGGTACCGTGCTGGTTCGGGCCGAAGTCCCGGGGCTCGTAGACGGTGCGAGTTGGCAGCGTACCCTTTGCCTCAGGAAGGGGCGGCATGCCGTGGTTGCCGATACGATCACCTTCCCCAAGGAGGCTGAAAATGTGGAGATCAAGTTCCTCTGGCAGAATCTCGACGGCCCCCCGTGGGCATCCGGGCCCGGTTGGACGCGGAGCGATAGCACGGTGGTCGTGGCGGCGGACCCGCTCTTGGCTGAGTCCGGTGAAGCTGGGTATGCTTCGTTGCGAAATAGGGTGGCCCAATCATGGTTTGGAGATGTTCGCCAGGATCGGCAGCTTCATTTCTTTTCCTTGCTCTGCCCAGCGGAGGGGGGTGCAAGGCCTGAAGGAATTCGCGTTGCACCAAATGCGGCTGAGTTTTCTTTGCCCGCGAAAGTCATCGCCGCTACCGGAGACGATTTGGGAACTGAAGCGGATTTTTCACTTCGGGAGCAAAATCACCTCTTCGCCACGGGGCTGAAGACGGCGCCGGGCTTCACCGCTTCCTCTCCCGTGGATATTGATTGGGACTTCGAGAAGGGGGAACTTGCCATTCGTGCGGAGGAAGCCACGCGCATCACGGTCGCACTCAAGGCGGGGGAGACACCTGTATTGCTCAATGGCCAGCCTCTGGATGGGCGGGGCATTGATATCCCGATCTCTGAAGGCACCCATCTCTTGAGTAATGCATTTCCCAAAGCGGGGCATTCGTTTGAAACGAGAAGCGGGATAGATTCGGTCGCGGTTTCCGCGATTTCCAAAATGGGGGAATTTCCCGAGCTTCGTACGGTTTTTGAAGTGGAGCTGCCCGGCGAAATCAAAGATGCCGCTTGGTGCTTTCGGGAAAAGGAAGCCCGCTATTTCGCTGCCGTTGGGAAGACGGTGTATGAGCTTGATGAGGGAGGGAAGACCGTTCGGCAACTTGCTGCCCCGGCGGAAGTGCGAACGATGCATTGGTGGGATGAACCGTCTCTACTTGTCCTGGGAACGATGGACCAACAGGTGGTGGCTTATAGCCTTGATGGGAGGAAGGAATGGAGCTTTCAATCCGAAATGGATCCTGCGGTCTTAAAGCGGGGGAAGACCTATTGGTTTAATACCGCGGAGGCACACCGGGGAATCAGTGGGTTGGGGAGTGGAGTCTTTCTTGCAGGGGAAAGCCAGCTATTCGTCGGGAGCGCCTCTACTCTGGAGATTCTGGATGCCTCCGGTTCCTTGGTGAAGCGGTTTGCCCAGTTCTGGGGCGATCCTTCGGTCTTTCAGATCATCCCCTCCCGGCCTGGAGGTAGCAATTTGCTGGTGGGGAGAATTCATGGTGAATCATTGGTGCCTTACCAGATCAACAGCAAGACGTTGGTTTGTGAAAAGGGAAGGTTCCATGAACCGCCGCCCGATCACACTTACTTTAAGCAATGGAATGGCCTGCGCAGGATGCATTTCTTCCATGCGGATATAGATGGTGATGGAAAGAGGGAGGTCATTAGCGATATCGTCGGCTTTTGGAACCGAATTTCGGTTTGGGATGAAGAAGGGAAGCCGAAGGCGAGTATTAGCTTTGGCCCGGGGGCCTTCCCTGGAGGTTCTGTAAAACATACCTCATCTTTGATCCGTGGAGCTGGCCTGGTAAGCGCAGGGCCGGGGGAGAGCGAGCCGAAGGTGATCGTTGCAGTGCTTTCGACGGGGTTGGCCGTGGCGCTTGACGGGCAGTGCCAGATCAAATGGTCGAAGAAGCTCCCCTTCACGCCGACGGCCCTTGCGGTTTCGGAAGGCACTGTTGCCATCGGAGGGGAAGACGGAAGAGTGATCACCCTGGATTTCGATGGAAGGTTCCTCCAGGAAGCGAGCCTTCCTGGGAAGATTGATTTTCTCACTGAAGCGATGCCTGGCACCTTCCTTGCCGTATCTGGGAAGATCCTGGCCTGCTATGCCATTGGCGCTCCAACCCGCTAGGCTTGGTTTGTGAAGGGGCCGCTGATTCTTGAGAGCCTTAGACCCCGGCGTGGAAGGTTGGAGTGATCGAAATTTGTTTGGGCCGCTCCGGGACACCGTACTCCTGGTGCATCAGGTAGTCGTCCAATAGCTTGATGCTCTCCTTGGCGACCAGGTCTTGAGGCGTGCTGACGTACCAGTCACCGGGGCTGACATGCCAGTCGTTGAGGTAGACCCTGCGGAGGTGGGGCATACTCGGGAGCGCTGGGATAAAAGCGCTCAAGGTAAGCACCGCATCGATCTTATTTTTCTCCAGCCACGCCAGAATATCCTTCTCCGTTGGGCGTTCGCTATCCTCGTAGATCCATAGCCTTGGCCTGATCCGGTAGTGTTGGCAGAAAGCCCGGTACGCACCGAGCCAGCGATGCCCGGTCCGCGCTTCCAGATAGTGGACCAGGAAGAGCCCGATGTTCTTGTATCCGCTCTCCAGGCTACGCTGGGCGGCCATATACATCCCCTGGAAATAGTCTGCGCAAACGGTGTCAACAGCCGGGCTGTGTTGGAACGCCCCGATGCCCACCATGGCAAAGCGCTGGAACTGGAACCCCTCAAGGTTAAACTCCTGCCGACAGGGGCCAAACAGGATGCCCCGGATCCCCTGCGCCCACAACAGCTTGCTAAAGCCGAACTGCTCCTCGTGCGTTTGGGGCTGCTGGAAGTATTTTAGATCGTACCCGCGTCGCCACCCCTCCTTCTGGCAATGCTCATACATTGAACGGCTGAACTCCGAAGGTTCAGAATCGAAGAATGCGAGGCTAGCCTTGTACTTGGCTGTATCCGTATTCGCCGACTTTGTGCGATAGGCGACCAATGCTCGAAGCGTCGGGTCGATCTGGTACCCAAGCTCCTCGATGGCGGCTTCGATGCGCTTGCGCGTGCTTTCTTTAACGCAATTGATCCGCCGGACCACGCAGGAGACCGTCATCGCGCTCACGCCGCAATGTTGGGCGACATCTCGGAGGGAAACTTTTTTGCTCATAAAGGGATCTTCCTGGGAACGGAGCTTACCACCCTTTCATAATCTTACAATTAAGATAAACTGCGCCTTTCGTCTTTGTCGTTGGTGCGGTTAACTCCTCTCATGTTGATCACCTCGAAGGCCCCCGAATCGAATATCCGTCGGGATTTGGCGCCCGCCTCCTTCTCGGGGGTTGTGCCCTCCCTGGCTCAATCTGCCGATCTTGGGCCGCCCCGCTCGGAATGCGGCATTGGTTGCCTGATGCCGTGGAGCGGCAAGCTCTATGTGCTCAACTACCTTTCGCACCGCGCCAAGGATGGCAGCGGCACCGGCCTGCGGGTGATCGACGAGAATCTCCAGATGGAGCGCCACCCCGAAGGGGTGGACGGTACCTATGCCAACCGCTTCATTCATTACCCGTCAAACCAGTTGATCATCGGTCCGCATCTGATCAACGCCGCTCACGAAGTCCGCACGGTCGATAAATTGATCAACACCCGCCTTTGCGGAACCGCCCGCCATCTTGCGGACCCCGACAACCTCGTCTACATGCTCGGCATGGAGGGAGAGCTCTTCGAGCTCAATGTCTACACGCTCGAAGCGACGCAGATCTTCGACCTGACTCGCGAGCTGGATACTGCGGGCGAATTCGGCTGTCACTTCAAGGATTGCTATACCTCATTCGGCAAGCTGGTCGTCACGAATAACGACTACTCCGAGGCGGACTTTCAAGGAAATCAAGCCCGTGGTACTCTGGCTGAGTATGATGGCACGAAGTGGACGGTCCTGGAGCGCAAGCCCTTTGTCTGCGTGCAAGGGCGCGGGCGCTTCACGGACACGATCTTTGCAACCGGCTGGGACCGCGCTTCCGCCATCCTCAAGGTTTACACCAATAGCGACAAGACCTGGCGCCGCTACCGCCTGCCCAAGGCTTCCCACACTCACGATCACAAATGGCAAAGTGAGTGGCCGCGCATCCGGGAGATTGAGCACGAGCGCTTTTTGGTCGATCTTCATGGCATGTTTTACGAACTTTCCCCATGGGCTTATGATGGCCATGTATGGGGGATCAAACCGATCGCGCAGCACCTCTGGGTACTGGGGGATTTCTGTTCCTGGAAGGGGATGCTGGTCATGGGCTCGGATAACGCCTCCCCCGCGCATGGCCAGAATGCCCTTTGCGCGGAGCCGCAATCGGGGATCTGGTTTGGTAAAACAGATGATCTCTGGCAGTTTGGCAAACCGCAAGGATGGGGTGGGCCTTGGTGGGAGGACGACGTGGTTGCCAACGAACCCTCCGATCCATTCCTTATGACGGGCTTCGACAAGAAGGTCCTCCATCTCTCCCATAAGGAGAGCGAGCCGGTGGAGTTTGTCGTGGAAGTGGATTTCCAAGGAAACGGAAAGTGGCACGCGATGGAGGCGGTGACGGTGCCAGCGGGCGGGTACAAATATCATGTCTTTCCAGAGGGATATAGCGCACATTGGGTCCGAGTGATTGCAAAGCAAAGCTGCCGAGCTTCTGCACAGTTTCACTATACCTAGTCATTAAAGATGAAGCAGAATCCCCCCAAACTCCGATCCCTCCCCCTGCTGGGCCTGGCCATGTCTTTGCTATTTCCGCTTACGGTAATGGCGGAAATCAATAGCGTCTTCTCGGAGCCGCCCTTTCAGAAAGACCGAACCATTGTGGGGATTGAAGGTTGGGAGATGCAGAATAAGGAGCCGCACCCGGTCTATACTGACCCGGCTGCGGCTACGGTTGTGGATTCTCCGGTTGCCAACCCCACCCAGCCGCAAACGTTGGAACTCCAGACGCTGGTTAAGAATGACCGTCTTGCGGACATCGGCGAGCAGTTTGTCGTCGAGGCTCAGTTCGCCGTTACCTTCAACCCAATTTACGCCTTCAACGGCGGCCTCTACTTCCGCTTTGAGAGGACGGAAGCTGCCACGCCCTTTCATTTCGGATTTTACCATGGAGAGGGTGGTGGGCTCTACTTCCAAGGCCAAGGCGAGCCCGTCATCCTGCTCCCGAAGCAGGAGATCATCCAAGGTGCTGCTTACAAGTTCCTGATTCATGTTAACCGGGAGACCTTCCGCTTCCGGGTCACTGTGACTTGCCAGAGTGATGAATCGTTCCTTTATGAATCAAAGGAAACTCCGTTTCAAGACGAGGCCCTTCTCACCCGGGCCAAGTTCCCCGAGCTTTTTGTGGGAAATAACAAGCCATCCACTGTAAAAGCTTATATCGACTATGTAAAGATAGGGCGTGCCCCCCAATAAGCAGCTCTCTGAAGTAGGTGCACCGTAAGTTGATGCACTTCAATGAGTAGATATCCGTGGGAGCCTGTACTCGCAGGGGACATTCCAAGAGAGGAGGCCCTGCACTACGGTGATCCATTTCTTTGGCCCAACCCAGTTGAGACGGTGGGGTCACCACAGCTTTCACCAGTCTTGCGGAAATACACCGAGAGCGGCTCGGGGAGGATGGCTCCCTGCCCGGGTCCTCTATAGTAGAAGCTTCCTAAATGAAAATCACCCACCTCCCGAACATCGGTGTTACCGCTCTGGCGCTGCTGCTGGCGACACAGGCGCGCGCACCCGCAGCCCCTAAGCCTGCAGGCGTGGATATCCAGATCCACGAGGTGCCTGCGATCTCCTCGATCAAACGGCTGCCGGACCAACCTCAGCGGGACCTTCAAGGCCGGAATGAACTTCACTTTCTGGCTGCCAAGGGCGAGTTTGAGCCGGCTTCGTTTCTGATCCGTTCCAATGAAGACCTGGAAGGGGTTGAGCTTAAAGCTGGAGCGCTGAAGGGACGGAAGGGAGCGGTTATTGCTGCCGCCAACCTGGATATCAAAGTCGTCAAAGTGTGGTACCAAGATGGAACTGCCTGGTATAGCTATTTTGCCGATCCCTCGCACCGGGAGCGAGTGCCCGAGCTGCTGCTGAAAGATGAAACGCTTGTCCGCGTCGATGATGCCCGGAGGGAGAATCTCCTTCGCGTTGGGGGGAGTTACCAATCCATCAGCTATCCGCTGGAGGAGGCAAAGGAGTTCTTCAACTACCTGGCAGAACCTGTCTCCGATGCTTCGACGCTCCAGCCATTTGGTTTGAAAGCGGGTGAGAACAAACAGATCTGGGTGACTTTGAGAGTGCCCGATGACGCCGCCCCCGGAGTCTACACCGGCACGATCACGCTGGAGCAGCAGGGAAGGAAGCTGGGTGAGGTGGAGGTAAAGGCTCGCGTCCTCCCGTTTGAGCTTCCGGCCCCGAAGACTTACTACGATCTCGATAAGAAGTTCTTCGTTTCGATCTATCAGACAGGAGTGCTTAAGATTGCCGACGCCTTGGGGATTCCTGAGGAGGAAGCGATTGCGATGCAGCGCGAAGTTTATAGGAACTTGAAGGCGCATAATGTCGTGAATCCCCGCTCTGAATCGAGCTTGCGTGTCTGGTTTGAGGAAAAGACGAATGACCCCGCAAAAGGGCTGAAGCTCCTCAAGACAGAGCTTGCCCTGATGAAGGAAGCCGGGCTCGATACCAAGCCGTTACTCTCGTGCGAATCAACCTACTTCAGCCGAAAGCCGAAGGCGGAGATGAGCCAGGAGGAGTTTGAGACAGGGGGCGAATCTCTTAAGGCGCGGATCGGTCTCCTGCGGGATACGGTGAAGGAGGTCCTCGGGCATACCGATATCTACACCACTGCATTTGATGAAGCGGGGGTGAGCCTCATCAAAGTGATCCGGGAACAGAACCAGTTCCTTGCGGATTACCCCGATTTGAAGATGTGGATTACTACGTCCCGAAACAAGCACTCCAACATGATGGGTTATCTTGTGGATTATGCCAACCAGGCGGGTTGGCCCAATCGGGAGGAGGCTGCAACCTGGCATGCAACCGGGGCCAAGATTGCCAGCTACGCCAGCCCGCATACCGGTGTTGAAAACCCCGATGTCTACCGCCGCTGGGAGGGCTTGGCTCGCTATAAGGCCAACTATGACGGTTCGTTCAACTACAAGCTCTACACGCAGCTCCACCCTACGCTCTATAAAAGGCAAAAGGCGAATACCTGGAATGATTCCGTAGGGGGTTCGGCAACCTTCCGGTCATTCAACATCGCTTACCCCACAAAGGGGGGCCTGATCGACACCCTCGCCTGGGAGGGCTTTCGCGAGGGGATTGATGATATCCGGTATGCCACGCTTCTAAAACAGCGTGCTCAAGCTGCCGAGGCCAGCGGTAGCCAGGAGGCACGGCATCTTGGCCGTAAAGCCCTGATTTGGTTGGAGACTACAAACATGGAAACTGCAGACCTCAACGCGGTCCGTTTGGAGATGATCAACTACATCCTCGAACTCGATAATCTTCTGAAATAAGCCCCCAATGAAAACCTCGCTGGCCCTATCTGGTGTCCTTTCGGCCATCCTCCTCCTCTCAGCGCCGCTCCACGCGCAGGAGAATCGCTACGCTTGTAAATTCGAAAAGGATATCCCTTTTGGCGTTTCCGCATGGAGTCAATCCGAGCGGGTTCGCAAAGGTATTGGCAAGGAGGTCCGCTTTGGCCCTTACAAAAAAGGCACGGCGGCGGATTTAGCCAATGATGCCCTTGTGATTCGCGGCGGCGAGGCTAGTGAAAAGAGCGACCCTCGTGAGACCGCCTTCTGGCAGGCTTATGATGACAAGGGGTGGTACATCTACATTGAAGCCAAGGAGCCGCAGATAGCGGATCTGCTCAATCGCCTTCCCGACCCTCGATCGCCAGGGCGTGCCGAAGCTTATGAGCTTTTCTTCTCACCAGGGGAGAGGGATGTGCCGTATTATCAGATTTTCATTAACCCCTACGTTGGTGAGACACAGTATTTTGATTGGGGAATCCCCTCTGCAGACTACCGGTCTTTAAAGACAGAAACCAAAGTCGAGTCGCTCCCCTTGGCGGATGGGGTTGGTACTTTTGTCTTCATCCCATGGAGCCTTATTTACGAACGGGCCCCGATAGAGGGTGGGGACTGGCGGTTTAATCTAATCCGTTGGATGCCGTTCTCCAAAGCGGGGGGCGTTACCTGGGGTGGGCGAGTGCATGAAACCGGGAAGTTCGGTAAGCTGAATTTCCAAAAGCCAAGCCAGGAGCAGAAACTGGCCATCGAACGGCGCCTCCTGAAAACCGCTTGGTTCAAGTTCCAGGCGACGGCGAACACCCTCCGCGAGTACGTCTCTTGGGATGATGCCGAAGTCGGCGATCCTGAGTTCTACAAGAAGGTTCTTGCGCCAGAGATTGAGCGTCTCACGGCGATGGGCAACAGCTGGGGCGAGCCTGAACAATGGACGGCGGAGCAGGTCAAGCAGGGAATGGCGCATCTTAAAGACTTCATGGAGTTTGACTACAAGGTCAGTTCGCTGCGCGAACATTACCTGAAGCAGAAGCTTTTCTCCCAAGAATGAAACCATTAACGATCTTATGCTTATTGGCTTTTACCACGGCGAGCTTAGCCGCGGGGCCAACCGTCGCCCCTGCAACGGGGTATCGGCTTTCATTTGATGCCGATGGGCAGGCCAAGGGCAACCGTTGGGTGGTGCATCTACGAGACGCCGATGGCAATCTTTCCTTCGAGGGAGCCCTTGAGGGCGAATGGCAACAACTTTCCCCGGAGCAGAAGAGCTATTCCCACCTGTTTTACTCCCCCTCGGAGGCGGCAACACTACAGGTCTTCTCGCAGGATTCGGGTGTTGAAATCCAAAATGTAAAACTGGAGAAATGGGAGGAGAGTAACTTGCTCCTCAATGGCGATTTCTCTGAACCGAACTACTCTGGCTGGTCGGAACACTACAATACAGAGTTTGTCCAAAGCGGCTCAGGGAAGCTGGCTTTGAGAGTGAATCTCAATGGATATGCTCTCACGGACTATACCCCGGTGGCGGGGGGTGGGCATTACAGTTTCAAGGGTGAACACGGCACACCGGGCGTACAGGTTTTGGTTTATGATTCACTGCGGTCGTTCATTGGCTATGCCGACCGGCCGGTGCAGCGGCGGACCTTCTCACTTCCGGAAGATGCCGCTTACGTCCGCGTGCTTTATGGGACGGGGCATAATCACCTCCCTGCCTGGAGGGTAAACGATATTTCCAAGGCCGCGTTGGTCCGGGCCGAGGGGACGGGAACTGCGGCACCAACGAAGCCTGAGCGGTCCCGGGATTGGGAGATTGTGCTCGCTGCGGGATGCGACCCGCGTGAGGAGTACGCGGCCCGGGAGCTTCAGCGCTGGATCTCCGCAATCACGGGAAAGACCCCGGTGCTGCTTGCGGAGCCCTCTAAATCGGAGATCCGGAAGATCTTTGTAGGCCGGAAGTTGGCTGCGGCCTTTTCCGATGATTTGAAGACCTTGGAAGGCACGGATGGCTACGCTGTTCGGACTAAAGGGGGGAACCTCTACCTTTTTGGAGCGAATCCGAACGGGGCGATCTACGGGGTAAATGCTCTTCTTGAGCGCAACAGCGACATCATCTGGCCCCGGCCGAACCCGGAGTTTTCAGCCTTCTATACAAGGGTTCCAACGCTTGCCTTCTCCGATGCCGACTTTCTCTCGAAGCCGGTCTTTGAAGAACGTCATGTGAGTGGAGCCTCTGCGATCACTGCTTACGACTGGGAGAGCCGCAATGGCCTCAACTCTCCATGGTCTCTCCATAAGGGAAATAACTACCTCGCATGGTTGCGGGGCGCTCGGCTCGGCTATAGCGGGAGCTTTATGGCCTTCCTTAGGAAGGCCCGGGAAAAGGATGAAAGAATCTCCCCAATGGTGGATGGTAAGCGCGACAAAAGCATTTGGCGGCAACCGTGCTATACCTACCAAGGCACGGTAGACGGCTTGGTCGCCAGTCTTCGGGAATTACAGGAAACCCTTCCGGGCCGCGAGACGGTGCAACTGCACCCAAGAATCTCGGACAACTGGACAGTGTGTGGTTGCGCCGATTGTATGGCGCCGATCAAGCTACCCAATGGGGAGACGCTCACGGCCCAGACGGCAGATGCTACCAAGTATCCGCTCTTCTTCTCTACGCGAAACTTTCTCATGCTCAATAAAGTGGCCGAGGCGCTGGTGCCTGATTATCCGGATCTCAAGATTCGGACGCATGCCTATATCTTCACCGCAGAGCCACCAGCGGTAAAAGTTCACCCGGCAATCATCCCGGAGTTTGCCGCCTATCCGACGCAGAACATCCGGTACCCGATCTTGGCCGGAGAGGGTAAAGCCATTGGGGGCTATACCAAAGATGTCTGGAAACGCCGGTTCGAAGAATGGGGAAGAGTCAAGAAGGGGGATTTAGGGTACTTCGGCTACTACTATCCCGCCGGCTTCAATGCGGTTGCCGACACAGCAGCGGCGGACTTCCGCGCGCTGGCGGACTATGAAGCCGTACAAGTCCATACCGAAAGCTTTCCGCTGGATGATGCGGAGCTTTCCATGTGGGATGCCGATGCCATTGAAAAATGGGTCATGGCGAAACTGATGTGGGACCCAGCGCAAGACCCGGAGGCATTGCGGAAGGAGTATATCCGGCGGGTCTATCGTGGAGCGGAAGCAGAGATGGCACGCTTCTATAAGCTGGTCCGCGATTCGTGGAACGGAGCTCCCGAGAGCGTCTTTATCAACTGCCACACGGAACCCCGCGTCGTCTTTGAGTCGCTAATCATCGCCCCGAAGCTTGAGGATAGAGCCAAGCAGTTGCTGGCGGATGCCGAGGGAGCAACGCAGGACCCATTGGTCAAAAAGCTGATCCAGCGGCATCGCGCCTACTTCGAGAAGCTAGGGGGGGCGACGGGGCGGGTATTGGTTCCTCTGGTAGAAGAATCAACGGTGGAATGGAAGGAGCCAAAATCAAACCATTGGGAGAAGGGTGCAACGATTGCGGGCTTTCTGAAAGTCGGCGATTGGCGTTCGTTTGATAACGTAGAGAGTGAGCACTCCAGCAGTGTCCAGATGATGAGAGACGGGAAGAATCTCTACTTCCGATTCAAGGGGAATAAAGCAGGGGCGGGTCGAGATCAGTTTGAGTTGAAGCTCAAGAATGGCAAAGGGAGGGATTTCTTCCTCTCTGTGGGTTCGGACGGGAAGACATTCGCTCACCCGCCATTGGGAAATGCCTTGCAGACGGCAACCACCACCGAGGGAGATGGGTGGACTGTCGTAATGGCCATTTCCCTTAACGTGTTGGGAAGTAGTGATCCGGAGAGTAGCTCCATCCAGGCTCGGGTGGGGCGGCTCTATGGAGCAACCGGCGACCAACGTGAGGAAAGCTCGCACAATGGTGCCAGCATTTTCAACGATCACAAATCCCTGTGGCTTAATCTTCAAATCAAATGAGCATGAAGCATTCATTACTCCACTTGCTCGCCGGGCTGTTTCTGTTGGCGGGGGCAGCGAATGCGGTTGAGGCCGATTTCTCCAAGGATGCCCCGGAAAATCTATTTGAAGGAGCGGCGGTTGCCCCTCAAGGGGACGGCGCGATCTCCCTTCCCGCTCGCCTTGAAACGCGCGCCTTTCCTGTGGAGGCGTCCAAGAAGTATCGGTTGGAGATTACCGCCAAAGTAGACGGTCCATTTGTTGTAGAAGATAACGAACGGGCCCATATCCTGACGCTGCAAACCCACCTCCATCGGCTTACCGCTACTTACCAAGTAGTATTTCTGGATTCCAAAGGGATGGAGATCAAAGGTGAGAATCTTCGCGGGTTTTTTCTCTCCAACCAGCGCAGACAATACACCTTTGTCTTCTGCACTCCGGAGAATGCGGCTTCGGTGAGGGTGTGCTTTGAAAGCAATGGAAAGGCGGCACAGATCGCCAGCTTTAAACTGGTGGAAGAAGCCGACGAGGGAACGATCAACCCTAATCCAGATTTCCGCTATGGAGAGCTCAGCTACTCCGGGTGGCAACCGACCCGCAACGGCCGCCTCTATACCCGGCCAGATGGGAAGACGGTATTTGAAGCAGGCTATGGGGGCGCTTCACCCCTCTTTCCTCTCAATGAAAGCAAGAAGTATCGAGTCTCCGCTGTGGGCAAAGGGGGGAGCATCAATATCCAATATTACGATAAAGAGGGTAAGATGTTTCAGGGGCGCTTTCTGATGCGCCCTGCTGAAACCGGGGCAGAGAC
This sequence comes from Chthoniobacteraceae bacterium, assembly GCA_037189965.1. GTDB lineage: Bacteria > Verrucomicrobiota > Verrucomicrobiia > Chthoniobacterales > Chthoniobacteraceae > DATMFV01. The sequence goes on along the minus strand of JBBCKB010000011.1, from coordinate 19,417 downwards.
GGAGCTGACGCCCCCCCCGGGGACGAAGCGGGGCCGAATCGTCATGTTCAAAGGGGTGATTTTGGAAAGCTTTAAGGTAGTGGAGGCCAAGTGAGATCATGAGGTGGCTCGCTAAACGGCCCCTTTGGTAGCCGCGGTATAGGCACCAACAGACATCAGTTCCAATGCAATAACTGAAATGAAAGAGTCCTTTCGTCTCGAAACCGACGAGACCCAGTTCCTTCGGGGGGGACGCCCCCATCGCATCCTTGGCGGTGCGCTCCATTACTTCCGCGTCTTACCTGAGTATTGGGAGGACCGTTTGCAGAAGTACGTGGCATGCGGGCTCAACACGGTTGAAACCTATGTGCCGTGGAACCTGCACGAGCTAAATCGGGGGGCGTTCGACTTCTCCGGCAGACTGGATTTGCGCCGTTTTATCGGGATTGCGGGAGATCTTGGCCTGGATGTCATTGTTCGCCCCGGTCCGTATATCTGTGCGGAATGGGAGAATGGGGGCATCCCCGCGTGGTTGTTGAAAGATCGCGCACTGCGCACGCGCACCGCCTACCCGCCGTTTCTCGAGGCAGCGGTGCGGTTCTATGGGCGTGTTGTCGAAGAGATTGTCGATCTCCAATCGACAAAAGGCGGCCCGATGGTTGCGATGCAGATCGAGAATGAATACGGAAGCTTTGGGAATGACAAAGCCTACCTCCTTGCATTGGAGAAGGCCCTGAGAGGTGGCGGGATAGATGTCATGCTCTTCACCTCGGACGATGCGGCTGACTATACGTTGCGAGGCGGCACGCTGCCGCATTTGTTAAAGACCATTAACTTTGGTTCGCGCGTGGAGCAGGCATTTGAAACCTTGAGAAGGCACCACCCCTCCGGACCCCTCCTGTGTACGGAACTTTGGCTCGGCTGGTTTGACCATTGGGGGAAGGAGCATCACCTACGCCCCGCGGAGACGGCCGCAGAGACGGTTGAGCAGATCCTCTCTCTCGGCGCTTCCTTCATTATCTATATGATGCACGGGGGGACGAACTTCGGCTTTCTCAACGGGGCTAATCATCGCAATGGCGTTTATGAGCCCGTCACGACGAGCTACGACTACGATGCCCCGCTGGATGAACGCGGCGCGCCTACGCCCAAGTACTTCGCGATTCGTGAGGTCCTGCGCAAGCAGGGTGCAACCGTCGGCGAGCCTGGAGCCGACACCCCGGCGGCGGTTTACGAGCCGGTGCAGTTTGAAGAAGGATGTTCTCTCTTCGACCTGCTTCCCGACCTTCCCGCGCCAATCCAGTCTCCCTATCCTCTTACGATGGAGGAGGCCGGGCAGAACTTTGGCTATATTCTCTATCGCACCACGGTACCCGGCCCGATGAATGAGATGCCGTTAACCCTCTCCGAGGTCCGCGACCGCGCGTTGGTCTTTCAGGATGGGCATTTCATCGGCCTTGTTGAACGCAACGATCCGCACCCGCTTGCGATAACCGTAACCCAGTCGTCGGCACAGATTGATATCCTTGTAGAGAATCTTGGCCGCGTGAATTTCGGGGCCCAGCAGCCCGACATCAAGGGGATTACCCAAGGAGTACGCCTGGCAGCGCAAGCCCATGCCGGGTGGGAAATCTACCCGCTCGATTTTACCCAGCTCCCACGCATTCCGTGGGGGCGCACCGCGGGCTTGGGCAGCCCTGCATTCCATCGGGGGAAGTTCTTCGTGGAGGCTCCTCGAGATACCTTTTTGGAGGTCGGCAGCCAACATGGGGCGGCGTGGGTTAACGGCTTTTGCCTCGGGCGGTACTGGAGCATCGGCCCGCAGAAACGGCTCTTCGTACCGGGAGCAATCCTCCACGAAGGCTCCAATGAGCTGATCATCTTCGAGCTGGAGGGCGAGCAACCGCCTTCCGCAAGCTTCCATGCCGCCCCGGCCTGGGGTCGGCAACCCAAGATATTACAGTAAAGATTTCTCGTTCCTTTTGGCCACTCGGGAACTGTGAGATCTTATCAACAATGCCCGACTTTCTGTACGAGTCGCCGCGCAAAGTCCTCCTCGCGGGCGAGTTTGACTTATGCGTCATTGGAGGCTCATGCACCGGAGTCTTTGCTGCGGTGCGGGCTGCACGGTTGGGCCTATCGGTCGCCCTGGTGGAGCGGGGCATTCTCTTTGGCGGGATGGCGGTTTCCGCCCAAGTCAATGAATGGCATTCCTTGCACGATACGGTAGGCAAGCGCCGGATCATTGGCGGTTTAACCCTCGAAGCCATCGAGCGGCTGCGGGGTTGGAATGCCGTAAGGGACCATATGAGGCAGGATGGGCCGAGCTTCCGCTTCAATAGCGCCGCCCTCGCTCACGTGCTTGATGCGCTGGTGCTTGAGAGCGGTATCCGCCCCTTCCTGCAAGCTCCATGTGTCGAGGTTGGGTGTGATGGCGGGCGGGTGGACCACGTCATTATTGAAGACAAGAGCGGGCGGCGCGCCATCCGCGCACGCTTCTTTATTGATGCAAGCGGCGATGGAGACGTTCTGCGCCGCGCCGGGTTCGGGGCATGGCGGGAAGCCGCACTCCAGCCCGTCAGCTACCAGATGTTGGCCGGAGGGTTGGGGACCGTGCGGGAAGCTAGTGAGCTTTGGCAGAGAGCGAGGGCTCGTGCGGCGGAGTTTGGCTACCCGTTGGAGAACGCAACACCATGGTTCTGTGAGTACCCGTGTGGAGCTTCGATCCTCAATGTCATGGGGGCTCGGATCAATGAGGTCGATGCTTCCGATGCCGACAGCCTGACGCAAGGCATTCTGGAAGCCCGGCGTCGGCAACGCGCTTTGCTGGAGATGCTCCAGGCCGAGAGCGAAGAGGCTCCCAATGTGGTTGCGCTGGCCCATTCGCTCGGCGTTCGCGAAACGTGGCATGCCCATTGCCGACACCGCCTTACGGGGGTAGAGCTTCTCGATGGGGCCGCATTTCCCGACACCATTGCCCACGGCACTTACCCGGTAGATGTCCATAGCCCGGAAGGAACGATGCTCCGCTTCCTTGATGGGCGTGAAATCGTTTCACTCCCGGATGGCTCGGAGATCAAACGTCGCTGGCGCGTCCAGAGCACAAGCTCGCCGACGTTCTACCAGATCCCCTTTCGCAGCCTTATCCCGAATGACGCGGAGAATCTCCTGGTTGCCGGGCGGCTCATCGATGCAGACCGGTGTGCCTTCGGCGCAGTCCGGGTGATGGTGGTGATGAACCAGACGGGCGAAGCCGCAGGAGTCGCCGCAGCACTGGCGCTACGGCGATCTTGCCCGCCTGCGGCCCTCTCGCCCACAGAGCTCCGGGCTCTGTTGTGTGAGGGAGGCTCCAAGCTCGAAGGCGACCTTGCTTTGACTCATGGAAAACCAACGACTTGTAGCACACCTTGACCTGAAAGGGTTCCACTATCATCCCGAGTATTACCCCGAATACTTTCGGAATCTTGGGGATCTCGGCTACACCGCCGTACTTGTGGAGTATGAGGATGTGCTCCCGTTTGTATCCAGCTCCGTATCCAACCGAGTGGATGAAACGTGGAGTGCCAGTTTCCACAAAGCGTTCTTGCAGCATGCTGCCGAGGCGGGTGTGGAGGTCATCCCGCTCCAGCAATGCCTTGGGCACCTGGAGTACGCTTTCAGGGTTCCGGCGAACCGTCGGTTCTCCATCCCCGGAGGGGATTTCCGGGATCTAAACCCCGAGCTTTCAGAGGCCAGAGAGTGGCTAAAGGCGTTGCTCGCTGAGGTGCTGGAAGCGCACCCTTCATCCCGTTACATCCACTTGGGGATGGATGAGGCATCCGGCTTTGTGGAGTACGCAAAGACCTTGGGGCAGGACCCAATGGGGATGTTTCTGGATTACCTGGAGGAACTTTGCAACCTCTGCGAAAGCTACGGAAAGAAGCCACTGATCTGGAGCGACATGCTCGAAGACCACATCGCGGGCGCAAACCTTGCCCGGCTCCTTTCATTCCGCGAGCGGGTCATCCTCGTGCCGTGGAACTATGGAGAGGGAGTCCGGCCGCAAAGCGTGGTAAGATTTGCGGGTCTTCGTTACAGCCGCCAATGGCTGGAGAACCCTCAAGGTGGGCCCCCTACCGCCACGCCACTCCCCGCTACCCCCCTCTATTTTGAGGACTGGGAGCCCGAGATTAAGGCGTTGAGCGATGACTTTCGTGCATCTCCATGGTTGATGGAACCACTCTTCCAGGCCGGAATCTGGAAGCGGCTTGGCTTTACGGTCTGGGGCGCCGCAGGGGGAAGCTGCACTCAGGACCGCAGCCTGTTGCCTTATTACCACTGGCGTATTGCAAACATCCGGGAATGGCAGCAGGCCGTGCAGCGGTACCAACTCGAGGGGTTGATTATCACCCATTGGCAGCGATCAAACAGCTTCACCGTTCCCAATGTGATACCGGACCTCGTCTGGCCCATACTGGCCAAGGCTGCAAACCGCGAGCAGGGTGCGGCGGCCTTCTTCCCCGATGTGGATCGGGTAGATCATCTCTTCTTTAAGATCGGAAAATGCCGCGAAGACTGGATGATCGAAGCCTCCCTCATCGACGAAATGGAGCGGCAGCAGCCTTCCCTTCATCAATACGAATGGAGAACCACCCGTCTTCTGCTGGAGGTGCACCAGATTCATCGAGGCATCGAAGAGCGGGAGGAGCAGATCGGCTGCTATGCAGGAGTGGGGCGGCTCAACCCGGAGGGGTGGAAAGTGCATGCAGACCTTCTTTGCAAGCTTGGAATGCAGCTCCAAGCAGCGCACCCAAAAGTGCGGGAGCATCTGGAAAAGCGCTACCGCGGTGAGGCCTTGGAGGAATGGCTCTACAGAGTTTTCCTCCTGCCGCTGGAGACTCTGGATCGTTTGAAGCAGGTAGTGCAAAGAGACGTGCTTCTGGAGGAGCAGAGGCAGGCCGGGGTGAAGGTCCGCGCCTTCTCTCATTGAGCTGGAGATGCGCTCCAAGCAAATGGCCGCCATCATGAAGTCTTTCATTATCGCTATAATGTTATCCGTTGCCCTCAAAGCCGTTGCCGGGGTGCCTCAAGAGGAAGCCGACGTTTCGTTAAGCCCCGCTTGGGTGAACCATAACCCGGGGCCTGAGTATGCAGACGAGGCTCGCGATTTTGCCATGTCTGCCGGGATCGAGCGGACGGCGGGAGGCCGACTCTGGGCCGCGTGGGTTGCAGGCGGGGATAACCCAAAGGCGTACTTCATTCTGGCGACTAGTGATGACGACGGGAAAAGTTGGTCCCCACCCCGCATGGTGATTCACCCGCCGAAGACGGCTTCCGGTCTACACCATACCGTTCTCGTCGGGAATCTTTGGACGGACCCTTCCGGCAAGCTATGGCTCTTCTACAGCCAATCTTTGGAGATGTTTGATGGCCGCGCGGGTGTCTGGGTGATCTCCTGTGAGAATCCTGATGCGGAGAATCCCACATGGTCTGAGCCCCGCCGCGTCTGGCATGGGATGAGTTGCAACAAGCCCACCGTCCTAGGTAATGGCGATTGGCTTCTACCCATCTCTCTTTGGGATCGCAGCGCGATCAACTCGAAATTCTCGAAAGCCTACCGCGACCTCGACGACCAGCGGATGGCCCATTGGTTTGTCTCCCAAGACCAAGGAGCCACATGGACGCGGCGAGGGGGTGTCAAAATCCCCGCTCCGTTGTATGACGAGCATATGGTAGTGGAGCTTAAAGATGGCCGCCTTTGGATGCTGGCCCGCACGAAGTGCGCTTTCGGGCACCGGGCCATCGCAGAGTCGTTCTCGGCGGATGGAGGGGCAACATGGTCGCGCCCCGTGCAGTCTGGCCTTCTCGCCATTAACGCCCGGTTCTTCGTGCGTCGCCTTCAGTCCGGGAAGATTCTCGTGGTAAAAAACCGCCCCATGGAAGAGCGAGAAGTCCGCTCCCACTTGACAGCTCTTATCTCCAGCGACGAAGGCAAGACGTGGCAGGGTGGCCTCGTTCTCGACGACCGCGATTGGGTCTCCTACCCCGATGGAGTGCAGGCTCCCGACGGAAGCATCTACATCATCTACGACCGCGAACGGAAGAAGGAGCGCGAGATCTTGTTCGCCAAGTTCACCGAAGAAGACATTCTAGCGAAGGACTTTGTTAGCAAAGGGGCAAAGAGTCGCCAGCTCATTAGCAAAGGGCGGGGCACTGCGGCCAAGTAGAGGGGCTCAATCGTACTTCCCGGCTTCGTAGTCGCGAATGGCCTGGGCAACGATATCGATAGATCTGAAGTGTTCCGCGCGGTGCTCCTCGGTCGTTAGTTGCCAAGTGGTTTGGAGAAAGCCGAGCACGCCCTCCTGCTTGAGGCGCTTGGTGCAGAACTCCACTGTCATCGGGAAGTTATCAAAGCGGTTATGCCAAGTGGTGGCTGTCGGGATCTGCTCGAAGCCGTGTTCGGCCAGATCGAGATACGTTAGGAACCCTTCGTTGACCTCGTGCAGGTTGCGTGGGCGGCGAGATTCGTCTGCCTCAAACCATAGCCCGTACCACCAGTTGCTTTGCAGGATCTCTCTTGGCATCCGTTTGTAAAACGCGGCGGCATCGTGCCATGCGAAGTCTGCCCAGACCCAAGGGCGGGAGCCATTACGTGTTACGTACTCGGCCAGGAAGTGCAGGTCGTGCCACCAAAGATCGCCCTTTCGCACGACGATGTGGTGGTGCGTTCCTGCTTGCATACTGGCTAGCTCCTCATCCATCCCCAGATGGAAGAAGCGGGGGGTGTCGAAGAGTTCGGCGACTTCCTGAATCAAGTTTCGGCAAACTTCGTAGTAGCGGTCGGTGGAGACCATGCGCCCGTACTCTTTGAGCCAGCCGTCGTGCGCAGCGGAGAAGTTTAGCTTGGGCAGGGGCTCCAAGCCCATCCGGCGAAGGCGGGCTAGCTCGCTGCGGAGCTGGCGCGGACTCCAGGCATTGCGGACCGCGATTTCGGGGTGCGAATCAAACCGCACGCCATCCCCAATGTCGATCACAACCGCATTGAAGCCCGACGTTGCCATGTGTTCGGTGAGATCGTGCCATAGCGGAAGGTCAAACTCCAGCTCGGGGGCAATGCGCGCTAGACCGGGGGTGCGGCGTTCTCCAGCTTTGAGGGGAATGTCCGACCACATGTTGTAGCTGAGGTGGATCAAGCTGCCCCAGAACATCGTTGCTTGCTTCATTCCTCGATGCTGAACGAAGGCGCTTAAGCAACAAACCTATTTTATAGATAAGATTTTCTACCAATTATAATTCATCCGGGGGTGGAATAGGGTGGATTCGTAATGACGGCATTTGCAGACGACTTCCTTTGGGGCGCGGCGACGGCGGCTTTTCAGGTCGAAGGGGCATTGGAAGAGGGAGGGCGTGGTCCTTCGGTTTGGGACAGGTTTTGCGAAAGGCGGGGGGCCATCTTCCATAACCACTCACCGGCGGTTGCGTGTGATCATTATCACCGGTTTCGGGAGGATGTGCGTTTGATGAAGGAGATCGGGGTGAAGGCATACCGCTTCTCGATCGCGTGGCCTCGGGTCATCCCCGGAGGGGTTGGGCTGGCAAACGCTGCAGGGCTTGGCTTCTACTCCGCTTTGGTCGATGAACTGCTGGGAGCGGGGATCGAGCCGATTGTTACTCTCTACCACTGGGATATGCCGCTTGCGCTCTACTGCAAGGGCGGTTGGCTCAATCGAGACGTGGTGGGGTGGTTTGGCCAGTATGCCGAGCTGATGGGGCGGACTCTGGGCGACCGAGTGAAGTGGTGGATCACGCTCAACGAGCCGCAGTGTTTTATCGGGCAGGGACACCATAGCGGAGTCCACGCCCCGGGGGATCGCTTGGCACCGCGAGACGGGTTGCTGGCGGCGCACCACTCGTTGATGGCTCATGGAGAGGCCATCCGGGCGTTGCGGGCGGTTGTGGCAGACGGGATGTTGGGTATCGCCCCGACCTCTACCTCGCGCATCCCCTTGCGGCAAGCGGATGAAGCGATTGCCGCGAGGGAGTTCTTTGCCACTCGCCATAAGGATGCGTGGTCGCTCGCGCTTTTCACCGATCCGGTCTACCTCGGGCACTACCCCAGCGATGTCGTCTCCCTCTATGGCGAGGAAATGCCGGAGGGCTACGAGGAGGATATGCAAGGGATCTGCGAGCCTTTGGACTACTATGGATACAACTGCTACACGGGCTCAAGAGTTACGGCTGGGGTGGATGGCGAGTGTGTGCAAGTGCCACCCCGGCCGGGGGCTCCAATAGCAACCTTGAAGTGGCTCGTCCTTGAGGAGGATGCATTGTACTGGGCCGTCCGATTCTTTATGGAACGCTATGGGTGCAAGCCCTTCATGGTAACTGAAAACGGGTTTGCGTCCCACGATTGGGTTTCGCTGGATGGAAAGGTACACGATCCCCAGCGTATTGACTATACCGCCAGAAACCTGCGTTCGCTACGGAGGGCGGCGGCGGAGGGGTACCCCGTGGCCGGCTATCTCCATTGGTCGTTGATGGACAACTTTGAATGGACCCACGGCTATTCCGCCCGCCTTGGGTTGATCCATGTGGACTACGAAACCCAGCAACGCACGCTGAAGGACTCGGCCTATTGGTATGCCCAGGTTATTGCAGAAAACGGCCGCAACCTATGATCTGCTACCCATTGAGATGTGCGAGCAGAGCGGCGGCGAGGTCGCGCCCGAGCTGGCGCGCGGTGGCGGCGGTCACTTCGGTGCCTTCGGCGTTGGCATAGGGTACCTCAAATGAGGCGACGATGCGCGCGCCTGGAAATGCCTCGCCGGCCCAAATGGCGGCGCAACGGCCCGCATGGAAGTTGGTATTGGTATTCCACGCTTGGCCAAAGGGGAGCACCCCTTCGCCGTGCGCATGGATCGGCCCTTGGCGGATCTGTACGAAGGCTTCCATAAACGCATCCTGCCCCGCAGCGACGATGGGTAGCGGGCTGCCGACAAGGTAGAGACGCTGATCCCACGGGCCGTGGACCATTGGGCAATGAAGGTCGAGAAACGCTGCGATATTGGATTGCGCACCAAGGCGCATGGCAGCGGCAACCTCTGGGTAGAGCGGCTGTGCATTAAAATCGCGGTTATGGTCGTGGGGGTGGCGTAGCTTGCCTTGGTCGCCCTCTTCCACGCCGTCTTTATCCATGAACGGGGTGGCCACGATCTCCCACCGCTCGCGGAGCTGTTGGCCAAGTCGATCGTCGCCGAGGGCGGCTTCGAGTAGCCCCTCCAGCGCGTAGCTAGCCATCGCTTCGCAGGCGTGAGTGCGAGCCATGAGCCAGATGACCGGGCGCTCTACCGCATCCGTGCCAATTCGCAGAAGCTCTACGGGCCGCCCATTGCGGCTGCGGCAAAGCTGAGTGATGCTCAGGAGCGGGTGGTTGCGGTGGCGCGAGAGCCAGCGGTCAAAATCGGCCTCCAGATAGGGCGGGCAGAAGGCGTAGCGCACATCTGCCCCCGGCGGTACGGGCGCAATCTCAAAGGAGACTTCCACCCCGTGCTCTCCAATCGGCTGGCGGGTGGTGGCATCGCTACCCAGCCATCTCCATGAGGCACCGCCATCATAGCTCACAGCCGGGCCGTGCGTGGCAAGATAGTTCTGGTGGGAGAAGATGGCTCGTAGCGGCTCGCGATTGGTGGTGCGGAAGTTCCAGTAGAACCATTTGCACCCCTCCTGCAAGTGGCGAAAGTCTGGCGAAAGCCAGGCCATCGCTCCCTCCCGCTTCTCGACGACAAGGTTTGCCCCAGGGTGGTCGGTGCGAAAGTCAGGATCGCTGGGGGCGTGTGGGTGGTGGGGAGCACTCATTGAGTCTTTGTCTTTTCCAGGATGGAGAGGTTGGAGAGGTCGATGGAGAGATCCGGTACCTCCACTACTTCGTTGATGCGGACGACCTTCTCGCGCATCTCCACGATAAGGGCGGTGACCTTTAAGGGATAGACGATGGGGCCTTCCTGCTCGAGCCTCCAGTTCCCATTCTGCGGCATTGGGTAGCTGCCACCGTACCAGCCAGGGAGGGTGGCGTGGATGAAGTTCCACCCGTCGAAGTTGACGAAGTGGTTGCCCTGCCAGTCGTTGAGGCTCCAGCCGCTTTCGGGGCGGCCGATGCTGGTGAGCTTGCGCCCGGTGGCGTCTTCGAGCTCAAAGAAGATGCGCCCCCAAGAGGAGTTACCCCGCACCCAGACGCCGATAGCCTCGGGGGTGCCCTTTAGCGGGATCGGTGAGGCGGGCTGTAACGTGGTGTAGCGGATCAATGGCCACGGTTGCTTGGGGTTGGGCTCCAGCGCGAGGCGGCTCACGGCTCCCTTCTTCGGGTCGGGCACGCTAGTGAGCTGGAAGGGGGCGAAGATGCGCGGGTAGTCGAACTGCTCATTCTCAAACGCCGCATCCATTTTGGGCCCGGTTTTCCACTGATCTGGGCCACCCAGCGGAGCTACTACGGCCCATCGGCCCTCGGGCTCGGGAAGCCGCGTTTCGCCGGAGGAGATGCCCACCAGCGGCTTGGAGGAGCGGAGGTAGACGGGAGAGCCGCTAAGCTTGAGCTCCGCGCCGTTGCCGACTAGCGGGAGGTTGGCGTCGCGGCCCATCATATCCGTTTGTACGATCGAGGCGGCCCCCGGCTCAAACTGGAGCTTTACCTCCCGCTCGCCCCGGGGGAGCCAGAGCGCGTAGAGCCACTCCCCGCCCCGGCGGAATTCCAGCGCGTTGGTCGTTGGCGAATCTGCAGGGACGTTGCGCTCGTAGCGCGCTTGGTCGAGCACGCGGGTGAGCACGGCCCAAGCAACATAGGAAGGCTTGGGCTCCAGCAACGGGAAGCGGCTCATCAGGCCAGTGCCGCCCCAGCGGCTGTAGTAGTAAGCATCCCCCACGTCGTAGATCAGCCCGGGGTTGATGTTGGGGGCGCTATAGGCGTGGGCAAGCAGGATGTCGCGGAGGTAGAACTGGGCTTGCTCAAGCGGGCTAAGGTCGCCCGGCTTGGTGGAGCGGTAGGTCCACTCATAGCCGGTGGTTACCGGTGCATCGTACCCAAACTTGCGCGAGTACTCCCGCAGCCAGAAGAGCGTGTTCATCGTCGTGGAAGGGGGCGTCTCGGGCAGGATAGATTGGCCCGTAGTTTCATCTCCCCATAGATCGACGAGATCCTTCGGGTAGCCATTGCGCATCAGCGCAATCGCAAAGCTCAGCGAGCCATTGCCGCTGAGCAGCTTGACGTTGGGGTTGAGCTTGCGGTGGAAGTCCGCAATCATGCGGGCTTGGGTCAGTTTGGTCTGGAAGTCTGCCTTTTGCGCTTCGTCGAGAGGGATCGGCTCGCGGCCGATGAACTCGGGCGGAAACTCGAACTTCATCTTGGGGATGGTGTTCTCATGGAAGATCATCCCCCACTCGATGCCCGGGTGGAGCCGAGCCTGTTCGGTCATGCTGTCGATCGATTTCTGGAGTGTTGCGCTGTCTTTGATCTTGAGCGTGCCAAGCATGCTCAGGCTCACGCCGTAAGCTCCCATCGCCTTGCCATCTGGGGTGGGCGGGGTGCGCCATGGGTTGACACGGCGTACCCCGAGCCGCTGGAGCAACGGGCCGACGATGGCCATATCATCTGTGCCATTGCGGATTTTGCGGAACCACCAAGTGCCGTAGGGCGAGTCTTTCCCCGCCTTGCGCGTATCGGCGGCGAGCTGCGCGAGCGAGGTGCTGCGTTCCCAAACGAGGCGGCCCTCGCGATCCAAGAGCCGGAAGTCGAACCCGTGCCAACCGTTATCGAGCTTGAAATCAAGCGGGATGCGGAGGCTCTCCTGCCCGGCGGCCACCGCCACGGGGCGGCTGGTGGGCGCTGCGGCGGGCCCTTCTGCGGTGCGGTGCGTCCACTCCAAAGTCCCTCGGAAGCCGCCTTCCACGTCGGTGATCTCCAGGTCCCAGCCGGTCTTCTCTCCCGGTTGGTAGACGCTGCCCACTTGCCGGGGCAGGAGGCGCACGCGCGGGGCACCCTCTAGTGTAATGCCCAGCACCTGCACGCCGCTGGGAGCGCCCACGGGGAGCATGGCGTGGATCGCCCGGTTATACGGCATCACCCGCTGGAGCTCTTTGGTGAGCTCCAGATCGAGGTGGTGGGTAGAGCGCCGCCCACGCTCCGGCCCTGCATCGACCAAATCGGGAATCGCCCCGGTCGTCAGGGGGATCTCCACCATCAATAGTGGAGCCTGCGTGCCGTCCTCCAAGCGCACGGTGCCGACCTCGCGGCAGCCTTCGGGCCACCGGCCATCCTTCTTCTCCAAGGCGAGGGTGTAGTCTGCGAGAGCATTGCCCACGCCGCCGCCATCGCCCGAGTGTTCCGTAAAGTGGGTGAGCCGGAGCGAGAGCGCGGGGCTGCGCCCGGGTACCGGGGCGCAGAGCAGGCGCACAGAGCGATAGTCCCGGTTTGGGATGGCGAAGATCAGATTCTCCCACGTGGCGCGGTCAAATGCGCTGCGAGCGAAGTAGACGGGGGCATAGTTATCGCGGCTGATGAGGGGGAAGGCATTGTCCTGCAACCAGCGGGAGCGCCCGACATCCAGCGCGCGGCCCTCCAGCGCGGCGGGGAAGAGCTTGGCTACCTCTTTTGCCGAGCCCGCTTGCAGCTCTACCTTCACCTTCGGGTCTGCGCCTTCCATTACATAGCCTTCCAGGCGCACGGGGGCAAAAGCCCCGCCTATTTCCGCGGGGAGCGGCCCTTGCTGGAGTCCCAGCCTGCCGCCCTCCTTCATGGGGGGCGCAGAGACGTTTACCTCCCCCGTGGAGGGGAGGGTATTGACCAGCCGGTCATCCACCCACAAGCGCAGGCGTTTGCCGGTATGCTCCAGCCGTAGCGTCACCCCGGTTTGCGAGAGGGAGGGGGCCTGCGCCCACTTCTGCTCGATGGCGATGCGTTCTTCGGGCCGGTAGAGCCCGGCGCGGCGGTTGGCCCAAGTTGCGGGGTCTGGCCGGATAAAGACCGGGTGCCGCGGAAAGAGCACTTTCTCCGGGCGGCCATTCGCGCCGAGAGTCTCCACCGTTAGCCTCAACTGGCCGTCTTGCAGAATCAGCTCCGAAGGGGGCGGCGGTGCTTTTGCTTCGCCGGGCTTTCCTTCCTCGATCACCTTCCCGTCAATGCCGGTGCCTTGGAGCGTCGAGGCGGTATTGAAGAGCACCTTCAAGTCGTCTGAGGCGAGGGTGACGCGCACTTTGCTCCCGTCGCCGCTAGTCAGCAAAAGGTGCGATACGGACCCGGCGGCAGGGAAGAAGCGCACGGTCATTTCAGAGTCCGGGGAGAGCGCGGTCTCAAATCGATCGCCCGAAGCCATCTCTTGCCCCGGTGCAGCCGATACGGTGGGGGCCAATAGCCAAAGGTTTAATGCCATCCACACGATAGGGAGCGGCATTCGGAAGGCGGTGTCTTTCACGGGCAGGGGGGAAGCTCGGGGAGGTGGGTTATCATGTAAGCTTGGAGGGTTCCGCTTTCATCGGAGTTGAAGAAGGCGGTCTTCCCATCCGGCGAGAGGAACGGATGGGTATGGACTCCCGCCCGCCACGAAGCTCGGGGGCTGAGGAGGTACTGGGTGCGCCGTGCAGGCTCACGCCCGGCTTCGCCAAGAACCATCAGGTAGATGCCATCGCGAGGGGTCACGCTGGGGTCGTCGAGAAAAGCGTCAGGGTTCTCAAGGCAATCGGTAATCAACCGGGTGCCCGATTCATCCGTGGCAAAGTGGGAGAAATGTTGGCCGATAGCCCCTGCGCAAAGGCGGTTGCGGATGCCTCCAAGTTCTGCGCCAAAGTGCTCGGTGAAGGGGAGGGGGACCGATTCCACCAGCCACCCCTCCCGCCGACCTTGCGTGAGCGTGTTGGTGGAGGTAATGGCCCACTCGCTGCGCCCGCGCCAGCATTGGTGGCCTTGCGCGCCCTCTCCCACGACCCGGCCCCACGGTAGCGAGCGGAAGTGCTGGCCATCATCACGCACGACATGCACATCTGCCCCGAGGGTGCCTGAGGCCATGCCGCCGCGTCCCCCGTCCGCGAGCGTGAGCGATCCGTGGTTTTCCTGAATGAGCAAGTCGCGGCTGAAGCGCGGGTCTCGCGAGCGACAATACTGCGGATGCATATTTGTCCATGTAGGCCCCGCAACGGGTACCCACGATTCGCCGTTCTCAAGATCGATCACCCAAAGGCCCCAGGGCGCGCCCGCTTGGGTGCCATCGCCCAGGAAGCCGCTGATGGCGATCCGCTTCCCATCGGAAGAGAGGGTGGAGAGCGGGTACAAACGGCTGAGCCGGGAGCGGGTGCCGGGGAGGAAGCCCTCCTGCACGAGAATGTCTACGGGCTCACTCCCGTCGAGGTTGCGCCGGCGTAGGATGATCTGCTCCCCCAAGACCGGGGAGTACTGCCCGGATTGGGTGATGAAGTAGTAAAAATGGCGTCCATCCGGCGAGACGCAAGGAGCCGTCGCCCCGGCTTCCGTCGTAACCGGGTGCAGCGCTCCGCTCTCCACCTCGCAGAGGAGGTAGCGGTGCTCCGGGTCGTCTACGTCGCTGCCATGGGGCCGCGCGCTGCGGTGGAGGAGGAAGTGGCGGGAATCCGGCGCGAAGATCTGCGCTTCCATGTAAACATGGCAGCTAGGCAGGCGTTCGCTAGTGAGCTGGAAAACCTGGAGCCCTTCCGGAGAGTGCTCCGAGAGAAGGTCAGGGCGTGGGATCATTGGAGCTTCGAATTGCGTACCCGGCGGCGCAGCAACACGGCCAGCCCGCCCATGCCAAGGAGCAACACTGCCGAAGGCTCCGGAATGGCCGCCTGGACCCAGACCGAGCTTGGCCCGTAGAAGATCTGGAAATCATACGTGGTGGCTGCATACGTGAGCGTGAAGGTCCCCTCCGGGCCAAAGAGTTGGCCGTTGATGGTCGCAAACTCATCCGTCACCGAGCTGCCCGATAGCAGGAGGATCTCTTGCCCGAAGAGAGGTGCCGAGCTTAGCGCGAGGGTGAGGTTTACATCCGCGCCCAACGTCACCGCGCCGGTGGCGCTTACAAAGTCCGAGCCGGAGGAGGAGAGCGTCATCGAGAAGTTGGACTCTTTGGCAAAAGCCAACGTTCCGTTAATGCTCAGGGCGGAAGTGGTGCTCCCCGCCAGCGTGCCGCCTTCGCGGATAAGGGCGGCTGTCGGGTTTCCGCCGGAGCCGAGGGTGCCGCCGCCCGAGAGGGTGGCTCCATCGTAGACAGTGGCAGAGACGGTTTTGGTAAACGCGCCATCAAGGTTTAGCACCCCGGACTGGATCGAAGTCGTCCCCGAGAAGAGGCTGGTGCTTGAGGAGGCAATGTTGACGGTCCCCGGCCCGGCTTTTACGAAGCCCGAGGTCGCATTATCTGCAAGCACCGCGTTGTTAAATGTCAGTGTGCCGCTCGTGCTGTATTGGTGGACGAAGAGCGGCGTGGTGCTGCTGGCAGAGTTGACGCGCGTGGTGAACGTATAGTTGCCCGAGCGCTCCTCCATCAGGATCTCGCGGAGCTGGATGGCTTGGTCCCCGACTGTCCCGCCACCGGCCCCTTTGAGGGTCAGTGAGTTCATACTCCGATCGGCAACGCCGTTATTGTAAGACCCTTCGAGGAAGACATTGCTGCTGTTACCCGTAGCAGGGTTGGTGGCAAGATCCGCTAAGCCCGAGAGGGCGACAACTTTATTCCCATCGCCGGTGTCGATCCCGGCAAACGAAGTCGTCTTCAGGCCGCCAACCATCTTGGTCACTGTGCTCTGGAGGAGGCGCCCCCCGTGCGAGGTCAAGTTAGGCGCAGTGGTGTAGGAGACGGCGGAGTTCACCGTCGTCAAATCATACGAGATGGTGGCTTGCGACGCGACCGTGCCGACTTGTGGCAGCGTCAGGTGGAAGCCATCGGTCTTCACCACGTTGGCCGCCGCGTTGGTAAAGTTGATGGTCTTGCCGAGGTTGTGGTTTGCACCTTTGAGAAGGAACGTGGTGTTATTTCCCTCTGCAACGGTGGTGGGGTTCCCCATATAGAGGTTGGCAACACTCGCAATGCTCCCCGTAGAGGCATCAAGCGCGAGAGTGCCCCGGATGATCCGGAGGACTGCGTTGTAAGAGTTGTTTGCCTTGAGCTCCAGTGTGCCCTTCCCCTCTTTAAGGAGATTGCGGTGGGCGGCATCGCTGCCGAGGGTTCCGCTCAGAATGATGCTCCCGGCTCCGGTATCAATCGTCCGGACGCCGTTGACGGTCAGCCCGATGTTGATCGTTTGGATTTGTCCGCTGCGGTTGGAAATATTCCCACCAAGCGTTACCGCGCTTCCCGTCAAAACAAACGGGCTGGCCGCCGCGTCGAACTGAATGCCCGCGACCGTCGTCAACCGGTTGTTATTGTTGGAAGTCGTCTGGTTGTTGCCCGAGAAGACCAGCGTGTGCCCACCTCCGCTTGGGGCGGTGCCGCCGAGCCAGTTGGCCGTGTCAGACCAGCTTCCATCCAAGGCACCCCCGCTCCAGGTGTAGGTGGCCGAAAGAGAAGCCGCACAAGTGGCAGCCAGGGTGAGAGCGGTGATGATCGACTTTTTCATAAGGTAGGGGTGGGAATTCAGGTTGAGATTAAGGGGAGGTGGGGGGTGCTAGTATTCGCGGGCCATCTCGATGTCTGCAAACGTGCCGTCTTTGCCAAAGCTCCCGAAGTGGTTGCTCCAGTCGAAAGTTTTGGTCCCGTCATCGTGCTCGGTGACTCTTGGGCCCAGCCGTTTAACGTGCCCGTCGAGAAACATGAAATGGAGCTGGTGGGGCCCATGATGACGGGGCTGGATGAAGATCTGCCCTGTATCAAAGCCGGTGAGTGCGTTTGTGATATGGCTATCGGCCCACGTGATCCCTGAGAAGTACGACTCCCCGAGCATCAGCATCCGTTGGTCTCCCGGGTAGGGGCGGTTGAGGGGCCAGTACGGCCCCGGCATCCCGGTGTTCCGGGTCTGGGTGAGGTAGATGTTTAAGGCATAGCTCCCTTTCATCCCGAAGTGCTGCGCTTTGGTGAGCTTCTTTGTGCGAATATAGTCGAGCCCCTTTTGCGTGAGCTTGGAGGCAGGGCAAAACGGCATTTCGCTGAGGTAGCCGCCATCGAGGAGGTTCTTTTTGATGTCGACCCCCTGTTGCGGATCTGGCGTCTCCGCAGTCGCCGGTGGGATGAGGTACCCCGGAGGCATGAATCCGTTGTGCTCACTCCGGTAGAGGAACAGCGCTACGCCAAACTGGCGGATGGCATTGGCGCACCCTGCCGTGTTTGCCTTATCGACCGCCCCTCGCCCGACTGAAAACAGCAATACCGCCAAGACGCCCACAATGGCGATGGCAATGGCCAGCTCCAGCAGGGTCACGCCGCGACGCCGGATCTGGAGGGTCTTGCGGGGGATCAGCATGGCGGACACCATGCGCCGATCTACCTGAGGGATAAAGCCGAAATAAATCTTAACTGTAATATATCCGAATATCCTTCTGGAGGCCCGGGTTTGGAGGAGCGGCCCGCATGGGCATGAAGCCCTGCGTCCGCTATGGGGTGAAGTATAGCGATCCCGCTTACGCCCCTTGGTGGGAATAGGGGAATGAACACGCCCTGTACCCCTGTACGTTGGCATTTACCGTCTGAGGGCAAATTTCCACGAGGTCGATACCCTTACGGGTCTACACTCTCATGCGCGATCCGCCCCAGCATTCGGCGGCTCCCCCTCTACAGCTCCCTGCTTCACCGGGTCTCTGGGGTGAATGTTGCAGGTGTCCCTTCACTGTTATTTGAAATTTAGGGGCTTAAGAGCGGTTCGACGGTGGGACTCAAACCCGTGTCTTGCGGATCGGGAGTCTGCACTCCCTGCGCCGCGGATGGCGATTCCTCCAGCGGCCACCGATCGGTGCGAAAGGGTGCCGCCGGAAGGCCCGCTCCGTTGTAAAGAGCGGGGGAGGGGTAGTTCACAAACGCATATCGCACCGCAACCGGAGCCGGTGTTTCTTTGGCAGAGACGAGGATCTCCGAGCCCTCCAACGTGGCTTCGGCAGGAACGAAATGGCGATCCTCCCCCGCAATCTCGAACCCGTTGGGAATGCTGTTGGCAAGTGTGAGGCCCTCGGTGTGGTCAAACCGCAGCCGCACTTTTCCTCCCTCCACCCTTGCCTCACGAAAGAGTGGGCCGGAGAAGGCACCCTCTTTTCCATAAACCTTCGCCAGCGCGATCAATGCGAGCCGCCGCCCTACGTCCCGCTTGTTGGGTGGGTGGACGGTATCGGGTGCACCAAGATCAATCGCCACGGCCATCCCGGTATGCGGAAGCTGCAGTGCCTCCATCTGGGCCTCCCGGAGACCTGCAACGGTACGTTCCTTCCCGGTGCGGTTCCAGGCGGCGAGCTGGACAAAGAAGAACGGCAGGTCTCCTTGCCCGAAGTCTCTGCGCCATTGGCGGATCAAGGTCGGAAAGAGCGTCCGGTACTCCTGATGTCTTCCGGCGTTCGATTCCCCCTGATACCAGAGAATGCCGCGGAAGGCTCCTGGGATGAGGGGGTGGATCATTGCGTTGAAAAGGGCGGAGGGCATCTTTCGGGAGACCTCGCCTTCAGGAGGCCGGGGCGGCCGTGCTTTGAATTCAATCCCTTGAGCCAGAGCCTCTGCTTTCGCGGCCAGGTATCGCTCCATCCGTGCGTGGTGCCCTCCCGCATGAGCCCTGGCCTTTGAGAGCCGGGCTTCATCCCGCTTCTCCACATGGGGGTAGGCCGGATCTGCCCGCAGCGCGGCGTCGCCGATCCATGGTTCAATCTCTGTGCCGCCCCAAGCGCTGACAACCACGCCTACCGGCACACCCACTTCACGATGGATCTCCCGCGCAAAATAGTAGGAGACCGCGGAGGCTCGTGTAAACGTCTTGGCCGAACAAACCTGCCAAATGGCCTTTACCGAATCTGCCGGAAGGGCGGATGCCGCCCGCTCGACCTCGAAGTAGCGGATCCCCGGTTGGTCCGCGCCTGCCACCTCCGCACGGTAGTCGCTGGTGCGTACCATCGGCCACGCCATGTTGGACTGGCCGGAACAGAGCCAGACATCGCCCACCAAAATACCGGGCGACTCCAGCGCAGCCCCGCCGCCGGCCCCCCATACCCGGAGGCTTGAGGGGGATGCGCTCGATGCCATGGGATCAAGAATGACCTTCCAGCGCCCGCTCTCGTCGGCGGATGCCTGCTTGCTCTGCCCCTGAAAATCAACCTGCACCACCTCTCCCGGATCGGCAGTGCCCCAAATCGGCACGTGTCGATCTCGCTGAAGTACGGCATTCTCTGAAAAGAGCGGAGCGAGCGTAACGGCGGAGAGGCGAGGGGGCGTGGCTGCGCCGCACGCCAGAATCAACACAAACCAGCCAAGACTAGCGAAGATTGAACGGGGAGGGGTAG
>JBBCKB010000010.1:0-11596 GCA_037189965.1 Chthoniobacteraceae bacterium | reverse complement strand
TAGAGCGGTTTTGAGTCATCTGTTTACACGCTTTGCGGCGGCGCGGGTCGTTGCCCGGCCCTTCAAGCTTGGGCAGTATTGAAAATACAGCCGCTGCGCTTGAAAAGCCGGGCACCAACCCACGGCGCTCGCAAATCATTGTAAACACTTAACTCAAAAGCGCTCTAGGGCACGAAAAGTCGCCCGGTGGGGGAGGCGGCGTCCCACATCCCGAGGGCTTTTAGCAAGGTGTGCGCAAAGGCGGTGTGCCCGGCCCCATTGGGGTGGAAGGCGTTGCTCATCCAAAAGAAATGTTTCTCACATTTCTGCTGCCACTCCGCCTCGTGGTCGACCAGCGGGAGGTGGCGCTCGGTGGCGACCTCGCGGATGATGTTCATGAAGATCGGGAAGTTGGGCTCGCGGTCGGGCGCGGTACCGGGGAGGATCGGGCAGGTCGTTTGAAGGACGGGGAGGGTGCCGCCTTCTTCCATCAGAAAACAGAGCTGCTGGAGGTTTTCGCGAAACTCCTTGGCGCTGATTTCACGGCCGGTGGAGCAATCGTTCATCCCGATCATCAAAAAGGCGACGTGGGGGCTAAACTGGCCGAGCCGCCAATCATAATCGCGCAGAAGGTCGCGCGTGGTATTTCCGCTGATGGCGGTTTTGATGATAATATCCTGCGGGCGCCCCATCTCGGTGCGAACGCGCTCGGAGAAGTGCTCCGTATAGTCGCGCTCGCCAAAGGTGTGGAAAGCTCCGTGGGTGATGCTATCCCCATAAAAGAGCCATTTGAGAGGTTTGCCGGTGGCGAGAAGGTCTGCAATGCGTTGCATGACAGGAAGCATTCTGCGATCGGCGTGCGGAAATCAAGCCGCTTTCGGGTCAAACGCGCGGCGCAGGCTATCGCCCAGAATATTGAGGCAGAGGACGAAGCCGAAGAGGGCACCGCTGGCGGCGGTAAGCGTCCACCATACGGCGGGCTCGCGGCTCAGCTCCATGCGGGCGGCATCAATCATCGAGCCCCAGCTTGCCGTGCCTACCGGCGCACCGACGCCGAGGTAACTGAGGATCGCCTCCGCCATGACAAGCCCCGAGAAGCCGAGGATGCCGTTGATGATGACTAGGTGCATCACATTGGGCAGGATGTGGAAGAGGACGATCTTCCAATGCCGCTGGCCGAGAGCGCGGGCCGCCTCCACATAAGGGCGGGCGGCTTGCCGGAACGTCTCCCCCCGCACGAGGCGGCAGAGGCCGATCCAGGCCGTGAGGCTTAGGGCCACGGCCATGTTGCCAAGCCCTTTGCCAAGGATCATGAGCACGGCGATAAGCAGGAGGATGCCGGGGATCGAGGACATCGTGCTATAAAGATACTGCACCGCATCATCAACCCCTTTGCGGTAGTACCCCGCAAGCACGCCAAGGAGCGCGCCAAAGGGGATGTAGATCAGGCTTGTGAGCCCGCCGATGATGAGCGCCGTGCGCGCGCCTTTGAGGGTTTGGATGAGGATATCATTCCCCAACAGGTCGGTGCCGAGGAGGTGGCGGCCGATGAGCGGCTGGGGGTCGCGCTCGTTGTAGGTATGCGAGGAGAGCGGGGCGCTGTAGCCGCTTTCCTGGGGGATGGAGGTGGCCAGCCAATCAAGCACGGTGGTCCGCTCATTGATGCGGAAGGAATCGAGCAGCCCGATGCCAAGGTAGAGGAGGATGATGGCGAAGCTCACCTTGCCCCACCGGTCGCGGCGGAAACGGGCCATGGCACGGCGCGATTGCTCGGTGCTCAAAAACGCCCGGAAGAGGTAGATGAGCCCCGCGCAAGCCAGGGCGAGGAGGAGGTTGTGGATCATTGGAGGCGGATGCGGGGGTCAAAAATAGCGTAGCAAAGGTCGGTGATGAGCAGGCCGAAGAGGAAGAGGAGCGAGCCGACGAAGACGTTGGCGCGTACCAAGGCGAAGTCCGAAGTGGAGATGGCGTTGGTCATCATATTCCCCAGGCCGGGGACGCCGAAGAAGTTCTCCACCACCAGCGTGCCCATGATCAGGAAGGGGAGCGAAGCGACCACGAGAGTGATAAGCGAGATCATCCCATTCTTGAGCAGGTGGACAAAGAGGACTCGCCCCTGCGTGGCTCCCTTGGCCTGTGCGGTGCGGATATAGTCTGCCCGGATCTCTTCGAGGAAGATGGCGCGGTAAAGTCGTACATCCGAGCCAAGCCCGCTGACGACCATGAGCGCCACCGGCAGCGCGATGAAGCGCAGCGTTGTCCACCCCTCAAGGTTGAAGCCGAAGGCCGGGAAGTAGTTAAAAAGGTTGGCCACCACCCATTGGCCAAAGATCACGTAAACGATGATCGGCACACTCATAATGGCAACGCAGACAACGGTGCCCCAACGGTCGAGGGCCGACTCGCGCGTCGCCACAAGCAGGAGCGCCAGGCCAACGGCCAGAAACAGCCCCGCTGCAAACGCGGGCAGGGTAAGGCAAAGCGAGGGGATGATGCCCCGCCGGATCATCTGCGCAACGGGCTCGCCGGTGGCGTCGGACTTCCCAAGGTCAAACGTGGCAAACTGGCGCACAGTGTTGAAGAACTGCGAATCGTAAAACGCCTCGCCGGGGCGGTTGTTCCAAAAGGTCGGTTTATCGTACCCGCGCTGGCGCAGCCAGTTGGCCTTGGCCTCTTGCGACGCCTTGGGCCCGAGGATGCGTACGGCCATTTGGTCGGGGGTGTTGACGACGTTAAAGAGCAGGAAGGTGAGCACGATCACCCCGAAGAGGATCGGCACCATGTAGAGCAGGCGGCGGATAAAGTAAGCTAGCATGGGCTCTAAACGTTGCGGTTGCGGATGCGACGGAAGGTGTAGCCGCCTGCGAGCACCGCGAGGCCGAGCACCACCCAAATGGGCCAGAGCGGCTTGCGGTTCCACTCCGCACGCAGGCGGGCGCGCAGCGCGGAGTCGATTTGCAGGTACTTGAAGCCGTTGGAGGCCATGGAGTTGCTCGTCACCCGCGGGAGCCACGGCTGGTTGAGCGAGAAGAGGACCGGGTGCCCCAGAAGGATGATGGGGCATTCTTCGTTGAGGAGCTCATTCATCCGGTGGATGAGGGCAAGCCGCTCGGGGCTGTTCTCCATGGTGGCCATTTGCTCAAAGAGGCGGTCAAACTCCGGGTTGGTGAAGCGGACGGTGTTATGCCCTCTGGGCGGGATGTTTTTGCCGTAGAAGAGGAAGAAGAAGTTCTCGGCGTCCGGGTAGTCGGCATGCCAGCCGGAGCCGGTGTTCATCTGGAAGTTGCCGTTGGTGAGCTTGTCCTGAAAGGTGGCCCAGTTGTTATCCACGACTTCGAGGTTGATGCCCAGTTTCTCAAACTGCGCTTTGTCGAACTCGGCGCGCTGGCGTTGGCCCGAGCTGTTGGCCATGACTTCAAGGCGCAATTGCAGCCGCTTGCCATCGGGGCCGATGCCGTTGGGGTAGCCTGCTTCTGCGAGGAGGGCGCGCGCTTTTTCGAGGTTGGCCTCGCGCCATGGGTTGGGCAGCTCCTTCTCGTGGCCGACGACACCGGGGGGGAGGAGCTGCGTGGCCTTGAGATCCACGCCATTGGAGAAGAGGTCGTTGGCGCGCTGGTCGTCATACACCAGCGAGAGGGCTTGTCGCAGCTTGGTATTCTTGCCGACCACCGGGTCTTCCATGTTGAACTGGATGTAGTAAGTCGTCGGCTCCACATCCTTGAAGAGGTGGACACCGCGCCCCTCGTACTTGAGGGAGAGGTCCATCGAGTTGGTCACCACGGTGCTGAAGACATCTTTGTTGACCCCCGTGCGATCCAGATACCCCTGGCGGAAGAGGAGCCACGCGGGGATCTGCTCGCGGATAATGGCAAACTGGATCTCATCCAGAAACGGCAGCGCGGCCCCGGCCATCGGGCGGAAGCGTGCTTCATCTTCCGAAGGCCACCCCCCTTCGGGGAAGCGGGTGGTGGTGTAGTGGGGGTTGCGCTCCAGGCGCATGAGGCGGCCCCGGCTCCACTCCACCAGCTTGAAGGGGCCGGTGCCGACGGGTTTGAACTTGAACGGCTCGCGCCCCTCCTTACCGTTATAATACGCCACCACTTCGCGGGCGACCGGCGCGGTAAACGGCATCGCCAGCCAGTAGAGCGCCTGCGGGTAGGGCTTGAGGAGGTTCAGCCGGAAGGTGTGGTCATCAATGACGGTGATGGCCCCGGTTGGCCGCGCGTAGTCAAACCGCCCGGTCTTTACCGCTTCGTCGTAAGCGGGCTTGAGCCCCGCGATAAACTCCTGAAGCGTGGAGACCACGGGGCACTCCACCTTGGGGTCTGCAATCCGCTGGAAGGTGTAGACAAAATCGTGCGCCGTTACCTCCCGGCCCTTGCCTCCGGGGAAGGCCGGGTCATCCTGAAAGCGGACTCCTTTTTTAATGCGGACCTCGTAAGCCTCGGTACCGTCGGCATTGACGATGTGGCGGGGCATCCCTTCGGCAAGGCAGGGCTCCAGCTCATAAGGATCGGTCTTGAAGAGGTTGTACTGGAGCAGGGGCTCGTAGATCTGCGAGATCAGCACATTGCCGAGCACATCGTAGCTGAACTGCGGGTCCAACGAGCGGGGGTCTTCCCCGATCCGCAGGTAAGAGGCGACCCACGGCGCGCCATCCGGCCGGGTGGTGTGGAGCGGGTCGGGGTTGGGGTCGTTACTGCACGAAGCCAAAGCCGCAATGCAGCCGAGAGCTGCCAGAAACCGCCGGATGGGAGAGAGTAGGCTCATTACAAAAGGGGGCCGGAAGACTATCGCGGGAAAAGGGCCCGAAAATCAAGGTTGGGGAAGCGTCGTGCATTTGTCACCAAAAAGGTACTTTTCCAGGCGCAATGGAAACGGTATAAACCGCTCCCGATGTTTCGCCGTCTTCTCCCGCTACTGGCCTTGGCCGGGGCCTTTTTGCCATTTGCTTCATCTGCCAAGGCGGAAGAGGCCGCCGCGCCGCGCACCGAAATTCTCATCTCCATTGAGGAACAGCGCCTGCGGGTGGTACGTGGGGGCATGGCGGTGGCATCGTTTCCCATCTCCTCTTCGCGCTTCGGGTTGGGGGACCAATTTCGCAGCTACCGCACCCCGGTAGGGGTTTTTGAGGTGAGCAGCAAAACCGGGGAGAACCTGCCCGTGGGGGCTGTGCTCAAAGGAGGCCGCTTCACCGGCGAGATTCTCCCCCCCAATGCCCCCGGCCGCGACCCGATTGTCACGCGCATCCTCCGCCTGCGCGGGCTGGAAGACCAAAACCGGCAGGCCAAGCGCCGTGGCATCTTCATCCACGGCACCCCGGAGGAGAAAAATATCGGCAAACCGGTCAGCTACGGCTGCATTCGCATGAAATCGCGCGATGTCGTAGCGCTTTACCAGATGATCCCGGTCGGCACGAAAGTCATTATTACCACCAAAAAGGGGCGCCTCTCCTTGGGCCGGGGCCGCGAGGCTCGTGAGGACGGGCGTACCGCGTGGTGGATGTAGCATTTCTTTACAGGCCACACCCTCCAGCGTGAGCGTTCTTTGTTAAAGCACCTCTATGAAAACGATTGCAGGATTTTTTCGTACCTCCGAAGCGGCCGATGCCGCCATGGGAGATCTCCAGCTGCGCGGCTTTACCCACGCCCGCATCGAGCCATGGCCCCCGGGGAAATACCCGCCCGAGGCTGCGGATAACGCCGCAGCCGCCCCGCCCGAGGGAGATACGCTCCCGGCCCGGGTCCCCGCCGGGGCGCAACCTTTGGCAGACTTGGATGCCGATGGCGGCGCGATCCCGCTTGGGGGGTGGAGCCAGAATTCTGCCGGGTGGGTGCTTTTCAATGCCTTCAAAATCAGCGAACAACAGCACGCTGAGTATAGCGAGCTGGGGGCGGTTTTTGTCGTAGTGGAAGAGGTCGGCGAGCAGGAAGCCGTCTTGCGCAGTATTCTGGAGCGCAACGGGGCGGAAGATGTCCGCCTTGTAGGGTAGCGCCCCCTGCAAAATAGAGATTCGGCCTTCTCAGTATCCTCGCTTTAGAGGGTTGCTTTCCGTTTCGGGATGCGCTTTATTAAAGCGAATGTTCACCCCGGGCTCCAACCAACTTCCGCTCTCTCCTGAAGCAATTCAGGAGCGTGGGGTTGGCTGCGTGGTTCTCCGGGCCGCTCTTCTTTCCAAAACGCGGCAGCATCGGCTTGCGGCCAGCCGCTAGCTCTCCGGGAAGACGGCCTTTTTCGTTATTCCCGGGCCCTACCCGGGTTTTTCTCCCCCCCCCATTCCATGTGCGCAGTCTGATCTGCTGGCATGCATTTTCGAAAGTACCTCGTTCTCTTTCTTTCCCTTTAAAAATCACACCCATATGAAGAAGACAAATCGCATCATCGTGTCGGATCGCGACGCCCGCCGTCTGCGTGTTCTGGTTGACCAGGCGCTCCACCTTGGCCCGCGCGAGAAGGAGTACGCCCTGCGGTTGCTCGGCGAGATTGATCGTGCCGATATCGTCCCTCATGAAAAGCTCCCCGAGGATGTGATTGCGCTCTACTCCGAAGTCGAGCTGGAGGATTTGGATGATGGCGAGATCTCCAAATACACCCTCGTCTTCCCCGAAGAGGCCGATGTGACGGAGGGCAAAATCTCCATCCTCGCGCCGATCGGCACGGGGATGCTCGGCTTCCGCGTGGGCAACGAATTCAAGTGGGAGACTCCGGGCGGCGAGATGCGGCTCAAAGTGCGCAAGGTGACCGCCAATAAAGAGAGCGGGATGAACCTGCGGTAGAAAGCCCCGCCTTATCTCCCCCATGGAAGCGCCGTTTTTTTCCGCAGACGATGCGGTGGAATGGGTGCGCCGTGTGAACAGGCGCTGGATCGTCCACCAAAACCTCAACCAAACGACGGAGTCCTTTCTCGACCACCTGGCGGAGCACGACCCCGCCCGGTTGCAGAAAGGGTGCCGGCTGGTGCGCGACGTCATCCAGCAAGGCCGCGAGACGGAAGACCCCAAAGCGCTCTTCTATAGCGCGCTCTTCTCCATCGCCACCCCGGCAGAGGTGCGCCGTTTCCTCTCCCGCCACCTCTTTACCAAGCTGGCGTGGCAAGCCGGGGCAGAGGGGGGCTTACCGGAAAATGGCCTCTCGGCTGCCACCCGGCGCAAGCTGGAGGAGATCCGCCGGCAGATTGAAGATTGCTAGTGTGGTTTTGAATCAAGTGTTTCCATGCTTTTCAGCGGCGCGGGCCGCTGTACGGCATTTGGAGCTTGGGTAGTATTTAAGAATATAGCCACTGTGCTCAAAAATGCCGAACAGCAACTCAGGGCGCTCACAAATCATAGTAAATAGTTAAATCAAAAACGCTCTTGTATTACTGCGTTAAGCTCATCCCGGCAGGACGCCTGCAAAGCGTGAATTGTAGGCCGTCTCGGTGAGACGGCAGTCCAACCCCATGGCGTTTCACAGAAACGCCCTACAAACTCCAACCCTCGCACCGAACCTTCAACCGATCTAATGTCGTAATCCTAGCTTTCGCGGAGCACCCGCCGCAGGTTACCATTGAGGATCTGGGCGATCTGCGCATCCTTTAGGCCAAGCTGCACGAGGCCGACGGTGAAGAGGGGCCAGTTCGTCCACGCGAGGCTGCCGGTGAGGTGGTCATCCCCCTCGGCTTTGCCATGGCGTTGGCCGGGGTGCCAGCCGCCCCGGTTGATGCGCGGGCGGCCCGGGTGTGGGCGGATGGCGCTGCGCGTCTCGGGCGCAGAGAGGTGGCTGTTATCCGTCGCGATGACGACATGCTCCGCCCCGACCACCGACACCGCATGGCGCACATGGGCCAGCAGACGGAGCAGGTTGGCACCCTCTCCCAGCAGGAGGGGGATGGCGGTGATGCCGATGTACCCACCCGTGCCTGCAATGGCTTTAAGAGCGGCATCCTCCTTGCAACGTGGGTGCGCATGGAGCGCGGCGCATGCGGTGTGGCTGGCGATGACCGGCCCGCTCGCGCACCGCGCAGCCTCCAGCGTCGTAGCCGGGCTGCTGTGGGGGAGGTCGGGGACAATACCGGTGCGGAAAAGCTCCTGGAGCAACGCACGGCCAAAGTCGCTCAGGCCACCGCCCTCCAGCTCGGTGCAGCCGTCGGCAAAGAGGTTACGGCGGTTATACCCAAGGTGCATGAAGCGCACGCCAAAACGCCGCCAGATCTGCACCCAATCAAGAAGCGCATCGGGGTCGGCCATGCTGCCTGCACCAAAGACGGGGAGCCCCGTGAGGCTGAAGACGATCCCCATGCGTCCGCTAGCTTGTGGGGCCAGCTCTTCGGCATCTGTCACCTGGGTAAGCGTATCGGAAAACTCGTTGCACAAGTGCCGGTAAGCGGCAAAGAGAGCTACCGAGTCTGCAAGGCACTCGCCCACATCATTTGCCGGATGTACCAACCCACGCAACCCGGCCTGCCGTAGTGCCGTGTGGAATTCCACAGCCCCTTGAGGGCATTTCGCAGGCGCTGCGGCGAGGCCCGACCAATAGTGGCGTTGCCACTCTGCCGCCCCCACGCCTCGGGCTAGTATGGCTTCATTCTCTTCGCAAAAGCGGGGAGTGAAGACGCGGGGCAGGAAGCCGTAGGCATCGCACACGCCGAGCGTGCGGTGTAGCTCCAGCCCGTGCTCCAGCTCGGCTTGTGAGGGCTGGAGCACGCGCAGGGCGGCTTGCCACGCGGTATCAACGGCGGGGAACATCAACGCTCGGGGAGGGGGCCAAACGCTCCGACGAAGGTGCCATCGGGCAAAAGGTTGGGGCTGCCGGGCAGGAGGCGGAAGTCTCCGCGTACCGGGTCGGCATACTGTGGGTCGGCGTAGGTGGAGTGTTGGTCTTTGCCACTGGCCTTTTGCCACTCCTCAAAACGGCCATAGCGGGTGCGCGGCGCGGTGGCATCGCTGGTGTCGAGTATGTCGATGATCGCCTTGCCCCCGGCAACGGAGCCGTAGCGCGCCGGTACTTCCAGCACGACATCCGGGTCGGGCGGTTTGCCGCCGGAGTGGATGAGGTAGTGGTAAAGGCGCATGGCATAGTTGTTCTCATCGCACCGCAGCGAGCGGAAGGCCGCGGGCTGCGGCTCCCAGAGGTAGATGGCCGCGTGCGAGGAATAGCCAAAGGAGTTGCGGCGGAGGGTGCTCCCCTTGCTCGATTGTACCAGCTCCAGCGCGGTGTTGAGGTTGCGGAAGCCGGTGTTTTGCTCGATGACCACGCCCGGGCATTTCACGAGTTTGATGCCGACGCGGTTACGCGCGAGCAAGCAGCCGGTGATGGTGAGGCCGCGCGAGCGGCTGCCGAAGATGCCGTAGCCGGTGGGGGTCTCGCCCCGGATATCGAGCCCCCCGTTGAGGAATGTACACTCGGAGACGCGGACGAAGGCGGTGCTTTCCAGCCGCAGCCCGGCTTCGCGGAACCAGCGGAATTGGATGCCTTTGACCACCACATGCTCCACATCACGCAGGGTGAGAAGATCGGCACTTTGGCGCGCCCCTTCCAAGATAGTAGCGGTAGCTCCCGCGCCGCGAATCGTGATGGGAGCTCCCTCCTTACCGCTACGGGTGAGGGTGGCCGGGTGGGGGTAGATACCGGGGGCGAGAAGGACGGTATCTCCCGGGAGAGCATGATCGAGCGCGGCCTGGAGGTAAGGGTACGGGTGCTCCGTGCTGCCGTCGGCAGCTTCTGCCGAGGCGCCTGGCCTTACGTGGAGGGTGAGCGGGGCTTCGCCTTCGCGCTTTGGGGCACGCAGGGAGGGAAGCGGCGCGGTTTCTTCTTTGGCAGGCGCTGCGGCGTTGGCCCATGCGATGCGGGTGCGCGCGGCTCCGGCAGGCTTGCCTTCGGCGTCTTTGGGAAGCTCCACGGTCGGCTCAAGGTCACCCTCGGCAAAGCGGGGAAATGGGTGCGCGCCCGATTCGTTACGACCACCGGGCGGCTCCATGGAGGCGGGGGCATCGGTATCGGCAGGGTAGAGGTAGTTGGTCTCTACGGTGGCCCCATGCTCGCGAAGGGTACGCACGAGGGCGCCCTCCTCCGCACCGACAGCAAGAATATTGGCGCTGAAGCGATGCTCGGGGCGGAAGAGGGTGATCACCTCCGGCGTGAGCGATACGCCGTCGGCAAAGGTGTTATGCTCGATGATCACTCGGGCGTCTCCTTCGGATGGGGAAACGTCGGTTTTAATGCGCAAGCCGTACTGGTAGCCCTTGGTGACATTACCGCTTACGGTAAACCCATGGGCCGGGTGGTAGATGCGGATGGCGCAGTGGATGACCGGGAGCAGCTCGCGCATGGCGAAGGCTCCCGAGGCGGCTTCAAAAACGTTGTCTGTAAGGGTGATGTCGTTGCCCCGGTTGTTGATCGCCGTCCCGGCGAAGCGGATGTCGCAATCGCGAATTTCGATCTGCGAGGCTCCGGGGGAGATGGAGACGGCATCACGCACGTTGTCGAACTGGCAACTGAGAATGCCAATCTCCTGCACCGGGCCGATGGCGACGGCGGCGCTGTAACCATCAAAGAGATAGTTGCGCAGGGAGATCCCCTCCAGCGTCACGCGCGGGCGTTGGATGACGATGCCTTTGGAGGCGCGGTTGCAGGTGAGGCCCTCTGGCTTTTCGCCCTCGGCGAGGTGGACGAGGAGGGTGCCGTCGGCCCGCAGCACGAAGCTGCCGGAGATGGCGCGCACCGCCGCTTCGTCGGCAAGCCGCGTGAGGCGCAGAAGCCGTTTGCGATCCCAAAGGTGGAGGTTGGCGCGCGTCTCCTGCACGCTGGCGGGCAGCGGGGTGGCGTAGAGGTTCTTACCCACGGGCTCCCAACCAGCGAGGCGCTCGCCACCGTCGAAGATGACGCCTTCGCCCGCCGCGCGCAGGCGCAGGGGAGGGGCATCGGCCTCGCCGGTAAGCGTGGCGCGCTCGCGGTAGATGCCGGGCTGGAGGATGGCAGTGCCACCTTTGGGGAGGAGAGCCGCCGCCTTTTCCAGCGTGGCAACGGGGGCTTCGGCGGTGCCGGTAGCGGCATCATCCCCCCCGGGGGAGACGTAGATCTCCCCCGCACAAAGAAAGGGCGCTGCCGCCAAGAGGGCTAGCAGGGTAAGAATAGGGCGCATGGGTGTTAATTCCCCGAAAGGCGTTTGTGCAACATGGCTGCACCCACAAGCCCGAAGAGGCCGAGCATAGCGGTGGAGGGCTCAGGCACGGCGGTAAGGCCGATAAACTGGTCGCTTGCTCCTCCCATCGTGTAGCTAAAGAGGAACTGCTGGGTGCCAAGGGTCACAAGCTGCCCCTGTGTGTAGTTGGAGAAGGTGCCCGAAAGGGTGCCGTAGGAGATGAGGCGTACGATGTCGTTGGCCTCGTAGTCAACCCCTTCACCCAAGGTGAGGGTGAGGATGCTTTCAGCACTATCAAGGTAGACGCCTTGGCTAGCGCGGATAAAGGCGGCCTCTCCCGCTGCGCCAAGTGTGAGCGCAATGGTGCCGGTGGCCGCTGCATTAACCGGGGCATCCCCGCCTTCAACAAGGCCAAGGTTGCGCACGGTGATGCGGCTTTGCGTATCCTTCACCGTAAGGGTGCCTTGTTTGTAAAGGTAGAGTGCGGCGCTCACCGAG
>JBBCKB010000009.1:0-44054 GCA_037189965.1 Chthoniobacteraceae bacterium | reverse complement strand
GGCGTGGCGTTGGAGCACCCTAGCGCAGACGGGCGAGTGGAGCGCGTGGGCCGTGGTCATCCCAGTTCTCCTCGGGATCTTTGGGTTTGTGTTGCACCACGAGTTTCTCTCCAACCTCGTGGATGAAGTGTGGGACATGGGCGATGCCCTGCGCGTGCGCAGCCGGGGTCGGGAGCACCTTCTCCCGCTATCTGAGGTGGAACGGCTCGACTACCGGCCGATGCAAGGGCTGCATTGGATTGTCGTCCATCTCCATACGTCACACCCGCTGGGGAAGAAGTGGGTTTTTATCCCCCAAGGGCGCGGTTCCATTGAAGGCTGGAGCCCGCAACTGGACGCACTGGAAGAGCGCCTCGACCAAGGATAGCGCGTGGCTCCGGGGTGGTGCGCGCTGCGGTCGGGTGTTGTTTGTAATGGGTTGGGGTAGGAGCGCGTTCTCTTGCGCAAAAAGGGGGATTTTGGAGAGGTAGCGCCGCACGCCAACAACGGGCGGGGGTGGAATAATTAGACCCGGGCAAGCAGTTGGTGACGTTTTAGTTAATAGATGAAAACGATTCCTCCACCAAACCAACAATGTTCGGGAAAGATCGGCTACATCCTACTCTGGCTGTTGGGCATTCCGCTCCCCGTTCTATTGATCATTTACCTCATCCGGGGGTAGCCATCTTCCATTACTCATTCAACTTTTTGAAATCTTCTTATGAAAAATACCCTTTTGAGTTTCTTTGCTGTGGCTCTGCTGGGCGTGACGCCTCTACTGGCGGACTCCACCGCGACAGATGCGGACAACTCAGCCCGCAATGAACGCGACCGGAGCGGCGAGACGGTGACGAGCTTCGACCAAAGCAATGACCAAGCCGATCTCGACGTGGTCCAGGCGATCCGCAAGGCCGTCGTCGCGCACGAGTCGCTTTCCCTCAACGCGAAGAACGTCAAGATCATCACCGATGCCAAACGGGTCGTTCTGCGCGGGCCGGTGAAGTCCGCTCAGGAAAGGATGATCGTCGACCAGCTCGCCAAAGACCGGGCGGCTGGACGGACGGTAGTGAACCAGCTCGAAATCGAAACGAAAGACTAGCCATTTTAATATTATGTCAAAATCTGTATTTGCTATTTCCACTAGTTATTCCCAATCCGAAGAGATGGTCATGCGCCTTCAGGCGGCGGGCTTTCCTCCTTCGGAGATATCCATTCTGATGGCGAACAACGCCGGCCAGCACGATATCGGCCACGTGAAGGCGAGCAAGGCTCCCGAAGGAGTGGCCGCCGGAGCCGCATCGGGCGGTGTTGCTGGCGGGGTGATCGGGTTGCTTGCCGGGATCGGTGCGTTGGCGATCCCCGGGGTTGGCCCGCTGATTGCAGCCGGGCCGATCATGGCGGCGCTTAGCGGAGCCGCGGTGGGGGCGACGGCCGGCGGGATTGCCGGGGGGCTGGTGGGCCTGGGTATCCCCGAAGTAGAGGCCAAGCGTTATGAAGACAAGCTGCGCAAAGGCAACTATGTCCTCTCCGTCCACGTGAACAATGACGAGGAGCGGGACCGCGCGAAAGCGATCTTCGAGGACGCCGAAGCGGACGAAGTCTTCGTGGCCCATGAAGCTTCGGTGCCCAAGGACTAGAGCCTTGCCTTGGAGGTTGGAAAGGACGCGCCCTTTTTTACGAAAGGGCGCGTTTTTTCCGCGAGTATGTCCTCAATGCGCTGCCCGTTCGCTTCCCTACGCGGCAGGGGCGGGCGGTGGGTCGACCCACTTGCCGTGTTCGCGGATGAGGTCTTTGAGGCGCTCGACGGCCTCATCCTGCGGGATGTTGAACTTCACGGCTTGCTTGCCGACGTAGAGGTTGATCTTGCCGGGGGCTCCGCCCACGTAGCCGAAGTCGGCATCGGCCATTTCGCCCGGGCCGTTGACGATGCATCCCATGATGGCGATTTTGACTCCCTTGAGGTGCAAGGTGGCAGCTTTGATGCGCGCGGTGGTCTCTTGCAGGTTAAAGAGGGTGCGCCCGCACGAGGGGCAGGCGACGTAGTCGGTCTTGAAGATGCGGCTTCCGGCGGCTTGCAGGATGTTGTAGGCGAGCCGGAGGGATTGTCCGGGCGCTTCCTCGCCCTGTACGAGCACGGCGTCGCCAATGCCATCGCACAAGAGCGAGCCGATGTGCGCGGAGGCGGGGAGCAGGGTGCTCAGAAACTCGGTGGGCACGCCGGGGGCGGCGGGGTGGAAGGTATCCTTGAGGAGGATCGGGTGGCGCTCCTGGAGCCGCGCGGCGAGAAGCCGGTAGGCGGCGATGGGGGCGAGCGCGGTGCCGTCGGCAATGGTGACGAGGCGCGGCTCGGGGCTGGCGTTGAGCTCGGCGAGGGCGGCCTCATCCTCGGGGTCTACGGCAATGGCACCGGTTTCTTCGGCGATGGCTTCGGGCCGGTAGTCTCCAAGGCGGTCGAGCTTGTGGGCGAGCGCTTCCCAGTTGCGCCGGGAGGTGAAGACGCGCACCAGCTCTTCGCCGCCGAGCGGGATGCCGCAGACCTCTATGCGCGAGGTGGCGCGGCGTTGGTAGGAAAAGGGGTCAAACGATAGCTCGGGCCCAGCCTCCGCAGGGGCGGCGGGCGCAGGGGCGGCGGCGTTGAATGGGGCGACGAGTGCGCGGGCGACGGGGATCTCGTAGATGGCGTCTTCGGTGAGGGAGACGCGCACGGTGTCGCCAATGCCGTCATTGAGCAGGGAGCCGATGCCGATGGCGCTTTTGATGCGGCCATCCTCCCCATCCCCCGCTTCGGTGACGCCGAGGTGGATCGGGTAGTTCCAGTCCGGTCCTTCGGCATCGAGCCGGGCGACGAGCAGGCGGTACGCGGCGATCATCACCTTCGGGTTGCTCGCCTTCATGGAGAAGACGAAGGCGTGGTAGCCGAGCTCCCGGGCGATGCGGGCAAACTCGAGCGCGCTCTCGACCATGCCGAGCGGGGTATCCCCATACCGGTTCATGATCCGGTCGCTCAAAGAGCCGTGGTTCGTGCCGATGCGGATGGCGACGCCGTGCTCTTTGCAGAAGCGCACGAGCGGGGTAAACCGTTCGCGAATACGCTCCAGCTCGGCGGCGTACTCGGCGTCGGTATACTCGATGATTTTGAACTTCTTGGAGTCTGCGTAGTTGCCGGGGTTGACGCGCACTTTCTGCACCCACTTGGCGGCCTCGAGCGCAGCCTCGGGCTTGAAGTGGATGTCTGCGACGATCGGCACCTCGCACCCGCGCTCGCGCAGGCCGCCAATGATGTGCTGGAGGTTGGCGGCGTCTTTGACGGTGGGCGCGGTGATGCGGACAATCTCGCACCCGGCTTCCGCCAGCTCCAGGGTTTGCTTGAGGGAAGCCTCCGTATCCATGGTGTCGGAGGTGATCATCGACTGGATGCGGATCGGGTTGGCCCCGCCGATGCCGACGCCGCCGACGCAGACTTCGCGAGTCTCCCGGCGGCGGTACGCAAACGGATGGAAAGGGGTCTTCATCTCAAGCAAACGGGGCTTACGGTTGCGGGGTGGCAGATGCTGCGGGCACGGGGGGCTCCTGCGCTCGTTGTCGGAAGGGAAGGTCGAGCACGTCGTAGAAGGTGACGTAGAGCATGTACCCGATGAGCAGTAGGGCGCAGGCGCTTTGGACGAACTCCAGCACTTTGATATTCACCGGCCGGCGGCGGATGCCTTCGATAATGGCCAGCACGATGTGCCCGCCATCGAGCACCGGCAGGGGGAGCATATTCAGGATGGCAAGGTTGACGTTGAAGAAGACGCTGAACCAGAGGGCGAGCCGCCACCCATTCTCATTCTGCAAAATGTCGTAGTAGATGCGCCCGATACCCACCGGCCCGCTGAAGTGCTGGGCCTTGACGTCGGACTTCGGCGAGACGAGCGCGCCGATCATATTGCCGATGGTGGTGACGCTATCGACAACCTGCTGCACCGGACTCGGGTAGGCGAGGACGGTGTGTCGCAAGTTCCACTGCACGCCGATGAGGGGGCGCGTCTGCCCGGGGGCCACTTCGGTGAGCTTCGGGGTGACGGCAAATTGCAGCACCTGGCCGGCGCGGTCTACCGTGAGGTTCACGGGGGCGTTGGGCGCGGCTTCGATCGCCTCGGCAATGGCGTCGGTGGCGTAGACTTTGGTGCCATTGACGTGGGTGACAATATCCCCCGGCAACAGCCCGGCGGCGGCAGCGGCGGAGTCTGCGGTGAGGCTGCCTACCCGCGCGCTGAAGGCCGGGCCAATGCCCACTTCGCGCAGCGCCTTGCGGCCCCACCCCTTGCGCTCGGGGATCTCGTAGGTGGATTGGACGATCTGCTCCTTGCCGTCGCGGATGATTTTGAACGGGATCGTCTCCCCCTCGCTGCGGACGACAAACCAGCTCACGCTGTTGACCATGCCGTTAAACCGCGCGATGCGGTGCCCATCGACCTCCAAAATCTGGTCTCCCGGGCGCAGGCCGCTTTTCTCCGCCGGGGAGCCTTTCTCGACGAAGCCGATGGTGGTGCTCGTCTCGACTTCCGAGACAGGCCGCCCGACCATCCAGACCACGCAGGCGAGCACAACGGCCAGCCCCATGCTGAAGAGCGGCCCCGCAAAGGCGACGATGATTTTGTCGATCACCGAGATGCGCGGGAGCTGCTCGCGGGGGATATCGGTCTCGCCTTCGATAATATCCATCGGTGCGAGCTGCGGGAGCTTCACAAACCCGCCCGCGGGGATGGAGCCCAGCGAGTAAAGAACACCGTTGATCCGCTTCTGCCAGATCGGCTTGCCAAACCAGACGCCAAAGGCCTCTACATAGAGCCCGCGCCAGCGCGCGGCGAGGAAGTGGCCCAGCTCGTGGACGATGATGATGGCGTTAAAGAGGAGGATGACCTCCAGCAGGATGAAAAGAACGTTGAGTACCTTCAGGAACATAAATTTTAAATCCGCGCGGCGGCGTTCTCACGCGCCCAGCGGTCCGCTGCGACTATAGCACCCAGGTCGGGCTGTGCAATGGGCGCATGCGCCTCCAGGGTGGCGGCCACGGTCTCCCAAATCCCGGGGAAACGGAGCCGCCCGGCGAGGAACGCCTCCACGGCGACTTCGTTGGCGGCGTTGAGAACGGCGGGGAGAGTGCCCCCGGCTTCGCCCGCGGCGCGGGCCAGGTCGAGCGCGGGGAAAACATCGGCCCGGGGCGCTTCAAACTCCAGACGCCCCAGCGCGGCGAAATCGAGCGGCCGCAAGGTGTTGGCCACCCGCTCGGGCCAGGTGACGGCGTATTGGATCGGGAAGCACATGTCCGAGTGCGAAAGCTGGGCGAGGATGGAGCCGTCCACAAACTCCACCATCGAATGAACGATGCTTTGCGGATGGACGATGACTTCTACCCGCGACATCGGTACATCAAAGAGCCAGCGCGCTTCGATCATCTCCAGCCCTTTGTTAAACAACGTAGCCGAATCGATGGTGATTTTGGACCCCATCGACCACGTGGGGTGGCGCAGCGCCTGCTCGGGGGTGACGGTGGCGAGGCTCTCTGCCGGGGCCTGCCGAAAGGGGCCACCGCTGGCGGTGAGGATCAGCCGCGAGACTTCGCTGCCTCCCCCGGGCCGCCCTTCCAGACATTGGAAGATGGCGTTATGCTCGCTATCCACAGGGAGCACGCGCACCCCCTTGCGCCGGGCGGCTTCCATGACGATGCCCCCGGCCATGACGAGGATCTCTTTACTGGCGATGGCGAGGTCTTTGCCCGCCTCGATCGCCGCGAGCGCGGGGCGTAAGCCGCCGATGCCGACAATGGCGATGAGGACCATCTCGGCCTCGGGTAGCGTGGCGAGGGCAATGAGCCCCTCCTCCCCCTCAAAGAAGCGCCCCTCGGGCCGCAGCGCGGCGGGGAAGGCGGTGGCGCAGGCCGGGTCCGTCAGGCAAAGGGCGGCATCCGGGAATTCGCGGGCCAGCGCGGCAAGCCCCTCGGGGTTGCGATGGGCAGAGAGGCCGACCAGCCGCACCCGCTCGGGGATGTCGCGGGCCACTTTGGCCGCGCTCTGCCCGATGGAGCCGGTAGCCCCGAGGACGACGAGATGCTTGGGCGAGCGCGCGGAGGGGGTGCTCATGGGTCGATCAAACAGCGCAGGTAGAAGTAGAGGATCGGCGCGGTAAAGAGGACGCTATCGATCAAATCCAACGCGCCGCCGATGCCCGGCAGGAAGTTCCCGGAATCCTTCGCCCCCGTGGCGCGTTTGATGATCGACTCCGCCAGATCCCCCACGATGGCGGCAAACCCGAGCAGGAGGCCGAGCCAGATGGCGTGGTTCCAGTTGAGCAGCGAGAGGCGCTCGCCCATGAGCGCCACCAGGGCGCAGCTCCCCAGGGTTGAGAAAACGAGCGCGCCGACAAACCCTTCCCACGTCTTTTTGGGGCTGATGTGGGGGATCATGAGGTGTTTGCCCATCACCGAGCCGGTCAGGTAGGCCCCCATGTCGGAGAATTTCGTGACGACCATCAGGTAAAGCACATAGTATTGCCCGCTGATGAGCCCCTCTGGCGTGCGGGGCAGGACGTAGACAATCTTGTTGGTAAAGTTAAAGAGCCAGACGACGTAGAGCAGCCCGAAGAGGGTGTACGCCATGGTGGGCAGCGGGTCCACCTCCCGAAGCCCCTTGAACATCTGGCGGGTAAACACCGTCATCAGGAATCCGACGAGGATGATCGTCTCAAACGCGCCGGATTGCTCCGGCCCCACCGTGCTGAAGTAGTAGTACGAGCCGCCAAGGAGGATGGCGGCGCAGATCATCCCCGTGATCTTGAAGTTTGGGTGCCCTTTAAGGTCGAGCATCCGGTAAAACTCCCAGAGGCCGACGAGGCCGACGGTGGCGATCAGCGCGAAAAACCCGGTCTCATGCCCGGAAAATATCGTCCAGAGCACGATCGTCCAGAGAACGAGCGTGCTGGAGAGTCTGGAAAGGAAGACAGCATTCATCCCGAGCGTGCGCGACAATCCGGGAATGCTCCCCCGATGGCAAGCCTAGAGCACTGAAAACGGCGGCAAGGGGGGTAAACGCCCTGCCGCCGTGAGTTGAAGATGGGGGCCTACGGCGCGGCAGTCCCCAGCCCGAGCCCGCGCAAATCCGCCACGCGGCCGCTGCGCTCGGCGTCGTAGAGCGCCCAGACGACGCGCAGCCCCTCGAGGCTGGAGGTGGGGTCGGTAAGTGGGGTAGCCCCGGTGCGGATGCACTCGATGAAGTGGTGCATCTCTTCGTCCGTCGGCTTGGCGTTGGGGGCTTCCAGCAGGACGGTGCTGTTCTGCGGGGCGGCAAGGCCCGGCTCATGCTTCTGCGCCTTGCCGTGGTGGTAGAGCTTGCCTTCGCGGAAATTGATCTCAAGCATCCCCTCTGTACAGTGCGCGTGGAAGGAGGCGCCCAGCCGCGTGCCGCGCGCGCCCCAGGTGCCCGCGTGGTAGCCGATGGCGCCGCTTTCGAACTTGAGGGTGACGTGGCTCGTCCCCTCGCCCTCCATCCACGGGGTGCCGAGCCGCGTGCCAACGTGGGTGCCGCTCTCCGGCTTGCCCATGATCCAGAGCAGCAGGTCGATATAGTGGCACCCGTGGCTGAAGAACTGGCCGCCACCGAGCGTGGCGATGGCGTTGCCCCAGTGGCCTTCGGGGAAGTGGGTGTACTGCTCCGTCCACATGGAGAGTTGGAAGAGCTCGCCATACGCCTTCTCATCCAGCAGCCGCTTGAACTCCACCACCAGCGGGTGGAAGCGCATGCAGTAGGCGACCATGAGCACCTTGCCCGTTTCGCGCGCGGTGCGGATCAGCTCCTCGCACTCGGCCTCGGTATTGGCCATTGGCTTTTCCAGCAGCACGTGCTTGCCCGCGCGCAGGCACTCCATGGCCACGGGGTGGTGGAGCTGGTGCGGCAGGACGACGAGCACGGCATCCACCAGCGGGAGGATTTCGCGGTAGTCGGTAGCGACCACGGCGGGCTTTGGCAGGAGCCGTGCGACGGCTTCGGCCCGCTCGGGCTCGATATCCACAAGGGCGGTGATCTCCACCTCCCCGACGACTTTGCTGAAGCGGTTGGCATGCGCGCGGGCCATGCCGCCGCAGCCGATGATGGCGATGCGAATGGGGTTCATAATGCTCTAAAGGAGTGCCACACCTGGCGCAGGGGTGCAATCGCAAAAATGTTAAAAAATCAAAATTTAACAAAACCTGAAACCGTTGCCTCCCGCCGGTCGCTTTGGGTAGCGTGGGGGGCAACCATGGCTCGCCACAACTCCGCCCCCGCCCCCGACGCTCTTTGGCAGAGGGTCAAGGCGCTCCCCTTGCCGGAGGATCTCTGGAACGGGCGGCGGCTTGGCGAGGAGCTGGTGCCCGATAATTTACTCCTCTTCCCCTTCCTCGGGCGGGCCTCGGCGCTGCGCGAGGGGTACGGGACTTACCACCCCCGCTACGTGCTCGATATTTTGCTCTCGGGCCGGGCCCGCTACCACCTGGAGGGGCGGGAGTACCTCTTGGAGGCGGGTGAAGCCGTGCTCGCCTTTCCACACCAGCTCCACGGGGTGCAGCCGGGCGAAGCTCCGGGGCGGTGGCTGGTGGCCACCTTCGAGGTCGCGCACGCCGCTACGCTGGAGCCGCTGCGGGGGGCTCCGCGGCGGCTGGGGGCCGCCGAGCTGGAGCTGGTGGAGGCTCTGGTGGCCAGTTACCAAAGCGGCCCGGTGCTGGAGGCGGCGGCGCGGCTCGCGCGGTTGCTGGGGGCGCTTTGCGAGGCCCCGGGCCTCCCCGCTAGCCGGGTGAGCACCCCGGAGCCAAACCCGGAGCGCGCTGCATTTGTGGTACAGGCTGAGCAATGGGTGGAGAGCGGCGAGCCGCTCGGGGCGCTGGCGGCCCGCCTCGGCGTGGGCGAGCATGTCCTGCGCGCGCTCTTTCGCCAGCACACAGGTAGCACCCCCGCCAGCTACCAGCGACGCCAGCGGCTCGCGGCGGCGGCGCGGGCGTTGCAGGCGGGGCAGGGGAATGTCACGGAGGTGGCGGCTCGGCTCGGGTTTTCCTCCGTCTATGCGTTTTCGCGGATGTTCAAGACGGTGTACGGCCTGCCGCCCAAGCAGTATGAGCTGCTGGCGCGCAAGGCTCGGTGAGGGGGTGCCTCGGGCTCAAACGTGGCGGTCGGCACGGAGGCCGACCCTCCAGGAGCTGCCGCTCCGTTCATTTCATGGAGCGGTAGCTCCTGGAGGGCGGACCTCCGTGTCCGCCTCGGCGCTGGACTTTACTTATCCATACTTGAGCACCCGCGAGAGGAAGGCCGCCGTCTCCGGTTCTCGCGGCGCGCCCAGCACGGCGGCAGGCGGGCCACTCTCTACAATGCGCCCACCCGCGAGCAGCGCCACCTCATCCGCCACGGCGCGGGCGAAGCCCATCTGGTGGGTGATGAGGATAAAATCGCACCCGGCGCTCTCGCGCAGCTCGCCGATGAGGTCGAGCACCTCGCCCGTCATCTCCGGGTCGAGCGCGGAGGTCGGCTCATCCAGCAACACCAGCCGGGGGCCGTGCGCCACGGCGCGGGCGATGGCCACGCGCTGCTGCTGGCCGCCGGAGAGCTGCGCCGGGCGCTTGGCGGCGTGCGCCTCAAGGCGGAAGCGGGCGAGCGTTTCGCGGGCACGTTCCACGGCTTGGGCTGGTGGGAGCCCGTGCGCTTTCTCCAGCGGGAGCGTCAGGTTCTCCAACGCGGTGAGGTGGGGGAAGAGGTTGTACGCCTGGAAGACGATGCCCAGCGAGCGCCGGTAGCACAGGCGGCCCGGCGCGTCGGCAGGGAGCGGTTCGCCATTGAGGCGGATGCTCCCGCAGCTCGCCTCCTCCAGCCCGGCGATGAGCCGCAGCAGCGTCGATTTTCCCCCGCCCGAGGGGCCGATCAGGACGAGCGCACGCACCCCCCGCCACGTGGCGGAGACGCGGTCGAGCACCGTTTGCGGGCTGAACGTTTTGGTAAGGGAATCGAGGTGCAGGTCCATTTACGTCTCAAAGGAGTGGCGGCGCTCCATGGCGTTGATCCAAAGGGCAATCGGGAGCGTCAGAACAAGGTAGCCCACCGCGATGGGGAGATACGCCTCAAAGACGCCGTAAGTCAGGCTGCTCACCTCCTGCCCCGCCAGCGTCAGCTCCCCGATGCCGAGGATGGAAAGGAGCGAAGAATCTTTGACGAGCGAGGCAAACTGCCCGGCCATCGGCGGGGCCATGCGCCGCGCGGCCTGCGGCAGCACCACATAGCGAAAGGCTTGCGCCTCCGTGAGCCCGATGGCCCGGGCCGCCTCCCGCTGCGAAGCGCCCACGCTCTCCAACCCGGCGCGGATGATCTCGCTAATGTATGCCCCCGCAAAGAGCGAGAGCGCGACGACGCCGACGACATAGCGGTTTTGCAGGCCGAACCCGTCGGCAATGATGTAGAAGCTCACCGCGAGCTGCACGAGCAGCGGCGTCCCCCGGATCAACTCCACATAGATGCGGGAAAAATACCGCAGCGGCACGATGCGGCTGCGCCGCGCGAGCGCAAAGCCGAGCCCGAGCAAGGTGCTCAGGGTGAGCGCCGCCGCCGAAATGCCGACGGTGGCCCGCCACCCGGCAAGAAATTTGCGCCAGTACGGCACCACGCTTTCCCAATGCCACGTATAGCCCGAGCGGCTCGCGCAGAACCAGAAGACGCCCCC
Source organism: Chthoniobacteraceae bacterium (assembly GCA_037189965.1). GTDB lineage: Bacteria > Verrucomicrobiota > Verrucomicrobiia > Chthoniobacterales > Chthoniobacteraceae > DATMFV01. The sequence goes on along the minus strand of JBBCKB010000009.1, from coordinate 33,362 downwards.
CAGCAACGCCAGCGCGAGCACGAAGTGGAGCACGCGCGCCCCGGCGGGTACGGGGGTGCGGCCATCATCGAAGAAATAGGCTCTCATTTACCCGTTGCGGTTGAGCCAGCGCGCCATGAGCCCCGCCCGGCCCCGCACGTTGTATTTGCGGTAGAGGGCGGTGATGTATTTGTGCGTCGTCGCCGGGCTCTGGCCAAGGGCGGCGGCGATCTCGGCTTCACTCCGCTCGGTGAGCAACAGGCGGACAATGCGCCGCTCCGTCGGCGAGAGCGGCTTGTCGGCCACGAGGATGCCGTGGAAAAGGAGCAGCTCGCGGTGGAACCACTTGAGCCCCCGCATCGCATACGCCAGCAGGGCGGCCTCGCCCGCGCGGAAGCGGCTGGCGGCTCCGTAGCGGTCGGCCAGCAGGAAGGCTTCGCTGTCGGCATTGACGGGGATGCCCGCAAAGAGCCGGTCGCCGATGTTGGAGCCGTGGTAGATCGTGGCGTAGTGGGTGGTGCGGCGGAAGGCGGCGAAATCGACCCAGCCGTCGCGCAGGCGGTGGGTGCGCCATTGGCCCGCGCTGGCGGCCAGGGCGCGCGTGGTCATCCCCGGGTCAGACGTTTGCGTGTCGGTGGCCAACCGGCTGGCGGCCAGCAGCTCGGGCGTGACTCGCCAGTGCGAGACGGCGAGCCCCCTCCAGCCGTATTGCGCATCGCGCCGCGCCGCCACCCCCTGCCCCACGCGCGCCGCGCCGACCCAGACCATGTTATCGGCCCCGAGCCACGTGCCCACGCGCTCCATCAGGTGGGCCAGCGCGGCATCGGCCCGGGCGGCGGGGTAGTCGGCCAGCTCATCCCAAAGGGTGTGGATGGCGTTGCGTTGGGAGGTGGAGGGGAGCATCGGCGTTTTCCGTGGCTCTGCGTCAGGCTGGTTTGTACGCCAAACGCCTGCGCGCAGAAGACTGTTTTTTTACCGGCGATGAAAATCAAGAAAATCCGCAACCCGCGGAGGAGGCGCGAGGGGTTTGCATTTTGTGGCGCTTTGGTAAGCTTGGCCCCGTGCCAGAGCCCGATTTGCCCCCGCCCACCCCTGCCCACAGCCGTTCGTTGCACGATGCCGCCGTCCTCTGGGAAGCGGTGCGGCCCCGGCGCGCGCTCTTCTTCGCGGCGGTGGCGCTTTCGTGCGTCTCGATGTCGTTCGGGCTTCTCTTTCCCTATCTCGTGGGGCAACTGCTCGATTCCGCGATCCCCTCCGTCAAACAGCCCGACCCGACGGGGTGGAACCCTTCGCTGCGGACGGTGGGCGGGGTGCTCATTGTCACGCTCGTCATCCAGGCGGTATTGATGTTCTTCGGCTCGTACTGGTTTCGGCAGGTCGGCATCTCGGCGGTGTTGCGGCTGCGGCGCGATCTTTACGGGCGGCTCATCGCGCTGCCGATGGCGTTCTATGCCAAGCACCGCGTGGGCGAGCTTTCCAGCCGGATTTCGGGGGATATGTCGCTCATTGAAGATACGCTCTCCGACACCGTGCCGCAGTGCATTCGGCAAGTGGCGCTGTTGCTGGGTGGGGTGGTCTTTATCGCGGCGACTTCGCTGAAGCTTTCGCTGGTGATGATCGGCTCCTTCCCCGTGCTCATCCTCCTCGCGCTGCTCTATGGGCGGCGCATCCGCGGCTACTCGCGCACCGCGCAAGACCGGCTCGCGGGAAGCGTGACGGTGGTGGAGGAGACACTGCAAGGCATCGCCAGCGTGAAGGCGTTTGGCAACGAAGCCTACGAGCGCGAGCGCTACGGCACCCACCTCGCCGCTTACCTCGCTAGCGCCCTCCGCTCGGCCCGCAGCCGCGCGGCGTTGATCTCGTTTATCATCCTCGGCATTTTTGGCTCCATCATCGTCGTCCTCTGGTACGGTGCGTGGCTCATGCAGCAGGGGGAGCTTTCGCACGGGGAGCTTACCCGTTTTATCCTCTACACCATGTTTGTGGGAGGCTCGGTGGTTTCGTTTGCGGAGGTCTTCAGCCATTTGCAGAAGACGCTCGGAGCCACGGGCCGGGTGCGCGAGCTGCGGGCCGAGCTGGCCGAACCGGGCCTTGCCGAGCGGCTGCCGGGCGGGCGCTTTGCGGGCGAGGTGGCGCTGGAGGGCGTTCACTTCCGCTACCCCTCGCGGCCCGAGGCAGAGGTGCTCCGGGGCGTCTCGCTGCACGCCCGGGCGGGGGAGAAAATCGCGCTGGTGGGCCCCAGCGGCGCGGGTAAATCGACGCTCGTCTCCCTCCTGCTCCGCTTCTACGAGCCCGAGAGCGGCACCTTGCGGTTCGACGGGCGCGAGGCGCGCGACTTCCCCGTCGGCGTCGTGCGCAGCCAGATGGCGCTCGTACCTCAGGAGGTGCTCCTTTTTGGCGGCACCATCGCCGACAACATCGCCTATGGCCACCCGGGCGCGAGCGACGAGATGATCCGCGCCGCCTCCGAGCGTGCCAATTGCCACCACTTCATCTCGCGCCTGCCGCAAGGGTACGAGACGCTCGTGGGCGAGCGCGGCACCCAGCTCTCCGGCGGGCAACGCCAGCGTATCGCCATCGCTCGCGCGCTGCTCAAAGACCCGGCCATCCTGATCCTCGATGAAGCCACCAGCTCCCTCGATAGCGCCAGCGAAGCGCTCATCCAGCAAGCGCTCGATACGTTGCTCGAGGGGCGTACCGCCTTCATCATCGCGCACCGGCTCTCCACCATCCGCAATGCCGACCGCATCTACGTGCTCGACCACGGGGCCATCGTAGAGAGCGGCACGCACCAGGAGCTTTATGCGCTCAACGGCGTCTACCGCAACCTCTGCGACCTTCAGCTCACCGACTCGGGCGAGGCCGAGGCGTAGGCCCATGGCGTGGTGCCGTGCGCCACGCACCGGGCGGCGCATCGGCCCGCCGCCTCGCCCATGGCCACCGCGTTTCCGGTGACGCGGTAGCTCGCGTGGGCGATAAAGTCGCCGCTGATGCAGCGCCCCGCCATGAGCAACCCATCCACATCCTTGGCGATGAGCGCGCGCAGGGGGATGTCGTAGGGGCGCGTGCGAAAGCGGCCCGCGTGGTCGTAAGAAGTTCCGCGTGCCGGGTCGAGCGCGTGGATATCGACCCCAAAGGTAGCGCGGCAGATGCCGTCGGCATGGCGTGCACCGTGGGCGAGGTCGCCCGCCTCCACCCGGTAGAGGCCGTGGAGCCTGCGCCCTTCGCGGATGCCGATCTGCTCTGCCGTGGCCACCACGCGCAGCCCCGCCCAAGCGTCCCCCAGCGCGCGGAGGGCGCGGGTCGTGGTGTGCAGCTCGCGGCGCGTTTGCAGCGTGGCGTGGGTAAGGTCTGCCGCGCTCGTGGCCGAGGCGTTGTAAGCGTGGTTGGCCATGAGCGCAAATAAGTCTTCGCGGATCTGGAAGAGCGTGGGGCTGCCGTAGGAGGGCGTCGCACCCGCACGCCGCATCTCGGCAAAGAGCGCCGCTTTGGGCTCCGCCTGCCCACCGCCGATGAAGGGGGCGATGCCCGCCTCGTGCACGCCCGTTACCAGCGCCACGAGGCTCATCGGTTGGCAGAGCCGGCTTTCGGGGTGGCCGATGTCGAAGCCACACCCGGCGAGCGCGCCGAGGTCGCCATCGCCCGTGGCATCGATAAAGATGCGCCCCCGCCACGCCTGCCGCCCCGAGCGCGATTCGGTAAGCACCGCCGCCAGCCGCCCCCTTTCGGAGTGCGCGGCCACCACCCGGGTCTGAAGCTGGAGGTGGAGCCCCGCCTCCTGCGCAAGCTCTTCGAGGAGGAGCTTCATCTCCTCCGGGTCGTAGGCGTAGCTGCGGCCTTTGGCGCGGCGCGCGCCGCGTTCATCAAGGCGGGTGCCGATCTCGGCCATGAGGCCCCCTTTGTTGCCCGCGTCGATGATCCAGCAAAGCAACCCCGCCGTCCACACCCCGCCAAGGCAGCCGTGCGCCTCCAGCAGCAAGGTGCGCGCCCCCGCGCGGGCGGCCGCCAGCGCAGCGGCGATGCCTGCCGGGCCGCCGCCACAGACAACGACATCGTACTCCCCTGCAATGGGGGTTTGGCGTGGCGGTTCGGCGAGGTGGGTGGGAGCAGCCATGGCGAACACCTTCCTCGCGCCCCTCCCTGCCTACAAGGGGTGTCTCGTTCTCATCGTAGAACTCGCGAGGCCGCCAGCTTTCCCGAAGCGGGGATCAGGAAGAAACCGGGCGCACCGCCAGCGGTGCCGAGAGGCGGGCCGAGACATTGCCGAGCCGCGAGCGGAGGGCCGGGGGGGTCTCCAGAAAGGCGAGCGTCGTCCGGTAGCAGGAGCAGCGCGAGGCGACATCGGGCTCGCGCCCGCACTCCACGACCACGCCTTCGGCCTCTACCCGCTGGGGGACGCCCATCTCCTCAAAAGTGAAGGCAACGCTGAGAAGGGTGCCTACCTCAAAGTGCCAGCGGGCGCAAAAGCGCATGCCGCGTTCGCACACTTCGCACGCCGTATCTTCGGCGGCGGCGGCGTCTACCCCGTAGTCCAGATAAATGGAGGGGCGGATGTGGCTCGGCTCTGCGGGATTGGATGGAAGTTCAAACATACCGTCGGCACCCGAGTCTTGGAGGAGGGACGCCGTTCCACGCTAGCACGCTATGGCGCGGTGTCAAAAGGTTGCGGTGAAAGTGGGGGTTTCCCCGCATCCTGCACCCGCGCCAACAGGCGAAAGGCGACCTGCCCGAGTGCAAGGGTGACGATGATGGTCACCCCCAGCCCGCCGAGCCAGACCCAGTACTCCACCTTCTGAGGATGCGTCTCGCCATGGGCCATGCGCAAGCCAAGCTGCGCGAGCGTGCCAAGGTAGACGTAGAGGAAGGTGCCGGGGAGCTGCGCCACGGCGACCCAGAAAAGGCAGGTGGAGAAGCGGATGCCGGTCAGGCCGTAAAGGTAGTTGAGCAGGCTGGAAGGGGCGAGCGGGTGGACCTGGCTCAGGAAAATGATCTTCCACCCCTCGGCATGGATGGCGGTATCCAGCGCCTGCCAGCGCGGGTGGTGGGCGAGCCGCCGCTCCAGCCGCCCGCGCCCGAAGCGCCGCCCGATGAGGAAGGCGGCGGCGGCGGCCAGCACGTTGCCCAGGAGGACAAGCGCCGTCCCCCACCAGAGGCCGAAGAAGAGCCCGGCCCCCATGGCGAACACGCCCCCGGGCAGGAGCAGGAGGTTGCACGCCGCGTAGAGGAACGGGTAGAGCGCCCCGCCCCCGTACGGGAGCGCGACGACTTTGGCCTGGAGCGCGCTCACCCACTCCACCAGGGGGAGCGCCCGCGTGGCCCCCCAGACGGCCCCCGCCGCCACGGCAAGCAGGGCGATCTGCCCGAAAAGGACGCGGGTAAAACGACGCATTGGCGCTACCGGCTACGGACGAAGTGGGCCAGCTCGGCGGTGGTTTCGTAGGCGAGGAAGGGGGTAATGAGATACACCCCGGGGAAATGGTCGAGCACGGCGCGGGTGACTTCGCGGCCGATCTCCAGCCCGGCGGTGCGCCCTTCCACCCCCTCCTTGCCTGCCATGGCGGTGCGCACGTTTTCAGGGATGACGATGCCAGGCACTTCGTTGTGCAAAAACTCGGCCTGCCGCCCGTTGAGCAGCGGCCAGACGCCGATAAAGATCGGCACGCCGAGCCGCGCCGTGCGCCGGGCCGTCTCCTCCACCAGCGCGGGGTCGAAGACGGGCTGCGTCATCACATACTGCGCCCCGGCGGCGATCTTGCGCTCCAGCCGGGAGATCTGCGCGTCGAGATTGCGCGCATTGGGGTTGAAGGTGCAGCCGATGACAAAGCGCGTCGGCGTTTTGACCGACTTGCCCGCGTAGTTAAACCCTTCGTTTAGCCGCGCGATGATCTTCATGAGATCAATCGAGTTCACATCATAGACCGAGGCGGCTGCCGGGTGGTCGCCCACTTTGGCGGGGTCTCCCGTGAGGGGGAGGACGTGGCGCATCCCCAGCGCGGCCATGCCGAGCAGCTCGCTCTGGAGGCCAAGGAGATTGCGGTCGCGGCAGGAAAGGTGGAGGAGCGGGAGAATGCCGTACTGCTGCTTGAGCATGGCGCTCAGGGCAAAGTTGCTCACGCGCAGGATGGCCAGCGAATTGTCGGCCAGGGTGATGGCGTCGCTCCCCGCTTCGGTGAGGACTTGCGCCCCGCGGAAGTATTTCTCCAGCTCCAGCGTTTTTGGCGGGTCCAGCTCGGTGAGGATGACGGTCTTGCCCGCCGCCACGCGGTCCAGAATGCTCTCTTCCTCCTCCGGGGGGGCGGGTGGGGTGAAGGCGCGCGGCTCCACCGAGACGGTCGGCGCGCTCTGGCGCGGCGAACGCGGCGGCTTGGTGGTAATGGGCCGCAGCCCTTCCAGCGCCTTCACCAGCGCGGCAATATGCTCGGGCCGCGTGCCGCAGCAGCCGCCGATGAGGTTGGCCCCTTGCGCGGCAAAGGCTTTGCCGGATTCGGCAAAGTAATCCGGCGTCATGTAATAGAGGAAGCGGCCTTCGTGGTACTTCGGGTGGCCGGCATTGGGGTAGGCGGCCAACGGCCCCTCCAGCGGCAGCTCCTCCAGGAGGCGCAGCAGGCCGCTGGGGCCGAAGACGCAGTTGAGCCCCACCACTTCCGCGCCGAGGCCGCGCAGCTTGGCAAAGGCTTCGGTGATCGGCAGCCCCGAGGGGAGCCGCCCCTCCGGCGGGCAGGCGAGCGAGCAGATGGCGGGGAGGCTGCCAAGGGTTTTACCCGCCTCCAGCGCAAGGGCCAGCTCATCGAAATCGAGGAAGGTTTCGTAAAAAAGAAGGTCTACCCCTCCTTCAATCAGCGCGCCGATCTGCTCGGCAAAGACGGCCCGCCGGTCTACCCCGCGCTCGGTGGCCTGCTCCTGCGTGAGCCCCAGCGGGCCGACGGACCCTGCGACATACGCCCCCTTGCCCTTGGCGGCGCGCGTGGCGAGCCGGGCGGCGGCGAGGTTGATCTCTGCCGTCTTCCCGCCCAGCCCGTGTTTCTCCAGGCGGGCGGCATTGGCCCCGAAGCTGTTGGTCTCGATGACGCGCGCCCCGGCGGCGAGATACGCTTCGTGGATCGCGGAGACCTGCTCGGGCTGCGTTAGGCAAAGCGCTTCAAAGCAGGTCTCTAGCGGCAGGCCCGCATCCATGAGGAGCGTGCCCATGGCGCCATCGCCCGGGAGGATGCGGTATCGGAGTTCGTCGAGAAAGTCCATGGTTGGCAGGGGGGGAGTATTGGCCGCCCGCGCGGGGAATGCCAAGGCGTTTCCCTCCTGCGGGGCGGTGGGGTATCTAGTCACGACGAAAGGCAGGCGGGCTCTTCCGAAGGTTGCAACCTTGCCGCCTGCCATACCGGCAGCGTTTGCCACGCTTCGGGGAGGCCGAGTGGCTCCAGCGGGATCTCCGGGTATTCCGCGAAAAGCGCCTCCACCCGGGCAGCCCAGCAACTGGTCGGCGAGATGCGCTTGAGCAAGTAGCGACAAATGAGCAAGACCACCCCGCAGCGGTCTTGGCGCAACCCGGTGAACTTGAAGAGCTCGGTATTGATCTTCTCTCGCGGGAGCATGGGCGCGGAGCGCAAGGGGCGATTCCAAAAGCGGGCATGGTGAGCACAAACGTTGCGAGCCCCATAAAGGCTCTGCAACCAGCTTTGGATGACTTCGGCAGGAACCCCGAAACATTGCCCCACCCGCTTGCGGAAGCGTTCATTCACGCCTTTAAAGAAATCCAACAAACGGCCCATGCTCATCACTTCCGCCAGAATCCACAAGGGGAGCATAGGGTGGTCTTTGCCGTACTTCTTCCGGAAATGTTTTACGAACTCTTCATGGCTACGGGAGGTTTCTTCCTCAAGCCCCGTACGCCATTTGAGGTATGCGTCGTTGGGCATCTGCGGAAAGTGCACCTGCTCCCCATACCCGAAGGGGCCGTATGCATGGGTAAAGTCGTAAACCAACCGTGTACGGAGGGCGACTTCGATCCGTTCAACCGCATCAAGCACCAGCACCCGGAGCCGCCGGTCAAAGCAATAGCGTTTCCAGACGGTTTCCAAGGTGGTGCCGTCGTGGAACTCATCGGCCACTTGCCCTTGTGCATCCCGAATGCGGAAAGGGTGGAGGTACCCCGAAAGCCGGTAGTAGTTGACGGCTTGTAGTCGCCCGATCAACTCATTGCGATCGGCAAGTAAGCCACGTTCGATCAGTTGGTCCGCCTGCTCTTCGAATGAGAGCGCCGCCTTGGTATACGCCATTGTGTCAGCAAAGCGTTAAACACCGTTCCAGGCAAAAGAAACCCACCGTAAGAAAGCAGTATCCCTTTTTAAGGAGAAAGAGGCCCGGTGGGTATGTAGAGACAATCAAACCCTGTCGTAGGGCGAAGTAAAGTAAAACCTCGTTCTGGCACGTTACCGGCCTTGGTACGAGTTGGGCCCCTCGCGAAATTCCCTCGACGAGGTGGGGGTTTTGGAGTCCCTTCTACCCATCGTATCATGAAGAACCTACGCACTTGCTTTTCAAATGGGATCGCCGGGTTGCTGGCGCTCGTGAGTTTTACCATGGCCCCTGTGGCAGGAGCTGCCGAGGAGGGGGAGGGCCGTGTGGTGGCCGATTGGTCGGCCCAAACCGTCGGTTCGCCCGCGCAATCTCCCGGGCGCGAGGTGGTGCTCCGGATGCGGAGCGGGGCCAAGCCGCTGATTGTGGGCGGAGAGGGGGGCCCCGTCAGCCCGTTTGCGGGCAGGCACGCGGCGCTCGGGTTGCCGAGCCGGGGAGATGAGGTGGAGGGCGAGAGCGTGACGCTGCGGCTCAATCTCTTCCAAGGCAAGACGCCCCCGCCCAAAGGGTGGGTGGAAGCCGAGGTGGCACTGGAGAACCGCCACATTACCTTTGGGCCGGTGTTGGGGGCCTCCCCCTCGTTCGCCATTTACTTTTTGAGCGATAGCCGAATTTTGCTCGTTTATGGCTCCAAGGCCGATGATACCCGCAAGCGCATCCCCCTCTCGGCAAAGGTGACGCTCGGAGCCGTGCACACCTTTCGGATGGCATGGGAGCTGGATGGCGGGCAGCCGGGGTTCCGCTTCTTTCTCGATGGCAAGGCCCTGACGCTGGCCGATGGGAGCGAAGTCTACCCGGTCGATCTCTCGGGGGTGACGGTCACGGGAGCGCGGATCACCCTCAACGGGGGCGGCACCTACGTCGGCACCGTGCGCGCATCGGAGTAGGCGCTACTTCTTGTCGCCCCGGGGGTCGAGCACGTCGCGCAAGGCGTCGCCGAGGAAGTTGAGGGCAAGCAGCGTGAGGCTCATCGCTGCGGCGGGGAAGACGAGCAGCCACCAGTAGCTGCGCACGGGGTTGATCGCCTGCGCCCCGCTGGCCAGCAGCGAGCCCCAGCTCGCCTGCGGGGCCTGGATGCCGAGCCCGAGGAAGCTCAGGAACGATTCATCAAGGATCACCGCGGGGATCGTGAGCGTCAGGTAAACAACCACGATGCCGACCAGGTTGGGGAGCAGATGGCGGGTGAGGATCTTGATATGGCTCTGCCCGAGCGCCTGCGCGGCAGTCACAAAGGGCTGCGCCTTGAGCGCGAGCACCTGCCCGCGCACGATGCGCGCCATGGTGAGCCACTCGATCAACCCGAGCGAGAGGATGAGGATGACGATGCGCGAGTACGGCACGAGGCCCGAGAGGTTCGCAGAATCGAGGAACGCCTTCATCCGGCTATCAAAGGCGTTAATGGCGATGAGCAGGATGATGAGCCGGGGGATGGAGTAGAACACCTCCACGGCGCGCATCATCACCCCGTCTACCTTGCCGCCCGCGTACCCGGAGATGAGCCCATACGCCGTGCCGATGACCAGCGAGACCAACGCCCCCGCCACCCCCACTGCCAGTGAGACGCGCGCGCCGGTGAGCACGCGGTAGAGGAGATCCTGCCCATGCAGGTCGGTGCCAAAAGGGTGCTGCCACGAGGGCGGGGCATACTGTTGCGCGCTAAGGCCCGCTGCGCTTGCGGGCATGAGCACCGGCCCGAAAATGGCAGCCAGCACGATGAGGCCGAGCACCGCCATGGAGGCGACCGCCAGCCGGTTGGCAAAGAGGAGCCGCCAGCGGCCAGCTTCCAGTGCGGCGGGGGCGGTCTTCATGGCGATATCAGGAAAGGCCCATGGCGCGGCGCACGCGGCCGAGCGTGGCGCAGGCGATGGTGCGGGCTTTCTGCGCCCCGGCTTCGAGCACGCGGTCTACCTCGGCGGGGTCCTTGAGGATCTCTTCGCGCCGGGCGCGGGCGGGGGCAAAGTATTCCCACAAGGCACCGAAGAGTTGCTTCTTGAAGTCGCCATAGCCGGTGCCTCCGGCGCGGAAGGCGGCTTCCATCTTCGCCACGTCATCCGCCGGGGCCACGAGCTTGTAGAGGCCGAGGATCGAGGAGCTTGCGGGGTCTTTGGGCGCTTCGACCGGGGTGGAGTCGGTGAGGATGCTCATCACCTTTTTGCGCAGCGCCTTCTCTTCCATAAAAAGCTCCAGCGTGTTGCCGTAGCTCTTGCTCATTTTCTGGCCGTCGAGCCCGGGGATCGTGGCCAACTCGGGCAGGATGCTCGGCTCGGGGATGCGCAGCAGGCCCTCGCCGTAGGTTTCATTGAGCTTGATGGCCAGGTCGCGCGTCACTTCCACATGCTGCTTCTGGTCTTTGCCGACAGGGACGACATCGCTATCGTAAATGAGGATGTCTGCCGCCATGAGCACCGGGTAGGCAAAGAGCCCATGCGAAGGGGCGAACCCTTTGGCCAGCGCGTCTTTGTAGGCGTGGCACCGCTCCAGGAGCCCCATCGGCGTGAGGACGGAGAGCAGCCACGTCAGCTCGGTGACTTCGGGTACGTCGGACTGGCGGAAAAACGTCGCCTTGGCGGGGTCGAGGCCGCAGGCGAGGAAATCGACCGCCACGCCGCGCGTATCTTCCCGCAGCCGGGCCGGGTCGCGCACGGTGGTGAGCGCGTGGTAATCGGCGATAAAGTAGAACGCCTCGCCCTTCTCCTGCCAGTCGATGGAGGGGCGCATCATGCCAAAGTAGTTGCCGATGTGGAGGCGGCCGGTCGGTTTGATTCCGGAAAGAATGCGGGGCATACGCTGCGTGTTGTGGCCGGGGGGCGGGGCGGGTGTCAACCTAGTTCGCCAGTTTGCGGTAGAGGGTGGCCATGCTGATGCCGAGCATCCGCGCCGCCCGCTCGCGCGAGTTCTCGTTGAAGCGGATGGTTTCTTCAATAAACCGGCGCTCCAGATCGCGGATCACCGCTTCCAGCGGCTGGCCGACGGGGAGCGCTCGCCCATCTTCCTCCACCGGGGTGCCCGAGCGGCGGCAGACTTGCGGGGGCAGATCGGTCACGCGGATCACCCCCTCCTCGCAGAGGGCGCAGGCGCGTTCCATGGCGTTCTCCAGCTCGCGCACGTTGCCCGGCCACGGGTAGCCGCCGAGGGCTTTGAGGGAGTCCGGCTCGATGCGCGGCGGCTCCTTTTCGTTCTGGATGGAGACTTTCTGGATAAAATGGTTGGCCAGCAGCGGCACATCTTCGAGCCGCTCGCGCAAGGGCGGCATCTCGATGGGGATGACGGCCAGCCGGTAGTACAAATCTTCGCGGAAGCCGCCCGTGCGGATCTTGTCTTGCAGCGACTCGTTGGTCGCCGCGAGCACGCGGACGTTGATCGGCACACTCTTCGTATCGCCCACGCGGCGGATCTGCCGCTCCTGCAAGACGCGCAGGAGCTTTGTTTGCAGCGGCTGCGCCATGGAGTTCACCTCGTCGAGAAAGATCGTCCCCTGGTGCGCTTCCTCGAAGAGGCCCACTTTATCCTGCACCGCGCCGGTAAACGCCCCTTTCTTGTGGCCAAAAAGCTCGCTCTCCAGAAGGTTCTCCGGCAGGGCCGAGCAGTTGACGGCTACAAACGGGTGGTGCTGGCGGCGGCTGTTGAAGTGGAGCGCCCGGGCCACCAGCTCCTTGCCGGTGCCGCTTTCGCCCTGGATGAGAATGGTGCTATCCGTATCGGCAACCTTGGCGATGAGGCTGTAGACCTGCTGCATCTTCGGGCTGGTGCCGATGATGTTTTCAAACCGGTAACGGTTCTTCAGCTCCTTCTTGAGGTAGACGTTCTCGCGGACGGCGCACTGGAAATCGAGCGCCCGCTGGATGGTGAGCTGCAGCTCATCGACCTTGAAGGGCTTGGTGACATAGTCGTAGGCCCCCAGCTTCATCGCCTCCACCGCCGTTTCCACCGAAGCGTACCCGGTGATCATGATCACCGCGGGCATCGGTGCGATGCCGTGGCAGGCGCGCAGCACATCAAAGCCGCCGAGCTTTTCCATCTTGATGTCGGCAACCACAAGCTGGGGCTCAACCGATGCCAAAGCATCAATCGCCTTTTCAGCCGAGTTAAATGGGAACACCTGGTGCCCAGCCTCCCGGCACATCGTGGCAATGACTTCCACCATGGCCGGCTCGTCGTCGATAATCAGGATACGCGCCATTCTCAAAAATGAGGATAGAGCAAACCTGCGGTATGCAAAGCGATTTTGCGAAAAAACCCTTTGCATCCGCCTGTCCCGTTCTAACTTATGCCTTGCGCTCGACTTTCAAGTACGTAGGTTTGGCCCGCGAGATACGATAATCCCTCAGCTATGAACGAAAACAACGAAGCAACGCTCCATTTTCTTGATTATTGGCGGGTGATCAAGCTTCGTTGGACGCTGATATTGATCGTCTTCCTCCTCGTCACCATCGTGGCGGGGGTCACCTGTTACTTCCTGCCCCGGGAGTACGCTTCGAAAGTGACGATCGAGGTCAAGCCCGACGAGACAGCGATGAAGATTTTCTCCGCTGAAACCGGCTTGCGACAGATGGGCGGCGGGCGGATCGGGACGACGCAGTTCCAGATTTTGATGAGCAAAGAGGTGCTCTACCCGGTGATTGATGCGCTCAACCTCACTGAAAAGTGGGCTCGCGACGGGCGGCCGCTACCGAAAGACCAGGCTTACGGCCGTTTGAGACGCGCGATGAAGGAATCACGCGAAATCCGCGAGACGGACATGCTTGAGGTGATCGTTTATTCCATCCGACCTCAGGAAGCGGCAGATATTGCCAACACCGTGGCGCAAGTCTATCAGGACAAACGGCGCAAGGACCAGATGGACTACCTCTCCACCTCGTTGAGCGAAGTGGACGCCGAGGTGGCCAAGAAGCGCCGCGTCGTGGATGAAGCCCGCGAAGAGATGCAGAAGAAGGCGGCGGAAGACGGCATCGTCGACCTCAACCCCGAGAACATCGAGACGGCACAAACCCCCGAGATCGGTGTTGTGCAGCGGATGGAAGGGCAGGTCAACGAAGCCAGCATCCATCTCGCCGAGCTGCGGGCCCAGCTTACAGAGATCGACAAGCTCAAGCCCGAGGAGCTGATGACGGCAGCCCAGCAGCTCAATATTCAGGATTCGACGATCACCAAAATCATCCCCATCTATCAGGACGCCGTGGTGGAAGAGACTCGCCTGCTCAACTACGGCCTCGGAGAGAACCACCCGCGCATCAAGGCCCTGCGGGCTCAGAAGGATACGTGGAGCAAGCAGCTTACCGAGCAGGTCAACACCTTGCGCACCACCCTGGGTATCCGCCTCGCGGTCGAGCAGGCCAAGTTCGACGTGCTCAACAAGCGACTTGAAGAGGCCCGGGGTGAGCTTGCCGGTTCGCGCAAGCAAACGGTGGGCTACCTCAACGCCAAAGGCAGCTACATCAATGCCAAGCGCCTCATGGAAGCGGCTGAAAGTCGCCTGGAGACCCAGCGGATGCAGTTGGGTATGACCATTAGCACCGGCCGGATCTGGGAACATGCCGAGCCCGCCGCAGGCCCTTCGCGCCCCAACATTCCCACTTACATGACGATGGCGATGGCCGTGGGGCTTATCATTGGCGTCGGCATCGCCTTCTTCCTCGAGTATCTCGACACCTCCGTCAAAACGCTCGACGAGGTGGAGCGCTTCCTCAACACCCCGGTGCTTGCCGTTATTCCCAAGGGCATCTCCTATCTGGCGCACAACCCGGGAGACTCGCCCGATGCCGAAGCCTACCGGATCTTGCAGACCAACCTTGAGTTTAACCGCAAGGACCCCAATGCCAACACCATCACGCTCGTCTCGGGCGGCTTGGGCGAGGGGAAATCGACCACGCTCAACAACCTTGCCTGCACCTACGCCCGCGGCGGCTACAACACCCTGGTGGTGGATGCCGACCTTCGCCGCGCCGCCCAGCACACCATGTTTGAGCTGGAGAACAAAAACGGTCTTAGCGATGTCCTCCTGGGGCGTGTCAGGCTGGAAGAAGGGGTGCAGCCAACCAAGGTGCCCAACCTCTCCCTGCTCCCCGCCGGGAAGATGCCCGAAGACGCCACCGGCATCCTCAACTCCGCCGCGATGAGCGAGCTGATCACCCGGGTCAAAGGCGAGTACGACATCATCTTCTTCGACTCCCCGCCGATTCTGGGTCTGAGTGACGCCTCCATCCTCGCGCGGGATGTGGATATCACCCTCATGGTGGTGCAGTACCGCCGGTTCCCGCGCTCCATGCTCATGCGCGTGCGGCAGGCTGTATTGCACGTGGGGGGCAACCTCCTGGGTGCCGTGCTCAACAACGTCGATATCAAACGCGACAGCAACTACCAGTACTACACCCAGTACTACGACTACTACGGCTCGACCCGCAAGAAGGGTAAAGAGAAGCCTCTGGCCGCCGCCACCGCAGGCAAAGATACGGCCACCACCACCTCCTCCTCTGACGAATATTAGTCCTTCACCCCGTTACCGATCATGACGAGACTACCCCGCCTTGCCGCCGCGCTTCTGCTGCCGTGTCTTTTCGGCTTTGCCGTGGAGAGCCAAGCGCAGAACGCCACGATCCGCCCCGGAGATATGATTGAAATCCGCATTGCCGGAGTTCCCCCCGAGGAGGTCGGCCAGTTTAACCAAGCCTATACCGTGGATGAAAGCGGAATGGTCAACCTCCCCTTCATTGGCCAGCTCAAGGTTGATGGGCAGTTGGGCAACCAAGTCCAGCGCACCATCGAGGGGCGGCTTAAGGCGGGCAAGATCTACACCCACCCGACGATCACCGTCACCGCCATCAATGCAAACCGCTTCGTCAACGTCGGCGGGCCCGGTATGCGGGGTGGCCAGCGCATCGTCTACACCGCGGATTTGACTTTGATGACCGCCATCAACGCCGCCGGAGGCTTTAACGACTTTGCCGATCGCAAAAACATCTCGCTCATTCGGGAAGGTAAAGTCTACCGCTATGACGCGCGCGAACTGCTCAAAAACCCGACCAAAGACCCTGCCGTGCAGCCGGGCGACCAGATCAGCGTGCCGATGAGCATGTTCTAACCGCAAAACCTGGCGAACCTTCGGCGAAGAGAACCCCTCTTCGCCGTTTGCCGTACCGGCACGAAGTGACAGAGTGGTATTACATTGATGGCCCCCGGCGCGTGGGCCCCGTTTCCGGCCCGGAGTGGGCGAGCCTGCTCCGCGAAGGCACCATCGCGGCGGAAACCCTCGTCTGGCACGAGGGTCTTGAAAAATGGACCCCCTTCCGGCTTGTAGACGCACCGGAGAGCGAGCCATTCGACGAGCCGGAGGACGTGGAGGAACCCGCTGCCGTGCCCGCAGCCCCAGCCGCTCCCGAGCTCCCCGACGCGCTGGAAGCCCGCATCCTCTCCACCGAAACGCCGCTCCCCATCCGCGCCACCTTGCGCGAAGGGTGGCGGCTCTTTACCCGCTACCCGGGGTTGCTCGTCAGCGTCACCCTTCTCGTCCATTTTTGCCTGAGCCTCGCCCTTCAGGTGCCGTTGTTGCAGATGGCCGTCCCCCTGGTGCTCGACGGCGCCATCACCGCCGGGTTGTACACCGTCTACCTACGCCTTCTGCGGGATGAGCCCGCCGGGTTTGGGAGCCTGCTGGCCGGGTTTCGCTCCGGCATCTTCGGCAACCTCGCCCTCAAAACCCTTGTCGCCAACTTGGTGATGATCGCGTGCTTCCTGCCGCTCGTCCTCACCATGGAAAAGTGGGGCCTTTCGCAAGGGGCCGACTTCAAAGCGCTATTGGCAGACCCCACCCGCACCGCAGCGCTTGGGTTGCTGGCCGTGATGGGCGGCATCCCCGCGCTCTTCCTCACCTTCTGCTGGCTCTTCGCCGTCCCCCTCATTGCAGACCGGGGGCTCCCCTTCGGGCAGGCGATGCGTCTAAGCCGCCGCAAAGTGCTCCAAACCCCGTGGCGGCTGGCCGGGCTGCTTGGGCTGGCCGGGTTGCTGACCGTGTTGCCCGCCTTCCTCATTCTCTTTGGCGTCAGCCGCTTTGCCCCGGGAGATGCCGCCCTCTTTTCGCGGGGCATGGCCGCGGCCTCCTTCGCCGTCATGCTCGTACTGCCGCTTTACCTGAGCACGCTGCTCAAGGCGTATGAAACGTTGTTTCCCCCGCGCCCCGCCGAGCAGCCTCCCACCCTTCCGCCCGCTGCCCAGTAGGCTTGTTATGGCGCTCTCCCGGTGGAAACAGCTTCGCTACCGGCTGGAATGGCTGGCTTGCACCGCCATTGCGCGCGGCATCCTCCTGCTGCCCCGGCGCGCCTGCGTCCCCCTTGCGCGGGGGTTGGGCGCGCTGGCGTATCGGTTCGACAAGCGGGGCCGCGCCGTCGCGCTGGATAACCTGCGCTGCGCCTTTGGCGACCAGTACACCCCTGCCGAGCGCGCCCGCATCGCCCGGCGCTCGTACCAAAACTTCGTACGCACCTTGGTGGACTTGCTCTGGGCACGCCGCCTCACCCCGGAGAACTGGCACCGGTATATGGAGATCACCGGGCCCGGGGCCGACATCTTTGCCAAGCAGAAGAGCGACCCGCGCGCCGGCATCGTCTTCATGTGCATCCACTGGGGCAACTTCGAGTGGGCCAGCCTCTCGGGCGGCTTCCAGGGTGCGGCCACCACCATCGTGGTCGAGAACTTCAAGAACCCGAGCCTGGGCCCCATCGTCAATGGGGCGCGCGAAGTCTCCGGCCAGAGCATCATCCCGCAGGAAAACTCGATGATCCGGCTGCTCAAAATCGCCAAGCGCAAAGGGGCCACCGGCGTTTTGATCGACCTCACCCTTCGGCCCGATCAGGCCGCCGTCGGCATTGAAGCCTTTGGGATGAAAATGTCCGTCACCTCGTTGCACGCCATCCTCGCCCAGCGGGCCGGAGCGCAGCTCATCGCCGGGCACGGCGAGTCGCTCCCCGACGGGCGCTGCCGCACCACCATGGATCTCCCGCTCGAGATCCCCCCCGGAGCCAATACACAGGAGATCGCGCAGCTTTGTTGGGACCACTTTGAGCCCCGCATTCGAAAACAGCCGGAGCTTTGGATGTGGGCGTACAAACATTGGCGCTACCGCCCCAAAGATGCCGACCCTGCCGCCTACCCCTTTTACGCCAACGCCTCCTCCAAGTTCGACAAAATGCTCGCCGCCCCCCCCGCCGGAGACAAGCGCCGGTAGAGGGAGCCGTTTTTTCCCACCCACAATTCCTTGCCCGTACCCGTTGGGGCACGTACTCTCTGTGCCCGCACCAGCATCCCTCTTTTTATGAAATCCCTGCGCATCATCCCCGCCCTTCTGGGTGCCGCCGCCCTCGCCGTCCTGAGCGGTTGCGCCACCCCCAGCGTCCCCGTCTTCAAGGGAGACCCGAATCCCCCGGCTTACCGGCCGAACAACCCGAATAACGTTCGCGTCAAAGTCTCCCTCTCCAAGCAGCAAGTCTACGTCATGGAGGGGGATCGCGCTCTGCTCGTCGCCGCCACCTGCGTCGGCACCCCGGCCAAGCCCACGCCGAAGGGGAACTTCAAGGTCACCCGCAAGGAGGCCAACAAGCGCTCCTACTCCTATGGCTACTGGGTCAAGGGGAACGAGATCCGCCCGGGCGAAAGCCGCAAACCGATCGGCAGCGGCTACCGCTATGTCGGCTACCCGATGCAGTACTGGGTCGAGTTTTACCCTGCCTATGGCTTCCACCAGGGGTATGTGTGGCCCGTGCCGCGCACTCATGGCTGCCTGCGCTTCCACAAGAACACGGCGGCGAAGTTCTTCGCCCTCGTCAAAGTCGGCACGCCGATCAACATCGCCAACCACCAGCCGGAGGATGAGACGATCGGCCGCAACGTCCCGCGCCCCAATGACTACAACGACCCGGACCCGGACCCGCATTTCATGATCAGCAGCGGCGTCTTCCAGCCGCCCGCGGGCCCGCTCCTTCAGGACTAAGCTCATGACCGCTCCCGAGACTCCGCCCTCTACCGCCGCCGCCGCGCCGCCCCGCCCCAAGCGGGTGAACCTGCGCACGCCGGATGTCATGGCGCGAGTCCAGGAGCAGGTCGAGTCGCACTACCGGAGCGAAGTCGTCGAGCGCATTCGCGCCAATGGCGGGGCCATCCGGTGCGGCGGGCTCACCATCCGGCTCGCCAAGCAATTTGGCTTTTGCTACGGCGTCGAGCGCGCGATCGACCTTGCCTACGCCGCCGCCAAAGTCTTCGAAGGCAAGCGCCTCTTCATCCTCGGCGAGATCATCCACAACCCCGAGGTTAACGAGCAGATCCGCGCGCTTGGCATCCAAAACATCATCGGCAAAGATGGGGAAGCCAGCGTCGCGGGGTTGACGGAGGAGGACGTCGTCATCGTCCCTGCCTTTGGGACGGATACCGGCACCCTCGCGCGCATCAAAGAGGCCGGGTGCCAGATTGTGGATACCACCTGTGGGGATGTCATGAGCGTCTGGAAGCGCGTGCGGCAGAACGCCACCGAAGACATCACCTCCATCATCCACGGCAAGGCCCAGCACGAAGAGACCAAGGCCACCGCCAGCCGCGCCCTCAAAGACGGCAAGGGGCATTACCTTGTCGTCCTCACCCTCGCCGAGACGGATGCCGTGTGCGACTACATCCGCCACGGGGGCGATAAAGCCGCGTTTCTGGAGCGCTTCAAAGGCGCGTACTCCGACGGGTTTGACCCCGATTTGCACCTGCGCCGCATCGGCGTTGCCAACCAGACCACCATGCTCCGGGGCGAGACGGAGGAAGTGCAGCGCCGGGTGGATGCCGCCATTCGCGACCGCGACGGCGCCGAGCGCGCCAAAGAAAACTTCCGTTTTTTCGACACCATCTGCGGGGCCACCCAGGAGCGGCAGGACGCCCTGCGGCAAATGCTCTCCGAGCCGTTGGATACCCTCATCGTCGTCGGTGGGTACAACTCCTCCAACACCTCGCACCTCGCCGAGATCGGCGAAGAGAAGCTCCCCACCTTCTTCATCCGCAACGCCGGGCGCATGGAAACCGCAGAGGCCATCCGCCACTACGACCTCCATTTGAAGCACGAGATCGTCTCCCCCGGCTGGCTGCCGCCCCTGCCCGCCGTCATCGGCATCACCGCCGGAGCCTCGTGCCCCAACAACCTCATCGAAGAAACCGTCTTGCGCCTCTTTGCGCTTTACGGCATGGAGCGCGAAGCCGTCCTCGCCGGATGAACCTCTTCCTCACGGGGACAGACACCGGCGTCGGCAAAACCTACATCGCCGCCCTCCTCGTGCGCGCCCTGCGCCGCGTCGGCCTCGATACCGTGCCGATGAAGCCGCTCTGCGCGGGCGACCGCGAAGACGCCCACGCTCTCCACCGCGCTTGCGACGGCGCGGTCGCGCTCAACACCATTAACCCCGTTTGGCACCGCGCCCCCGCCGCCCCTTTCAGCGCCGCGTTGATTGAGAACCGCCCGGCAGACCTCGCCCTGATCCGCGATACCTGGCGCACCCTGCGCGAGCAGCACCGCTCCGTCATCGTCGAAGGCGTTGGCGGCTGGCGCGTGCCGATTGCCCCCGGCTTCTTCGTCTCCGACCTCGCGGCAGAGTTTGCGCTACCGGTCGCCGTCGTCATCCGCAACCGACTTGGCGCGCTCAACCACGCCTTGTTGACGATCGAAGCCATCAAACAAAGCGGCACCCCCTACGCCGGGGCCATCTTCAACGAGACCGAGCCCCCGGGCGACCCCGCCACCGCCACCAACCGCGCCGTCCTTGAGGAGCTGCTCGGCGAGCCCTTCCTCTTCACCATCGAGCCTGGCCAGCAGAGCCTCGCGCTCGGCGTCGCGTAAACTTCCCGCTTTGGCCACCCCTGCCACACCCCTCTCCGCCCTCGCGCCCGGCGCGCGGGGAGCCATCGTGCGGATCGACCCCACCGCCCCGACTCACGCCCGCTTGCTGGAGCTGGGTCTCACCCCCGGCGCACAAGTGGAAGTCGTCCGCCTCGCCCCCCTTGGCGACCCGATGGAGATCGCCGTCCGCGGCTGCCGCCTCTCCCTGCGCAAGCAGGAGGCGTCCGCCATCCTTATCAGCGCGTAGCCTCTGCCCGCCATGCCCGAGCCCGCTGCCCGCCACATTGCCCTCGCCGGGAACCCCAACTGCGGCAAAACCACCCTCTTCAACGCCCTCACCGGCCTGCGCCAAAAGGTGGGCAACTACCCGGGCGTCACCGTCGAGCGCAAGACCGGGCGCGGCTTCGGCAGCCATGGCGAGCCGCTCACCTTTATCGACCTGCCCGGCAGCTACAGCCTGCAACCGCGCTCGCCGGATGAGGAAATCTCCCGCAATGTCCTTCTTGGCCGCCGCTCCGATACCCCCCGGCCCGACCTCATCGTCGCCGTGGTCGATGCCTCCGCCCTGGAGCGGCACCTCTACCTCGTTGCCCAGTTGCTCGACCTCGGGCTCCCGGTTGTCCTCGCGCTCAACATGGTCGATGTAGCCGAGCGGCGTGGCCTGCGGGTCGATGTCGTGCGGCTGGAGGCCGAGCTGGGCATCCCCGTCATCCCGCTCGTTGCCTCGCGCGGTGTCGGCCTCATCCCCCTGCGGCAAGCCCTCTCGCGGCCTGTGCCCGCCCCCGCTTGCCGCGCCCCCGTGCCGCCCGAGCTGGAGCGCGAGGCGCTCGCCCTTGCCCCGCAGCTAGGGGCCCCACCCGCCACCGCTTGGGCCGAGGCGCTCCTGGCCCTCACCGCGCCCGAGCCCGGCCCGCCTACCGCCGCCGCCGCCCGGGCCCGCCTGCGCCAGGCCGGGGTGGAGCCGCTGGCCGCGCTCGTGCAGGCGCGCTACGAATGGCTCGGCCGCCTCTGCGCCCAAGTCGTGCGCGGCCCGAATGCGCCTTTGGGAGAGAGCGTTTCCGACCGGGTGGACCGCGTCCTCACCCACCGGCTCTGGGGGTGGCTTGCACTCGGCGGGCTCTTCCTTTTCCTCTTCTTCTGCATCTTTAGCGTCGCCCAAGCCCCGATGGAGTGGATCGACTCCGCCACCGGCGCCCTTGGCGAGTGGCTCTCCGCGCGCCTCCCCGAGAGCGACGTGCGCTCATTATTGGTCGATGGCGTCGTCGCCGGAGTCGGCGGGGTCGTCATCTTCCTGCCGCAGATCCTCATCCTCTTCTTCTTCCTCGGCCTGCTTGAAGATAGCGGCTACATGGCACGCGCCGCGTTTTTGATGGACCGGGCCATGGCCAGCGTCGGCCTGCATGGCAAATCGTTCATCCCCCTGCTCGGTTCGTACGCCTGCGCCATCCCCGGCATCATGGCCACCCGCACGATTGAGAACCGCAAGGACCGCCTTGTCACCCTTCTCGTCGCGCCGTTGATGAGTTGTTCCGCGCGGCTCCCCGTCTACGGGCTCATGATCGCCCTCCTCCTGCCGGATACCTCCGCATGGGCCAAAGCCGGGCTCATGGCCGCCATGTATATACTCGGCACCGGTACCGCCTTCGGCATGGCGTGGCTCTTCAAGCGCACCCTGCTTAAAGGCGAGACCCCCGCGCTCCTGATGGAGCTGCCCCCTTACCGGCTCCCCGCGTGGCGCAATGTCGCCCTGCAAATGGGGGAGCGCGCGGGCCTCTTCCTCAAGCGGGCGGGGAGCGTCATCCTCGCCCTCTCCATCCTCCTCTGGGCGCTGGCCACCTACCCCAAGGCCCCCGAGGGGGCGACGCCGGGCGAAGCCATCGCGCAGAGCTACGCCGGGCAGATGGGCCACGCCATTGAGCCTGTCATCCGCCCGCTAGGGTACGACTGGCGCATCGGCATCGGCCTCATCGGCTCCTTCGCCGCGCGCGAGCTTTTCGTCGGCACCATGGGCATCGTCTACAGCGTCGAGGGCGAGGTGGATGAGGCGAATCCATCCCTCCTTGAGCAGCTCCGCGCCGCGCAGCATGCGGATGGCGCGCCCGTCTACACCCCGCTCGTTTGCCTTGGGCTCATGGTCTTCTACGTGCTTGCCATGCAGTGTATCAGCACCGTCGCCGTCGTGCGGAGGGAGACGAATTCCTGGCGCTGGCCCCTCTTCCAGCTCGCGTACATGACGGCACTGGCATGGGTGGGCGCGTGGGCCGTCTACCAGGGAGGGCGCCTGCTCGGCTGGCAATGAGTGCGTGGGTAGACCAGCTTCTCGTCGGAGCCCTCATCGCCGGGTCGCTCCTCTACCTCGTGTGGCGTCGCTCGCGCCGCAAAGGGTGCGGCGGCGGGTGCTGCGGAAACCGCCGGGAAGTTCCCCCAAGCGGTAAAGCTTCAAGGCCCGGCCAACATTCAGGTTGGCGAATGGGGAAAAACATTAGAGGGTAGTTCCCTGCCGACATGAACCCATTGCCCGCTCGCTCCTGGGAAGCCATCCGTGCCGAGTTCCCGATTCTGGATCAGGAAGTCCACGGCAAGCCGCTCATCTATTTCGACAACGCCGCCACCTCGCAAAAACCGCGAGCGGTGCTCGATTGTCTGGCCCATTACTACGAGCGCGATAACAGCAACGTCCACCGCGGCATGCACGAGCTCAGCGCCCGCGCCACCGAGGCGTTTGAAGCCTCGCGCCGCCGCATGGCCCGCTTCCTCAACGCCGCGCACGAGGAAGAGATTGTCTTTACCCGGGGGACGACCGAGAGCATCAACCTCGTCGCGCAGACCTGGGGGGTGAGGCACCTGAGAGAGGGGGACGTCATCCTCCTCACCGAGATGGAGCACCATAGCAACCTCGTCCCATGGCAACTCCTTGCCGAGCGCACGGGGGCGACGCTCCGGTTCCTGCCGATCAACGACCGGCACGAGCTGGCGCTGGAGCGGCTGCCCGAGTTCCTCACCCCGGAGGTGAAGCTTTTCTCCTTCGTCCATATTTCCAACTCGCTGGGCACCATCAACCCCGCCGTGGAGCTTTGCCGCGCGGCGCGCGAGGTCGGCGCGCTCTCCTTGGTGGATGCCGCCCAGAGCGCCGGGCATTGCCCGCTCGATGTGCAAGCGCTCGGGTGCGATTTCCTGGCCCTCTCGGGCCACAAAATGTGCGCCCCCACCGGCATCGGCCTCCTCTACGGGCGGCGTGAGTTGCTGGATGCCATGCCTCCGTGGCAGGGCGGCGGGGAGATGATTCTCTCTGTCCGATACGAAAAAAGCACCTGGAAGCCGAGCCCCGCGCGGTTTGAGGCAGGTACGCCCAACATCGCCGGAGCCATTGCACTCGGTGCCGCGGCGGATTATCTGGAGGGCATCGGGCGCGGGGCGATCTTCGCGCATGATCAGGCGCTGGGCCGCTACGCCCACGAGCGGCTCGCCGACATCCCCGGGTTGCGGGTGCTCGGGCCGCCGTTGGGGAGTGCGGCGCGCAGCGGCGTTGTGAGCTTTGTGATGGAGAACGCGCACGCGCACGATGTCGTTACCCTGGCAGACCAGCGCGGCCTGGCCCTGCGCGGCGGGCACCATTGCACCCAGCCGCTCATGCGCAAGCTCGGGCTCGCCTCTTCCGCGCGCGCCAGCTTCTACTTCTATAACACCGAGGCGGAGATCGACCGCATGGCCGAAATCCTCGCCGAGATTGACCGCTTTTTCCGATGAATTTCGACGAACTCTACCAGCAAGTCATCCTCGACCACTCCAAGCGCCCGCGCAACTTCGGCGAGCTGGGAGATGAAGCCGTGCACGTGCATGGGGATAACCCTTCGTGTGGCGACGAGATCCACCTCCACGTGAAGTTTGGCCCCGACGCGGTGGAAGACCTCAAATTCACCGGCCACGGGTGCGCCATCAGCCAGGCCTCGGCTTCGTTGATGACGCTCAAACTCAAGGGCAAAAGCCGCGCCGAAGCCGAGGCATTGCTGGAGCAATTTCGAGCCCGCGTCACCGGCCCTGCCGACGAGACCGAGCAGCCCGGCCCCAAGGAGCTGGGCGATTTGAACCTCTTCGTCGGCGTGCGCAAATTCCCCCAGCGGGTAAAGTGCGCCATGCTCGCTTGGCGCGCCTTTGAGCAAGCCTTGGGCGAAGAGCCCGGCGCTACGGTGACGACGGAGGAGGGCGAGTAGCCCCCCGTGCATTTGGCCAAAAGAGGGCTCTAGTGTCGTGTTAGCCTATTTCCTTTTCAAATTTCCGGGTGCTCTTCCGATTCTCCGGCGTTGCTCACAGCGGTCGGTATCTTCAGATACCGCCCTTGCTCGCGCCTTGGAGAATGCGAAAAATCACCGCGCACTTTCTTTTTTTAGGGCCATCTTCATGAGCTGGTCTCAAGGCGCCTGCTCATTGAGCCGCTTCCAAACGCGGGAGCGCTCCCAGGCTTCTTTGGCTTCTGTATTGCGGTCGAGCAGGAGGAGGACTTTGGCCTCCAGAAGGTAGAGGTCTTCGCCAGGCTTGCGAGCAAGGCCTTGGCGCACCCATTCGAGGGCGGCGTTTGGGTCGTTGCGCTCCAACTCGAGAATGGCGCGTTGCTGGTGCGCCTGTGTGGCCCAGATATCCATCTTCATCGCCTTGGCTAGTAGAGGGATGGCCTCTTGGGGCGAGCCGTTCTTTTGGTAAAAGTCGGCAAGGTCCAGGTAGGCTTGGATATCCCAAGGACGTACCTCAAGCTGTAGATGGAGTTTCTCCAAGGCTTCTTCTTTGCGTCCTTGTGTGGCAAGAAGTCGGGAGAGCGGCGAGAGAAGCCGGTAGGCGGGAGAAGGGCCTTCCAGATTGCTTTTCAACAAGGCAACGGCAGCATCGAGGTTGCCGCGTTCGATCTCGAGTTGGGTAAGGCCCAAGAGCGCTGTTGTCTGGTTGGCTGTGACCCCGGAATTGACGCGCCGGAGCATCTGCTCCGCCTTATCTTTGAGGCCCTGTTGGGCATAAATTTCGGAAAGCCCGAGGAGAAAGGTCGGATAGTTGGGAAGCGAGGCTTCGAATTGTTGGTAGAGATACTCGGCCTTCTTCGGCTGGCCCGCGAGGAAATGAGCACGGGCGTAATGGAAGAACGCGCGCGGATCATAAGCACCCTCTTCGAAGGTACGACTGAAGAAATGCAGAGGCGAAGTCCAATCTGAAGCTCGTTGGGCAGTGCGCATCATCAGCCCGGCTGTTGCTACAACCAGAAACGGCCACCCCCAGCGATGCCACCTCGAAGGAAGCTCGAGAGCCGCTCCAAGAAGGAAGAGCAGGTAGCCGATACTTGGCATGTAAATCCAATGTTCCGCCACTTGGGCGTTCAAGGGAAAGAGATTGGAGATCGGGAGAAAGCCGATGCAAAACCAAGCCACCCCCAAGCGACGAAGCCGTTGGCCTCGGCCTTTCCATTTGCAACCGCCAATAAACGCGGCCACGGTACCAAGGCCGATCCAGGTCAATTCCTTGGGTGCCTCTTTGGGGTACCACTCTTTGAGCTGCGGATAGGCCAGCTCCGGGGTGACGGAGCGACACATGCGAAGGCTATCCGGCCAGAAAATCAGGTGGGTATAGTCTCCCAGTGCGCGGATAACTAGATGGATCCGCTGTAGGGGGGGGGAGCCTGGCATCCGCCCTTCTTTGGCTTCCCGGGGAGGGGGTAAGCTCCGCAGGCAAAGGTAGGCCCCAGTCACTGCCAGAAGGGCCGCCACCAATATCCAGCGGCGTTGAGCCGTGGGAAGAAATACGGCATGAACCAGAAGGAAAAGCACCATCCATGTGAATGCGATCTCCTTGCTGCAAAGAGCGAGCAACGTTAGCAGACACGCTCCTCCATAGATTGCCAAACGAGCACGTAGAGGCCGCGAGCTTTGGGCTCCTCGTAAGTAAAGTAGCCACGCACTCAGTGCGAATACCATCGCCAAGGGGTCTGCCCGCCCAGACATGTAGGCGACAGCGGCGTTGTGGATGGGGTGAACAGCCCAGATCAGGCTGATGGCGAAGGCGAGAAGGCGGCAAGTCTTTGGAGCGAGCGTCGGGATCAACCGGGGAAGCAGTTGGGTCAGGAGGCTCAGCAAGAGAATTGCTGCCACGCCATGAATGGCGATATTCGTTAAATGATAGCCGACGATATCGCCTCGCCAGAAAATGTAGTCTCCTAAATAGGAGAGAAGCTGGACAGGCCGATAATAGGTACTAATGCTCTCGAGAAAGGTCCATTGTCGGAAGACTTCTACGACAAAAACAGGGCTTTTGGTAAGGGGATGCCCCACAACGAGGTAGGAGTCATCCCAAATTGGCTTACCGGAGAGGGAGGGATAGTAGGCCGCAAGTACAACGGCCAGAAGGAGGAAGGGCGCCGCCAGGCTTCGAAGCCAATGAAAGCGCGAAAAGAAACCTGCCGACATCTTGTGTCCCAAAAACAAAACATCCAGCCGCCCGAAGAACGAACGGCTGGATGGTAGTGAGCTACAAAAAGGTACTAGGAGCCCGAGGTGGTAACGAACGACCCCCAGAAAGCGGACGGAGCCACGTCCGAGAGTTCGGTGAGTACGGTAGCCGGGAGTTGCACGCCAGCACCAACCGTCGTAAAGGTGACAACCGCAGTGGTGCCGCTGGAGAGTTGGCCGCCGCTGCTTTCAAGAGCGGTGCCAGGCTTCAGGTAGCCCCTTACGTCTGCCCAGCTGACAGCGCTGGTGGAGACTTTGTTGTTCTCCAGTGCGTACTGGTCGATCGCGGCGTCGATAAGGCGCAGCTCGTCGAGAACGCGGGTTGCCTGGGAACGCTTGCGCGCGCGCATGAAGTTCGGCACGGCGATGGCCGCGAGGAGGGCGATGATCGCCACGACGATCATAATTTCAACAAGGGTGAAGCCCTTGCGGTTTTTGTTTACGGTAAGCTTCATAATATTATGAGTGCGTTTGGATTTTTATATGTATGTACACTCCTCAATTACTGGGGGGTGCAAGGTCAGGGTTGGAAATTTTGAGGCCCGGTGCAAGCAAATTCTGTAATGATGCGGGTTTGCGAGCATTGTTGAGCTAATATCAGAGCCACTATTTAGTTTGCTTATCGTCAACCTGCGTCTTTGTGCGTAGAATCTCCCGCGCCTTGCCGTGGAGAGGCATCCGGTGCATAACTTTGGGGGACGATGCAGACGCAGCGAATACTTTCCCCCGCCGGGTGGATCTTTGTATTGGCCATGGTGGTGCGCACGGTGGTGTTTCTCCGGTTTGTGGAATCAGTCCATTTCGCCCCGGAGCTGGGAGATATGCGCTTCTATGCCGACTGGGCACGCCGCGTAGCGGCGGGGGAATGGAGCGATGGGCAGGCGTTCTATGGGCTGCCGGGCTATCCGTTTTTTCTTGGGGGGGTATTTGCGCTTGTGGGGTTCAGCCCGTTTCTTGCAGGGGCGCTCCAGCTTTTGGTGGAGGCGGGGACGGCGGTGCTTCTCTTTTGCCTTGGGCGGCGCATCGCCCCCGGGCGAGCGGGGGAATGGGCGGGTGCATTGGCGGCAGCGGGGTGGGTGCTCTACCAGCCCGCGCAGGCGTTTTCCGTGGTTCTCATGCCGACGGCGTTTCTTGTGTTTGCCTATTGGGGTGTGGTGCTTTGGAGCTTGAGGGCGGCGGAGAGCGCGTGGGCTTCGCTTTGGAGGCCGTGGCTGGTCATGGGGGGCCTCCTTGGCTTTGGGGCGATGTGGGTGGCCACGCTGCTTTGCGCGGTGCCGCTACCGGCGGTGGCGGCGTGGCTTCGGTTGCGTTGGCGCGGCTGTGGGGTGGCGTGGGCCTGCCTGCTGGTGGGGGTTGCGTTGGGAAGTGCGCCGTGCTGGGTCTACAACCGGGTGGTAGCGGGCGAGCCGGTCTTCCTCTCCGCGCATGGAGGGCTCAACTTCTGGGTGGGCAACCACCCCGGGGCCAATGGCTATTTGGAAATGCCGCCCGGCTTGCGGGCCAGCCAATCAGGCATGCTGGCCGATTCGCTGCTTCTCCCTTCGCAGGTCGAGGGGCGGGAGCTGACGCGCGCCGAAGTCTCCGCATGGTGGTCGGCCAAGGCGCGCCAATACATCCGTGAAAACCCGGGCGCGTGGCTCCGCCTGCTTGGGCTCAAGGTGCGCAATTTCTGGAACGCCTTTGAGTATGATGATCTGAGCCTCCTTACCCCCTTGCGTGAAGAAGGCATCCTGACCCCCGGGCTCGGCTGGGGCTTCGTGGCCACGTTGGCGATACCGGGCGCGGTGCTTGCCCTGCGTCGCTACCCCCGGGCGTGGTGGGTGGCGGGGGCGGTGTTGCTACACCTTGCGGTGTTGCTGCCGGTGTTTGTGAATGAGCGCTACCGGCTGGCGGCCGCGCCGGGGCTGCTCCTGCTCGGGGCGCTGGGGCTGGCGACGTTCGTCGCGCGGCCTTCCGTGCGGGCGGCGGGGGTGTGGCTCGGGGTAGGGGCTGCGGGGGCCTGCCTGGTCTGGTGGCCCGTGCGGGAGCCTTCGCTCAGCGCGCTGGCGGCGTATAACACCGGAGTCAAAGCGCTCGCCCTTGGGCAGTACGAGCTGGCGCAAGCCCGCCTTGAGGCCGCCCACCGGCTTGCGCCCGAGAACCGCGAAGTCCTCTTTGCCCTTGGTAATGCCACCCTTGCCCGGCGTGATTTTCTCGCCGCTCGGGGGCACTACGCCACCGTGCTTGAAGCCGAGCCGAGCCACAGCGGCGCGCTCAACAACCTCGGCCTCCTCGCCCTTGCCGACCACGCCTGGCCCGCCGCGCGTACGCTCTTTACCCGAGCGTTGGAGGCCGATCCGCAGAACCCAAAAACGCACTTCCTGCTCGCGCAGGCCGAGTATGGCGCGGGGGACCTCCCCGCCGCCCGGCGCGCGCTCGCCCGTGCACTGGCCCTGCGGCCAAACGAGGAGGAGTACCGCGCCTTTGGCCAAGCCATGGAGGCCGGCCGCCCCTGGCAGGCCCTGCCGTAGACGCTACGAGCGGGGGTGAAACTTCCGGTGGATATTTTTGAGGTGGCTGCGGTCTACATGCGTGTAGATCTGCGTGGTGGAGATATCGGCATGGCCGAGCATTTCCTGGATGATGCGCAAATCCGCCCCGTTGGCGAGCAGGTGGGTGGCAAAGGAGTGGCGCAGGAGGTGCGGGTACAAGTTTTCCTCCATCCCCGCGGCGCGCGCCCGCTCTTTGAGGATCTGCCAGATGCGCACCGTCGTCAGCCCTTTGCCTCGGATGGAGAGGAAAAGCTCGCTGCCCGTGCGCCGCTTTACCTGCGCCGGCCGCCCCTTTTCCAGATACGCCACCAGCGCCTCGCGCGCCTTGGCCCCGAGGGGGATGAGGCGCGTCTTGTTTCCCTTGCCCGTCACGCGGATGAGCCGCCCCTCCAGGTTCAACTCCTCCAGGCGCGCATTCACCAACTCGGAGACGCGCAAGCCGCTGGCGTAAAGCAGCTCGACCATGGCGCGGTCGCGCAGGTCGAGCGGGTCTTCCTGCGGGATGCTCTCCAACAGCGCCTCTACCTGTGCCTCATTGAGCGTCTCGGGCAGGAACCGCTCTACCCGGGGCAGTGGTAGTGTCTCCATCGGGTCTTGCGCCAGTCGCCCGCGCTGGTGGAGAAAGCAGAAGAAGATCTTTACCGCCACGACGATCAACTTCACCGAAGCCGCCGCCAGCCCGCCCTCTTTGCGCACGGCGAGGTAATCCCCCGCGTGGCGCAGCGTCACCTCGCCCGGTTCGCGCACCCCACGCTCGGCCAGCAGCCACGCGGCAAACCCCTCCAGCGATTGCCGCGTAGAGAGTTGGTAATTTGCCGAAAGCCCCCGCTCTGTAGCGAGGTAGAGGATGAAGCTTTCAATCGCGTCCTCCATGGCCGGGTGGGGAGGCGGGCTTAAGCCTTCGGCTTCATATGAGGGAAGAGGATGACATCGCGGATCGACTCCACCCCGGTGAGCAGGATCGCCAGCCGGTCAATCCCGATGCCGATGCCGCCCGCCGGGGGCATGCCGTGCTCCAGCGCGGTGAGGAAATCTTCGTCGATCTTCTGCTGCTCCTCGCCCGCCTGCTGCTCCAGCCGCTGGCGCTGCACGATCGGGTCGTTGAGCTCCGAGTAGCCGGGCGAGATCTCCTGCCCGTTGATGATCAGCTCATACACATCGACCAGCGCCGGGTTCTCCGCGTTCTGCTTGGCCAGCGGCACCAGCTCGGCCGGGCAGTGGGTGACGAAGCACGGGTCAAACGTCTTTTCCTCCACCTTCTTTTCGAAAACCTGTTGGGTAACCTCAAAATCCGCCATCTCGGGGGAGATCTGCACCCCCAGCTCGCGGCACTTCTCGCGCCGCCCTTCGGGCGAAAGCGCAAACCAGCCGGGCACCGCCTCTTCCACAAGGTCGCGGTAGCGGGCGCGCCGCCACGGGCGGTTGAGGTTGATCGTCCGCACCACAGCCCCCTCGCCATCCTTGTGCTCGATATCGAGCGTCCCTACCACCTTCTGCGCCACGTGGGTGACCATCTCTTCGACCAAATCGGCCATCATCTCAAAATCGGCATACGCCCAGTACGCCTCCAGCATGGTGAACTCCGGGTTATGCCGCCGGGAGATCCCTTCGTTGCGGAAGTTGCGGTTGAGCTCGAAGACCTTCTCAAACCCGCCTACCAGCAGTCGCTTCAGGTAAAGCTCCGGCGCGATGCGCAGGAAGAGGTCGATCCCCAGCGCATTGTGGTGCGTCTTGAAGGGCTCCGCCGCCGCGCCTCCGGCCACCGGCTGCATCATCGGCGTCTCCACCTCAAGGAAGCCGCGCTCTTCGAGGAAGCGGCGGATCTCCCGCACAATCGCAATCCGCTTGAGGAAGACCCCTTTCGACTCCGGGTTGGCCAGCAAATCGAGGTAGCGTTGGCGGTAGCGCTGCTCCACATCGACGAGCCCGTGCCACTTGTCCGGCAGCGGGCGCAGCGCCTTGGAGAGCACCGTGAAGCTCTTCACGCGCAGGGTCGGCTCGCCCGTCTTCGTCACAAATGCCTCGCCCTCCACGCCGATGAAGTCGCCCATATCGAGAAGCTGAAAGATCTCGTAAAGCTCCGGCCCCACCTCCTTGGCGTGGATAAAGACCTGGATGCGCCCCGTCGCGTCGGAAATATCGAGGAAATGGCTCTTGCCCATGTCGCGATGCGCGGTGATGCGCCCTGCCACCTGCTCGCGGTTCCCCTCGGCAAAGCGTTCGCGGACAGCCTCCACCGTGCCCGAAGTATCAAACCGCTGGCCATAGGGCGCCACCCCCTTATCGCGGAGCGCGAGCATCTTGTTGCGGCGGGTATCAAAAAGGGAGTGGGTCTCTTCCATCGTATCTCGTGTGTCGGGGTAAAGGAGGGCATTCAAACAGCGAAATAGGCCGCAAGTCAAAGACTCCCGCATTCTGGTGCAAGGGGTTACACCCCCGGAGCGATGGGAAAAAGAAAGTTGACTCACCCCAACCCCGGAGCTAAATCTTTCGGGAAATCCCAACTCCCCGTTTTCGTTTCCCACCCAGATTGTCCTGTTTCCCAGATTTCCCGTCTTTATGAAGCGTCTTGTTTTCTCCGCCCTTTCTGCCCTGACTTTGATGGCCTCGCCCGCATTCGCGATCGTGGGTGGCCCTTGGGATAACAACATGTTCTACGGCCGCTCTATTGACGGCACCTACCAAGGCGTCATCACCGGCAAGAATTTCTCCGGCGTCATGCTCTTTGGCCTCGCCTCCACTTCCAACCCGAATGCAGGCACCGCCATCGATAACATCGGGATCTATGGGAACGACGGCCGCGTCGTCGCCTTCACCGAAGGCGTCATGGTCATCGGGCAGGTTGCCGCCACGGCCGATGTTCCCAGCCGCGCGATCAGCGGTGTTTTTGATGCCTCCGCTCTTCGTGGAGAATCCGCCATCACCATCCCCAAGATGACGTCGTACACGGCTCCGGTCGCCGCAGTCCCCCCGATCCAGCCCGTCCCCGCCGTAGTGATTGACGGCACGCTCGTGAGCCCCGCGATCCCCGGCACCCCCGGCGTGGCCGCGCAGCCCGAGAAGTACACTTACGAGAACCTCAACTACACGTATGTAGACGCCGTTGCGATCAACGGGCATTTTGATGCCAAGATCACCAAAACCTTCCCGTGGGTCGCCTACGCAGGCAAAGGCAAGATCGAAGTGGAGACCACCGATGGGTGGGACTACCTCGGTGGTGCTGACCTGACGAGCCCTCTCGAAGTCTGGCCCTTGGTCAACAAAAAGAAGGTCAACGTACAGGTTTCCGGGGTTCGCACCTCCACGCAGAACCCCTCCATGCTGACGGGTGGCACGCTCTACAGCTACTACCCTGCGATCTTCCCCTCCGGTAATTAAGCTTCCACCTTTTCCGGCTCCAGCCCTCTGGCTTTACACGCTCCCAGAGCTTTGCCCTTTAAAAAGAACCTTGGCCTCAAGCCGAGGTTCTTTTCGTCTGGGTTTACGATGGTTGAGGCCGTCGTCGTCCTCGCTCTGGTCGGCATACTGGCCACCCTCATCATTCCCGCTGTCGGCCCCACGCGCGACCGTGTGGAGAAGGTGGCGTGTATGGGCAACCTGCGCGCCATCCACGTCTCGCTTGGGGCCGTGTTGATCGACAACAAGCGTTGGCCCCAAGTCCCCGAAGAGGCGGAGCGCGCGCAGATGGAGCAATTCTGGATTGATACCCTGGAGCCGTACGGTGTCTCCGGCAATGTCTGGCTTTGCCCAAGCCTCAAGCGCCGGTACAATGAAGATCCGGATAGCTTTGTCGACTACCCGCGCATCCACTACATCCCCGGGCAGTTTGATGACAACCCCGGTACCCCGCGCCGGTGGTCCGCCCAGCCTTGGGTGATGGAGGTCGGCTCCATGCACGGGCGCGGCAACCTCCTCATCCGCACGGATGGCGGCATCCGCGAGCTTCAGGATCTCTTCGAAGACTTCCAGCGCAAAGCCAGCCAGTAGCCCCACCGCAAGCCTGCTGCGGCTCTTATCGCGCTGTTTTTTTGAGCTTTCCCACCAATGAGAAGGTGAGGAGGGGAGGATCGACATCCCCATTTTACGACGGTGAGCTGATCCCGAGAGGACGCCAACGAAGCGCGAATTGTAGGCCGTCTCTGTGAGACGGCAGTCCAACCC
>JBBCKB010000008.1:0-8012 GCA_037189965.1 Chthoniobacteraceae bacterium | reverse complement strand
TTCATTTGTGAGCGCCGGAGGCCGTTGCAGAGGCTTTGGAGCGCAGCGGCTGTATGGATTCATACAGCCCAAGCTCGAAAGACTTTGCAACGGACTTCGCCGCCGCAAAGGAGGCTGTGCAGAATAAGTTAAAGGGCTCTAATTGATGGGTGGCGCTTTCGTTTCCTGCCCGGATGCCGCAAAACGCGAACTGTAGGCCGTCTCCAACCCCACGGCGTCTCACCGAGACGCCCTACAGTTGCCCTCTTCCGCGCCAAACCGGCAAATCATCCATCACCTACAACGTGGGGAAGTGGAAGGCGAAGCCGAGGTCGATGGCTCGCCGCGGGTGCACGCGCTGGCTCTCCAGCAGGAGGGCGGCGGCTTCGCCCAGCGCGAGCCGTAGCAGGGGCTCTGGTGCTGTAAGGTGGATGCGCCTACCCCAGTGGCGCGCCAGCGCGGAGGCCCACTCGGCCTGCCGTAGCGGGGTGGGGGAGGTGGCGTTGAGCGGGCCGGCCGCTACGGCCTCGTTTTCCACACAAAAAAGGGCGAGCCGAGCGGCATCGCGCACATGGACCCACGAGACCCACTGGCGACCGCTGCCAAGCTGCGCCCCCAAGCCTGCTTTATAAAGAGGGCGCAGGAGGCGCAAAACCCCGCCGCCCCGGCCGAGGATGACGCCGAGCCGCAGCGGGATGACACGCACCCCCGCCTCGCTGGCTCGTAAGGCTTCGTACTCCCAGACGCGGGCGACTTCAGCCAGGAAGCTGTTGCCGGGTGGGGTGGCTTCATCGACCTCTTTATCCCCCGTATCTCCATAAATGCCGATGGCCGAGGCGCAGACAAGGGTACGGGGCCGCCGTTCCTGGGGGGTGCGCAGCAGGGCATCTACGAGAGCCCGCGTCCCCTCCCGGCGGCTGGAGAGGATACGCTCTTTCTTGGTGGGGCTCCACCGCCCGGCGATGGATTCCCCCGCGAGGTGCACCACGGCGTCGAGCCCCTCGACGGAAAGGTGCCCGGGGGTAAAGGGGCGCACGGCGGCGCACCCGGGCATTTCGTGAAACGGGTCCCTCGAAAAGCCGACGACGGTGTGCCCTTCGCGCCGCGCTGTCTCGGCAAGGTGGCTGCCGAGGAAGCCCGTCACCCCGGTGATGCCGATTTTAAGCGGAGGGGTTGGCGGGTGTGGCGGGTTCATGGTCAATCAAACCGGGTGTAAAGCCAGGTGTAGGGGAATTTTTTACCCGGGCAATCGGTGGGCCGGGGGTTGATGTCTTTATGGGCTTTGATGATGGCCTGCTTGCCCTGTGTTTTGCCCACGCGGCGGCGCACGTAGCGGATGAGCTCATCCAACGCTTCGAGCTGCTGGCGGGTGGGTAAGTCTCGATTATAATCGCCCACGAAGCAGATCCCGATGGCAATGTTGTTTAAAAAATCGGAATGCACGTGGCCCCCATTGATCTGGTTGCGCCAGCGGGAGCCGATCTCAATCTGGCCGTTGCCGGAGGAGGTGCCATTACCAATGACGAAGTGGTATGCCATGCCGTTGGGCATTTTGCGGACTTTGCGGTGGTAGTATTCGAAGGCTTTGGCATTTCCCTGCCGGGTGCCGGAGTTGTGGACGACGATGTAGCTCCACCGGTTTTTGCGTACGCGTGCCTTATCGATGGCATCGCGAACGGCGGGCGTGAGGTATTTGTACTTGGCCTTGCTGCGGAAGAAGAGGAAGCCGCGAGATTCCGAAGGGGGCGGGGGAAGAAAGTCGCGGTCTTCATCGCCGCCGGATTTTTCAATGACGATGGCCCCCCTTTTTCGCGAGGCGGAAGGCGGCGGGGTGGCCCGGCGGGGCTCGGGGGTGGGCCGGGGCGTCGGTGTGGCTCTTGGCTCGGGGGTGGCGAGTGGTGGAGGTGTGGCTTCAGCCGGAGCGGGAAGGGTGGGCTCGGGAGGCGGCGGCGTGGCGCGCCGGGGCTCCGGGGTGGGGGCACTGCGGACGGGGCGTGGAGCCGGGGGCTCCGGGGAGCTTACCCTGCGGGCTGGTTTGGGGGCGGGCTTCGGCTTGGGCCGGGCTTTTTGGGGCGACTCTTTGGGTGGCGTGGGGGCGGCGGGGGCCGACTGCCCGCGCGAGCGGAGGAATGCGCGCTTGGCCTCCTCGTCCGACATCCCCTGGGCAGAGAGGCGGCCGGGTAGCAGCAGAACCGCCAGCAGAAGGGCGGTGGTGATGAGGCGAACATTTCCCACGGGAAAGGGAGACTAGCAGGAGATGCTTGGCAAGCAAGCGGCGAGCGGGTTTGATGCCACAAAACCGCATGAAAACGATTGCGATCCTCACCGCAGGGTATGGCGAAGGGCACAACACGGCAGCCCGTAGTCTTTGCTTGGCATTGGCCGCCACTCCGGGCGTGCGGGTGCAAGTGGTCGATGTGCTGGAGCAGACGTACGGCCGCCTCAATGACTTGGTACGCCGCGCCTACCTCTCCACAATCAACCATGCACCGGGTGTCTGGGAGCGGGTGTATGGGATGATCGACTCCGGCCCGGGGATCGATGATTACCTCCCCCTGCTGGCCCCGGTGGAGGAGAGCTTGCGCAACCTGCTTGAGCAGGAACGGCCGGATGCGGTCGTCTCCACCTACCCGCTCTACAACTATTTTTTAGACTCGCTCAAAAAGGAAGGGCACCGTTTTGCGCAAGTGACGGTGGTGACGGACTCGATCACCGTCAACTCCATCTGGTACCGATGCGGGAGCGACCGCTTTGTGGTCCCCAATGAGGAGACGGCCGCTGTGCTTGCCGACAAAGGGGTGGCGGCAGAGCGGGTGCGCACGCTTGGCTTCCCGGTGTCCCCCCGGTTTGCCGCGGGGGCGGGGGCGAAGCAGGCGCCCTGCGAGGGGGAGCCGTGGCGGGTGCTCTATGTCGTTAACTCCGGGCGGCAGGAGGCTCCGGAGATTGTCCGCGCCTTGCTCGCTTTGGAGGGGGTGGCGCTGGAGGTGACGGTGGGGCGCGATGCCGATTTGCGAGCTTCCGTGGAGGCGGTCGTGGCTGAGTCGGGCCGCCCGGCCACGCTGCACGGGTGGACAGACCAGATGCCCGAGCTGATGATGCGGGCTCACCTCTTAATCAGCAAAGCCGGGGGAGCTACCGTGCAGGAGGCGCTCGCCGCGCGCACGCCGATGGTGGTCACGCAGATCGTTCCCGGCCAGGAGGAGGGGAACGCTCGGCTCCTGCTGGAGAACCGGTGTGGCTGCCATGCCTCGGGTGCGGGCGAAATTGCCGCCGCCGTGGCAAATGCGGTTGCCAATGGGGGCGCGCAATGGCACGAGTGGCAATGCAACCTCCAACGCCTGAGCCGCCCGGATGCCGCGCGCGCCGTTGCGGCAGAGGTGTTATCTCTTATTCCATGATCCGCGCTTTTGTTTTTGATATCGGGAACGTCCTGCTCAAGTTCGACTTCAACATTGCCATCCGCCGGCTACTCCCACTTTGCCGCAATGTGCATGGCGGGTTGCTCGCGCCGATCGAGGAGATCAAAAACGCCTATGAAAGCGGGCGCATGGGGCGCGAGGCGTTTCTGAAGGAAGTCTTCGAGCTTCTCGATTTTCAGGGCAGCGAGGCGGAGTTTACCGAAGCGTGGGTCGATATTTTTGAGGAAAACTCCCCGATGCTGGAGCTGGTAGAGGCGCTGCACGGGCGCTACCCGCTCTACCTGCTTTCCAATACGAGCGATATCCATATGGACTCGATCCGTGAGC
The DNA here is from genome assembly GCA_037189965.1 of Chthoniobacteraceae bacterium. Lineage (GTDB taxonomy): Bacteria > Verrucomicrobiota > Verrucomicrobiia > Chthoniobacterales > Chthoniobacteraceae > DATMFV01. Next base: position 4,287 of record JBBCKB010000008.1, on the reverse strand, counting down.
GCTACCCGGTGTTTGGGCGGTTTGAGGGAGGGGTTTATTCGTACCTCGTGGGGTGTTCGAAGCCGGATACGGAGATCTACCGGATCGCCGAGCGGCAGCTTGGGGTCACGCCTTGTGAGACGGTGTTTATCGACGATTTGGCCGCCAATGTGGAGGCGGCTGCGGCGGTGGGCTTCCGTGCCATCCGCTACGACTTCGGGGACCACGCCGCGTTGCTGGCGGTGCTGGAGGGGTTGGGCGTCACGACGCTTCGTTGAGGGTGGTGGCGAGGAGGCACTGCTCGCCCTCGGGGGGGAGTGTGCCCGCCATTACCTTGGCCAGGAGAGCGCCTGCCTGCCGCCCCACTTCGCGGTGGGGGAGGCTGTAGCGCAGGTGGGCATACTGGAGCAGGAGCGGGTGCTCGAAGTTGCAATCCGCAAGGATGAGGCGCGTGGCTTTACCATGCGGGTGGCGCGCCATGGCAGCGTGGGCGCAGAGGCCCGCCTGCCCCATGAGCGCGATGATGCTGGAGCCCTTTGGCGAGGTGTCGAGAAAATGGGTGACTTCTGCCTGGATGGCGAGGTCGTCTCCCCGGACACCGCGGATGCGGATGCTGCCACTTGGCAAGCCTGCTTCGGTGGCGGCGAGGAGCGCACCGTCAATAAAAGGGTTATCCCCCGGGCGCCATGTTGCGCGCATCAGGATGAGGAGGCTTCGGCAGGGGGGCAAGGCGGCGTGGGTGGCGAGGCGGTGGCCGGAGCCAAACGAATCTCTACCAATATGGCTGAGGCCGGTGAGCGAAGGGTAAGGGCTGCCCCGAAGGATGAAGGGGAGGCCACTTTGGGACCACAGTCGCTGGATCTCCAGCGAGACGCTCCAAAGGATAAACCCGACTCGCGCGGCGCGCGTGCCCGCTTTTTGCAGAAGCTTCTGGGCGGTGGCTTGCCCGTCCGTGGCAGAGAGGCGGACGACGTTTACCGTGGCGGAGGGGAAGATCTCCTGGATGCCAAGGATCTCCTCGCCCGTGCCGCTGCGCTCTCCGAGCTCGGCGGTATCGAAGACGAGGGAGATCTCCTTTACGGCGGCGTTTCGCGTGGTGTCGCCATGGCCGACCCTGCTGCCCGAGCGCTGGCTGCGGTGCAGGAGCCCCCGCAGGCTCAGAAGCTGCATGGCTGCATTGGCCAGCCCGGTGCTTACCTCCAGCAAGGTGGCGCATTGCGCGGTCGTCAGGTAAGCATCCCCCGGCTTGAGCTTGCGCCTGCGGATGTCGGCCTCGATCTTCGTGGCGACTTCGGCGATGCGCAGGTCGCGCGCTCTCTTTCTGGCCGCCAGCAAGCTAGTAAAGGGTAGTGGCGGCAGGCTTGCTGCTGGCGGGGTGGGGTTCGCAGAAGAAGGTGCGCATGCGCGCGGAGGTGGCTCCGGAGCCTTGGGCAAGGAAGCCCACATCGCTTCCGCCGACGACAAAGTTGCACCCCAGCTCGCGGGCAAGCTGCATGGCGGGCTCGGCTGCGGCGACGCAGAAGCTCTTCTTCCCATGCTTGCGGCAGGCTTCGGTGACGATGGCCAGCTCCTTGCCGATGGTGGTTGCATCTTTGGGGGCATTCACATCGATCCCTTTGCGGATGAGCAGATCATCCGGCCCAAGGAAGAGGCCATCCACGCCATCGAGCGAGGCGATCTCGTCGGCAAGGGCGCATGCTTCGGCGGATTCAAGCTGGAGGATCAGGGCGGCATCCCGATTGGCCGTTTGGTTGTAGGCGCGCCCTTGCAAGTCGATGACGCGGCGGCCTCCGTAAGAGCGGTTCCCCAGCGGGGGGAACTTGGCCATGCGCACGAGCGCCTTGGCCTCCTCAACACTCTCGATCATCGGGACGATGACGCCCGCCGCCCCGGTATCGAGCGCCTTGCTGATCCAGCCCGCATCGTGCGCGGGCACGCGCATGAGCGCGGGCCGCTGGATGAAGTGGCTGGCGCGCACCAGCTCGGCGGCTTCGCGGAAGTCGAGATCTCCATGCTGCGCATCAATCCAGATCCAATCCCAATCGGTGCCGATGCGCTCCAGCGCGCCGAGGCTGGGGTACATGACGCAGAGGCCAAGTTGCGGTTGGCTGGTGGTGGGAAGAAGCGGGAGTGCCATATATTTCCAGGCTATAGGCAATATAAACCGCCGTCAAGCAAGCGAGTGGGGAAGGTGAGACGGGCGGTGGCTTTGCGGGGGAGCGGGGTAAAAAGGTGGGCGAGCTGTTCCCCGATCTCCGGGGGGGAGAGGGCGGGCTCCACCTGCAGGTGCGGGGAGGGGAGAGGGGGTAGCCCTCGCGGATCGACGATGCAGATCGGGGGCGCGATTTGCCCGGGGAGGGCTCCGGCAATGGCATCTGCAACGAGTGGAGAGTGGCAGAGAAAGGCCGTGCGCGGGTGGGTGCGCAGGATCTGGCGCACCGCTTCGCGGCAAATATCGGCATCTGAAGGGAAGCTGCGGGGGAGGAGGTGCTCTGGTGAAAGGCTGTGGCTCTCCAGCACGCGACCGAGGGCATCTAGGAAGCGGTGGTCTTCCGGGCGGAAGATTTCGGGCGAGAAGGTGGCGAAGTGGCGGCAGTTGCGACGGAGCGCATGCGAGACCATCTGGTTGAGCCCCTCTTCCCAATCTGGCTCCAGCGAGGGGAGGTGCGAGACGGAGGGGGCTGGCGTACCCAGAAGAAGCGCCGGAAGCCCGCTGCCAGCCACCTGCCGTTGGGTTTCCAACGATGCCGACACAACGACAAGCCCAGTCGAGCTTGAGGAAGCGAGGGTGGCAGTGATGACGCGATCCACCATCCTGGCGGGCGCATCAGGATCGAGCGCCACGACGTTGAAGCTTGAGATACCCAGCTTTGCTTTGAGGCCGGTAGAGAGTTTCTTAATGAATGAAGGGTGGCTTTGGCTAAGGTCCTTCTCAACAAGGAAGCAGATATCGCCAAGAGGGCTTGGCCGAAAGGGGCGTGGCAACAGAATGGCCCCTCGCCGCTGGCTCCGCTGGAGGATCGCCTGCTTCTGGAGAAGCTGCAACGCTCGGTTGGCGATAGCGGTGCCGACGCCGAGGAGCCGTGCGGCATCGGCTGCATTGAGGTAAGCCTCCCCCGGGCGCAGCTTGCGTTTGCGAATGTCTTCCTTGAGCCGCTCCGCAAGTTCCACCAGGGTGGGCCGGGTGGCTGGAGCGGGTTTTGGAGCGCGGGCGGGCACGGGAAATATTTCCCGCCAATGACAGAAAGATACAAGCTTTGTTGAGGCGAACCCTGTGGCCTCGCCCGAAGGACATCCACACCCACCCGGAGTGGCGTATCAGGGGAAGAACTGGAGGTACGCCTATGTTACATTATGCACTCGTTTTTCTTGTGGTAGCCATCATTGCCGGGATTCTCGGTTTTGGCGGCATTGCGGGGACAGCGGCGTGGATCGCCCAGGTGCTCTTCGTCGTGTTTCTGATCCTCTTTCTCGTGTCGCTCGTCAAACGAAAGGGGGGCTAGAGCATTTTAAATCATCCTATAGCCATTTCTTTACGGCGGCGAAGGCCGCTGCAAAGTCTTTCGGGCTTGGGCTGTATTGCAAAATACAGCCGCTGCGCCCAAAAGCCTCCGCATCGACCTCCGGCGCTCGTAAAATAAATGGCCATACTTTTATTTAAAATGCTCTAACGCCGTTCCCTTTGGCGAAAAGGGTGGAGCCGCCAGCCCGGGCCGGGGTAGGCTGTGGGCCGCGTGCGTTCCACTCTCTTCATCTGGCTTTTGGCGGCGGCTCTTTTTGTGTCGGGCGTCGCCCTTTACACGTTTCGTAACGACTTTCCCTTCTACTACCATCCGGATGAACCGGGGAAGGTGCGGCAGGTGCTTTCGAAGGAGTGGAACTTTAACCACCCGATGTTGCTCCTTTCCACCACCCGGGCGGCGGCCGGGGTGGTGGCGGAGGTGGACCACCCGCAGGAGATGGTGCGCGTGGGGCGCAGTGTCTCGGCGGTGTTTACGGCGGGGGCTGTGGCGCTTTTCTGCGTGTTGGTGTGGTGGATGGCGGGGGGGTATGCGGCGGCGGTGGCGGGGTTGCTGCTGCTGACCAACCGGCAGCTTTTTGAGCTGGCCCACTACTTCAAGGAAGATACAGCGCTGCTTTTTGGCATGGCAGTCTGGTGTGTGGCGTTTGCCTGGTTCTGGAAGCGCCCGGGGTTGTGGGCGGCGGCGCTGGTGGGGGCGGGGGCTGCGCTGGCGACTTCCGGAAAGTACATGGGGGCTCTTACGATCGGGCTTTCACTCGTGCTTCTGCCGTTGCGGTTGCCCCGGG
>JBBCKB010000007.1:0-64388 GCA_037189965.1 Chthoniobacteraceae bacterium | reverse complement strand
ATCTGAATTCCCCTTTGGCGAGGTGGGAGTCAAGATCCTGCCCCGTAGCGGACGTATCACGTTTGTGATGAAGCTGTTGCAAGCCGCCCTGAAGAAGGGCGACACGGAAAGCTTTGTATTGGTAACGGGCTCGGCAGATATCCAGCGTCTTTTCATCAAGAGCGGCCTTCCCACGATCCTTTTCGGCTACCCGCAGCCTTCCATAACCGAGCTTCCTTTTATTGATCGCGACAGCTTTGCAGCGGGGCGACTTTTGGCCCAGTCTCTCCTCCATCGCCAGTCGCGAAGCTTGATGATCCTGATGCGCGAACGCCTCCTGCCGCGGGATCATCTGCTGGTAGACGGCGTTCTAACCGAGGCCACGCACCACGGAATGTCATTGAAATCAATCTTCTTCCGTAGCGTGGAAGAGGATGATCAATCCGTCCGGGCGGAAGTGGCAACCTTCTTGAAGCGGCATAAACCGCCTTATGGCCTCCTTGTCCAGAGCGGCAGGCTGGCCCTTTCTGCCGAGCCGGTTATCCGCCTGGAGTGCCGTTCTGAAAAGCATGCGATCGCCATCGCAGATTGTGCATTTCAACACCCGATCATGAGTCGGCAACTTCACCTCCGGTTTTCCAATACTTACAAGGAGATTGGGCGGCAGATCGGACGCCTGTTGCAGAAAACCATCGCGAATAAAGTCGCCACCGGGGAAAGCGTAACGCTGCCAGTCCGGGTGCAAGCACCCGATTGACGGGGAGCAGGCTTGACGAAAAGGATAAATTTCTGTTTTAATAGAAACATTATCCCCTCTTCGATCATGCCCTCCCCCGCACCCACTTTCTGCCTGAACTATTTAGACATTGCACCGTGCGATGTCCTCGTGGTCGGAGCCGGGCTCGCCGGGGTATGCGCGGCACTCGCATCAGCCCGGACGGGTGCAAAGACAGCCCTCGTGGAGGCGCTCCCATACCTCGGAGGGAATGGGGTGATCGGTCTTCCGTGGAGTACCTTTCGTGCCAGAAAGACCGAACGCCTGGTTGTAGCTGGCATCCCGCTTGAAATCGTTGAACGCCTGCGAAAGCGGGGAGCCTGCATGCATGATCCGCTGCTTAGGGATTGGCTATCGGTCGATGGCGAAGTCCTCCAGATCGAACTATCGCGGATGCTGGATGATGCGGGTGTCTTCCTGGTCACCCATTCCCCGCTTCTTGCCATAGACCGCAGGGAACGGCGGGTAACGGGTGGCCTATTCTACAGCAAGGAAACGCCGTTCCGGATCGAAGCCGGTCACGTGGTTGATGCCTCCGGAGATGCGCAAGCGGCCACCCTCGCGGGTCTGCAAACGCCCATGGGCCGGGCGCGCGATGGAAAGACACAGCCCATGACACTCACCTTTACGCTGGGCGGGGTCGTCATCGAAGAGGTTCCTCCTTGGAAGACCGTCAACGAACTTTGGGATACCCTTCGCCCCACCCGAAAGTGGCGCAACCCCCGGACTGACCTGTGTGGTCCAACGCCCCTGCCCGGTCGCCCTGGCCATTATTCATTCAATGTCACACGGATCGCCGTTGAAAAAGGAACCGATAGCCGTCTTCTCACCGAAGCGGAGAAGGAAGGCCGCTACCAGATTGATGAGTTTGTCGAAGGATTCCTGCGCCCCCACGTACCCGGCTTCCAAACTTGCCACCTCGCCCAGATCGGCCAACGGATTGGGGTGCGCGAAACCCGGCGGATCGTGGGCCAATATGAGCTCCAAAAGGAGGACATCCTCTCCCTGAAGCGGTTTGACGACGCGATTGCCTGCAATAGCTATCCGGTCGACATTCATAGTCCGGATGGAGGTGGGACCGAGTATGAGAAGGAATCCCTCCCAGTCGGCGGCTACTACACCATCCCCTACCGGTCGCTGGTGGCCTCCGAAGTCGATAACCTCCTTGCGTGTGGCCGGTGTCTTTCGGCATCGCATGAGGCCATATCCGCAGTTCGGGTTCTTTCTGCCGCAATGGCGACCGGGCAGGCTGCCGGCACTGCCGCAGCCCTTGCAACCTGCATCGGTACGACAGCCTCGGAGCTCGACCCCGCCGCTCTACGCGAGCGGTTGGTCAACGATGGTGCAATCGTCGAATAAATTATAAATTTTTAGAGATACAGAAATATATCTTGTGGAAGGACGCTTTCTGGCCTATCCATAAACTCCGGGTTCCCCCCACCCATGCGCCTGAAGATTATTCAACTTTCCCGTCTTTTGCTTGGCAAAGACGCCTCCGCAGGGCTCTTCTCCGAGGTTGATGTGGCCGCCGTTCTGTCTCCCGCAGCCGTCCTGGCACTGGAGGGGGACGCCGACGCATTGAGACTCTTTTCCACCACGCTTGAAAGGCTCGCCACCAAGCGCTGGGGGCTCGAACATTTCGGCACCCGCTCGGGTCTTAATGATGCATTTGCACTCCGTAGCGTGGTCGAGGCTTACGAGGGGTTGCTGATCGCGGGGCTGATTGGCCCGGATCACCTCGACATTGTCGCACCTTGGCTCTACGCGCACGCTCGGATGAGGGGTGACGGCTCCATCGCCAATCTGCCGGGGTTTCAACCGTGGCATCAGCGCAACCAGAACGTCCCCGCAAGTCTGGTCTATCTGGTAGCAGGCCTTCTTGAACGACACACCGCCCCCGGAAGATTTGCGACTTCTCCCTTAAGAGCCTGGGCCGACTCCCAGATGGTGGGCTGGGATCTCACGTGGAGAACCCCGGACGACTCCTGGTTGTATCAATATATCTGGATTCTCAGTGCCTACTACCACGCAAAGGAATCGCGCCCCGAACTTCTCCATTCCGGCAATGCCCGGAGATCGTTTGATTTCTACAAAACCTTGTCCCTTCCCGGTGGGCTTCCATTTATTTTTGGAGATTCAAGTCCCCAGGAGGGCCTAGGTCCGTGCGTCGCCTGTGCGCTGGGTGCCTCGATCTTTCGCGACGGAGAACTCCTTTCGATTGCCGCGGATCTGCTGAATCGCGTGATCGACGAGGGAATGCACCCTTACCTCCTCCATCGGGCTCCGGAAATGTATCGCCTCTACGCCCATTGGCCACGCGATCTGGAGGCTAGGCAACAGGAGCGGAGGGAAAGCATCCTCATGACAAGCCCACTTCCGGGGAGGGGATGGTCAACCGGAGGAACGCCGTACAACGAAATCATCAAAAGTGGCGATTCCGCCTTTCCAAACGCGGGGCTTAACTTTTCAAGCTGTGACGAAATCTATCAGCTCCGCGACCCGGCAAAGTACCATGATGAACGCCCGGACAAGCTGCTCCTCTCGCGCTCACACGATCCGGAGGGAATGATTGCTCTGGTTGACTTCCGTGCCCAAGGAATTCATGACCACCCCGACGCCCTCGGCGTGACAACGCTGCTCGACCAAGGCATCGCGTGGCTCGTGGAGACCGTCTACGAGCCGCGCGGATATAACCGGCTGCGATGGCTTCACAACACACCTCTCTCAGTACCGCATTTTGGAGACGCATCCGCTTTGAAGGACCACAAAGCGGATACCTGGAAGGAACCGGAGCTTTCCGACATCGCCCAGTTTCGATTTGGAGATGTCGATGTGGTTGCAAGCCGTATCCGCCGGGATAGCTTTGACTATGTCGCCTTCGACGAAGGGCGGTTCGAGACCGAGCGCTATTTCGTTTTTCTGCCAGACCACGTATTCGCCGTTATTGACCGGATCACCATCGCCCCTTCCGGTGGAGCCACCGTTGGTCAGGCGTGGCATCTCCCCGCAGATCTCGTTTCGACCGGCCTGCGGAGTTGGCAGCTAGAGAAAGGCGGCAAACAGCTTTCGCTTGCTTTCGCTTCCAGCAGTCCGGCCCAAGTCGATCTTTCACGCCGCTGCCCGCCGGAGGTACCATCCGACCCGTTCTACTTCAACCATCCCGTTAGCGATCTCCTTCATTGGGCCAGCTTCCCGGAGGTGACGGCCCCTCGGCAGGTCTCCTTTGCCGCCTGTTTCTCTCGCAGCCCGGGAAGTCTAAGCGTAAATGTGGAAGATGGCCTGCTACGGGTGGATTCGCCGTTCTTCAAATTGCAGATCGGCCGGTTTGCAGAGCTTTCTTTTGAGGTGAAACCATGAGAAGCCGATCCGACGCTTTCACGCTGGTGGAGCTCCTATCCGTCGTAGCGATCCTTGCGTTGATGATCGGCCTGCTTCCCCGCCTTCTGGCACCCTCCGGTGGAGTAGCACTACAGCAAACATCGAGCGCGCTTGGCGGCCTCTTTCAAAGTGCCCGTACGCTAGCTATTCTTCAGGGCGTGCGTACTTCGGTTCGCTTTCACGGCGCAGCCAGCGATCTGGATCAGTACCTCCGCTATGCGGTGGTCGCTTATGAGAAAGACGGCGTCTGGACAGCGGTAAACGCCGGCTACCGCTTCTCGTCAGGCATCCTCTTCGACCCGGCACGAAGCGTCCTCTCCAGCGGCGAAGATCCAGCCCCCCCGGTTGAGGTCACCTGGGCATCTAAAGTTGGCAGCAATGGAAGCCAAGCCGTGAGATGGTTCAGCTATGAATTCGGAAATAATGGTGTTCTTGCCTCGCCCGAAGCACAGGTGGTCGTCTCGGTCGGGAGGGTCGGAGTCAATGGAGAGGTCATGATGGACACCGCCAAGTCAGGCGGGTTCTGGCTGAATCAATCAGGCGCGCAAAGTTATTTTGAATCGGAGGGGGATATTCTTGAATAGAGCCCTTTTGGTCAGCATCCGACTTCGTTTGCAGCGGGTCAGCGGATTTTCGCTTGTGGAAGTCTGTATCGCACTCGGCGTGCTCGCTCTTTTTATGACGGGATTAATGGTAATCCTCGGTGCAATCAGCAGCTCCTCCCGGCAGGTGATCGGGATGGACCACGCAGTCAACGCCCTGAGCACTCTTGGGGAACGGCTACAGGAGAAGAAGTTCAGCACCGTCTACAATTGGGTGAAGGAAGAAACGCCTCTCTATCTCTACGCCTATCGCGCGGCCCCTTCCCTCGCCACGCCCGAGGGGGATGACTCGCTCTCCGCACCAATAGCGGGTGGAGAGGCCACTACCGCTGGGTTAGCTTACATTCTCCGCACCGTCCTGCGCCCGGAGGACGACCCACACCTGGATGCAGAGCTTGCCGCGATCGAAGGGCGACTATATCGGGTTCGGCTAAAGGTAGATCCCGCAAATCCAGGGGGCGACACGCTTCCGACAGGAGACTATCTGCGCGGCTATCTTGTACTAAGCGTCAACGTGACTGAACTCACCGGGCCGAAGATCAGTTCTCCGGAGGCACCCATAAGCGTCGTTCACTTCCCCGCCATTATTAACCGATGAATCTGCCCCACCCCCATAGTGGAAAGAGCGGCTTTACCATGGTGGAGCTCCTAGTAGCGATGGCGATCGGTATTATCGTGGTGACGCTTGCGCTTTCACTGACGACCCACGCGATGGGGCGGCTAAGCCTTTCCTCCGACCGCCTGGAGTTGGAGTCGACTGCGCGGTTTGCCCTTAATCGGATATCGGAAGACCTGGAGTCCCTCGTCCAGCTCCCCCTGCCATCGCAATGGTTGGTACTACGAACGGACGTCGTCGGCCCGCCGAATTTTACCGCAATCGATGCCGCAAGATTGATGTTCTATAGCTCCGTGGGAGATCGCCCCGGCCGAAACTCGGGCGATGGAGAGGTCTCTGCCGTACGGTATGGGCTCTCCTTTCAAGGGCTTCAGAGCCATGATGCCCACCCCTTCTTTGGCCTCTATCGAGCGGTCATTCCCGCTTCCAGCACTTTTTCCAACGCAGTGGGCACGGGGAATCTTGAATCGCTCTGGGAAGCAGACGGCGTCTTCTCCTCCTTCGCTTCTTCCCGGGCCGGTTTGCTTGCAAAGAATGTCATTGGCTTGCGGATTGCCTTCAACTTCCGCCGTGCCGATGGGAGCATGGAAAGTGTGGAAGCGCCGATTTCTCTCGGGAAGACATGGATAGCCGAAGCCTGGGAAACAGAGGGCCCAGCCTCCGAGCTGGCTTCCGTGGAGATCCACCTCACCCTCCTCACCAAGCGAGGAGCAAAACTGCTGCAAGACGGGGCGCTTCCCCGCGAAGAGCTGGTCCGGCGTTACGGATTCAGCTATTCCCGCCGGGTTCCCATCCACTCCAAACCACTGCGGTCTATACGATGATCGAGCCGCCGTCGGCCAACGTCTTCCTCACCATGCCAGACGGCACGTTTGCGCTATCTGCGCCGCTCTGCAAGGCGATCGCGGCCGTCACTCCTGCAGCTTCACCCACTTGGTTGAGGTTGATCATGACGCGAATTGCGGCGTGCGCGGTCGGGTCTGCATCGAGCATTCGCCCGGCAATCACGAGATTTGGATGCCGATCCTGGATCATGGAGGAAAGCGGAATCTGGTAGAAGGTCGGGCTATCGCCACCCTCCGGACGCCACCGCGTCTTCTCCGCAGCAAAGCCCGGCCGTCGGTATTCCTGGCGGCCATCGAGGTAGCGAAGCGTAATCCCCGGCCGATCCGGATGATGGACATCGACCCGATAGCTGCCGTTGGCGATGGCATCGGGAAATCGCCTTCCCCTCAGAACATCGTCTCCGGTCAACTGGGTCCGGCATTTGATGTGCCGCGTCTGGCGGATACCAATCCGCGAAGGCAGTGTCTGTAACCTCAGGCGGCTTTCAGGCACATACCGAGTGAGCAAATCGCGGATGGCCCTTACCTGCCTTCGGCCCTCCATTTCCGCACAGGTGAGGTTCTCGCCATTTGAAAGATCACAATCGCGGATGCGCGTTCCGGCCAGCATGTAAAGATCGCTATGGGGGAGGTGGCACCCCCACGCAAAGTCGGCATGCAGGCCAAACTCATGCCCATGCTTCTGCAATAGCAGCTTCCAATTGACCCCGTCTAGTCCCTCCCAGCCACTAAAGACGGCGCAGGTCGTAGCTGGCTGGATAGCATCGGGCGTATAACATTCCAGGCCAAGATGAAAGGCGAGATCTCCATCGCCGCTGGCATCGATAAACTGCTTTGCAAGAATGACTCCGCGCCCGCTTTTGTTTTCGACAAACACCCCCTCCAAGCGACCCTCTCGGACATAAGGAGCTACAAAAAGAGTATGCAGGTACGGCTTCACGCCAGCCTCACTGACTAGCGCATCGAGTTCTATCTGGAGCTCCTGCGGGTTGAAGATCCATTCCCACTCAGGATTCCGATCCCAAGTCGTCACGCTGTCTGAACGTTTGAGCCTCTCGATGACTTCAAGAGAAAGGCCTCCAATGATTTGCCGCTCAAAGCGTTCATCCCGGCAGTTGTGCCAGACGTTGACAAGGGAAAGGGTGGCGACTCCACCAAAGCATCCCATTCTCTCGACCAATACCACCTTGAGCCCGAGCCGGGCCGCCCGCACCGCTGCAAAGACGCCCGTGGCGCTTCCGCCAACCACGCATAAATCGCACTCTTGCCATACCGGGGTGCTTCGCGCCGGTTCCAGGACGCTGTTTGTCATGATGCGTTGGGAAGAGAATCAGCCTGAAGGATCCGCTCGATCAGATAGACCATCGCCTTGGTCTCCGAATCAACCGTACAACCGGCAATATGGGGTGTGACGAGAAGGTGATCATTCTCCCTGGCGTATCGAATTACCGGGTGGTCACACTTCCCATCAAGGTGCTCGGCGGTAATCACATCTACCGCGGCTGCGGCGAGGTGGCCATTGGCCAATGCTTCCAGCATCGCCGCTTCGTCCACCAGTTCCCCTCGGGCGGTATTCAAGAAATAGGCTCCGGGCTTCATCCGGCGAAATTCCTCCCTCCCAAAGCTACCCACGGTCTCCGGTGTCAGGTGGTAGTGTAGCGCGACGATGTCGCAGAGCGGCAGCATCGCCTCCAAAGTATCCAGTTGGCGAACGTGAGGCTCGCCGGTGATTGACTTGAAGGGATCAAAAGCCAGCACCTCCATTCCGAGGGCGGCTGCAAATCGGGCCATCTTGACGCCGATGCGTCCGTACCCCACCAGCCCAATCTTCATGCCATGCACTTCGCGATTGCGAAACAACTCCTCCCGCTCTCGCCATACTCCCTGCCGGGCATGCCCAGCAGCGAAGGGGATCCGCTTGATCATCGCGAGAAGGAGCGCAAAGCTGAACTCGGAGGAAGCATAGATTTGCTCGATGACCGGGCTTCCTTTCAGGCTGATCAACTCGATCTTCCGCTCGGAAAGAACGGCGGTGTCGATATGGTTTGTACCCGTCGATGGGGTAGCAACGATCCGCAAGGCCTTGCCATGTGCGAGGAGATTGCGGTCAATCCAGTAGGAAGGAGATGTCGGCGTGATCCAGATGTCGGTGGCTTCCAACCGCTGGGCTACTTCGCACCCGGGAGCCCCGAAAGCATAGGCGACATTGAAGGATGTTTCGATTCGCTCCCTCAATTCATTGGGAAAGAAGGCGTAGGGGGCCGAGAAGAGGAGCCGGGGCTTGTTTGGCATAAACGGTCGGGCTTTTGGACAACGCCATCAAAGCGTCTTCGCAACGAAGAATAGCGCGATGCCAACCCATGGCTCAAGTTATATTTCTATTAATGTAGAATTTTATTTTCGATTTTCGATCGTGCTGAACTGGATGAAGAGATTGCCTGTCGAGGAGTCGAAGACAATGCCATTGAGCCCATAAGTCTCATCCAAAGCCCAACCGGGAGGGAGCGACCCGACGGTGAAGGAATCGTTGCCTACCGATTGGAAGCGAAGCTTCGCATCCACGGTCGTTTCGACGAGTTGGATCGGAGTCTTAACGGGAACATTGCCAAGGGAAAGGGACCGGATGTGGATAATGTAGATTCCGGGCTCCGAGGCGTTGAGCGCAAAAGTGCCGCCGGTGATTTTCAGCCGGTCATGGATTCCTCCGGTGCCACCAAGGTGGAAGTCGAAGTTGGTCTTTATGAAGGAAGAGAGCCCCTCCTGAAGCGTTAGGGTGCCAGCTTCAGTATCCGTCCCGGGTGCCAGCGTACTGCCTGCCGCCGAGATGGAGAGCGGGCGGGAGAGCGTTCCGGTTCCTCCAAGGGTGGCGTTTGGGTTGGCAAGGGAATTGCGGTGGGCGGTACTTTCCTGGAGCCCATTGATAAATACGCGGAAGAAGCCGTTGCCATCAATCAAAAGGCCGGAGTCCCCCTTGATGTTTCCGTTGAGAGTTACCGTCGAGGAGCCGTTTCCCGTGATTCTTCGGTTGGAGTTTTTCCCGAAGGAGATCGGGGTGTGTACCACCACGTTACCGCTCCCTTCCAGCACGATTCCATTGGCGGATTGAAGGGTTACGCTGGAGGAGGACGCCTGAACAGTGTAGTCGTCCGCATTGCCAAATAGGAGCCGGCTAATGAAAGCGCTTTGAGAGAGCAGGATCTCTTTGGTCATTGCGTCATCATTGAAGAACGCTTGGTCTCCAGCCGTTGGCACGGTGGCTCCATTCCAATTCCCCACATTGCGCCAAGCGGCATTCTGCCCCTGCCAGGTGAGGTCGGCGGCTGAAAGGGGAGAGAGCGGGGCGATGGCTGCGAGGGAAAGGGCAAATCCGAGTAACTTTGTGTTCATAAGAGAAGGGAAGGGAGGACAGGGCCAGCCAGGACGATGGAAAGTATTTCCACGAATGCGGAAATTTACAAGACACATCGACCGCAGGGAAGCGACCGTTGACACTTACCTATAAATTTCTATTATAGAAAAAATAATTAAATTTTTTATTGATGCATTCTTTTATGAAAACGCATTTCAAACAAGATAGCTCCCCAAAGATCGGCCTTTGTGTGATGTATCCATCCCCGGGGACGATCGAACGAATCGGCGCCGATTGGGATTGGCTCTGGATTGACGGCCAACACGGCGACCTCGACTACCGTGACATTCAGGCCTTGGTAAGGGCGGGGGATCTGGTCGGTTGCCCTTCTTTTGTCCGGGTTCCGGGCCAAGACCCGGCATGGGTAGGGCGCGTACTTGATATCGCTGCGGCTGGCGTGATCGTGCCGATGATCGAGTCGCCTGAGGAAGCCCAGGCGATGGTCCGCGCTGCCAAGTTTCCCCCGTTGGGGAACCGTTCTTACGGAGGCCGCAGGCCGATTGATCGATTCGGCCGTGGCTACTATGAAACCTCCAACACCGGAACAACCTTGTTGCTTCAGATCGAATCTCCTGGAGCCGCCGAGCAGGCCGATGCCATCGCTGCGGTGCCAGGTGTGGATGGCTTGTTTCTTGGTATGGATGATTACGCTTTGAGAAGCGGGCTTGGGGTTGATGAGCCAAAGACTCGCGAAAGAGTAGGCCGGGCCTATGACCTCGCCGCAGCCGCGTGCCGCAAACATGGGAAGATGCTTTGCGCCGTAGGTGTTGGAGAGATCGCCATGAAGCTTTGTCTGGAAAGCCGCTGCGACTTGATTGTTGCCGGAGGAGATGTTGGCTTCCTTGCCTCAGGTTCCAAAGCGGCTTCGGCAGCGGCGCGCGAGGCGATCCGTTGTGCCGGGGAAAGCCAAGGCGTGCGTGGAACCCTGTATTAGGAATGGCTTTCCAGACCTTCAACCTGGCCGATCTTACCGCCTGCCCCGACTCTCTTGAAAGCTTGGCGCAACTGGGTGAAATCACCACGCTCCCGGCATCGGCACCCTTGCCGGAAATTATGCGGGAACTGGCGAGCTGCGATCTCTATTTCGCCTCGTTGGAGCTGCGTTTGACCCGCAGCCTTCTCGAGGCTTCACCGCGGCTACGCTTCATTGTCACCCCCTCCACCGGGCTGGACCATATTGACCTCGTCGCCGCTACGGAGCTAGGCAAGGAGGTGATCTCGCTTAAGGGCGAAACAGACTTCCTCGGTTCCATTACCGCAACAGCAGAACAAGCGTGGGGGTTGCTGCTCGCAGCCGTTCGAATGATTCCCGCTGGTCATGCCGCCGCCGTCCGGGGCGATTGGGGGAGGGATCGCTTTCGCGGGCGGCAGCTTTCGGGGAAGACACTCGGGGTGCTTGGGTACGGGCGCCTTGGGAGGATCGTAGCAGACTACGGGCGCGCGTTCAGGATGCGTGTCATCGCATGCGAAGCGGACCCGATGGTGAAGTTCCCGCCCGATGTCGCGCCGGTTAATTTCGGCACCCTGCTTCGGGAGTCCGATGTGATCTCCATTCACATTCACCTTTCCGAGGAGAATCGCCATCTCTTCGGCAGGTCGGCGTTTTCCCAGATGAAGCCCGGTGCGGTAGTGGTCAACACCAGCAGAGGCGCAATCATTGACGAAGCGGCGTTACTGGATGCGCTTGCATCGGGTCGGGTTTCTGCCGCCGGTTTGGATGTGATCGACGGGGAATGGGAACCCGATTTGAACGCCCACCCGGTCATCTGCTATGCGCGGGAGCATCCTAACGTCGTCGTTTCCCCCCACGTCGGCGGCGTCACCTTTGAGTCGCAGGGAGCCGCCTTCCGGTTCGTGGCAGAGAAGGCGAGCAAACGGGTTATGGCATCCCCACCTTTCTCGGGCTGATTTGCCCTAGCCTGCTCAAGCGTTTTCCCCGCGGCGGCGGCGGTTGGCGCTGTAGCGCATTTGCAGCAGCTCCACGCCAAGGGCAAAGCCCATGGGCAGGTAGATGTACGCTTTGGGGACGTGCTGGTGGAGCCCCTCCATGCAGATGGTGATGCCGATGGTGATCAGGAAGGAAAGGGCCAGTATCTTCAAAGCCGGGTGGCGGAGGATAAAGTCTCCAATCGGCTTGGCATACGCGAGGATGACACCAAAGGAAGCCAACACGGCAATGGCGATGACCCAGAGGTTCTGCGTCATGCCGACGGCGGTAATGACGGAGTCGATGGAGAAGACAGCATCCAGCAAAATGATCTGCCCGACGATCGGCCCCATGGCCACGCGCGCGGCCCCGCCAGGGCCCACAGAGGCGGCTCCGGGCTCGTCGGGGTGCTCGACGACGTGGTGGATCTCGCGGACGGCTTTATAGAGCAGGAAGATGCCACCCGCGAGCAGGATGAGATCTTTTACGGAGTAAATACCCACCACCGGCCGCGAAAGGGTGACAAGCCAATACGCCCCCGCCACAAAGAGCAGCCGGAAGACGAGCGCCCCGGCAAGGCCAATGAGCCGCGCGGTATTCTGCATGGCGGGCGGCAGCCGCGAGACGAGAATGGAGATGACGAGGATGTTATCGACCCCCAGCACCAGCTCGAGCCCGATCAATAGCAGCAGGGTGCCGAGCAGGTTCAGATCCATGGGAAGGAAGACGGGCTATGGGTGGACCCCGCGCAGGGTGATATCTTCACCCTTGATGCCGAAGTCGCCCAATTTTGGCCGGCCGGGGGTGGCAAGACCGGTGGGGGCCTTCTCTCCGGGGGTAAGCTCCAGCTCCAGCGTCGCGCCTTCGCGCCAGACGGTGACGCGGACGACATCTCCCGCAGTAAGGTAGAAGGCGGCGTTGAGCACATCCTCCGGGGCACGGATTTCGTTGGGCCCGATCTTGAGGAGGATATCTTCCTTCTGCAAACCGGCGCTCACTGCGGGGCCGCTTTCTTCAACCCCTTCGATCTGTGCGGCGGAGCCGTGTGGGGCGGTCTCACCCGTGCGGCCGACCATGATGCCGAGCCACCCGGGGCGCAGGGCCCCAAAACGCTGGTAGTCGCGGTGGACTTTGTTGGCGGCTTCGATCGGCAAGGCAAAGCAGGAGGCCCCGCCATCCAGCCCGCTGGTGACGACGCCGACGACTTCGCCCCGCATGTTGAGCAAGGGCGCGCCTCCTTCCCCACGCTGCACGGCGACGTTGGCGCGGATATGGGTGGTGGCGAAGTAGCGGTTCAGGTACTTGAGGTCAAACCCCGCTACGAGGCCGAAGCTCGGGGCGACAGGCATATCCATCGGGTAGGCGACGAGGAGGACCGGGGTGGCCACGCTCAACTCGGCAGAGCGCCCCATGGGCAAAAACGGCGTGGGTGCCTGGGGCGACTCCTCCAGCTGGAGGAGGGCGATGCCGCTGCGCAAGTCGGCAATGAGGCGGCGGGCCCGGTGCTTGGCTTCCCCGTGGAAGACGATGATCTCCCGTGAATCCCCCCCCACGGAGTAGGAGGTCAGGACGGTGCCGTTGGGGTCAATAAAGAAGCCGGTGCCGCAAAGCTCGCCGTTTTTATCGGTGGCGTGGATTTTGACGACGGCCTCCCTCGCGCGCTGGAAGACGGTGCGCACTTCCTCAGCCAGCGCCTGCGCGACGCCGCGCGGGGTGGGCAGCGGGGCGG
Organism: Chthoniobacteraceae bacterium; assembly: GCA_037189965.1. Classification (GTDB taxonomy): domain Bacteria; phylum Verrucomicrobiota; class Verrucomicrobiia; order Chthoniobacterales; family Chthoniobacteraceae; genus DATMFV01. Next base: position 51,128 of record JBBCKB010000007.1, on the reverse strand, counting down.
CGGCTTCGTACCCCGCCTCTTCCTGCGCCAGCGCGATGACGGGGAGCAAGAGAAGCACCCCAAGAAACCGGCGCACACCCCCGCTACCTCCGGCGCGAAGGCCGGATGGCCGAGGTGAATGCGAAAGCGCGAGCATGGATCAGAACCGGAACGGCGGCTCGTAGCTGACGGGCCGGGAATCGAGAATATAGCGCGGGTGGTGCTGGCTGGCGGTGGGGTGGGTGCTCTCGGCGGGGAGCACGTCGGGGAAGCTCATCTCGGAGTTGAGCGTCAGCGCGGCGTGCCCGCTGCCTGCCGGGGCCGAGACGGGGGTGGCGGCGAGGTGAAACGCGCCCCCGCCGCTACCTCCGCCGTTGGAGGCCAGCCCCTCCAGGCCGCTCTGGCCCGGGTGCTGGAGGAGGTTAAGGGTGAAAAGCCCCGCCGCAAGCAAGACGGCGGCACTGGCTCCGGCATAGGAAAGGCGCGCAAAGCTCCACTGGGCGGAGAAGGACTCCAGCCGGGCCTCAAGCCGGTCGAGGGCGATGCGCCACGCCGGACGGCGAAGCAGCTCGCGCCGCTGCCGCTCCTGAAATTCTTTGAGAAACCCATCAAAATACCCCTCGGGCGGCTGCTCGAAGCGCTTGAGCCGCAGAAGCTTGGAAATCGGGTCGTTTTCGTCGGACATGGTTTTCTCCTCTTCTCTCTAATGAAACTCTCCCAGATAACTTTGCAACTGGCGATGGGCGTAAAACAGGCGTGAGCGGACAGTCCCCTCCGAAACGCCCAGGATCTTGGCGATCTCGGCGTGCGGCATGCCCTGAATGTCGAACATGGTAACAACCGCTCTATGATCATGAGACAACTTCATCATCGCCTCGTTCAATTTCTGCTGAAGCTCGCCGAGGTTCGCCTCGCGAACGGGGTCGCTGCTGGCGGTCAGCTCCAGAAATTCTTTGTCGTTCTGGATACTGGAGTCGACATCATCGAGGCTCAAGGTGTGCCGCCTTCCCCGCTTTTTGAGGAAGTTGATCGTCATGTTCACCGCGATGGAGTGGACCCACGTGTAGAAGCTCGATTTCCCCCGAAACCCGGCGATGGAGCGGTACGCTTTGGCGAAGACATCCTGCAACAGGTCGTTGGTGTCTTCGTGGTTGGAGGTCATATGGTAGACCAGCCCGTAGAGCCTCGGGGAGTATTTGACGACGAGGGCATCAAACGCCGCCGGGTCGCCCGCTTGGGCGCGGGCGATGAGCGCGGCGTCCTCATTGGGCGCGGCGTCGGGGGCGGCTTCCTCGGTCATCAGCGAGGTTGCTATCAGGTTCCCGGGCGCTACGGCAACAAGATTGGCTGGCAGAATGGCTTCCACGGGGGAGGAAAGGATCAGTTTCTCCGCTGGGTGAGCATGAGAAGGTAGAAAAGGTTACCCAAAGCGGCCACAAAGGCGGCAACGTAGGTGAGCGCGGCAGCCCCGAGCACCCGGCTCACGCCCGCCGCTTCGGCCCCGGGCTGGATGATGCCCATCTCGCCCAGGATGATCTTGGCGCGGCGCGAGGCGTCAAACTCCACCGGTAGGGTGATGAGCGAGAAAAGGGTGATGGCGAGGTAGCAAATGACGCCGACCTTCAGAAGCCCCGTCATTTGAAAAATAATGCCCCCCATGATGACGAAAGGGAGAATCTGCGAGGCAAACTGGGTGATCGGCACGACGGCCATGCGCGCCTTGAGCGGCCCATAGGCCCGGGCGTCCTGAATGGCGTGCCCCGTCTCGTGAGCGGCCACGCCGAGCGCGGCGAGCGAAGGGGTACGGTAGACCTCGGTGGAGAGGCACAGACGCTTGCGCACGGGGTCGTAGTGGTCTCCCAAAAAGCCGTTGATCTCGGCGACTTCGACGTTGTGGATGCCTGCTGCATCAAGGATGCGCTGGGCAGCCTCGGCCCCGGTGAGGTTGGAGCTGGCGCGTACCTGGCTGTATTTGCCAAAGGCGCTCTTGACGCGCATCTGCGCCCAGAGCCCGAGCAGCATGGGGATGATGATAAGAAAGAGGTACGCGCTCATAAAGATCGGTCTGGTTGTGGGTAAGACATTCCGGCACGGCTTTTGTTCGAAAAAAGCCGCGCGTTCCTTCCATGAAAGGAGGTTCGCCCCTCGGGGGCGCTTTGGCCTACTCCGCGGGGAGTTTCTCTACGGCTTTGCGGAAATAGTCGGCCAGGCCGACGACATCCGCCCCCCCGCAGAAGATGGAGTACCCCTCGGCGCGCAGCGTCTCCAGCGGGCCGGGGATGCCAGCGAGCGCGGCAAATTTGCCATGCTTGCGGGCGGCCTCGCCGATGCGCTTGCGGGCGGCAAGGACTTCGGGGTGGGCCATGTTATCGAGGTGCCCGGTGAGGTGGGCAAAGTCGCCCGCGCCAAAGAGCAGAATGTCGAACCCCGGCACGGCGGCGATCTCCTCGACGTTCTCCAAGGCTTCGGGAGATTCGATCTGGAAGATCAGGAAGCGCTCTTCGTTGGCCTGGCGCAGGTAGTCCGTCATGGGGAGCTGGCAGAAGGCACCGTCGAGCCCGCCACCATCCAACGCGCGGTCGCCCAGCGGGCGGAAGCGGAGCTTGGAGACAAGCTCACGCGCTTCCTGCGCGGTGGTCACGTGGGGAACCATGATGCCCGTGGCATCGGCCTCAAAGGGCTTCAAAAGGTCGCTGTAAGAGCCTTTTTCCACGCGGACGACGGTGTCCATATCGTAGATGCGGGCGGCACGGATCTGGTTCTCCATGTTGAGCCAGTGGTTGGGCACGTGCTCGTTGCAAAGCCACGCGCAGTCTGCACCTGCCAGAGCGACCAGCTCGACGACGCGAGGGTCTACCAAGTTGAGCTTGATGAGGGAGACGACTTTCCCTTCCCTCGCTTTCTGAAGGACGACGCTACGGCGCACTTTGAGGCGCTGGCGCGGGGAGGAGAGGGGGGCGTCGGCATAGTAGCCACGGTCTTCGGAAGGGGTGTTGGACATGGAGAAGGGCGCGTTCTTACCTGTCGAGGTTAGGATTCGCGCCGGGTTTGTCTACCAAATTTCCCATGGACCCCGGGCCTTCCGGGTATTACGTCGTTAGATACTTCGCCGGTTCGGTGCGAGAGCGGGCCATTGTAGGGCGCCTCTGTGAGGCGCCATGGGGTTGGGCCGCCGTCTCACTGAGATGGCCTACAATTCGCCAAACATAAAACAAAAGCGGCGCTCCCAAAGTTTCCTTGGCGGAAACTTCAAGAGCGCCATATTACCCCGCAATTGCCGTTTAGGGGCCGTACCCGTTCCCCAAAGGAAACGGCGGAGACTCCGTGCCGGGCGCTGACTTCCAACGAAGGCATGCCATTGCACCGACAACCGGCGGCCTCCTTATTATACCGAAACATCGGACCGGGAGTGACCACCTGAATCTCGAACAACGCAGGGTAAAGCTTTAAAAGAACCGGTGTGGGCTGAACTTGGGGACTTCCCCTTTCTCAACCGCAAGGCCGTTACTCACGGAACCCCACGTTCAACCCTTGGGAAAGCCGCTCTTTCAACCTCTGGTGGGTTTCGGCGACTTCCTCCGCAGTCAATGTCCGCTCATTGGAGCGATATGTCAACTGGTAGGCGGCAGATTTCCGGTCCGCAGGGATTTTTTCTCCCGTGGGGTCGGTAAAGATGTCGAAGAGCTCCACCCCCACCAGCAGCGGCTCGTTGGCCGAACGCAGGAGCGCCTCCACCTCGCCATGCGCCACGCCGAGCGGGAGCAGGAGCGCCACATCCCGCGTGGTGGCGGGGAATTTGGGCAGCTCGGTAAACCCGGCAGCAGGCCGCGCGGCCAGCCCCCCCAGATCGACCTCGGCGACGAGGACGGCCCCGGGGAGATCCAGCTCCCGAGCCCGCGCGGGGAGAAGCTGCCCGGCGATGCCGATCGCCACCTCGCCCCGGCGCACGATGGCGGCCAGCCCGAGGGCTGGGTGGGTGCCGGGGTGGAAGGTAAGCTCGCCCTCGAGGTTCAACGCGCGCGCCAAAGCGGCGAGCCACCCCTTGAGGTCGTGCAAATCGACCGCGCGGGGCGCATTCTCGCGCCACGATACGGGGGCCACCGCGCCGGTGAGCAGGAGGCCCAGCGTGGTCCGCTCTTCCGGCGTGCCGGGGCGGAAGACGCGGCCGACTTCGAAAAGGCGCAGATCGCGCGTGCCGTTGCGGACGTTATGCGCCGCTGTCTCCAGCAAGCCGGGCAGGAGGCTCGGGCGGAGGATGACTTGGCCTTCATTAAGCGGGTTGCGCACGCGCAGCGGCGTCTCTTCGATGGGGAAGAGGGCGGTGGCCGACTCGGAGATGAGGGTGAGTGTGCGCGTCTCGCGGCCACCCAGCCCGGCCAGCACGCTACGCACGCGGGCGGCGTGGTTGTGCCGCCTATCCGCCTCCGAGGCGGGGAAGAAGCGCGCCTGGATGCGCGAGGGGATCGCCTCGATGCCGATGACTCGGGCGATCTCTTCGATCAAATCAATCTCCCGGGTAAGGTCGGGCCGGAAGGAGGGGGCGCGCCACCCTTCGGCGGTCTGCTCCAAGCCAAAGCCGGTGAGAATCTGTTCCACGCGCTCCTGCGGCACTTCGGTGCCGAGGATGGCGGTGAGCCGCTCGGCCCGTAGCGGGACGACGGGGCGGCTCTGTGGCGCCTCCCCCGCGACGCGCAGCGCCGGCTCGGCCTCGCCCCCGGCAAGCTCAAGGATCAGCCGCACGGCGCGTTCGCTGGCACGGGCGACTCCGGCGGCATCCACGCTCCGCTCAAAGCGGTAGCTGGAGTCGCTGGAGAGCCCCAGCTCGCGCGAGGCGCGGCGCACCCCGGCAGGGGCAAACCATGCGCTCTCCAATAAAAGATCGACCGTCGCTTCGGTGACGCCGCTCTCCTCGCCGCCCATGACCCCCGCGATGGCCTGCGCCTGCTGCGCATCGGCAATGACGAGGTGGTGCGGGGCGAGTGGGTACTCTTCGCCATCGAGCGCGCGGAGCTTCTCGCCCTCGGTGGCATGGCGCACGCGGATGCCGCCGGAGAGTTTCCCCAAGTCAAACGCATGGAGCGGCTGCCCCAGCTCGAGAAGGACGTAGTTGGTAATATCGACCACGTTGTTGATCGGCCGCAGCCCCACCGCTTCGAGCCGCTCGCGCAGCCACGCCGGGCTGGGGCCGACTTTCACCCCGCGAATAATGCGGGCGGTGTAGTAGGGGCATGCCTCCGGGGCCTCCAGCGCCACTTCGGCGTCGGTAGCGGGGGCGGTGGCCACCGAAGCCGCCTCTACAACGGCCTGCGGAGTGCGCAAGGGGGCCTTAACGAGGGTGGCCACCTCACGCGCGATGCCGAGGGTGCTCAGGAGGTCGGGCCGGTTGGGGGTGACCTCTAGGTCGAGCACGGTATCCGGCGGGAAAAGCGCGCCAATCGGCGTGCCGGGCACGGCGCTCTCGGGCAGGATGAGGAGCCCGGCCGAGTCCTCGGCCACGCCGAGTTCCTTGCCGCTGCACATCATCCCCTCGCTCTCCACGCCGCGTAGCTTGCCGGTTTTGATCTTAAAATCGCCCGGCAGCACGGCCCCGGGCAGGGCAAGGGGCACGCAATCACCCACTTTGTAGTTCTTGGCCCCGCAGACGATCTGGCGCGGCTGGCCGGAGCCATCGTCCACGCGGCAGACGCTCAGGCGGTCGGCATTCGGGTGCTGGGTCGATTCGAGGATGCGGGCGACGACGACTTTCTCGATCGCCACGCCCTTGTGCTCCACCCCCTCGACCTCTACGCCCGCCTTGGTGAGCCACTCGGTGAGGGCCTCCACGGGCGGCAGGTCTACGAGTTCCTTAAGCCAGTTTAGAGAGACTTTCATGGGTATTGGGAGAGGAAGCGGACATCGTTTTCGATGAAGTGGCGGATGTCAGAGACGCCACTCAAAATCATGGCCAACCGGTCGAGGCCGAAGCCGAAGGCAAAGCCGGTGTAACGCTCGGGGTCGTAAGCAGTGTCGCCCCGTTTGCCGTTGATGGCGGCGAAGACGGCGGGGTCGACCATGCCGCACCCGGCCAGCTCCAGCCAGCGGTCGCCCCGGCCCAGCGCGGCGGCTTTGATGTCGATCTCAAAGCTCGGCTCGGTGAAGGGGAAGAAGTGCGGCCTCATGCGCACCTGCACATCGGGCCCGAGCAGCTCACGGAAGAAGAACTCGATCGTCCCCTTCAAATCGGCGAGGGAGACTCCCTCATCCACATAGAGCCCCTCGATCTGGGTGAACTGGGCGAGGTGCGTGGCATCCACCTCATCGCGGCGGTAGACGCCGCCGGGGGCGATGATGCGCACCGGCGGCGGCGTGGTCTCCATGGTGCGGATCTGCACGGTGGAAGTCTGCGTGCGCAGGAGGCGGCCATCGGGGAGGTAAAAGGTGTCGGCCTCGTTGCGGGCAGGGTGGTCCGCCGGGGTGTTGAGCGCATCAAAGCAGTGCCACTCGGTCTCGATATCGGGCCCGTCGGCGAGGGAAAAACCCATCTGCCGGAAGATGGCGATGGCGCGGTCGAGCAACTGGGTGATCGGGTGGAGCGAGCCGCCGGGCAGCGGGGTGCCGGGCAGCGTGAGGTCCACCCCTTCAAACGCCTTGGCGTCGCGCGCGGCGGAGAGGGCGGCTTTGCGCTCCTCGAGCGCGGTAGTCACCACGGTGCGCACTTCGTTGAGGAGCTTGCCGATGCGCGGCTTCTCCTCCTTGGGCAAGGCTTTCATCCCCTCTGAAAGGAGGGAGATAAAGCCGCTGCGCCCAAGGGCGCGGACGCGGACGGCCTCCAGAGCAGCCTCATCCCCAGCGGCGGCGATGGCCGCCACGGCTTCGGCGCGGGCGTTTGCAAGTTGCTGGTCCATAGGAAAAAAAAAGGAAAAAAACGGCCAGCGGCTCAAAAGAAGCCGCTGGCCGTTAGGAAAAAGGGTTTTCTCTCTTAACCCAAGGCTAAACCCAAGGGTAAGAAGGAAGTCCGGTTTACGCGGCAGCCTTTTTGGTCTCGAGAGCCGCTTTGACTTTCGAAACAATGGCCGTGAAGGCCGCTTCGTCGTTGACGGCCAGCTCGGCGAGCACCTTCCGGTCCAGAAGGATGCCGGCAGCGCGCAGCCCTTCGGCAAAACGGCTGTAGGTGAGGCCCGTGGCGCGGGTGGCGGCGTTAAGACGGGTGATCCAAAGGCGGCGGAAGGTACGCTTGCGGTTCTTCCGGTCGCGGTAGGACCAGTACTCCGCCTTCATGATCGCGTTTTTCGCGTAGCGGAACAGTTTGGAACGACGGCCACGGAAGCCCTTGGCCTTGTCGAGCATGCGCTTGCGGCGTTCGCGGCTAGCGGGTGCGTTTGTTGCTCTTGGCATGGTTAATCTCTTTCTTTCAGCGTGCTGTTACTTGGTGTTGGAGACATCTACCCGACCTCGCTCGCTGATACGGCCTCTTCATTTGAGGCCAGGAGGGCAGATGCGCCGTTTGCGCGGGGCTGGTACCGTATGAGGGGACCAGCTTTTACGCGAACGGCAGGTTTTCCTTGATCCGGGCCAGATCGCTTACGTCTACCAGCGCGCTCTTGGCAAGCTGGCGCTTGCGCTTGGCGCTCTTGCTTTGCAGCAAGTGGCGGCGGGAGGCTTGTGCACGGAGCACCTTGCCAGTCCCGGTGATTTTGAAGCGTTTGGCCACGGCCTTCTTCGTCTTGCGACGTGCGATTGGCTTTGGCATGGGGTGGGAAAAATAGGGGGGCCACTGGAAATGGCAAGCGTTTTCTTGCCCCAGCCCCCCCTGGGCGCATGATGCCAGAGTTATGGAGAAACCACAAAGGCGCGGCAGCGCCTTGGAGGGACGACCTCCGTGTCGTCCGAGGTGTTGGACTCCGCTGCGCCATGGAGGCCGAACCAGATGCCTTGGGCCTTCACTTTACGGAACGCACCCTGCGCCACATCCTTGAGGCGTCCATCTCTATGCTGCGGTGGACGCGGGCCGCCCATCTAGGTTTTTGAGGCGATCATCATCCATGACGAAGCCTTTAAGGAGGTACTCCCGCAAGACCGAGCTTGCCCATCGCCGAAACTGCGCGCCCCTCGGCGACCGAACCCGGTAGCCAACGGCAAGGATGGCCTCGAGGTTATAGAGAACCACCGGCCGCCGAACTTCACGCGCCCCTTCGATTTGAACTGTCAAGGATTCCTTGACAGTTGCATGCTCAATTAACTCCCCCTCCTCGAAGAGGTTCTTCAAGTGAAGCGAAATATTCTGCTTCGTGGCGTCGAAGAGCGCCGCCATCTCCAACTGCGTGAGCCACACCGTCTCGGCCTCCGCACGAAGCTGGATCTGCACCCGCCCGTCTTCAGTAGTGTAGAGGATGAGCATGGCCTCGGTTTCGCCCGGCTATTTCACCCCTTTGAGGGCGAGGTAGAGCCACCCCGCGAGCAGGAAGAGGCCGCCGATGGGGGTGATGGCCCCGAGCCACTTCACATTCGTCAGCGAAAGGAGGTAGAGCGTGCCGCTAAAGATGAGGATGCCGACTCCGAAGAGCCAGAACGCGGGTGAAGCCGCTCCGCCCCCCGAGCCAGAAAGCTGGAAGGCCACCGCCAACATGACCACGGCGTGCACCATGTGGTAGAGCACCGCCGTCTGCCATGTCTCCATGCGGCCGTTGGCCTTGAGCGTATTCTCCAACCCGTGAGCCCCGAAGGCTCCCAATGTGACGGCTAGAAACCCGAGGATGGCGGCGATGCGGATGGCAGTCATAAGTGACCACCACTTTACGGCAACGCCGCCTCCGGAGTAAAGCGAGCGAGCCGCTTACCGCAGCCACTCGTCGAGGTGGGCGGCGACAAAGTCGTCATCCACCAAGTGCGGGTAGGCTTTGGAAACGCGCGTCAACTCATCCGCCTGTCCGGGCGAGAGGACCTCGTGCGGGTTGAGGCAGTTGATCGTCGGCACCAGCCCCTGCCGCCGCAGCACTTCGAGAATACCGGGGATACACCCGGCAAACCCGTGCGCGGGATCGAAGAGCGCGGCGTTCATATCCGTCACCTCCGTTGCGCGGGCAAACCACTCGCGCTCCACCGGGCCATCGCCCAGGGCTTTGATGTCGTTGAGCAGCGCGACGGATTTCTGCGTCCACACGCCCCAGTGCCCCAACAGGCCGCCGACAATGCGGCGGGTGCGCCCTTCAAACCGGAAAGGGGTGAGCAAGTCGGTGACGATGGTGTCGTCATTCCCCGTGTAGAGGGCAATGTCCTCGCGCCCGGCGTCGGAAACGGCCCGCACGACGTCGATCGTCTGGTAGCGGTTAAACGGAGCGATCTTGATGGCGATAACGTTCTCGATCTCCGCAAACTTACGCCAGAAGCTGTAGCTGAAAATGCGTCCACCCACCGAGGGCTGCAAATAGAAGCCGATGATGGGGATCACCCCTGCCACAGTGCGCACATGCTCCAGAATGGCGTCTTCCTCCTCGCCTTTCCACGCGGCGAGGCTCAGGAGAGAGGCTTGGTAGCCATGCTTGAGCGCCAGCTCGGCTTCGGCGAGCGCCTGCGGGGTGCGGCCACAGGCCCCGGCGATCTTGATGTAAGGGCGCGGCGCTTTGGCCAGCTCCTCATCAATCGTGCGCGAGGCCAGCTCCAGCACCGGCTCCATCAGCCCGTGCTCGCGGATCTCAAACTGCGTGGAGTGGACGGCGACGGCGAGCCCGCCCGTCCCGGCGGCGACATAGTAGCGCGTCAGGGCACACTGGTGTTTTTCAGAAAGTTTGCGGGCGGCATCCAACGCCAGAGGCTGGGCGGGGATGGCGTGGCCTTCGAAGAGGTGAGCGCGGAGATTCATGGGTAAAAGGAGGGGTAGGGCGTTTTAGTAAGTGCCAGAGCGGGTTTCAAAATGAGTCGGCTTGTTGAGGGTATCTCCCCCCTGCTGGAGCCAGGCGGCCACCCAGTCGATCACCTCGTCGGTCGAAGTCTCCGGGTAGCCCCAGAGCTGGAAGGAGCGGCCCGCGTTATTCAACCACGCGGTGGGGGCCTCTTCGCCCACGATCTTGACTTCGCGCCCCAGCGCCCGGCCGATGCGCTGGGCCAAATGCCGCACGGAGATCGTCTCCGGGCCGGTGATGTTCATGACCGAAGCGGGCGAGGCCGCTACGTCGAGACACTGGATGGCGCGGGCCACGGCGTCGCGCTGCCAGATAAGGTTTACGTAGCCCATCGTCACGTCGATCTCCTCTCCGGCGAGGATTTTCTGCGCGAGATCGACCACCACGCCGTAGCGCGGCTCCACGGCGTAGTTGAGCCGGTAGAGGCAGACCGGGTTGCCATACTTCTTGGAGTAGTAGCCGAAGATGCGCTCCCGGGCGACGCACGAGTTGGCATAGTCGCCCACGGGGGCAATGGTGTCTTCCTCCCGCGAGCCGCCCGAAGCGAGCGAGACAAACGGGTACACGCACCCGGTGGAGAAGGCGACGATCTTCGAGTTGCGGAACTTCTCGGCCACATGCGCGGGGACGACGGCATTCATCGCCCAAGTCAACTCCGGGGCGGAAGCGGTGCCAAACTTCTGCCCCGCGAGGTAAAAGACGGTGCGCACATCGGGCAGCGCCTGCACAGCGTCGCGGTCGAGCAAGTCGCACGAGATTGCCTCCATCCCCTCGCCCTCGAAGGTGGCGCGAGCCTCGGGGTTGGAGAAACGCGAGACGGCAAGCACCTTGCCACGCCCCTGCAACCCATCGCGCAGCATCAACGAGAGGGTGCCCCCCATTTTGCCACCGGCCCCGAGCACCATGACATCGCCCTCCACGCGAGAGAGCGTCTCCAGCACCCCGGCGGTGGGGCGGGCAAGAAAGGCGTCGAGCTGATCGGTGGGACACGGCAGGGGAAGATTCGGTGCGCTCATGGAAAAGTAACCAAATGGTTACACGTCCTGCCACCCACGGGCAAGCGGAAAAATGCGCGGCTAGGTTGTGTTCACGAATTGAGAAAAATGGGCCAAAAAGCGGCTTTGAGCCGTTTTCGGAAAATTCGTTCACACAACCTAATCCATCCGAATCCCACGCGGCACGGCCCCGGCCTCGGCCTTTGGTACCCGCCCGTAGTAGAGCTTGTCGCGCGTGCTTCCCTGCCGAGGTGCAGGCCGGGAGGTGGCGGCACGCTGGCCGCTGCCGCCGGGGAGGAGGCCCAGCCTCGCAAGCGTCTCCATATCCAGGCGGCCGGTGCGCGGCAGGCTGCTGCGGCTTTGGTAACGGATGAGGGCTTCCTCCGTGCGTGGGCCGGTGCGCCCATCAAGATCCGCCTCGTAGAGCCCGGCGCGGGCCAACTGCGCCTGCGCGCGCCGCAGCGTCTCGTGCTGCACGGCGCCAGGGGCGTTGGCGTACGGGGTATCGCGGTAGAAGACGGCATAGGGCACCTCCCCGGAAGGGATGGGGGCGGAGGAGGGTGCCGCGGGGGCGCGATCGTCGAGAAATGCGCGGTCCTCCTCCTGCGTGGAGGCGGGAGGCGGCGTGCTGGCCTGTGCCGGGCTCGCCGCAGCGGGCACGGCCAGCGCCTCTTCGTGGAGCGCCTTGGTGGTGGCGGCATCCAGCGTGCCCGAGGCCGCGAGCCCTTTGAACATCTGGAACCGGCGGATCGCCCCTTGCGTGGCGGCATCGTTCTGGCCGTTGGCCTCGCCGTTGTAGAAGCCCAAGTCGCGCAGCGTCTCCTGCGCGGTGCGCACGGCATCATCGGCCCAGGCCGTGCCGCAGGCCAACAGGGCCGCGCCGAAGAGAGGTAGGAATCGGGAAATTCGCATGAGAGAGATCGGGGTGCGGCGGTACGGATAGCACACTCCGGCCTCAGGCGAAAGTGGTTCCTACCGCCAGCGCGGCGCGCAGACGGCGCAGGTACTCGCGCCGGGGGATCTCCACGCCGCCAAAGGTGGCCAGGTGCGGCGTGCTCCACTGCGTATCGAGCAGTGTATAGCCGCGCCGCAGCAACCGCTGCACGAGGGTGTGGAGCGCCACCTTGGAAGCATCCGTCTCGCGCGAGAACATCGACTCCCCAAAAAACGCCCCCCCCAGCGCCACGCCATAGAGCCCACCTACCAGCCCGCGCGGGCTCCACGCCTCCACCGAGTGCGCCAGCCCTCGCGCGTGGAGGTCGCAGTAGGCGGTGAGGATGCGCTCATCAATCCACGTCTCTTCACGCGCGGCGCACCCGCGCATCACCTCCTCAAACGCGGTGTTGATGCGGAGCGTAAACGGGCTCTTGCGCAGCCGCCGTGCGAGCCCGTGCGGCGTGTGGAAGCCCTCCAGCGGCAGGATGCCGCGCGGGTCGGGCGAGAACCAGCCGATCTCGCCCCCCTCCATCGCCATGGGGAAGGCCCCTTGCGTGTAAGCGGTAATGAGGAGTTCGGGCGTGATCATCGTCTCCCCGCCAGCGTACCGCTTTCGTATCGGGAAAAAAAGAGCAGAGCTTTACGAAGGAGCCCCGCTTCGGATAGACTGCGTGCCAGCTTCCTCCTGCATGAAAAAAACCGTCGGCCTCAAAGAAATCGCACGTCAGGCTGGCGTCCACGAGGCCACGGTCTCGGCCGTCCTTTCCGAATCGAGCCGCAGCGGCACCCGCGTGAGCGCGGAGACGGCGGAGCGCATCCGCCGCATCGCCCGCGAGCTCCACTACCGGCCCAACCGGCATGCGCAGATCATCCGGCGGCGGCGCTCGGGGATTATCGGCATCGTCGAGTTTGGCGTTTCCGAGATCGCCATCACCCGGTCGCTGAGGCTGGCGCGGCATTGTTCGGAGGAGGGGGTCGCCTTTCTCGCCCAAAACGCCAAATGGTTTCGCGACAGCGCCGCCCAGGCATTTGGCCCGCTGCTCGATGCACGGGTGGAGGGGATCGTGCTCGTCATGCCCAACCTCTATATCCCCCCCGCTCTTATCGCGGAGCTGGGGGAGCGGGGCATCCCGCTGGTCGCTTATAACGGCACCCCGGTGGAAGGGTACCCCCACGTGCGCTCGGATGTGGTGGCCTCCATGCAGGAGCTCATCACCCACCTTGCCGGGCTCGGGCGCAAGCGGCTCGCCCTGCTGAGTCGCTGGCCTGCGGTGGACCACAACCACCCCTCGGCGTGGATGATCAAAGAGCGTCTTTTAGGGTTTGAACGAACGATTGTCCAACTCGGCGGCGCGCTCACCCCTGCCGCCTGGCGGGGGAAGCGGGGCTCGCTGGTTGGCCGCATCCGCATGGCGGAGCGCCCTCCCGGAAACCTCGACTACTACCGCGAAGGGATGCTCGCCACCCGCGAGGCGCTCTCGTGGAGCCCCCGGCCCGACGCCCTCTTGTGCAGTAACGACCAGTTTGCCGTGGGTGCGCGTCTGGAGTGCCACCGGCAAGGCATTCGCGTGCCGGAGGAGATCGCCATCACCGGGTTTGGGAATCTGGAGATCACCCCCTACCTCGACCCTCCGCTGACGACCATCGACACCCGACCCCAGCCCGGCGAGGCAGAGACCATCCTGCGTCTCCTGCGGCAGATGATCGATGGCAAGCCGCTGGGGCCGGAAGACCACCTCATCCGCCTTCCCTCACCCCTGGTGGTGAGGGAGTCGTGCGGAGCCGGGCACGCCTAACATTGCCACGTTAAGCTGATCCCGACAGGATGCCCGCGAAGCGGGAACTGTAGGCCGTCTCTGTGAGACGGCAGGCCAACCCCATGGCGTTTCACAGAAACGCCCTACAATTCCCGACTCTCGCACCAAACCTTCAAACGGTCTAACGGCGGCGGCGGTAGATGCCCCAGAGGCCAGCCGCCCCTACGAGCAGCGCCCAGCTACCCGGCTCGGGCACGGCTTCAAAGACGAGCGAGTTGCCCTGGTAGGCGAAGCTCCCCACCCAACCGGCAGCCAAAGCTTCGGCGGAAAGCGCAAAGCGATCTACTGCGATGCCAGGAGCAGAGGCAAAGCGGATCAGCTCATACGTGGCAACACTCCCCGCGGTGCCATTGAAGGTAACCGAAAGCCCGCCGACCCCCGCCGTGGAGGAGCCTTGGCCCGCGCCAACGGCGAAGTTGGTGAGCACAATCGTGTCGCTCGAAAGCCCGGTGATGTCGAAGACGAGTTCCCCCGCATTGAGGAGCAGCCCGGCCGTGGCATTCGTGCCGCCGCCGTCGATCGTCAACGTCCCGATGCTGCCATCTCCCGGTGCGAGGCGAGCCGTCGCGCTGTTGAGCGAGAGGGTAGCCGTGGTGGCAAGGCCCACCGTGCCGAGCCCGCCGAGCGTGCCGCTCCCGGTGATGCTGTAGCTCCCCTGCCCGCCGCCGGTGCCATTGATGAGGAGGCTCCCCGCCGATACAGACGTGCTGCCGGTGTAGGCGCTATCGCCATTGAAGCGGAAGACCCCCGAGCCGGTTTTGTTAATCGCTACCACCCGCCCCGTTTCCGTCTCGGGCTGGACGATGTCTCCGTTGAAATCAACATCCCCCGTACCGGCGAAAGTAAAGATCCGCGTGCCGGCGCTGCCGCTGTTCTCGGTAGTGACATCGCCATTGACGATGGCCTTCTGCGTATTGCTCCACGTTAGCGTGCGGGAGCCGTTGACCCTGAGCGCGCCATTGAGCGTAAAGAGGCGGCCGGTCTGGATGATCCCATCGCCACTACCGACCCGGAGATCATTGGCAAGCGTCAGATCCGTATCGGTAATCTTGAGCGTGCCGTTGCTAAGGGTGACCAAGCCCGTCCCCAATACCGCGTTCTGAGCCGCGGTGGTCGTGCGCGAAAGCGTCACCGTGGAGTGGTTCCCCGCACTCGCCCCACCGATAACGATAGCGCCGCTCCCCAATGTATTGACTGCCGCTCCGGCAAACACCGTCTCGAAGGCCCCATCAAATAGAAGCTGCCCGGAAGAGCGCGAGAGCACGCCCGAAAACGTCATTGTCCCGGTGCCGTTGCCCCCAATGTTGCGGTTGGAGGAGCCTAAGAACGAAATATTATTCGCAAAATCCACCGCACCGCTGCCGCTCTGCGTGATCCCCGTTGCGGTTGCAAACTGCAAGCTCCCCGAAGCACCGCCGGAGGCAAAGCTGTAGGCCGAGCTGGAGTTGAGAACCAGCCCCCCCAACGACCGGGCCACCCCGCCCAAATTCACGGTATAGCCACTGGCTGCGCCAAAGGTGAGCACCCCGCTACTGGGAATACCAGAAGGGCTCCAGTTGCCCGCCGTACCCCAGGCGGAATCAACCGCGCCCGTCCAAGCCTGCTGGGCGTGCAGTGGGGCCAACGAAAGGGTGAGAAGTGCGAAGATGGGGAGAGCTTTCATAGGGTTTCAGAAAAGACTTGAACTAACGTTAATTCAATGGCTTTGTAAAGCGTAATCCGCACCCCCCGCTTTTCTACCCCTCCTATGCGATTGGCCTGCCTGATTCTCGCGCTCTGTTTTAGCACCCTCGGCACCCCTCTTTTGGCCGAAGGGCCACCCCCTTCGCGCGTGGTTTTACTGGGCGATAGCACGGTGATCACCAGCTACCTGCCCGCTCCGCAGCGGCACGCCGCCGTGCTCCAGAAGAAGCTTGATGAGCAGTATGGCGCAGGGGCGGCGGAAGTCATCAACTGGGCCGACAATGGCGACTTCATCGGCCGCTTCCTGCTCAACGGCACTTACGAAAAAGAGCGCCAAGCCACGCCCGGGGCCGATGTTTTCCTGATCCGCTACGGCATCAACGACGAGAAGCGCTACTCCCCGCAGGAGTTTGGCGGCCAGTTGCGCAAGCTCATCGACCTGCTCCATGCCGACTACCCGAAGGCGCACTTCATCCTCCAAAGCGGGGTCTATGCAGACCCGGAGCACTTCACCGCAGACCGCAACCGCTTCCTCAACCCGTACTGGGAGCAGGCCCGGCAAGTGGCTCAGGAACGCGGCTTGCCGTTCTGCGATGTAAACCTCGCCATGAAGGAGGCTACCGCCGCTGGCAACTGGGACTTGCGCATCCGACGCAGCGGCGAGCGCGGCGTCTACGTGCTCGACGCCAGCCAGGATGCCGCCCACGTGGCCGATGGGAAGTCGTGGTTTACCAACATCCACCCCAATGCCGAGGGGGTGCGCGTGTCGGTGCTTGCGGAGGCCCGCACCCTGGGCGAGGTATTCCCCCAGAAACTCCCCACCGGCGGCCCTGCCACCGCACGTGCCCCCCGCCCCGGGAGCGACTATGAAGCCCTGCTTGGCATCACTCGCGACACGCTGGAGATCCGCAGCCGCCGCCCCCGCGCCCTCCGCGACGACCTCCAAACCGCCACCCAGAAATGACGCTCTTCCGCCCTCTCCTTAGCCTTGCCGCGCTGCTCCCCACGCTCGCCCTCGCCCAGCCCCACTGGCGCTTTGAAGGCGCGCGCGGGGAGGTCGAGATCGACACCGCGCGCACCGGGCAGCTCACCCGCTGGGTGGTCGATGGCAAGGCGCTCGTAGCGGGGGAGCCCGCTTCGCCTTTGCTGCTGGAGCATGCCGACGGGGCCGTGGCCCGGTTTGAAGCCACCTCGCACCGGGCCGAGCCGGGCAGCATCGTGGTGGAAGGGGTGTTGCGTGGCAGCGACAGGCCCGACCTCCCCGCGCGGCTGCGCTACACCGTGGAGGAAGCCGGGGCCAAGCTCGGCGTACAGGTGGAGACCGAGCCAGCTAAAGCAAACGCGGAGCCGCTTGCCGCCTTTACCTGGAAGCTGCCGCTCGCCTTGCAGCCGCGCAAGAAAGTCGCCTTCCGGGGGGAGCACGACATGGAGTGGGAGACCCGCTACTTCTACCAATTTATGATCGACTCGCCGGGCCACCTCCTCCCCCGGCCCGATCGCAATGAATGGCGCTACTTCGGGCTCGACCAGCTTGGGCCCCGCGCCTTCCGCCTTTGGAAGAGCGAGAGCACGACCACCGCGCCGCTCGTCATGCAGCAGGGCGAAGCCGCCGCGCCATGGGTGCAACTTTTCGACCGCAAGGGCGGCGTCACGCTGGAAGCTCCCGCTCTTGCTGCCCAAGCCCCGATGAGCCTGCGGGTGGATGCGGCGGGCCCGGGCGCGTTGGAAGTCGCCCTCCACTCCCGCGCGTTTGCACCCACCCCGGCGCAGCGGGTGCTGGGGCGGCCCCACACCTTTACGCTGCACGCCACCTCCAGCGAAGCCGCCACGCTTGCCCTGCGCGCGCGCCTCGGAGGCCCCGCGAAGCCAGCCGCTGCCGTACCGCCCGAGGCCGTGCTCGAGGAGCCCGCATGGCTGCGCACCACGCCGCTTCCGGGCGGGGTGCAAATGGTCAGCGGCGGCACCCCCTTTGCCGCCGGGGCCGTGCGCGATGCGGCGGCGCTGCGTGTGGAGGTGGCGGGCAAAGCCGTCCCCTCGCAATCGCGCGCGCTCGCCCGGTGGCCCGATGGCTCGGTGAAGTGGGCGCTTCTGACCTTCCCGGCAGACCCCGCCCTTGCCACCGCCACTTGCGAGCCGCCGCGCGTGAGCTTGCGCGACGGGCGCTTCCTCCCCGTACGCATCCGCCCCGGCGAGCCGCTCCTGCCAAAAGCCGGGCTCGAAGCGCGTGAGGAAGAGGGCGGCACGATCTCCCTTCGCAACGGGCCGCTGGCCCTTACCCTCGGCCCGGGGGAGACGTGGCTGCGCTCGCTTACCTTCAACGGCAAAGAGCAGCTCCGCACCGACGCGGGGCCGCAGGTCTGGGCCATCTACCGGCAAGGGCCCGAGGCCGTCCTCCCCTTTGAGCGCGAGCCGCGCGGCGGCAAAGAGGAGCGGTGCGCGTGGAAGGCCGAGCGCGTCACACTGGAGGAGGCGGGGCCGCTGCGAGCCGTCATCCGCCTGGAGGGGGTGACGACCGGCGCGGAGCCCACACGCATCATCCTGCGCGTGGAGTGCATGGCCGGGCGGCCGGAGTTGCGCGTCACCCAAAGCACGGAGTTCCTCTTCAAAGACCCGCGCCGCACCTTTCTCACCCGGCTCGGAGTCGATCTGGCGCTGGCTTCGCCCGGTGAAGGCCGGTTCTCCGGCTTCCCCGAGGCCCCGCGCGGCCCGGGCGAGCTGGTGCAGCTCACGCCGGTCCACTCCGAGCTGCGGCAACCCGGCCAGCCCCCCCGGTTTGGCGGGCGGCTCCCCGGTTGGGTAGAGGCTGAAGCAAACGACGCACGTGTGGTCGCTGCGATCCGCGACTTCTGGCAACAGGCCCCCAATGCCGTGGCGCTGGAGGAAGGCCGCCTCCGGCTCGACTTCTGGCCCGAAGCCGCCGGGCCGATGGATGTGCGCCGCTACTCCAACTACCCGCACCGGGGCCAAGGCGAATCCGTCGGCCCCGAGGACGACTGGGTGGAGACGAAGTTTTACCCGCAAGACCCGTTTGTCGGCATCTCGCGCAGTGCGGAGTGGCTCCTTTCCTTCGCGCCCGAGGCGGAGGCCGAGGCTCGGGTGGCGGATTTCCAGAGCCCTCCGCTCCTCTACGCCGGGCTACCGGAGTACGCGGCCACGCGCGTGATCCTCCCCACCGCCAGCGCCGAGGCCTGGCCTCGTGCGTGGGAAGCGTGGACGCGGTTCACCCAGTTCTGGCTCTGGCACCGCGAGCGCAACCTCTGGTACGGGAAGTGGGATTTTGGGGACTTCCGCCACCTCTTCCGGGGCGGCTACGGGTGGATCGCCAAGCCCGAGACGCTTGCCGCCCTCGTGCGCAACCCCCCTTCCAAAAAACCGGGCGCGCCCCGGCCCGCGCGCACGGTACGCCAGCTCGACTACCAGCCCCCCAACGACTGGGCCTACGACAATGGCCGCTGGGGGTGGAGCAACACCGAGGGCCTCCCCGGACTCTTCCTCCAGCACGAGTACCTGCGCCACGGCAACCGCGTCGTCTACTTCGCCGCAGAGGCGATGGCACGGCGCTCGCGCGATGTCGTCACCCGCCACGCCGGGCGCTGGCTTGGGGGGGGCACCCGCCACGGGGTACAACCATGGAGCTGCGGCAACCACGAGGAGCGGCAGACCACGATCACCGAATACCGGCTCCACTACTTCCTGAGCGGCGAGCCGAGGTCGCGCGAGGTGATTGAAAAGCTCTACCGCGAGGTCTACTCGAAAAAGCCGGTGGATGTGGATGCCGCACACAGCGGGCGGCTCGGCGGGCTCTTCTTCCATTGGGAGCTGAGCGGCTCGCCCACCGAGGCGGAAACCCTGCGGCGCTACACCCATGCCTTCCTCTCGCCGGAGGGGCTCTATGTCGAGCCGGTCCTCCGCTTCCCCGGGCCCGAGGCCGAGGCCCCGGCGCGCATGCTCAATAGCGGCTCGATGTTTTTCCACGCCTTTGGCGGCCTCCATGCCTTGCTGGAGTACCAGCAAACCACGGGGGACGAAGCGATTCGCAACGCCCTTGTGCAGTTTGCCAACGCCGCACTGGCCGACCAAGCGCTCGTTGCCCGCTACCAAAGCGGCAAGGTGAGCGGCGGCGAGATCTTCTGGCCTGCCATCGCCTTCGCCGCGCAGCACGCGCAAGACCCGGAGCCGTACCGCGCCTTTTTGCAAACCTACCTCTCCCAAGGCGGCGCGCCGCTGCTCTACCAACCCACCACCCACAACCCCGCCCACTGGAGCGGCCCGAGCGGCCACCTCGCCGGGAGCGTGCCGATGACGTTCTTCTGGATGAACTGGGCCCCCTACACCACCGCCGCGCTTCCCAAAGACACCGTCTGGAACCCCGCGCTCGCCGCCACGCTGGAAGCGCGCGAGGCCACCGGCTCCGACAAGCGCCCCCGCCCCGTGAGCTGGCAGGATGAGTTTGACACCCACCCCGAGCTCAACGACTACCTCGGCAAGCAGCAACCGTGGAACTGATGATGAAACCGCTCCTCCTCCTCCTTACCGCCGCCACCTTCTGCGCCTTTGCTCCCGCCCGGGCCGAAGAGCTGCCCCTCCTAAAGCTCGACCTCACCGGCGTCGCCCCGGGAGAAGCGCTCCCCACCCGGCCCGAAGCCGCGCCGCCGCTCTCGCTCCCGAGCCGCCTCTTCACCTCGGGGGATAACCGCATCTACGTGGCAGAAAGCTTCTCCAACGACCGCGCGACGCTACCCGGCCCCTGCGTGGTGCTGGAGAAAAGCCGCTCCGGCGAGTCGTGCTACCTGGAGTACCTCTTTGCCGAGGCCGACCGCCCCCGCGAAGGCCGCTGGAAGCTCAAGGCCCGCTTCCTCTCCGCAAGCACCGACCAGCGCGGCAATGTCTCGATCACCCTGCGCGAGGGGCGCGAGGTGATCTTTTACCTCCAGATCGGCCCCAGTGGCAAAGCCTCCACCAGCCACCATGGCAACGCGGAAGCCACGCCGCTGGCCGATGTCGGCACCCCGGGCGAGCCGGTGGAGCTGGAAGTGCTTCTTGATTTTACCACTGGGGAGGCCACCCTCCAGGCCAACGGGAAGCCGCTGGCCCCCGGGCCGCTCCCCTTCTTCAACACCGCCGCCGTGAGATCGCTCGCCTTCGGCATCAAAGGTGAGGCGGCTAACCGAACCATCGCCCTCCATGAGCTTACCTTCACCCCGCAATAGCAGAGGCTTTACCGTGATGGAGCTGCTGGCCGCCATCGCGGTGCTGGCCGTTTTGCTGGCGCTGCTCTACAGCGGTGCTGCCTCCGCGCGCGCCCACGCCGCCAACACCCGCTGCACGCAAAACCTGCGCACTCTCGCCGTAGGGGCGCTCCGCTTCATGCAGGAGCGCGGCGGCACGCTCCTGCCCTCCAAACACTTCACCAACCCGAGCTGGCGGGCGGATAAACCGGGCTTTCGAGACTATGTGGGCATCGAGAGCGCCAACTCCAAGATCAACGCGCCCGAGTTTCTCGTCGACTCCGCCTTTACCTGCCCTGCGGTGAAGCAACGCTACCCGACGCTCTTCCCCAGCTACCTCAACCGCGCCTACGTGGCAAACTACTACGCCCACTTGGATGAGCCGGAGAACCTCGACGAGCTGCCTGCCGACCGCGCCCCCGCCTCGCCCCACTTCTTCGGGCGGCTGGGCAACCTCCCCTCGCCCGCGCGCACCTGGCTCTTTGCAGATGGCTGCATCCGCAAAGGCCCCTCGCTACCCACGTACATGAAGCCCACCTTCACCACGACGGACTACGATCTCGGCATCCACCAAGGCCGCCAAAACACCGTCTTTTTCGACGGCCACATCGAAGCCCTCACCCGGGAAGACTTCACCGGCCGCAGCCGCCGCTTCTTCTGGGGTATCGCCTCGGCAGTGGAGTAGGGCGCCCCGCTTACCGAAACTGAAAGGCGAAGAGGTCGGCCTCCACCAGCACAAAGCGCACGCGCACCGCCCGGCCCGCCAGCGCCGCCACGCTTGGCCCGCTCCGCCAGCGGACGGCGCGGTCGAGATCATCGCCCAGCAGCTCCACGCCCTCCTCCAGCCCGTAGCCGGGGAGCGGGGCTCCGGAGGCGTCCTGCAGCTCCACGCGCACGCTCCCGGCGGCTGAAGCGGCGAAGTTGACGTAGAGCTGCGCCCCCTCAAACCGAAGCGGCACGGTGGTCAGCTCGCCCCCGCGCGCATCGGCCCATGCGGAGGCAAAGCCATCCATGCGCAAGGTGTAGCGGCGGCAGCGGTTGGGGAGCCCGGGGCGGCGGCTGGCTTCGCTGAGGTAGAAGGAAAGCTCCGGCACGGCGGCGTCGCGCTGAGAAGGCGTCGTGGCCATTCCCCACGCGGCAAAGTTGTCGGCGTAAAACCAGTTCTCCCGCGTGCAGAGCCCGGGCGGGATGAAGGCCTCCCCCCAGCGGTGGAAGGTGGCTCCATCGCGGCTGTGCATGAAGAGCGTGTCCGTCAATGCAGTGCCAATGCGTTGTCCGCCCGCGCCGGTCGGGTCGCTCTCTTTGGGCTCGGCCCCGGCGTTGCGGATAAGCGCCTTGCGCCGCTCGGGCTCGGGGAGGTCTTCGTACGCCGCGCTCCACCGGCGCTCCACATACCGCGCCGGAAATCCGAGGTAGAGATGCGGCGCCCGGAAGTAAGGGCGGACGTTATTGGTATAAAGCTGCACGGGGGGCGCGCCGGGCGCGGAGATCCGCTGCGGCTCGCTCCATGAGAGAAAATCGCGCGAGGTGGCCGTGAGCACTTCGCGGTGGATGCTGCCGCCCGGTCCTTCGCGGTAGGAGGCGCGGCGGTAGAGGCGGTACTCGCCCCGCGCGGCATCCCAGAAAGCAAGGTTCTGGGAGTCAAACCCGCTCGCCTCCGGCCCGGGGGTGACGATGCGTTCGCGCTGCAACATCTCCCACCGCAGCCCATCGGGCGAGGCGAGCGCCACCAGCCCGTTGCCACCGAGCGCCGCTTTGCCCAGTGGCCCGGCTTCGGCCACGGCCTTGTAGCGGTGCTCGGGCGGGCAAGCCGGGTTGGTATCGAGAAACGGGGAGAAGCCACCCACGCCGAAGCGGTGAGCCTCGTTGTCCTCCATCCAGACGATGTTGTTCTCCCAGCTGCCCCGGTAGTCAAAGAGGCCGAGCACAGGTTGCTCCCAGCAAAGCCCATCCGGGCTGAAGGCGACGACGATGCGCTCGGGCCCGCCGGTCATCACGCCATCCACCCGCCGCCGATCTACCAGCGCGTAGTAGAGCCGGTAGCCGCCTTCCACGCGCAGCACGGTGGCGTAGCGGTAGGAGCAGCCGTACGGGTCGGCAAGCCCTTCGACCCCCTCGCGAGCCACCGGGTGGTGGAGGCGAAAGGCGAGGGAATGGTGGGCGATGAGGTGCTCATCAAGCAACAGCTCGCGGCGGGAGCCGATATCGACAGGAAGGGGCTGGGCGGGCATAGGGTGGTTTGTAACTACCGTTCGACGATGATGAGCGTCTCCGCCCGGGGGTGCAGCAGATAGGCGGCGCGGCCATCTCCGTAAAGGACGTTGACGCCATCCTCCCCGTGCCGCTTGCGCAACGCATCGGTGATAAAGAGGTTGAAGTGCGACTCCCGGCCCGAGGGGAAGAGGTTCCCCCCCTCGTACCGGTCTTTCTCAACGAAGATGACGCTGCGGGCGAGGTCGATCGAGTAAGTATAAAGGTCTTTGCCGCTGATGATGATCGGCGTGTAATCGGTGGAGCGAAACCCTTCCTTGAGCCGCACTTCATCGCCAAAGCTCCGCCCGGCCTCGCCCGATGGGCAGCGAAGCACGCCGCTCGTCACCTGGTCCTTGGCGGGGTCGTACCTCACGCCGGAGAGAAGGTAAGGGGCGAGCCGCGTCATCCAATGGCCGCGCAAGCCGCCATCCGCATCGCGGGCCTGCCCGTCGCGCGGTAGCGGCAGGCGCAGGTGGTGCTCCTGCGCATAGGCGTGGCTGGCCGCTCCGATGGCGCGCAGGTTGGCAAGGCAGTGCACCGCCGCGCTCCGTTTACGCGCCTGCCCCAGCCCGCCCAGTAGGAGAGCCGCCGCCACGATTAAGAGGGCAAGCGCAAGCAGCGTCTCCGCGAGGGAAAACGCGGCCCGGGGGGAGCGGCGGAGGTTCATCGCATCACCCCCGGCGGCGTTTCAGAACTGCCCCGGCCAGAGCCAGAGCGCCGACTGCAAGCACCGCTACGGAGGGCTCGGGCACCGCGTGGACGTAGAAGATCTGCTGGTTCTTCGCGATCGTCACCCAGTCGCCCCCCTGGTCGAGCCAACGGCGCGGCGCGGGAGAGAGCACGCTGTCGGAGTTGCCCACCGTTACAAACTGCAGATGCCCGACTGCCGTGGTGGCCGACGTCGGCTCGGTGAAGGAGAAAACGACGGCATAGTCTTTCCCCCCGGTGAATGCAATCGGCCGCTCCAGCGTAAAGGTGTAGAACGGCTTGGCGACATCCAGCGTGGCCGGGAGCACCCCCGCCTGTTTATCGAGAAGCTTCCCACTCCCGGGGCTGTTTGTAGCGGCGTTGGTCAAGCCGTTGACTTCATAGATATCAATCGTGAAGGCCTTGCCGGGCACCCCCGCCGCGAAGTTGAGCACCTGCCAGGTGATGGCTCCCATGGTGAAGCTCTCGGCCACGCGGAAGGCCTGCCCCGCGCTGCGGTAGGCCGTATCCGTGGGTTGCGGGTTGTACCGGTAGTAAGCAGAGGTGTTGCCCTCCGTCCCCCCCGCTATGAGCGGGTGCGAGATGGCGGCGCTCCCCGGCGCGGTGGCCGAGAGCTCCACCACCACGGCGCTCCAGGCAGACGTTAGCGGGTTGAGGATAAGAAGGCTTGCGAAGAGAAGCGACGGTTTCATCAGGGTTGGGAGGATCTGGGGGTGGAAGGTTCAGGCAGGTTGAAGCCGAGGGTGGAAAGAAAGGTGCGCTCATCCCAATCGACGTAGCGGCCGTTTTGCAGCACGTCGCGGCGGAGGTATTTGAGGGCGGTGAAGTCGGCTGCGGGCCGGTCGTCCCGAAGGCCGAACATCTGGTCTTCGTCCTTGCGCACTTCGTCGAGCCACGCCTCCAGCGCCCCCCACTCGCGGGTGGCGGCGGCAGAGTTGAGGTAGCGGAAGCGCTCGATCTGCGGGTGCTTTTCTTCCACCCCATCCGTAAGCTTGAGAGAGACGATGTGGCTGACGCGGCGTGCAAACTCATACCCCGCGCGGTCCCCTTTGAGGCGGCGTTCGTAGAGCGCTTCGCCCCGGGCTTTGGCTTCGGCTTCGTCGAGAAATGCGCCGAGCCGCTTCATCAACCCCGGCGTGCAGACGGCATGCATCCCCCGGCCCCCGCTGGAGATACCCGGGCCGGCGCCGTCTTCGGTCTCCTTTCCATCGGGGCGGGAGATGCGCGAGGTCTCCAGCGCCTCCATCCATGCCTCGTGGTAGGCTTGCATGGGGGCGGCGGCAGGGCCGTAGTAGTTGCGGTAGTAGAGGGCCAGCTCGCCGGGGAGATCGAGGTCGGCATCCCACTGCAACTTGGCTTTGAAGAAGACGAGAAGCGCCTGCGGCCCGAGGTTCGGCTCGTTGCGCCAGATCATCCCCTGGAAGCCGAGGTCGCGGTAATCCTGAATGCGCTTTTGCAGGAGCCGGTACATCGGCAGTGGCCCGGGCCACCCGTAGGGGCTGTACTCGCGCATCCAGAGCGGCCCTTTGGCGACTTGCTTCCACCGGTTGACAAGGTCGAGAAACCGCCGGTTCTGCGGGCTCTGCGGGTCGTGCAGGTTGCGGCTGAGGTCGTTCCAGCTATTGATGTTGGCCAGCCCGATGACGACATTGGGCTCCACGCTCGCCACCCGGGTCGGGGCTTCGGTGTGCTTGCTGTAGGCGTAGAGGCCAAGCTTCACATGCGGGGCGGCTTGCGCCACTTTGCGGGCGATGAGGTTGGTAAACTCGAAGACGCGGTTGCCCATTTCCTCCGGGTGGCGGGGGTCATCCATCGCCACGCAGAGCGGGCAGGAGCACATGCGGCGGCCAAGCTGGGTGCCATCCTCCGGGTCCACGGCGATGACTTCGATCTGCGGGTTCCGGGTCGCCTCGTCCACCACCACGCGGGCAAATTCCTCCTGCAACGCCGGGTTGCCGAGGCAGAGCTGTGGGCTGCGGCCCGAGCCGGTATCGCCCCGCTGGCCATTGATGAGCGCGAAATAGTCCGGGTGCTCTTTGAGGTACTTCTCCGGGCGAATAATCTTGGCGCTGTGGGCATGGCCGAGGGAGATGAGCTTCCAGCCCCCAATCGCATTCTGCGGCTCGCGAGGCGGGGGGATGCGGACATTCGCCTTGAGGCGCACGGCCCACCGATCCAACGCCGCAGGGTCGCGCCCGCCCGCCGTGAGCACCGAGCGCCCGCCAAAGGTGGGCGGCTTGGAGAGGGTGCGGCCGATGCGCAGCTTCACCGTCTCCTGCTTGGGGATGTGCCACCCCCACGGCTCAGGCCGGTACCAACGCACGCCAAGGTTCTCCAAAAAGGTGTAGACGCCATAGAGTGTGCCGCGCTCGCGCAGGTACGTCTTGCCCGCCGCACTGCGCACCGGAGGCTCGCCCCCACCGAGGATGGAGACGCCCTCCTTGCGGATATCGATGAGGAATTGCTCAGGCTCCAGCGTGGCAGCGTGGTCTTCGGCGTTGAGGGAGGTCTTGCCAATCGCGATCCACCGCCCGGCTCCGGAGGCCTCGGGCTCGTGAAGGATCTTTGGTTGCTGGCCGGAGATGGCTTCGAGGTGCGAGGCCAGCTCCTGCGCCGCGTGCTTCTCAACCTCGGAGGCATCTTTGCCAAGGACAATCACCGGGGGCTCCTGCCCGGGGGCGATCAGCGTCAGCTCGTTTTTGCCAAGGGCGTTGATTTCATCAAGCACGTCTTCGGGAAGATCGCCCGTGGCAGGGGCCAGCGGCGCGCCTGCCAGCAGAGCGGCAGCACATGCCAGCCAGCGCGGCAGGATGCGGAGGGGGGGAGGTACGTTTGGCATAAAGGGGAAACTCAGGAACGCCCCAGCGCCCGCAGGCTGGAGCGCCGGGGGATGAGGCGGCACGGGTGCAAAATAGTGTGTGCCCGGCGGGGGAGAGCGGGGTCTTCGATCTGGCGCACCAACGCTGCCACGGCTTCGTGGGCCATCGCCTGCACCGGCTGCTCCACGGTGGTGAGCGGTATCCAAGCGTACTCCCCCTGCCGCTCGCTGTTGAAACCGGTGACACAGATATCTTCCGGGATGCGCAGGCCCGCGTCGCGGCACGCCGTCATCCCGCCCAGCGCGCTGCTGTCGTTGCTGAACATGAGCGCATCCGGCCGGTGCTTGAAGGCCTCCTTCGCAAGCAGGCGGCCCATTTCGTAATCGTCCCGGCGGATTTCGCTGGCATCCCGCGGGAGCATGACCAACGGGGGAAAAGGCGGCTCGATCCCCGCTTCGGCAAGGCACTCTTCCAAGCCCATCAACGCCTCGGCCGCCGTGACCTTGAGCTGTTTGACAAACCGCTCCGGCTCGCCCGAACCACACACGACAATACGGCGGCACCCCTGCTCCACCAAATGCTTGGCCACCTGGTAGAAGCCCTCCACCTTGTCCGGGCCGATATATGGCACCTTGCGCAAGCGGGGGGCCTGAAGCGCCACCACCGGGATGCCCGCCTTGAAGAGCGGCTTCAAATCAAAATAGACCGTGGAAGCGACGATCACCCCCTCTGCCTTGAGATCAAGGAGCTTCTCCGTCAGCGCCTCGGGGCGGCTCCGGTAGCGGAGAAAGTCGATATTCCACGGCAGGTACTCGCTCTCCTCCACGGCCGCGCAGACGGCTTGGGTTTTGTCGATCCAATCCGCCGAAAGCGCTCCATGGACCACGGCGATCAAGCGGCTCTTGCCCGACTTGAGCACCGAGGCGTACCGGTTCTGCCGGTAGCCAAGCTTCTGCGCCGTCTCCAACACCAGCTGCCGCGTCTCGGGCGAGACTTTGATCGTCCCCCCATCGCTCTCCCCCCGCAGCGCGACGGAAACCGTCGATTGGTTGAGGTTGAGCATCTGAGCGATTTTCTTCTGGCTGATCATGGCAAGGCGGGCGCGGGGAGTCGTTTAATCATTCGTATGATTAACTAATTCAAAGAAAGGAGCAAGCTAATTTTGGCGCGGCATTTATCCAGCCGGTTTGCGGCTGAGGGGACAAGTGCGGCAGCCCTCCAGCTCATGGGCTCCAGCGGAAGCCGGAGGGCGTTGCAGAGAGATCAAAATCTCGCGATCCGAGGTCCATCCGGATGCCATCACACGTGAGCTGTAGGCCGTCTCTGTGAGACGGCAGTCCAACCCCACGGCGTCTCACAGAGACGCCCTACAGCTTTCCGCTTTCGCTCCGAACCTTCATCTCATCCAACGAAGGAATACCAAGGGCGGGGCAGAAGTGGATGAAATTATTTTGAGGGTCAAAAAAGGCGGCCCTTAAACACCTTTCACTCAAATTCGTAGACACGCTCTACACGTCCACGCACTTTTCCAGCCCGGCACGGAGGGTGGCTTCATCCACCTCTTTGCCGATAAAGACGAGCTGGCTCTTGCGTGGCTCGCCCTTTTCCCAAAGGCGGTCCCAGAAGATGGTGAAGCGGTTGTTCACCCCATGGAAGAGGGCGCGCCGCGGGTTCCCGGCGATGGAGAGAAACCCCTTGGAGCGGAAGATCTTCGCGTTCTCACTGAGCTGCTGCACAAAATGCTCGAACCGCTCGACGCTGAAGGGTTGCTCAAAAGTAAACGAGCACGAGGTGATCTCGGAGTGGTGCCGGTGGTTGAGTTCATCAAGGAACTTCGGGTCTACCGAGAGCTTGTGGTCCACATCGAAGGCGGCCATATCGAGCACTTCCTTGAGGTTGACCTGCGAGTGGTTGGTGCGGAAGAGCTGCGCGTGAGGGTTGATGGCGTTGATCTCCGCCTCCACCTCGGCGAGGCGGGCTTCCTCCACGAGGTCGGTCTTGTTAAGGAGAAGGAAGTCGGCCATGGCCACCTGCTCGCGCGCGGTCTCGCTCTCGACCATCTGCTTGCCGATCTGCTCGGCATCGACAACGGTGATAATCGAGTCGAGCTGCACGTACTGCTGGAGCTGCGGGATGTTGAGGAACGTCTGCGCGACAGGGCCGGGGTCGGCAATGCCGGTAGTCTCGATGAGGATATAATCAAACCCACCCCGCTTGAGCAGCCCCTGGATGCCCTTTACCAGATCCTTGCGCACGGTGCAGCAGACGCACCCGTTATTCATCTCCACGATTTCTTCCTGCGCGTTTTGGATCAGCCCGCCATCAATGCCGATCTCGCCGATTTCGTTGACGATGACGGCAAATTTGTACCCATGCTGCTGCTTGAGGATGTAGTTGAGCAGCGTGGTCTTGCCGGCCCCGAGGAAGCCGGTGAGGATGGTGACAGGGATGCGCGGTTTCTGGCTCATGAGAAAAAGGGAAAACCACTCTACCCCAAGCGCCGCCCCTGCCAAGGGCGCAGTTTGCGGATTGCGGAGCTGCCGGGGCCACGGCTGCCGGAAACCCACACCCGCGTGAACGGGGGTTGACAAGGGAGCCAAAATTCGCTACGTTGCGAATCCTGAAGAGAGGAGGCTTTCACCTTTCAGCACCCTCGTGGTTCTGTGACCGGTGCAGATACCTCCTTTTCAACCGACGATCGATCACCTCCTCCCATTCCCTTCCGTTGATGAGTGCCATTCCGAAAAAAAATCGCAACGTTGCGATTTTTCCCATCTCCAACTTGCAAGTCCGCCATGCCACCCGGAGGTGGGGGGCGTGGCTGGGTGTGCTGGCGCTGGCGTGGGCTCCCCTCGAAGCTGCAACCCCCTCCCGTCTGAAGAACCCCGGTTTTGAGGACGGACTCTCCCGCTGGAGCCTCCCTGCCGCGCGCCTTGGGGAGATCGGGGCAGTCGCCGCAACCGAGGAGGCGGCGCGTTCAGGCAGGCGGAGCCTCAGGCTCGATACTTCGATCCCCCGCGAACGGGGAGGGCCGACGACCATGCTTTTTCAAACGATCCACGGGATCGAGCCGGGCGCGATCTACTACCTCACCGGGTGGGCGAAGGGCGGTGAGGGGGGTCGGGGCAGTATCCGCGCCGCCATCAAGCTGGAGTATTACAATGCTGAGGGCCGGAACACGACGGGGGTCAACGGCTACCAATCGCTGTTGGCCAACGGAGAGTGGACGCGGGTTCAAGCCGTGGCCCGGGCCGATGTCGATACCACCCATGTAAAGATCTACGCGCGCAACATGGAGCGCAAGGCCGTGGTGTTTTTCGATGACTTTGAGTTTTCCCAACCCGATGTGGTCATTCTCGAACCGACCCGCCTGACGCATCTTCCCGGCCGGGAGAGCCAAGTCACGCTCAAGGTTTGGACGCGCGATCCGCTAAGTGCCGAGGCGCGACCCGAGATCATCGCCACGCACGAGGAGCGGGAACAGCGCCTGCCTGCCAAGGTGCGGGAAATCGGTGAGCGGACTTATGAGTTAAGCACCACCCTCCCCGCGATTGAGCGCGGCTTCTACCAACTCAACGTCGCATTGGGGGAAGAGCGCTCCCCCGTCGTGGCGCGCACCTTCGAGACGATAGCGCAGCGCAAGCCGGAGAGCCTGAGCGATATGGGGGCAATTCTCCATAACGGCAAGCCGTTCTTCCCGATCGGAATCTACCACCCGCAGAACCATACCTGGTATCGGCTCGGCGCGACCACGAACGACGTGGAAGGCGTTGTGGAGGACTACCGGCGGTTGGCGGAAATGGGGTTCAACGCGGTGCAAGGCAATGCCACACGCAACCTCGACCGGCTGGGCCGCTTCCTCGATGAAGCCCATCGCCACGGGCTCGCGGTCGATGTGCCGCTCTACGAAGGCGGCCAGGTGAGGCGCAACTTGAGCAATTCTCTGGAAAAGATCCATCGCTTCAAAGACCACCCTGCGGTGCTCAACTGGAAGATCAGTGACGAGCCCGACCTGAAGCCTTCCGTCATCGATGAAGTGCCGGAAGCTTATCTCGCCTTCAAAAAGGCTGACCCGGGGAACCCGGTCGAGATCACGCTGGCAACCGACTATGCGCTGGATGGCTGGTCGCAGTTTGCCGATATCATCCAGATCAACCGTTATCCGCTTCCCGGGGGGGCGCTCACGCGTGTCTCCGAGTACACGCGGCTGGCAGTAGAGCAAAAGCAGCCATGGCAGAATGTTTCCTACGTCGTCCAGTCGGGATGGGGCAAAGAAGGGACGGTACCAACCCGGGACGAGTTGCGGAGCATGATCTACCTTGCCCTTATCGAAGGGGCCAAGGGGATCTGGTACTACACGATGTACGACCCGGGGTTCGACCTCTCGCAGACGCCCATCTGGCCCCATCTCAAAGAGATTAACGCGGAGATTGCGGCCCTCTCGGAACCGGTGATGCTCGGGAAACACGAGCCCAACGCCACGCTCGACAATCCCCAGCTCTTTTCCCGCGCCGTGGAGCACGAGGGAAGGCTCTATCTCCTGCTGACCAACCCGGAGCGCTCGGCGCAGAAAGCCCGGCTCTCGCTCCCCGCCCGCTGGGCCTCCACCCCGGTCCACACGCTGGAGGGCGAACCCGCGGAGATCCCTGCCGAGCTGGTCTTTGCGCCGGTTGAGTCGCGCACGCTCATCTTTGGCCCGCCTCGCCCATGAACCGAATCCTCCTGCTCATTGCGACTCTGCTGCTGGCCTCTCTGGTGGGGCGGGCAGAGGTACCCCGTTGGTATCTCCACGATGTCGGCTCGCAATCCGGCTTCCATTCCATCCACGCCGTGGGGGAGCATGTCGTCGCCACGACCCGCTCCGGCCAGATCTGGACGTACCGTGAACGCCGGTGGCAACCGCTGGAGGCATGGGATCGCTTCCGGGAGCGGAACCCGTTTGGGACGGGCAGCGACCGCAACCGGCTTCAGGCCGTTCCAACCCGCGACGGCGTGATCTGGATCGGTTCGTTTGCCATGCAGGCGAACGATATCCGCCTCGTCGACGGAGAGTTCCTCCCACTTCCGAGAGGCACCTCGGCGCGTGTCATCTCTGCTTCGAGCTACGCCCATACCGTGCTGATGGGGCTCAACAACGGCCGGGTCATGATCGCAACCGAAACCGCCAAGGGGACGCTCTTTCGATTCGTGAAGTCGCTCCCCGGGGCCAGCCCCCGGAGCCTCGTCGCCGTAGGCGGCACGGGGCATGGCAATGTCTGGGCTTCGACAGGCGTTGCGGTCTTCCGGGGCACTCATGCCGGAAGCCGGGAGATGGTGTGGGCCATCGAGCCGCTGCCGGAAGAGGTCACCCTGAGCGTCCACGGCCTGAGTGTGACGGCTCATGAAGGCGTTTACTTCGGGGCCTCCGGCGGGGGCACAGGCATGCTCCTACGCTGGCAGAATGGAGCTTTTGATCCCGCACCCCTCTACACCTTCAGCGGCGTCGAGTTCTTCAACATCACCGGCCTTTATGCGCGGGATGCCCACCACATCTGGATCATCGGCGATCGCGGCAATCTCTGGTTCTTCGATGGCACCCGCGCCGTCCAGACGGAGCTGGGCACCCACGCCAAGCTCACAGGCATCGCCAGCTCCGACCATGGAATCTGGGTCGTTAGCAACGAGGGCCATATTTTCTCCACCGTAACCCCCTAGGGCGTGTCTACGAATTTTGAAGGATGAGTAAAAGACCGATTTTTGAGGACAAAACGGGGCTTCCGAGGGAGGCCGAATCGAGATTCGGCCGACCGAGGAAACCCGTTTTGGACCAAAAAGCGGCTTTTAATCGCCTTCCACTTAAATTCGTAGACATGCCCTAATCCCTCAACATCCTATGAGAACATCCCTACCACTCCCCATTGGCCGGCGTTCCGCCGCGTGCGCCGCCCTCTTTCTCGCTGCAGGCCAGATGGCCTTTGCCGCAGATGGTTATACCTGGCAATGGGTTGATAGCACCACGACCGGAAACTTCACCTCCATCAGCACCGTGGGGGACTATGCCGTCGCCTCTACCGCTGCCAACCGCATTTTCGAGTTTCGCGAAGGCCTCTGGAGCGAGCTGGAGAGCTGGAGCAGCTTCAGCAACAACTCCAACCCGTTTGGCTCGGGCGGAACCTCGACGGAGATCTCAGACCGCAACAACATCCGTGTCGCTGCGCTTAGCGATAGCGAGTTCTGGATCGTCTCTTATGTATCGCAGGGCAATTATGTCCGCCATCGCGATGGGGAGTTCTCCACCTTCGGTTCGGGCACCGGATTGCGTTCGGGGGCGATCACCTCCTTTGGGAATTCACTGCTGATCGGGCGTGGCAACGGCGGGTTTAGCCGCATTACGGTGAATCCGTCGACAGGCGCCACAGACCACCGCCGCGAAACGAAGCCACCCACGGCAGCGGGATTGCTCAACCGCATCTCGGCTTCGAGCCTCCAGAATCTCTGGCTGGCCAGCAGTTCGCGGCTCTTTCACAGCACCAACGGCAACGCCAGTAATCTGACCTGGACGGAGGTGACGCGCCCCGAGGCGCTCGCAGGGACCATCGGCGCCATTGGGGCGTGGCAGCAGACGGCTGAGTCGATTACCACCTACTACAACTTCCTTGCGATTGCTCAGGATGGGGAGACTTCGCTCTACCGGTGGGATCAAGCAGGCGGCTTCGATGAAACGCCCCTCTTTAGCCTCTCGGGAGAGGACGCCTTCACTGTTAACAGCATCTACGTGCGCGATTCGGAAAACATCTGGCTCGCCGGCAGCAGCGGCAACCTCTGGTATTATGATGGCGACACCGCCTCCAAGATCGACCTTGGGATCTCCTCGACCCTCACTGCGCTCTCCGGGAATGAGGATGGGCTCTGGGTTGTGGGCAACGGAGGGGTGGTCTTTACCACCTTTGAGGTCATCCCCGAGCCAACAACAACCGCGCTGCTTGCCGTAGCGGGCGCGCTCTGGTTGCGGAGGGGCTGCCGGAAGCGGTAGCGTTGACGCCAATGCAACCCGACGCGATCCGACTCTGTACCGCGCGCCGTGAGGGGTTCTCCCTCACGGAGTTGCTGGTGGCCATCGCCACCCTTGCGGCGTTGGTGCTCCTCTCGTTCCAATCGATGCAGCGGATCTCGGTGGAAACGAAGAAGGCGGGATGCACTAAACACCTCCAGCAGATCGGTATCGCTCTTATCGCGTATGCGGCGGACCATCAGCAGATGCTTCCGTTTCAGGCGAGTGCCGAGCCTCATTATACCCCGCAGATCCTTGGGACTGCACTGGTCGGAGACCAAGGCCGCAACGGTTACCTCGCCTGGAATGGCAATCTCAAGACCCGCTACTGGAGCGACGCCATGCTCTGCCCCGCCGACCCAAACCGGAAACTCTACGAAAACCGGACAAGCGACAACGTGCCCGTTAGCTACATGTACCGGCAAAATGTCCAAGCTGGCCTGGGGACCACCGCCTCCCCAGCGAGCCGTCTTAGCCTCGTCACCCGCCCGGCAAACCAACATGGCTACCTACGCTGGATCGTCCACGACCGCAACACCCTCGGCCCCAGCGGCACCGTCAAACCGTATGAGGGCCGCAGCGTCCAGCTTCGGGGCACCAAGGCACCTACCGCCTGGTCAGACCGCGACACCCTCTCCCGACAGAGCTATTGGCACCCGGGTGGGACGACTGTCCTCTACGAAGACGGCTCGGCCTCGTTCCGCCGCTTCCCCGAGGAGCCGGTCGGCAAGTAAACCGATTGCCTTCCACCACCCTTTCTTTTCGTTTATAGCATCGTTTGCCCATGCGTGTGCTACCGACCAAACCGCTGACTCTCAAAGATATCGCCAAGGCGACGGGGTTTTCCCCCTCCACCGTCTCTGCGGCTTTCAGCGCACGCCCGGACCGGCGCTATCGTGAGGCGACGCTCCTGCAGGTCCGCGAGGCTGCCGAAAAGCTGGGCTTCCGCGTCAACCGACAAGCCCGCCTCCTGCGCGGCGGACGCAGCCAGACCATCCTGCTGCTCAAAAATATCACGCTCCACCAAATGATGGCCGAGATCACCCTCGAGCTTCAGGCCGCATTGGGGCAGGAGAACTATCAACTGATTTCCAGCGACCTTGTTCCGTCAATGAAGATTGAGCAGATTCGCGATATGGTGGCCGATTTCAAGGTCGACGGGATCATTCTCGGCAACATCCCCCTCGGCGCTCGGTTAATGCCGATCGTGGAGGAATGCCTCGACCAGGGGGTAAAAGTGGTCTCCATCGAAGGCTGCCAGATTCCGGGCGGGCGGGTGTTTACGGGAGACTACTACGGCGGCCACCGCGCTTTAATGAACCACCTAGTTGAAAGCGGATGTCGGGAGATCGCGTTGGTCGTGCTGGAGTACGATCTCGACAATCCATTCCAGTGGCGGACCCAGCAGGCGATTGCCGCGTTTGATGATACCGTGCTCAAACGACGCGGCATTCGCGGCGAGGTGATCGCCTCTCCAACGGTCGGGTTTCACCGCTCCTTCGAGAAAATCTACTTCGAGCCGGGGCGGCGGATGATGGAGACTCTCCTTGAGCGCCGCAGACGGCCCGATGCCGTGGTTTTTCTTAACGATCTCTTTGCTATCGGAGCCTTGCGCTATTGTCATGAACAGGGGGTTGATGTTCCCGGAGAGTTGAAAATCGCCGGGTGTGACTACACGGCAACCGGCCAACACGTCAGCCCGACGCTAACGACGCTGAAGATCCCTTATGATGACATCTGCCGGCGCGCGGTTCGCTACCTTCTTGACGAAATCGAAGGGCGCGACCTTGAGGCTTCAGGAGACGTGGTAGCCCTCCCGCTGGAAGTGGTCATCGGCGAATCGACCCGGGGCACCGGAGGGTAGGGCCAGCCGGGCCGCTTCCTCCGGAAGATCAGGCATCAGGCGGCTGGGGGCTCTTCTTCGTCCTCCTCCTCATCCTCCAGCTCGCGACGCATCTGCCGGGAGAGGAAGGGGCGCAGGAAGCCGTAGAGCAGGTAGGCAATGAAGAGGATGGCGGGCATCCACTCCCAGTTGCGCACGGTGTAGATGAGCAACACCAGCACGGCCACAAACCGGGTGATCGACCCTTTCGTCCGCCAGTTGAGCGCTTTGAAGCTCGGGTAGCGAAAGCGCGAAAACATCATGAAGGAGAGAAAGATCGTGAGCGCCAGGAGGAGGTACTTCCAGCTCCCCAGCTCGCGCGAGCCCTGCTCCAGCCAAAGAATAAAGAGGGTGACCGAGGAGATGACCCCCGCGGCCGCCGGGATCGGGAAGCCCCGGAAATCTTTATCGGCCCCGCCCCCCGCCGCGGCGATGCAGTTAAACCGGGCCAGCCGCAACGCTCCGCAAAGGAGGTAGAGGAAGGCGACGAGCCATCCGTGCTCAAAATCGCGCAGGACGATCTGGTAGATCATCAACGCGGGGGCGATGCCGAAGGAGACGATGTCGGCCAGTGAGTCAAACTCGCGACCAAACGCGCTTTCATTGCCGCTGAAGCGGGCGACGCGGCCATCGAGCAGGTCGAACACGCAGGCGATGAGGATAAAGGCAATCGCTTCGTGGAACTTGCCGATGGCGGAGAGCCCGTCTTCCCGCAGGAGAGTGCCCTCCAGAATGCGCAACGTGGCGTAGAAACCGCAGAAGAGGTTCCCCGCCGTCATCAGGTTCGGCAGGAGGTAGATCTTCGGGAGGTCGTCGCGGTCGTTGCTCATGGGGAAAGGGGGGCTTTGGTCAGGCTACGGGAGCCGGGCGATCTCGGTGAGGCCGCCTTGCACGCGGTCTCCCACGGCGACGGAGATCTCGGCATCCAACGGCAGGTAGATTTCGGTGCGCGAGCCGAAGCGGATCATCCCGAAGCGCTCGCCTTTCTCCACGGCGTCTCCCACTTTGGACCACGCCACGATGCGCCGAGCGATGGCCCCGGTGATCTGGCGGACCACGATCGTTACCACCTCATTGCGGAAGCCCCAGGTGCGGTACTCATTGAGCCGCGAGGCATCGCGATGCCGGGCGTCGAGAAACTTGCCGACGTAGTACTCGGTATAAACCACCCGCCCGGCGATCGGCGCGCGGTTGGTATGAACATCGAAAACCGAGAGGAAGATGCCCACCCGCTTCATGCGCGTACGGGTGACTTGCGTTTCATCCACCTCCTCGATGTCGGCCACAAGGCCATCGGCAGGAGCGACGACACACGCCTCATCCCCCGGAACCGTGCGGTCCGGATCGCGGAAGAAGTAGAACGTATAAAGGATGAGGAGCAGGCCAAGCAGGGCCAGCCACGGGGTGATCATGGCCAAGCCAGCCGTCACTCCGGCAAAGACCAAAAATATCCAACGGGCCTCCCATAAGGTTTGAAAACGCATAAACCCGCAGAGCTTAGGGCACCGGGGGGCGGCGGGTAAAGCACGTTCACCGAGGCTTAAAATGGGGGTGAATGGGAGGCTTGCGAAGCGGGGGCCACCCATCCACCCGGGCGGCCAAGCGCGTTCTCTTTCAAGAAAACCCGGTTAATCCTTGGCCCGTCCGGGAAGATGCCCTTATTCTTGCCATTGCATAAAAACCAGATGCTTATGAAAACCACTCCTCTTTTTGCTGTATTGACTGTCGCTTCCGCTCTCGCCTTCACCGGGTGCGAAAAGAAGCCGACGGTGGAGAACGCTGCCCCCGGCGCGGTGACGGAAGCTCCGGTCGCCAAGACCAAAACCTTTGAGACCATCCACGTCTCCGCCGCGATTGACGCCTACGTGAACGCCCCCTCCGACGACAAGGCCGCCGCGGTAGACCGCGCCCTTGCCGAGCTGGAAGGCGAGATCGCCGAGCTACGCGAGCGGATCGCCAAGGCTTCGGGTGATGAGCATGTCGAAGTCGGCACCAAGATCCAGAACCTGACGGAATTCCACACCAAGGAGAAGGCCCGCTACACGGCCGCCAAGGTAGGGGCCGCCGTCGGCGCGGTGAAGGAAGACGCCGACAAGGCTGCCGATACCGTGAAGGACGGGGCCGCGGATGCCGCCGACGACGCCAAAGACGCCGCGCACGATGCCAAGGAAGCGATCAAAGACGCCGCCCACAAAACGGGTGACGCCGTGAAGGAAGGCGCGCATGACGCCAAAGAGGCGATCAAGGACGCGGCCAAGAAGACCGGCGAAACGCTCGACAACGCCGCTGAAAAAGCCGGCGAGAAGATCCGCGAAGTCCTGCCGTAAGGCGAGGTTTTCGCGACGTTTTTTTGGGCGCGGGGGGCTTACCCTTCGCGCCCTCTTTCTTTGGCGAAAATCAACCCACTTTGGCGATGCCATTCATCCGCGCGCACTTGCCGTAGTACTCGAGGCTGCGCTTGGGAGTGCGGGCCTGCGTCTCGCGGTTGATCTGGATGAGGCCAAACGTTTTGGCAAACCCCTGGGCCCACTCCCAGTTGTCGGTGGAGCCCCAGTAAAAGAGCCCTTTGAGCCGCGCCCCTTCCGCAATCGCCTTGGCAGCGGCTTGCAGGTAGCTCTCGAGGTACTTGATACGGAGCGGATCTTCCACCACGCCGTTGGTCGGCGCGGCATCCTCCAGCGAGAAGCCGGTTTCGGTGATGTAGATCTCCGGAGCGCCGCACTCGCGGTGCACCCGCAGGAGCGTCTCGGTGAGCCCGTCGGCCTCCACGTGCCCGTAGGAGGTACGGGGGAGGTCTGCCGGTCCCTCCGTATGGGTAAAGCCGAGCGGCGAAGCCGGGTCGGCCTTCGTATAGTAGCGGTAGTAGTAGTTGACCCCGAGGAACTCCGGCTTGGCCGCGATGGTCTCCAGATCTCCCGCCTGCACATACGGCTCCACCGCTTTGGCGACCGTCTCCGGGTACGGCTTGCCAAAGAGCGGGTTGAGGAAGGCGCCGTTCCACATTTCATCAAGCCGCCGGGCGGCTTCCTTGTCGGCGGCGCTCTCCGTCTCGGGGCGCACCGGTTGGACATTGATCGTCGTACTAATGCGCGACCCTTTAGGGAGGGTGGCCCGGGCGGCGGCGATCATGAGCCCTTGGGCGAGGTTAAGGTGGTGTACCGCAGCGGCATATGCCTTGGGGGAGGCGTAGCCGGGGGCGTTCCAGCCATTGGCATAGCCGAGCACGGAAACGGTGTTCGGCTCGTTAAGCGCCAGCCAGTGTTTGATGCGATCGCCAAATTTGGCGGTGACGATCTCGGCATAGTCCGCCATGCGGAGGGCGATCTCGCGCTGCCGCAAATCGCCCGCCCAGAGGGGAGTATCCCAATGGAAAAGGGTGGCGCATGGCTCCATACCGCGCTCTTGCAGCGCATCGAGCAGGCGGGCGTAAACATCGAGCCCCGCCGCGCTCGGCGCACCCGGCCCTTCGGGCTGGACGCGCGGCCACGCAAAGGAGAAGCGGAAGGCATTGACGCCCGCTTTGGAAAGGAGCGCCAGCTCCTCCGGGTAGCGAGTCTCAAACTCCGTGAGCCGGGCGTTGGAGGAGCCGTCGAGAATGCGCCCGGAGGTGTCTGCAAAGACATCCCAGTTGCTGCGGCCCCGGCCATCGCGGCTCTCGACCTGAGCCGCCGCAGAGGCGACCCCCCAGAGAAACCCGGGGGGGAAGGAGCTTTCGGCGGCACGCGTTACGGAGGGGAGGGCGGCCCCGGCAGCGGCGGCGGCAGTGAGTTTGACAAAATCGCGGCGATTCATGGCGAAAAAAAGGGGCTCAGAAGCTAAAGACCAGGGCGAGGAGCGGCCCGTGGCTGACGGTGTCGATTTTCAGGCCCTTGCGGTCGTAGTCGAGCCCGAGGGCGCGGTAGGCAGCGTAAGCGGAAACGTGCTCGGTAAAGCGGAAGCCGATGCCGCCCATGGCCTGCCAGGTGAGCTTGGAGCTGACGCCGAAGCCGCCGATGTCGCCCTCCACATTGAGGTACCAGCGGGAAGTGAGATTGGCCACGCCGCGCAGGCCAAAGATGGGGTCCACCCACCCACGGCTTTCGTGGTTGTGGCGGTGGAACTCGCGGTTAAACGGCGCGAGGTACGGGTTTTTGAAGTCGAGCTTCCCGTAGAGGTCCATATCGGTGCTCAGCGAGGTCCACCGGAACCCGGCGAGAAGGTCGAGCGAAACCGCCGGGAGATCGACCACGCGGTAGAAAACCCGTGGCGTCACCATCACCTGCGTGAGCTTGACCTTCAGCGACCCGCTCAGCGGCCCGTAGTGGTAGCCCGCGCTGCCGGAGAACTCGGAGTAGAGCGCATCCACCCCCAGGCCCCAGCGCTGGTAGCGCGCCTCAAGGTAGCCCATGTAGGCCATGTCGAGCCGCTCGATCACCTGCTTCATGCTCACGTGGGTATTGGCGGTGAGGCGGCCAATGCCGACCTTGCCATCAACGGCCGGTACCCAGCTATAGAGGGCGAGGGTAAAGCCCCAATCCTTCGGGGCGGGCTCGGCTTGGGTTTCGACGATTTCTTTGGTGGCGACCTCCCCCGCCGCGAGGGGCTGCAAGCCTAGAAACCCGGCACAGAGGGAGGCGAGGAGGATGGGGAAACGCATGCCCCTATTGGTACGGATATCCGCACCAGAGTCAACGCCGCCCAGCGGGGCGGGGCAACGTCTCAGACCAGCTTGATGCGCCGGTCCATCCAAGTATAGGCGAGGTCTACCAGCAGGTTGAGCACCACCAGCAGCGCACAGTAGACGATGACCACCCCGCCGAGCAGGAAACCGTCGCGGTTCTGGATGGAGTGGACAAAGAACCCGCCCGCCCCGGGGATGTTGAAGATCGTCTCCACCACGATGGAGCCGGTGAGCAAGTTGGCCGCCAGCGGCCCCAGGAAGGTCACCACCGGCAGTAGCGCCACCTTGGAGGCGTGCTTGCAGACCACCTTCCACTCCGGCAGCCCCTTGGCGCGCGCGGTGCGGATAAAGTCGTGCCCGAGCACCTCCAGCAAGCTCGTTCGCGTGAGCCGGGCGATATACGCCACAAATGGCCCCGCCAGCACCAGCGCGGGCAGAAAGAGGCTCCACGCGCTACCCACTCCCCCCACGGGGAACCACCGCAGCTTGAGCGCAAAAAGAAGGATGAGGAGCGGCCCCGTCACAAACGTGGGGATGGATATGGCAATGAGGGAGAAGAACATCGCCACCCCCTCCTGCGTGCGCCCCCTTCGCAAAGCAGCCCACGCCCCGAGCGAGACGCCGCCGCCCACCGCCATGCAGAACGCCGCCGAGCCAAGCACCGCCGTGAGCGGGAGCGTCTGCGCGAGCAGCTCGTTGACACTCCGGCTGCGGTACTTGGTGGAGAGGCGCAAGTCGCCCCGCACGAGGTCGCCCAGGTAGCCGGTGTATTGCTGCCAGAGGGTGCCATCGAGCTTGTACTTGGCCAGCAGGGCGCGCTCGATCGTGGGCGTGATCTTGCGCTCCCGGTCAAACGGGCCGCCGGGGGCGAGCCGTATGAGGAAAAACGTAAGCGTCACGACGCAGAAGAGGACCAGCAGCATCGTCGCCAACCGGCGCAGCAGGTACGCGAGCATGGGCCAAGAGCAAACCGCATTCCCCCGGGGCAGCCAAGCGCAAACCTCAAGCCTCCAGCCGCCGCCGCGCTTCAGCGAGGTAGCCGGGGTCTGTCTCGAAGCCGATGAAGCGGCCCGCCCCACACGCCCGGGCCGCCAGCGCGGTGCTGCCGAGGCCGAGAAACGGGTCGAGCACCACGCTCCGCTCCCCCGCCCCGTGCAGCCGCAGGCACTGGAGCGGCAGCTCCACCGGGTAGGTGGCCGGGTGGGGCCGCTCGGTGCGGCGGCGGTGGATCGTCCGGTACGGGATAAACCACGCATTGCCCCGGCAGCGGCGGTCGGCCCCGCCCGCGTTGTGCCGCCAGCGCTTGAGGTTGGCTTTATCCGCATACGGCACGCCCACGGCGGTGCGTTGCAACGGCGTCTCCCCAAACGGGGTGAGGTGGAAGAGGTATTCGTGGCACGGGTTCAAGTACCGGGGCGAGCGGATCGGCTTGAAATGCCCCACCGAAAGCGGCTCCCCCCCTTGCGGCGGCTCCACGGTGATCGACTTCACCCAATGGATCGTATTTTGTAACACAAAGAACTCCGCAAACCGGAGGATGAGCTGGTGCGGCAGCAGCGGGTTGGCTGGCGAGCCCGCCACATTGAGGAAAAGCGCCCCATGCGGCTTGAGCACCCGGCGCAGCTCGCGGCCCCAGCAGAGCGCCCAATCCAGAAACGCGCCCCGCTCCGCATCATCGCGAAACCCGGCATAGCGGATCCCAAGGTTATACGGTGGCGAAGTCACCACCACATCGACCGACCCGGGCTCCACCCGCGTGGCCAGCCCGCTGACGCAATCTTCACAGTAAAGGTGTGACTCCATATCCCGGCGTAGAATTCGCCTCCCCCTTCGGCCAAGGGCGTTGCGGGATTGCCCGGGCTCACCCCCCGGCCCCCGCCGAGGGAAAGGAAGGGGCCCCTCTTTTTACCGCAGGAGGCGTAAAAGGTACGTCTTTTTGCGTACATTCCGGTTGACGCGGCCCTTTTGTGCAGCGATAGACCTGCCTCCCGGGCCTTTCGCTTCCCAGTCCGGCAAAAACGACCGACCCGCCATCCCCAAAAACATGAAAATCCTCTCGATCGCCCTCGCCAGCACCCTGTTTGCAGGAGCCTCCGCCCAAAGCGCCAACCTGGTGGCCGACGGCGATTTTAACCAAGGGGGAAGCTGGGTGGAAACGGGGAGCCCCTCCTGGGAAGATGGCCACTACTCCAACGCCGGGTTCACCTCCGACTACAAGGCGCGCAACGCAGCCTGGGGCAATTCGCTCTGGAGCGAGGGCACCTACGTCATCGGCACCAACCCTTCGTACAACAACGGCAACTTCCTGACCGGCATCACCGACCAGGGGGGCGATGGCTACATGCTCATCGTCAATGGAGCCACCGGGGCCAATGCCGCCAACGACGTCGTCTGGCAAACCAGCGTCACCGGGTTGGCAGCGGGGGTGGACTACAGCTTCACCGCGTTTGTGCGCAACATCAACGACCAGAGCAAATGGGGCGGCGACCTCACCGCGTGGAAAAATAGCCAGGCGCAGCTCCAGTTCCAGGTTTTCGACCTGGCGCTCAACCAGTGGGTCTCCCTGGGCAACGAAATCGACCTGACCGACCCGTTGGTCGATGCCAATGCGTGGACCAGCGTTACCAATATCTGGAACAGCGGCGTCAACCTCTCCGCCGAGATCCGCCTGCTCAACCTCCAGACCGCCGCCAGCGGAAACGACTTTGCGCTCGATAGCATCAGCTTCCAGCCACAGGCCGTACCGGAGCCCTCCTCTCTGGTGCTCCTCGGGGTGGCTGGAGCCGCGGGGGTGGCCTCCTGGCTGCGCCGCCGCCGTTAAATTGGCACCTTGCCGGTATTGCAAAGCGGCGGCGCGGGCCTACTATGGCGCGGTTTAGAGACACCATAATGAAGTCCGACTGGAACACCGACGCCGCCATCTCGCTCTACAACATCGACCGTTGGAGCACTGGGTACTTCTCCATCAACCCCAAAGGGAACGTGGCCATCCTGCCCACGCGCGACCCGGCGGTTTCGGTGGACATCATGGAAGTCATCGAAGACGCGCGGGACCGGGGGTTGACGTTCCCGCTCGTCCTCCGCTTCCAGGATCTGCTGCGGCACCGGGTGGAGTCGATCAACCACGCGTTTACCGACGCGATCAAAGAGTTCTGTTACAAAAACGTCTACCGGGGGGTCTTTCCCATCAAGGTCAACCAGCTCCGCGAAGTGGTGGAGGAGATCGTGGAAGCGGGCAAGCCCTTCCACTACGGCATCGAGGCCGGGAGCAAGCCCGAGCTGCTCGCCGCGCTGGCCATCAACCAGGACCCGGAGAGCATCATCGTCTGCAACGGCTACAAAGACGGCCAGTTTATCCAGAACGCCCTCCTCGGCAACAAGCTGGGCCGCCGCGTCATCATGGTCGTCGAGAAGCTCGAAGAGCTGGTGCAGATTCTCGATATTTCGCGCCGCGTGAATGTAGAGCCGATGATCGGCCTGCGCGTGCGCCTCTCCGCCAAGGGGGCGGGCAAGTGGGCCACCAGCGGTGGCGAAAACGCCAAGTTTGGCCTCTCCACGGCAGACCTCGTGGCGGCGAGCAAGCTGCTCAAGGAAGCCGGGCTGCCGCATGCTCTCAAGCTCATCCATTTCCACGTCGGCTCGCAGGTGCCGGATATCAACACCATCAAGCGCGCCGTGCGCGAAGCCACCCGCTTCTTCGCCAAGATCGCCAAGCTCGGCCACGAGCTGGAGTATCTCGATGTCGGCGGCGGCTTGGGGATTGATTATGACGGCTCGAAGACCACCTTCGACTCTTCGATGAACTACACCCTCCAGGAGTACGCCCGCGATGTGGTCTACAACATCATGGAAGTGTGCGACTCGGAGGGGGTGCCCCACCCGATCATCGTCAGCGAAAGCGGGCGCGCCATCGTCGCACACCACTCCATCCTCGTCGTCGAGGCGTTTGGCTCAATCGAAAAGACCGGCTCCGAAGGCGCGGCCAAGCTCCGCAAGAGCGACCACAAACTCGTCGGCGACATTCTGGAGATCGAGCGCAACCTCGCCCCCGGCAACCGGCTGGAGATGCTCCATGATATTCAGGAGATCAAAGAGCAGACCCTCTCGCTCTTCGATTTCGGGATGATGGAGCTGGAGAGCAAAGCCCGCATCGAGCAAGCCTTCTGGCGCACCGCCGCGCGCATTGTGGAGCTTTACCGCGACCAGGAGTACATCCCCGACGAAGTGCGCG
Source organism: Chthoniobacteraceae bacterium (assembly GCA_037189965.1). Lineage (GTDB taxonomy): Bacteria > Verrucomicrobiota > Verrucomicrobiia > Chthoniobacterales > Chthoniobacteraceae > DATMFV01. Next base: position 7,029 of record JBBCKB010000007.1, on the reverse strand, counting down.
AGCTGGAGGTCGCTCTCGGCGACCAATACGTCTGCAACTTCTCGGTCTTCCAGTCGCTGCTCGACCATTGGGCGCTGGGGCAGCTCTTCCCGGTCATGCCGATCCACCGGCTCGATACCCGCCCCGAGCGCAACGGCACGCTGGTAGACATCACCTGCGACTCCGACGGCAAGGTGAGCAAATTCATCGACCTGCAGGACGTTAAAGAGACCCTCCCGCTCCACGCGCTGGAGCCCGGCAAGCCGTACTACATCGGTTTCTTCCTCATGGGAGCGTACCAGGACATCATGGGCGACTTGCACAACCTCTTTGGCCGCGTCAACGAAGCCCACGTCTTCTTGGATGAGGACGAAGACGACGGCTTCTATATCGAAGAGACGATCGAAGGCAGCACCATCGCTGAAGTGCTCGCGCTTACGCAGTGGAACCAGTCCGACCTCGTGCGCCGCTTCAAGATGCAGGTGGATGCCGCCATCAAAGGCGACCGCATCAAGCCCAATGAAGGGATGAAGCTCCTCACCGCCTACGAGCGCGGCTTGAAGAACTACACCTACCTCCACATCAACGGCGTGAAGTAGCCCTGTTTTTTGTGATTTATCCCACCCCGGCGGCGGTGGTATGAAAGCACACATGCCATACCATCCGTTAACCCGTTGGGTGTTGGGTGGGTCCGCGCTGTTACTTGCCTGCGGGGTGCTCCGGGCTCAGTCGTTCCAGCAGTTTGGAGATGTTGATAACTACTACGACCTCTACGCCATCTCCGGAGACGGCAGCACCGTTGTCGGCTCGATCGCAGATGGCTCGGAGTACGGCTTTGTCGGCTTCCGGTGGAGAAACGGGCAGACGCAGACGCTCCCCAACCTCCTCTCGGAAGGGCCTTTTGGCACCGATGCCCGCGCCGTTTCGTATGATGGCTCCGTGATCGTCGGCAGCGGGTATGGCCCCAATGACGGGCAGGTGCAAGGCTTCCGGTGGACAGCCGGCCCCACTTGGGCAGACCCGGGTGTCACTCAGGCGATCCCCTACCCGGATGTTGAAGATGGGTATGGCCAGCTCAACGGCATCTCCCACGATGGCAACGCCGCCTCCGGGTACTCCTACATCCCGTATTACTGGACCAGCGGCAGCGGCTCGCAGCCGCTTGCGGGCGTGGAAAGCTACGGGCTCGCCTTTGGCATTTCGGGGGATGGGCAGACGATTGTCGGCGGAGATGGCGACGCCTTTCGGTGGACGGCCTCGGGTGGGAAAGCGGCCATCACCATCGTCGGCTCCGACGGCAGCGAAGCGCTGGCAGCTTCCTACAATGGCTCGACCGTGGTGGGGAGGTTTTTTGACGACAGCGGCACCCGCGCGTTTGCCTCCACCCCGGGTGGCACCCACGCACTGACAAGCCTGGGCGGAGACTATAAGAACGACGTGGCCCACAACGTCACCGCCAACGGGCTCTGGGCGGTCGGCACCTCTTACGATGAGGATTTTGGCGAGCGCGCCGTCTTGTGGAACACGGTCACCGGCGAGGTGTTTGACCTCAACACTTACCTCCCCACGCTCGGGATCGACCTCACCGGGTGGCAACTGGAGTGCGCGTTGGACATTAGTGACGACGGCCTCACCATCATCGGCCAAGGGTACTATACGCCCGAGCTTGGAGACGGCTACTACTCCACCTGGATCGCCGTTGTCCCCGAGCCCTCCGCCGCCCCTCTGCTGGGCGCGGCGGCACTGGCCTTTGCAGGCTGGCGGCGGTGGCGGCGCCATTAAGCGCCCGCGAAGCGCGGATTGTAGGCCGTCTCTGTGAGACGGCATTCCAACCCCATGGCGTTTCGCAGAAACGCCCTAACATCTCCGACCTTCGCACCGAATCTTCAAACGATCCGACGGCGTAAATCTAGGGCAGCTTGGCGAGGTATTTTGCCGGGCTTTTCTCAAACTCGGCAATACACGGGCGGCAGCAGACTTTGATCTCCTGCCCGTTGTAAACGCGGGCGCTTGGAGTCCCCATGGAGTAGAGATCGTTGTCGGTAACGATACACGTCTTGAGCGGGTACGGCTTGGTACGCGCCGTGCCTTGGGGCGCGGTGGTGCTGCACGCGGCCAGCAGCAGCGTGGCCAATGCGGAGAGGAGGAGGGTGGCTTGGGTTTTCATAGAGGTATTTCCTTAAAACGTAATCCCGAGGCCAACTCCGGCCCCGAAGTGGGAGTGGTACTGCGCGACGAGGTTGACGTACTTGCCGAGGACAAAGCGCCCCCCGGCCCGCCATTCCCACGATTCGCGCGTGTCGTAGGAAATGGCGCCAAACCCGTAGAGCCGCGAGGTGATCGGCAGCTCCTTCTCAAGCCCGACGCGCACCGAGAGGTTGCTGGCTGCCTCGACGCGGCTCCAAACGAGGAAGGGGAGCCGGTAATCAAACCCCACCACCCCCTGCACCCGCTCGCGCGTGGCCTCCGCGTAGCGGACTCCGAGGCGGAAGCCGCGGTTGGCATCGAGGTAGCGCCGCCACCCCAGCTCATACTCGGCGTGGTCCTGGTTTTGGTAGGCAAACTCCCAGCGGGCGTACCAGTCGTTGCGCGAGTTGCGCAGGGCAAGCACGCCTTCGCTGTAGCTCTGGAAGAAATCGGCATTGATGAGGAAGGCCGAGGGGTCGTGCTCATGCCCCCCACCGTGCGGCGTATGGGTAAGAGAGGAGCCCTCTCCCCCATGCGCGCCATGGGCGGGCGCGGGGGCCGGTGCGGCGGAGTGCCCACCGTGCGCGGAAGCGGAGGGGGCATCATCGGAAGGCGGGGGTGTCCACGAGGCATCCTGGTAGGAGAAGATCCGCGTCATCCCCGCGTGCATGTGGTAGAGGAGGTGGCAGTGGAAGAGCCAGTCGCCCTCGTCGTTGGCTTCAAACTCAATGGTGCGCCGCCCCATGGGCGGGAGGTCCACGGTATGCTTGAGCGGCGCGCGCCCTTTCTGCCCCATGAGCAGCCGGAAGAAGTGCCCATGCAGGTGGAGCGGGTGGTGCATCATGGTGTCGTTGATCAGCTCCAGCCGGATGACTTCACCGCGCTTGATGGGGATCACCCCATCCTCGGCAAACGTCTTGCCGTTGAAGCCCCACGTGTAGCGCTCCATATCCCCCGTGGCGCGCAGGGTGATCGTGCGGCGCGGCAGGTGGCGCGGCAGCTCCGTGCTCTCCCGCGCGCGCAGCCGGGCGTAGGGGGAGAGGGGGCGAGGCGGCTCATTGGCAAGCGCCTCGGCCTCGCTGGCGGGGGCCTCCTGTTGCTGGAGTGCGGCCATCAAGTGCGCATCCATGCGGTAGTTATCCGGCTTGGGCACATCCGGCGCGAAGCGCGGTTCGCCGTTGCCGAGCCAGAGCGAAGCATGCCCCGAGCCATCCTGCGCGGTGGCGCGCACCTCCCACTTGCCCGAGGGGGGGATGGTGATGACGACATCATACGTCTCGGCCATGCCGATAAAAAGCCGCTTCACCCGCAACGGCTCCACGGGGGGGCCATCTGCCGCGACAATTTTGAGCGGCCCCGTGGACGACTCGACATAGAAGTACGTGGCCGCCGAGGCGTTGATAAACCGGAGCTTCACCCGCTCGCCCGGCTTCCCGGGGAGGGCAAAGTTTTCCGTACCGTTGATGAGGAAGGCATCGTAAGCGATGTCGGAAACATCCATCGGCAACATGCGCGAGCGCTCGCGCTCCCAAAACTCGCGGAACGCCCCGGCGCGGATCGCCCCCACGAGGCTCTGGGCGGTTTTCTTGCGGATCTCGTACCACTCGGTGCCGCGCAGGAGCGAGCGGAAGATCTCGTCCGGGTTCTCGCGGCTCCAGTCGGAAAGGACGATCACCGCCTCGCGGTCGACCTCCTTGGGCCCTGGGGTGCGGGGGTCGATGACGATGGAGCCAAACACGCCACTCTGCTCCTGGTGCCCGGTGTGGCTGTGGTACCAGTACGTCCCTTCGTGTTTGATGGGGAACTCGAAGGTGTGGGTGGTGCCGGGAAGGATCGGCGGCGTCGTCACATACGGCACGCCATCCTGCGCGTTGGGGAGCAGGAGCCCGTGCCAGTGGGTGGAGGTGTCGGCCTTCTTCATCCGGTTGTGCACGCGGATGCGCGCCGTATCGCCCACCCGGAAGCGGAGGGTGGGCCCGGGGATCGTGCCATTAACGGTGATGGCAGGCCGCGCCCCATGCCCCGGCGGAGCCCAGCGAGCGTCTTCGATGGTCAGGTCGTACTCCACCAGCCGCGCGCTCGCGAGCAGTGGGGTCAGCAGGATGAGGAGAAAAAAGCTATTCCACTTCATAATCGGTTTCGTCGGAGATCGGCAGCGGCGTGGCGGGCCGAAACTCCGGGTGCCGCCCACGGCCCCCGGCCTGCGCTACCCAGCCGCCAGCCACCAGCATACCAAGGGCGAGAAGGGCCGTAGCCACAAGGAAGGGGCGCCCAAGCCGGTGCCGCCGCCGCAGCGCTTCAAAGGTGAGCCCGGCCCCCAACGCCAGTGCATAGAAGCCGGGGAGGACCTGCTCCGCCCGGTCGAGGTGCAGATCGAGCCACGCCTGCCCCTGCTCATCGGCAAGGACGCGGACATTACGGTACCCGGCGTGGCCGCTGCGCGAGATCGGGTACGCCATGGCGGCGCAAAGCCCGAGCAGCGCCACCCCCACCATGCACGCCCGGCGGCTGCGCAAGCCACACGCAAGCGCCGTGGCCAGCAGCCCCAGCGCTACCCCGAGGGTGAGCAGGTGCGCGGTCAGAGCGTGGAAGTACTCGGGCGTCATTTCTCAAGGAGTTTGAGATAGCGCGCCGGCTCTTTGTCGAAGTCTTTGCGGCAGTCCTGACAACAGAGAATGATCTCGCGCCCTTGGGTGGCAAAGCGGACCGGTTTGCCCATGGCACCGAGCTTGTCTCCCGAGACGATGCAGGTCTCCAGCGGGTAGCGTTTGACCTTCACTTTAGTCTGCGCCGCCAACGGCGCGGCCGCCACGAAAAGCAAGGCCAGCAAAATGCAGGAGAGAGTTTTGTTCATCCTGCAGGGTTGATCGCCGCTCGCGGCGCAAACCCTCGCACTTTTTTTACGCAAGCAGCTCTCGCAGCCGCTGGCGGGCGCGGTAGATGCGCGTCTCCACCGCTTTGGCCGAGCAGCCGAGGGCGGCGGCGATCTCGGCGTAGCCCAGCTCTTCGTGGATAAAAAGCGTCATCGCCTCGCGCTGCTCGGGCGGCAGGGCGGCAAAGGCACGCTCCACGGCGGCCGCCGTTTCGCTCTGCGCAAGGGCGGCATCCGGGCCCTGCCCCTGGGCGGGGAGCTGCGCGGCCTCTTCGTCGCTCAACGCACGGGCCGGGTGGCGGCTGCGCCAGCGAAGGTGGTTTTTGGCAAGGTTCGAGGCGATGGCAAAGAGGTACGTGGAGAAGCGCCCCTTGGGCCGGTAGCGGTGGCGGCTCTGGTAGAGGCGCACAAAGGTCTCCTGCGCCAGGTCGCGGGCGGCATCGGGCTCGCCGGTCATCCGCAGCAGGAAGGCAGCCACACGCTCTTTCCACCGCTCCATAAGGCGGTTGAGCGCCAGCTCCTCCCCGGCTGCGAGGCGCTGCATCAGTTCTTCGTCGGGGAGGTCCAAGCCGGGGCGGAGTGGTGGAGCGACGGGTAAGCCGCGGGGTTGAGGGCATGCGGCAAGGTGGCTTGCAGGTAGGCTTGCGCCTGCGGCGGCTCCATGAGCGCGGCGGTTTCATACAAGTGCGCCACCATCGCCTGTTGGCAGGCACTTTGCACGCGGGCCTGCTCTTCGAGCGCCGCCGTCAGCTCCGGGGTAAGGGCTGCCTTGCCCGCCGCAGCGGCGCGCACGCGCTCCTGCGCGGTGGTGATCTTCGCGCAAAACGCCTCGCACCGGGGCCGGTAAGCGCGGTGCAAGGCGGCCACTTGCTCAAACTGCGCATCGCTAAGCGCCAGCTCGCGGCGTAGCCACGCCAGCTCGGGCAGCCCATCGAGGACAACCGGGGCCGGGGCGAGAGGCCGCGCCGTGTGGTAAAGGCGCGCCGCACCATACGCCCCGCCAAAGGCCACTACGGCAATGATCAAAAGGCGCAGCCGCGTCATCGGTGCTCCATGGCAAACGGGCTGATCGAGGCGAGGTACGCCCGCGCATCCGGCGGCTCCGCTACCGGGGCGTGGCCGAGCCAAAACCCGGCAAGCACCAGCGCCCCCAAGGCCAGCGCCCCGGCCAGCGGGTGCCGCAGCGGGCGGGTGAAGAACGCGGCCCACCCGGCCTCCTCCTCCTGCGCGCGCGCGGCGATGCGCTGCCAGACACCGCTTTGGAAGGAAGCCGGAAGCCCCGGCCCGGGCGGCGGGTGGTTTTTGAGAAAAGCATCAAACCGGGAATCGTCCATACATCGGTATAATACACCGCTTCGCGGCAAAACCCTCGCGGGAAAAAACGGGGGTGGCCGGTTTTTCCGCCCAAGTCGCGCGGTAGCGTCTTGGAGTGCGGCGGCCCTCCGCCGCTTTGGCGTATCCCCTACCGATTTGTTTTGAACCCCCGTCCTGCAAAGCGGCGCGGAAGCGCCGCACTCCAAGACGCTATCGCGCTACAGGAGGCACACCCACAGCCTTTGCCCTTGCCTTCCGGGGCCGTTGGCGAGACGTTAGAGGCGCTGGCAATAGCCAGCCGGGGCATAAGAATCCCGACTCACAGCGGTTTCGGTGTCATCCGTGAAAACGCCGTCTTCTCCGACCCTTCGAAAAACGAAAGGACCGGGGAGACGGCGACGTATGTCCAGAGCCGCCGCATCCGTGCGACGGCTTAAAGGTCGTCGTGGCTGCCTGTGAGCGGCTTCTTAACTCCCCGGTCACTCTGAGAAATCAGGGTGGCCGTTTTGTTTTACCGCCACACCCTACCGGAAGCCCCCCCCATGGATCAGAACGAACTCCACGCCTTCTACGCCCGGCGCGCCAGCGCCTTGGCCGAAACCCTCGGCAACCTCCTCTACGCGCTGGAGCTGGAGCGCCTCTCCCGCCCGGAGCTGGAGGCGCTTTGCGCCGAAGTC
>JBBCKB010000006.1:0-85390 GCA_037189965.1 Chthoniobacteraceae bacterium | reverse complement strand
TGACTGCCGCTCCGGGGATGGTGCATATTATATTGGCAATCTCTCTCCCATCCGCACTTTTCTTCCAGTAGCGGCGAGATACTTCAGTTCCCGCAATCTGTTCGACAATCATTATAGTCGTTTCTCCATTGATAACCGAATAAGCCTTCGAGACCACGCGGCTACCGCTTTCGCTTGTCGAAATCCCTCCATCCAACCACGTACCTACGACCTTTGCCTCGCGCCCTTCGCCATCGTACTCGTATCGCTCCCAACTACCGTCTGGGTATTCAACTTGCTTGAGCCGTCCGTACGCCTTTCCATCAACGGATTTGTTTGAGTAGTAATCCCATGCTGTCCGCAGGGCAGCGCCATCGGGATCCTCTACCCGCTCAATTATCCGTTCTCCAAAACCGAATGGGCGACTTACTGTTTTTACTTTTGAGGAGACGATATTACTCGAAGACTTAATCACATGGATGACATTGATATCGCCATTTGTAAGTTCCGTTTCGGTCCTTTCTTCATTCTGCATACCGCCGCCTCGCGCCAACTTCCAAAAGCCGTTGCTCCCCTCTTCAAAGAGGTAGTCCTCGTTCCCTAGCCCTGCGATATGGGAAATCCTGAGGCGATTATGGGCGCTAGCACCATCGGGATTTTCGATTTTCCATACCGAAAAAGGAAATGCCTCGGTAACGTAAAGACCGGTTGGGGTTTGAAGTTCGACGAAGTTGGGATCTAACGGATCGCCTGCGCTCACCGTCTCTTCCTGTAGCTCCAAATCCTCAGCCGAATAGAAGCGAATTTCATAGCTATAAGCATCCAGGACGACAATATCTGCAAGGGTTCCAACGGTTTTGATTTGCCTGAGGGAACCGTCCGCATTCCTCATGATTTCTACACCCTGATCGTGAGACTCCTCGTCCTCGTATTTGAGATGCTTGGGGGTGGCGCTCCAGGCGCTTAGCGTAGGTTCCTCTAGACGGAGAGTTCCAAGTTCCTCGCCCCTGCTTCCGGAACCTAAACTAGCCCACCAAACGACAGAGCCCACATCCGCACCATGGTCAGCGTCACCACTGCAGGACAAATTTCTGACTTCAGTCAATCGCTTATTATAACCATCTTTGGGGATGACTACAATTTTAGCGGTTTTGGTACCATCCTCATTCTCTTCGATTTCATCATCCTGGGGATAGATTAAACCCCTCTCTTCTTTTCCATCACTGTGCTCATTGCCATTGATTGGCCAAACACGATAAACGGCTTCCAATTTTGGTTCTTTTGGCAAGCAATCGAATTTTATCGAACAGCGGAGTATTTTCCCGCTATACGAAAACTTAAGTCCCTTATCCTCCCAGTTTCCCATGGAGGCGACTGCTTCGGATGCTTCAACCCACTGTTCGGAGTCCTTAAGACTTGGAACCTTTGCATTAATAGCAGATTTTCCACTTTCAAGATTGCTTAGTGTCTGAATTTCGCTTTGAAAGGCCACCGTCTCAGGTCCATCACCCCTATCGATAAAAAACCGCTTGAGGTTAAAAGTCCGAATAGGTAATACAGAATCCGACTCTGTTTCGCTATATGAAAAATCATCTTCATCTAAATAGCCGCAACTTCTATAACAGTCATCATTTGTATATTCGATGGGCTCCGTCATCTCCGGGTCGAAAATTATGCTAAAAAAGCTACCGCTTCCCGTTTGGCAGTCGCTGTTGTAAACGCCTCGTTCAAAACTTCCTGGCCACCCTTCAAGGTTGCTATAATACGAGCCTTCACATGAAGATGAAACCTTTATTTCATTATTCGTCTCCTTGGCTGCACTTGTTTTTCGAAAATCAGAAGTTCGCACAAAGCCGAAGTCATTGACGGAACAGTTTACCTCGAGTGAATGTCCTTTATATTTTCTTGCATCAATCTGACTCCAGAATGTCGAGCTTGTCGAAGGCGGTTGCGAGGAATTATCTTGGTTGGAAACCCAGAACAAACCCTCATGTATAATGGATTCACCCGTTTTATAAACCGTCGTACCAATCCATTCTCCTTTGTAAGTGAATTCACTAAAACCGTATATATATCCCGAGACAGGCTGATGCTCCGTTCTAATGATCTTTCCCGCCTCTTTAGATTTCGGACTACAGGCCGCAAATGTGACTGACGGCTCAAAATGCCCGAAAATCATTACAGAAAAAATCAATATCTTCAAACGAGAGGATGTGCGCCTAAAATTATCAGTCATATCAGTCAACCCTTAAAGTCAATTTTTCTAAATGAGCTCAATCAAAAATACTCATCGTTGAGCCGATTATAATTGCGATGCTTATTTATTCCTGAACCATCACATCTAACTCGACATATCGTACCGATCCGTTTGCATCGATTGTTTCGAGCGAAATCATTCCTTTGCTGGGGGCTGCCGTGGACAACGGCTTCACAATTATTTGATAGGATTGTCCAACTTGATTATCTCGTAACCGAACCTCGAATCCCTCAGAGGCATGCGCGCCTTTGATTTTGGCTTCCTTAGGATTCTTCAAAAGAATTTCAAAGGCCTGCTCATCCAACGGATCACCCACTTCCCAGCTCAATTCCTTTTTCTTGATTTGAATTACATCAGGAAGTTCCACCCGTAACAATAGAACAGTTAAGGGGTGTGTCGCGTCGTCGGTTTCGACCGAAATGCTTTTTTCCTGCAATCCTCTTCGCTTTCCAAATGTGAAAGTTACAATCAACTCCCCTCGCTCTCCGGGTAGGTATTTCTTTTTTTCCAATTCCGCCGTCGTACATCCACAAGAGGTCTGAATTCTCTTGAGGACTATAGGATAATCGCTTTTGTTTTCAAAGCGATATGTAGCCTTCGCTTCTTTTTCTCCCTCTTTCGCATATGCCTGATGGATAGTCTGTTCCCAAATAAGCTCTGCAGTTGCTGGAGTTCCAAGGAAAATCACCCCCATCAGCAGAATGAGTGATGTATATTGGATTCCTCTGTTCATTTCGCTTCTTCTAGCTTCTTTAACAGATTCTCCATCTCCTCATCTGCCTCAATCATCGCTTTGTTTAAAGCTTCCTTATAGGCTACGACAGCCTTCACTCGCTCGTCCTCATCTTTAGCTTCGTTTCGCCTTTGTCTGGCCTCCTTCACAACGCGAGATTTCGTGGCTTCTCGTCTCGCCGCATCAAGCTGTTTTTTCTCGGCTTCAGTCAATCGGCTATAACTGCTGGAAGCCGGACGATCAATTGGGCCTCCTTTATGGCGGTACCGACTTTTATATCTTTCTAATGTGCCGTCCTGTATCGATCTGAACTGCTTCAGAATCTTCGGATCTTCTTTCCGCATTGCTGTCTCAAACGCCTCCTGATAACTCTTTCGGGTTTTCTCAGCTATCGAACGAAGATTGGCAACTTCCGGCTCCGCATTAACCTTGCGACTAACCTCCATATACCTCTGCATGATCTCCCTGCGGCTATTCGCCTGCTCTTCCTGTAGTTGGGACGTTGAGTTTTGCGCCCAAAGGCCCTGTGGTAGGATAATCAGGCTCGTGGCAAAGAAAATCCCTTGATGGAGTTTAAACATAGGAAATCAACTTAAATTTTGTTTTTCAATCTATTCTAGGCGCGTAAATACCTTTAGACCCGTTACGGCAAATTGGGGCTCAATTTCTCCGTGAGGGGTGTTAGGATCAGTTCCAATGAGGAATTCTGTCAGGTTACTTCGACCATCATGGTCAGGATCAGCCGATGGACTTTGCTCAAATGCACCAAACTGCTCCAACTCCCAAATGTCCGGTAAATCGTTGCCATTTATATCGCCACTGTTAGGATCATCCTCGTCAGCATACGTCAATCGGAAGAACATTTTTTCTGCTGTCGATGTAAACCCCCATTCAATGACTTGATCTTGGCCAACTTCGATGATGGGAACATAATTCCATTGATCCAAATCATCGGACTGCTGAATGAGGTAGGTTCGGCCCGCACGCCCCCACCAGGAAAGCTTAAAGGCCCCGGCCGGCCCAAGCACTGTTACGCGAGTTCCTTCATTATCATCAGTAGCCGTTTGCGCCCATCCCGATGGAATGAGGAGTAGCAAGGCGCATGCAGATGCGATAAAATCCCTCATTTTTTACCTCTTGCTGCATCCGAATTAAGATAAATGCTGCTTTTGATGGGCCAGAAATTTATTATCGTATCTCTTAGAGCTGAAGGACTGGATTTAAGCCATTCCTCTCTAGCATATCGCTCTTCCTCTCGCTCTTGGTGCTTGACGAGCAGCTCTGCTTTATGAGCGTCATGGTAAGAATGAATCGAATTTAATAACTCCATATCCTCAGGAGGCGGAATGTCTCTTGAGCTATCAAGCACGTACCCTCCATGTTGCAGGCCTAATACTCTCGAACTGGAAAAGTCTGTCAACAGGTCGTCACTGATTGTCGAATTGCTCAAAAGAAAGAGTAGGCTGTAAAATGCTTTAGAGGTTTCAATGGTCACGTTTTCCATTAGGTTGAAATCAATATTGCTGAAGGCTCTATATTGATGGTTCTCATCTCCCCAGGATATCTCTGTTACTTTTCGATTGTAGATGTTTGCAGATAGCCAGATTACTAGATAATCCTTCTGAATTCCTGTCAGATTTGTCTTCTCTTGGGGCGAAGATGGAACTCTTTTTGCTGCACTTTCAAAAAAGACAGGCGGTGAGATTAAATTATAGATGATCGTACGCTCACCGAGGTCGATCCGATGTTGAGCCAGGATCTTATAGGAGGCACTCGGATTTTCGTCGCCAGGCATTCCGCCTTCATTGGCAGATTTTCCTTCCTCGCCAGATGGGTTCGCTCCGAGATGAGGAGGGGCAGCGGCGGAGCAGATGATGATACCAGTCAAAGCGAATTTTCGAAGTGCTTCCTGTTGAGTTTTCATAAGAAATCCCCGGGGGGGAATTCAAAAGTTTTTTTGCGGCCGCAACTAAAAAATGACAAGGAAAAATTAATTCCCACGATATTTAGGACATGTACAATCTATGACAGAAAAGTTCACTGCCGGGAAGGCAAACAGATCGGCAGATATTCTAATATTGAGCAAGATCACTCTAGGTTCTGTTAACGAATTCTAAAAAGGGCTTTCAGCTATGGTGGGAATTTAGTGAGGGCTTGGAATGCAGAGATCCCAAGGTCGCACCGTGATCAGGAGTAGTATTTGGAAGAAGCTCGAAGCAGCCATTGCTGAGGCAAAGCATTCGAAGGCAGGATCATCCGCGAAGATGCGTGACCGGGCATTCATGGAAGTCTTGCTAGTGCAGAGATGCTAATGGCCTGACCACCAAGTCATTCTGGAGGGTTTGAAGGAGTGGTTAGGTAGCAGATGGACTTGTTTGAGTCAAAGTCAGGGTTTGGAGGCAATCCTTAGATGAAGATATCGAACGGGATTTCACCCTTCAACCTGTCGCGAAGACAGCACGTGATGCGAGCGAACTCCTCACCCTTCTTTTGCAACGGGTGGAGGCGGAGCAACTGCCCAACGAAGCGCTGGAGGCGCTTTGCGCGGAGGTGCACCTGCTCTCGACGACGTTGGCCGACTTCAAGCTCCGCCTCGCACGGGAGCTTGCTGCTCGCGAGTTGACTTGAGGCTGGGTAGGCGGCCCTTGAGCTTGCCGCCCCTACTGCGCGGCGGAGGCTCCGCGAGGCTTGAAGAGGGAGTCAAAATCGCTGCCCGCTTTCTTCTTTTCCGCGCGCTCTTTGGAGAGGAGCTTGCCGAGGCGCTCCATGGCGTCCTCGGCCCCGAGGTACTTCTGGCCATCGTAGCTGTCGATAATCACGCTGCCGTTTTCATCCAGCACCACGAGGCACGGGATGCCGCGCCCGCCATATTTGGAAAATGAGGTCTTCGTATCAAACGGCACGGCAGGCCATGGCATGCGGTCGCCCTTCATATACTCCACCATGGCGTCGGCATCGCGGTCGCGGGAGATGAAGACGAGCTCAAACTGGGGGTTGCTCCGCTTCACGCGGTTGTAAAACTGCACGAGCTTGGGCGTAAAATTCCGGCACGGGCCGCACCAGCTCGCGGAGAAGTAGAGGGCGAGGGTTTTAACGCCATCGAGCTTTGCATCATCCGTATACGGCGCGAGCTTGCCTTTCTCGATCTGCTGCAAATTGCCCTTGAGAGGGTCTGCAACCCCGGCAATGGCAGAGAGGGTGGAGAGAGAGGCGATGCTCAGGAACGTAAAAAATTTCTTCATAAGAAAAGAGGGAAGGGGTTCTTCCCGTGCAGAGAACCAGAATACGCTGGGTAAAACAATGTTGTTTTAATGTCTGGAGGAAAGGGGGGTGATGGCGGGCTCTTAGTTTCGAAGGGAGAGAAGGGTGTCATACCAATTTTCCGGAAATCCCATTACGTTAAGGTCTACCGGATGGCAGAGGATCAGGGCTTCCAACCTATTTAGCCATTGGGTTTTTGGCTCGATAGTCCACAAACAGTACATCAGCGCCGCAACCTGGGCAAAGAGGCGTGTATTGCCCGTAGTGACTTTCTTAAGGTTTCCTTTCAACCTTGGACCTGAAACAAAATGACCATCCCAAACTCTCGATTGGTGGGCGCACTTATTTCGTAAATCAGTAATGGCCTGACTGAAGGATGCCATTTCTTTTACTGACAGGCGAAAGCGATCGGCAGTTGGCTTTCGGTCCTGATTGTGGGCAAGCATTCCATAAGCGCGCGACCAGATTCCAAGGGTGATAATTTCGGCCAACATCCAACAAGGTGGGTGCGGAGGGGCTTCGTAAGTTTCGAAGTACTTTTTGATAAAAGGGCTTTGCTGGTGTCTCTTCGTTGCCTCCAGAAATTCACCGGGATTGAAGAGAAGATTTCCTGAAGCATCTCTTTTTTGACTAAAGAGGGCCGCATTCATAAACCAATGGGGCCCATGCCTCGATGCCATTGTGTTGTTGAGCCGCGTGCGGAAGGCGACTTCAAATCTCTCTACAGCGTCGAGAATTAAGAGCCGCAGACAGCGGTCAAACTCATGGAGTTTGACGAAATCTTCAAACTTCGTTCCTGCCTTGAATTGCTCCGATAACGTGTTGTCCGCATTGCGCTCTCGAAAATGAAGGCCATAACCTGTTAAGCGATAATACCCAACGCTCTCTAGCCAATGCTTCGCAAACGCTTCGTCTTCGATTAGGAGGTTCCGGGAGCGTATGAGGGCGATGTGCTCTTCCGCGTTCAGGAAGTTCTTCTCAAATTTCCTTAGATCCTGGAAAGCCATCCTCAAAAAAAAGGCGCAACGTGGTTCGCTCCCCGTTGCCGAGGGCGCGTGTTGCGCACTATTGTTAGCACGCTAACACAGGGAGCTTCGGAGTCAATCCGTTTTACCTTTTAGGAGAAACAGGGTTCGTGGAATAGCTCGACGCAGAGTGGAGGTTGGGAAATCCTGAGATCAATGCTCCCCCATCTTCTCACTGAAATCCCCGGGCCGCGCTCGCGCGAGGCGGCGGAGCGGCTGCGGCGGTATGAGTCGCGCAATGTGACGTGGCTTTCGCACGATTACCCAGTCTTCTGGGATCTTGCGGAGGGGGTGAATGTGTGGGATGCCGATGGCAACCGCTTTGTGGATTGGACCAGCGCCTTCGGCGTCTGCGGGCTCGGGCACGGGGCCGAGCCGGTGCGCGAGGCGCTCACCGAGCAGGCGGGGCGGCTGCTGCATGCCATGGGGGATGTACACCCCGCGCTGGGTAAGGCGGCGCTTTGCGAGGCGCTCTCGGCGGCGACGTTTGAGCGCTGGGGCGCGGGGGTGGGCAAGGTGTTTCTTGGGAACGCGGGCTCCGATGCGGTGGAGGCGGCGCTCAAGACGGCGCTGCTCGCCACGGGGCGGCGCGGGGTGGTGGCGTTTGAAGGCGGCTATCACGGGCTCGGCTATGGCGCGTTGGAGGTGGGGGGGAATCCGTTTTTTCGCGATCCGTTTGGCCCGCAGCTTGGGCAGTTTGCGCGCTGGCTCCCTTACCCCTCGGGCGAGCTGGAGACGCTGGAGGCTGCCTTGGAGGCGGCGCTTTCCACCGGCGAAGTGGGTGCGGTGCTGGCGGAGCCGGTACAGGGGCGCGGGGGGGAGCGGATTCCGCCCCCGGGGTTCCTGCCCCTGCTGCGGCGCTTGTGCGACCAGTACGGAGCGGTGCTTATTCTGGATGAAATCTACACCGGCTTCCACCGCACGGGGGCGTTCTTTGCGTGCGAGCACGCGGGGGTGGTGCCCGATCTGATTTGCTTGGGCAAGGGGCTTACGGGCGGCTTCCCTCTCTCGGCCTGCGTGGGCCGCGCGGCGGTGATGGATGCATGGCCCCCCACCCAAGGCGAGGCGCTGCATACGAGCACGTTTTTGGGGAACCCGCTCGGCTGCGCAATGGCGCTCGCTTCGCTCAGGGCGCATGCCGACCCGGCGCTTGGCCCAATGGTGCAGGAGAAGGGGCGCATGCTTTTAGAGGCGTTGCGCACGCTGGAGAGCCCGCTCATCCGCGACGTGCGCGGGCTCGGGTTGCTGGTGGGGGTGGAGCTGGCGCTCGATGGCGCGCAGACGAATGCGCTGGTGCGCCGGGCGCTGGGGGAGGGGCTCATCCTCCTGCAAAGCGGGCCCGAGGGGAATGTGCTCGGGTTTACGCCCCCCTTCGGGATTGAGGAGGCGCATATCGAGCACCTCCGCGAGCGGCTTCAGATATACCTGATCTCGGGGCGCACGGGGTCCATCTCGTAGTTGAGGTTGACCTGCGAGAGGGTGTTGGGCTTGATCACCTCTTCGGTGTACTTGAGGAAGATGGCGCTCTGCTCGACGACGGCGAGCTTATCCATCGACTCCACGTCGATCGCCATGAAGAAGCCCCACTGGTTCTGCGCCTCGACATTGCGCCCGCACTTTACGGCGCACACTTCGTCAATTTTGAGCAGGCTGATGCGCGTCTGCCGCATCATCTCCTCCACCTTGGCGGGGGTGACTTCGGGCTTGAGGCTGAAAAGCGCAACGTGGTGAACCATGGTGAAGGGGAAAATTTACTGGCGTGCAAGCCGCGAGAAGAGCCACGCACCCAGCCCAAGGAAGATGACATTGGGCATCCAGATGAGCAAATGCGGGTAGTAGCTCGGGTTATTTTGCACGTTCTCCACGAGGATGATGAAGAAGAAGTAAACAAACGCTACGACGAGCGAAAAAAGAAAGCCGATGGAAGTCTCCTTGCGGTGCGCGGTGATGGCTAGCGGGATGCCCACGAGCGCAAAGGCAAGGGAGGCCAGGGAGAAGGAGAAGCGTTTGTTGACCTCCGTCTTCGCCGCGCTGAGCTGCTTCTGGTCATCGACCTTCAACAACTCCTGAAGGGTTGCTTGGCTCAGGCCGCGGCGTTTGCGGTTCTTTTCGTAAAGCTCCTGGAGAGAGATGGGGAAGGTCCCCTCGCGCATGGTGCCGATGCGGATTTTGGAGAAGTCGTTGGGCGACGATTCATCCCGCTGTTCGTACCGGGCGTTTTTGAGGTGCATGAGCACCTGTTTGTTCTCAAGGTCGGTCTCCAGCTCGCCTTCGTGGGCATGCATGACGGAGACAGGCTCTCCATGCTCGCCGAGGCTGTAGACGATGATGTTGTAGAGCGAGCGCCCTTCCTTGCGCTCGACGTAGATCTTCTTGTCGGGAAACTCCTCGATCACCTGGTCGCTGCCAAACATGGCGAGCGGGTTGCTGGTGGCGATGTTGAAGAGGGCGTTCTTCATTTTCTCCTGCGCGCGCGGGGCGACGGAGACGTTGATCCAAAGGCAGATCAACGAGAAGGCCACGGCGATGACGCCCACGGAAGCGCACAGCCGAGCCATACTCACCCCGCTGGAGCGCAGGGCCAGCAGCTCGTTCTCCGCCGAGATCTTGCCGAACACCAGCAACACCGCCGTAAGGAACCCCCACGGGATGGTGAAGGTGAGCGAGAACGGGAGGATGTAGCCGATGAAGGAGAGGATGGCGTCCAACGGCACGTCGTGGTTGACCAGCAGATCGAGGAGCTGCTTGAAGACGTTGCCCAGGACGAGGACGAGGCTCAATACCGCTACGGCGAAGAGCGAAGTCGAGAGGACTTCTTTGCCAATGTAGCGGTCGAGGATTTTCATGAGTGCGGGGAAAGGCGGCGCATTTTTCCAGAGGGGCTTGGCCAAAGGCAAGCACTACCGGATGCCGCTTTTAGCCCGCACCTCGGCGGGGGAGGAGCGCACCTTCAAAAGCCCGGCGAGATAGGCATCTGCCCGGGGGAGGCTGCTTGCCTTTGCGGCGGTCTCGGGGTGCTCCAGCCGGGAGAAGAGGGCGTAGGCGATTTTGGAGCGCGGCACGCTCTTGGTGCCGTAGCCATCGGGCTGGTTGCTCGACCAGAAGCGGACGTGCTCCTGCCCATCGCGCATTTCGCGCCCGAGGTAGACGACGGAGTGGCCGCGCTCGTGGCTGCCGACTTCTTTGGTCCAGAAGATCTTCATGAAGTCGCCCGGGCGGGCTTGTTCGTACCCTTCGAAGTTGCGGCCGAGGCCGAGCTCGTGGAAGAGGCGGGCGGTGCCGGGGCCATTGGCATTCCACCGACCCCAGACGCCGTGCCCATCTGGCTGCCCGGCGATGAGAAGGGCGCGCTGGGCCTCGGCGGGCAGCTCGATGCTTCCGCTGCGGCGCAGTTGCTCCAGCGTTTTGAGAAAGACGAGGTAGGTGGCTCCAGAGCAGTAGCTGGGCCGCGCCGCTCCGGGGGCGATGCGCAAGGCCGAGCCTTCCTGCTGCACGGAGGAGCGCAGCGCCACGGCCGCTTCGCGGGTGACAGCATAGCGCCCGCCTTGCGGCATGGAGCCGATTTCTTTGAGGATGAGGGCGTTATAATCCGCCGCCGGGGCGGAGGCAGGGAGCATCCCCACCAGCATGGCGTAAACGCCGAGGAAGCCAAGGCAACGTTGGAGAGCGGCAATCACAGGTTGGCTACGGTCGCTTTGCCCGGCCCAAAGGGCAAGCCGGATTCTTTGGGAGGGGGGGGCTTCCTTGTAGCGCTTTAGGATTCCTCCGTTAACGAAAAAATCTCGCGGTCCGCGGTCAAACGCTCCAACCGGCCCCCTGAGCCCCCCCTTGACTTTTGGATGGCGTGCCCGTTTCCCGACGGGTTGCCGTGAACTATAAGGCGTCTCTGTGAGACGGCAGTCCAACCCCACGGCGTCTCACAGAGACGCCCTACAGTTGCCCGCTCTCGCCCCGAGCCGGCAGATCACTTAACGCGGCAATACCGGCCACTAAGAAAGGCATTGCCTTTTGAGCCACGGTTTCGTTAACCTCCCCTTTACACGCTTATGAAGTTCCTCCTTTCGCTCTCGCTGGTGGTTGCCTTTGCCGGGGCGGCCGTTGCCGATATCCAAAGCCCGCCGGCCTCGCAGCACACCCCGGTGCGCAAGCTTGGCCGCGGCATCTCCAACGTCCTCTACGGTTGGTCGGAAATCCCCTTCACCATGTCTGCCACCAACGATGTTGAGGGCAACAGCGCCGCGTTTGGCTTTGGGATCGTTCAGGGCGTCCACCGCGCCTTCTACCGCTTTGGCAAGGGCATCTACGAGATCGCCACGAGCCCCGCGCCCACCTACAAGGGCTCTTACCGCCCGCCGTACTCCTCGGCCTATATCTGGGGCGCTTACCACGGCTACACCGAGTTCCCACCCGAGCTTGGCTTTGAGACCCGCTTCAACTACTCCCGCACTTACCACGGGTACTAGGATTTAAAAAACCATTTCCAAAGAGGCTTTCGCTCCCCAAAAAGGACGAAAGCCTCTTTTCTTTCCACCTGTGCAACTGACGATCCACGACCTTGCCTTTGGCGGCTCCGGTGTAGGCCGCACCGAGGACGGCATGGCCGTTTTCACCCCCTTCACGATCCCGGGAGATACCGTCACCGTGGCGATCCATCACCGGAAGAAGAAATTTGCACAGGCCGAGCTGCTCTCCGTCGATACTCCCTCCCCCGACCGCGTGGAGCCCGAGTGCCCGCTCTTTACCCGGTGCGGCGGCTGCGCCTACCAGATGATGGCCTACCCCGCGCAGCTCACCGCCAAGGCGCGGCAGGTAGAGCAAACCTTGCGCCGCGTGGGGCGGCTCGCGGAGGTGCCGATGCGCCCCACCCTCCCCTCGCCCCGGCCCTATGGGTACCGCAACCGCATCCGCGTGCACGCGCTCGGCGGCGTCATCGGCTTCTACGCGCACGGGGCCGATGCCTTGGTGGATGTGGCGCATTGCCCCATTGCCTCGCCCGAAGTCAACGACCGGCTCGCCGCCTTCCGGGCCAAGCCCCGGCCTGATGGAGACTACACCATCGCCCAGGCGGGAAACCCCCGCTTCTTTGAGCAAACCAACCCCGAAGTGGGCCGCGCCCTGCTCGCCGAAGTCGAAGCGCTCCTCACCCCCGGCGGGCGGCTGGTCGATGCGTATTGCGGCGCGGGCTTCTTCTCCCGCCACCTGCGCGAGCGGTACGACCTGGTGACTGGCATTGAGGAGAACGAATTTGCCGTCGCCCACGCCCGCTCGCAGGCCAGCCCCCGCGAGCGCTACTACGCCGGGCCCGTGGAGGAATACCTCCCCACCGTCCTCGCCGAGCCGGGGCTCCCCCCGGCGGTGATTTTGGACCCCCCGGCGGCAGGCGTCTCCCCCCGGGTGTTGGATACCCTGCTTGCCGCGCGCCCGCGCGAGATCCTCTACGTCTCGTGCAACCCCGCCACCCTCGCGCGGGATCTGCAAGTCCTCTGCCGCAGCTACCGGCTCTCCAGCGTCACCCCACTCGACATGTTTGCGCAGACGGCGGAGATCGAAGTCATCGCCCACCTGCTCCCTGCCTGATCTTTTTACCCATGGCCCGTAAACGCATCCTCCTCGCCGGTCTCTTCCACGAAACCAACACCTTCGCCCCGGGAGAAATGGGGCTCGACCAATTTGCCGTCGCCCGGGGGGAGGAGCTTCTCGCCGCCCGGGGTAATGGCTCGCCGCTCGGAGCCGTGCTCGAAGAGGCTGAGCGCTTCGGCTGGGAGGTCCTCCCCGTCATCGACATCCGCGGCACCCCGGGGGCGATGCCCTCGCGCGAAGTGGTCGATACCGCCTTCACCGCTCTCGACGCCTTTGCCGAAACAGAAGCCGCGCAAGGGTTGGACGCCATCTGCCTCATCCTCCACGGAGCCATGGCAGGCCCCGGCTGCCCGGATGTGGAGGGCACCCTCCTCGCCCGGCTGCGCGCCAAGCCCGCCTTTGCCCACGTGCCGATCTTCGGCGTGCTCGACCTGCATGCCAACTTCACCCCCGCCATGGCCGAGCACTCCAACGGCCTCCTCGTCTACCTTAAAAACCCGCACACCGACGCCGCCGAAACAGGCACCCGCTGCGCCCGCTTGCTGGAGGAGAGCCTCAATGCCGGGCGCACCCTAGCCACCCGCTTCCGGGGCACCAACCTCCTCTGGCCGCCGCCCGGCACCGGCACCGCCGTGGCCCCCATGGCCACGCTGGAGGCCATCGCGCGGGAGGAAGAGCGCGAGGGCATCGCCGCCGTCAACGTCTTTGCCGGGTTTGCCCAGGCCGATACGCCGCACACCGGCGTCTCCTTCTCCATCGTCTACGACCCCGCGCAAGTCTCCCCCGAGCGCCTCGCCGCTGTGGAGGAGCGCCTCCACTCCACCGCCGTGGCCGAGCGGGAGCTGGGCCTCCCTCATGAATGGGAGCTGGGGGCCGCCATCACCGACGCGCTGGAGAAAAACCAATACCCCACCCTGCTCGTGGAGCCGGCGGACAATATCGGCGGCGGCGCCACCGGAGATGGCACCTCCATCCTCCGCGCCCTGTTGGAGCGCGGGCTGCAAGGCGGCGTCGTCCTGTGCGACCCTGAGGTGGCTGCCTACCTGCACACGCAGGAGCCCGGCACCGAGCACGACCTGCAGGTCGGCGGCAAAACCTACCCGGCAGACCCCGGCCCCGTCTCCGTGCGCGCCCGGCTCATCCGCTTGACTGATGGCAACTACGAGCTGGAAGACCGCCACAGCCACGCCGCCTCCATGAGCGGCGTGCAGATGCAGATGGGCCCTAGCGCCGTCGTAGAGGTGGGGGGCGTCACCCTTTTGATCACCTCCCTGCGCCATGCGCCGATGGATCTTGGGCAATGGCGCAGCCAGGGTGTGGAGCCCTCTGCGTTGCCGTTTATCGGCGTCAAAGCCGCCGTGGCCCACCGGCAGGCGTACGATAAAATCGCCAAGGCCAGCTACTGGGTACGCACCATCGGCCCGTGCACGAGCGACCTCGCCGCCCTCCCGTACCAGCTCCTGCGGCGGCCCGTCTTTCCGCTCGACGCCGGGGCGTAGCCTTTCCGATCTTAAAGTCTATGAACATCCAGCGTATCGACACCGTCCCCGGAGGCTCCGACCCCAAACGCCGCCCTTACGGGCTGGGCGTCGTGGCCGAAGGCAAGTTCCTCTTTATCTCCGGGCATGGCCCGTGGGACCCCGAGCAGCAGAAAATGGTGGGCGGCCCCATCGAGGAGCAGACCACCCGCACCCTCCAGTGTCTGGAGCGCGTCGCCAAGGAAGCCGGGGCCGATATTCGCAACGTCGTCAGCGTGCGCGTCTACCTCCAGCAGCTTACGGAGACAAACTTTGCGGCCATGAACCGCGCGTTTGAAGCCTTCTTCGGCCCCCACCGCCCGGCCCGCACCACCATCGGCGCGCAGTTGATCAACATTGATGTTGAGATCGACTGCGTCGTCGCCATGTAGCCGGAGGCTACACCCGCCAGAGGGCAGAGAGGGGCATCGCCGTCAGGTTTGCCCCAAAGGAGACGGTTTTCTCACCGGTATAGAGTACAACTCCCCGGTGGAACCGCTCCGGCTCAAGCTTCGCCAGCTCTTTGAGGCCGGCGAAGTCCCTCGTGCTCGCTTCGCTGGTGGATTTAACCTCCACGCCCACCAGCCGCCCATCCGGCGCTTCCAGCACCACGTCGACTTCCTTACCTACGGCCGTCCGGAAGTGGTACAACGTGGGCAGCGTCCGGCTCCACCCGCGTTGTTTGGCCAGCTCCATGACGACAAAGTTTTCCACCACGGGCCCAGCCAGCATGTGGTCATTCAAACGCTCGGGGTTTAGCCCGCGCAAGTGCATCAATAGCCCCGTATCGTTGAGGTACGCCTTGGGAGCTTTGACAAGCCGCTTCTCTTCATTGCGGAACCACGCCGGAAGCGGGATAAAAAGGAACACGGCTTCAAGCAAGGCGATGTAGCGCTTCAAGGTCGTATTGGGTACCTTGCCAATGCGGGAAAGCTCCGCATAGCTCAGAAGCCCCCCTGCCCGGGTTGCCAGCAGCCGAAGCAGGTTGGGCAACTCGCGAAGGCCTTCGATGTTGGCCAAATCGCGAATATCGCGCTCCAATATCGCAGTCAGGTACGCACGAAACCAGGCATCCACCCGCCGGGGCTCCAACCGCGTCAACACCTCCGGGTAGCCTCCATAGTAAAGCCGTCGCGTAAGGTCGTCCCAAACCACGCCCTCTACCTCAGGCATCGGCCCGGTTGCAAAGCAGGCGTCGATAAAGCTTTCGCACCGCCCTTCAATCTCCCCTTGCGATAACGGCCAAAGCGTTTGGATTTCCATCCGCCCGGCCAAGGAGTCGGCGATCTTTGGCAAGGTCAATGCATTGGCAGAGCCCGTAAGCAGAAAGCGGCCCGGTCTCCGGTCCTCATCTACCAGCTTTTTGATCGCCAGAAACAACTCGGGGGCCCGCTGGACTTCGTCAATCACCACTCTCCCTACCGACTGCTCAAGAAAGGAGAGCGGTGCTGAAGCCGCAGCGGAAAGAACCGTCGCGTCATCCAACGTAAAATACCCTCGCTCCCCAGGGTCGACCAATTCGCGGGCCAACGTGCTTTTGCCGACTTGCCGCGCTCCATTGATCAGCACCACCGGGCTATCTCCAAGCGCAGCCGCAAGATCCGAGGTAAGGTTACGCCTCCACATCCTTGTGAATATCCATTATCAAGTGGCTGAAAATCAACCACCAAGTGGACGATTTGCACAGATTTCCACCCCTACTTACTGCCCGGTGGCCACCTCGGCTTCCGGGCGGTAGACTTGCGGCATCGGGTGGCGCAGGGCCACCCATAGCGCTACCAGCACCAGCGCCGTGGCCCCCAAGATAGCCGAGGGCACCCCTGCCCATGCGGCAAGCGAGCCGAAGATCAACCCGCTCAGGGCCATGCCTCCCAGCCCCATCATTGCGTAGTAGGCGAAGACCCGCCCCACCATGGAGGGGGCAATACTCATCCGCACCCGCACGCCGTGGTTGATCGCCGTGAACGTCAGGCAAAGTCCATTGAAAAACAGGAGCCCCGCCACCACGCGCGCGTGCGTGGCAAACACGAGGCCAAAGAGCGTGCCCACCAGCAAGCAAAGCGCCACGCGCGTTGTCACCCGCAAGCCCCAGCGAGAGGAGATCGCATGCGCGCTCACCGCTGCGACAACCGCGCCCACGCCGTAAGCTGCCGAAAGAAACCCATACCCCTCCGCCTCCAGATGCAGCCGCCCCCGCGCCAGCAAAGGCAGGAGCGTCATTACCGAAAAGCCACCGGCTATCGCACAAAGGTGGCGGAAAAGGAGCCAGACCAGCAACGGCCGGTGAACCACGTAGCGCGCCCCCTCCTTCATCGCCCCGAGCATGGCCTCGCGCTTCTCCGGGCGAGGCGGCAAGTGCTCCCCACGCCAGCGGTAAACCACCACGATCGTCCCCATAAACGAAAACGCATTCAGAAAGAACACCGCCTCCGTACCCAGCCATGCAATGAAGACACCGCCCAGCGCCGGGCCAATGCTGCGCGCGCTGTTGATGCTGATCGCATTGAGCGACACCGCCTGGCTCAGCTGCTCGCGCGGCACGATCTCCTGCACCACAGTGTGCCAGCAGTTGCCGTTGAAGACCGTGACGAGCCCCATCGCCCCCACCAGCGTCAGCAACATGAAGGGAGTCAGCGCACCAAAGTACGTCACCAATGCCAGCGCCATGGCGAGCACCCAGAGCATGGCCTGAGTGGTAAGTAGCAGGCGGCGGCGGTCGGAAAGGTCTGTCACCACCCCCGCCACGGGGGAGAAAAGGAGCGTCGGCGCATACGTCATGAGCGAAACCAGCCCAAGCAACAACGGCGAGGCGGAGAGAAATGTCATCTGCCATGCCGCCCCGGCTTGCTGCATCTGCGTGCCGATGTTGGATACCATCGACGCGATCCACAACGCGCGAAAGAGCGGCTTTTCCAAAGGCTCCAACAGCCGCCCGGGGAGCACCCGGGCCACCGCCGCATCCGGCGGTACGCCGGAGGAAGCCACCTTCATGTTCAGGCAAGCACCCGGTAACAACTCCCGGGCGCGAAAGAAAGTCTCATGTCGCCTTCCTTCGTAACGGGGATCTCCCTCCACGACTAATGAAACTTTCTCTCCCGATTCATTCCATAATGGAATAGAATGCCAACCTCATGACGATTGCCCAACTCCGCGCCGTTGCCGAAGTCATCGCCTCCGGCTCCGTCTCCGTGGCGGCAGAGCGCCTCTTTTTGAGCCAGCCCGCCGTCACCAAACAGATCCGCGCGCTGGAGGCCGAGCTTGGGCAGCGGCTCTTTGCCCGCGTGGGCCGCCGCGTGCAACCCACCCCGGAGGCACACCGGCTCCTGCCCCGGGTGGAGGCGCTCATTCGCGGCATGGAAAACCTGCGCCTCGCCGCCCCGGCCCCAAGCAGCAGGCAGATCTCCGGCTACCTGCGCGTCGGCTGCGGCACCGTGTTTGCGCAAACGCAGCTCCCCCCCGTGGTGGCCGAGTACCGGCGGCGGCACCCGCAGATCGAGGTGATCCTCCACGAGCTCTCCATCCGCGAGCAAGTCGAGCGGCTTCGGCAGGGCGAGCTGCGCGTGAGCTTCGGGCCCAGCTACGTGAATGATATCGACCTCCACTTCACCCCGCTGTTGAAGGATGAGCTGGTCCTCGTCGTCCCCGTCCAGCATCGGCTGGCCAAAGGGACGCGCCGGTTGCGGCTGGCCGATGTCGTCGGCCGCGAGCCGCTCCTCACCCACCTCTACGCGGGCGGCGTGGAGGCCGAGCTGCGCAAGGCGGGCATCCCCCGGCAGATGCTCCAGGGGGACCCGCGTGTCGGCGTCCGCACGACCAACACCGTCACCCTTGTCGCCCTTGCCACTGCCGGGCTCGGCGTGGCCGTGGTACCCGGGTACCTTGCCCGCTGGGCGCGGCGGCCCGAGGCCGTGGTGCGCCGCATCCTACCGAAAATGCCGATGGACTTCGGCTACTACCAGCTCAAAGGGGCCATCCCCAACCCCGCCGAAGCGAGCTGGATCGAGCTGGTACGCGCCGCCCTCGCGCCGCAGGAGTAGGCCCACCCGCGAAAAACCGCTTTGCCTCGGTCGCAAAGCGGGGGTATGTTGGCCCCCTTTTTTATGAGTGCCAACCTGCCGCGCGTCGTCCTCGGAATGAGTGGCGGCGTCGATTCCTCCGTCGCCGCGTACCTGCTTAAAGAGCAGGGGTACGACGTTGTGGGGGTGACGATGAAGGTCTGGCCGCAGGATTGCATGTCGCGTGCGGAAGACAAATGCTGTGGCCCCTCCGCCATTGCAGATGCGCGCGGCGTCGCCCACCGCATCGGCATCCCGCACTATGTGGTGGATGAAGCCGTCTCGTTTGAAAAAACGGTGATCGACTACTTCACCGCCGAGTACCAGGCCGGGCGCACGCCCAACCCGTGCGTCATGTGCAACGAGAAGGTCAAGTTCGGCAACCTCTGGGCCAAGGCCCGCTCGCTCGGGGCAGAGTACATCGCCACGGGGCACTACGCCATTATCGACCACGGGCCCGAGCGCTCCATCCTCCGCAAGGGGAGAGATGCGCGCAAAGACCAGTCGTATTTCCTCTTCAGCCTCCGGCAGGAGCAGCTTCGCCGGGCGCTCACCCCACTGGGGGGGATGGAGAAGCCCGAGATCCGCGCCATCGCCCGCGAGCTTGGCCTTAAAGTCGCCGACAAGGTCGAGAGCCAGGAGATCTGCTTCGTCCCCGGGAACGACTATAAAGCCTTTCTCAAAGGCCACATGGAGCCCGGCAGCTTCCACCCCGGCGGCATCTACGACAAAGCGGGCAACCGCCTCGCTGAGCATGGCGGCATCGAGCTTTTCACCATCGGCCAGCGCAAAGGGCTGCCCGGCGGCTCGCCCCGGCCGATGTATGTGGTCGATATCGACCCCGAAACGCACCGCGTCATCGTTGGCGAAGCGGAAGACCTGGTTACCGAATCGTTCCTTATGGACCATTGCAACTGGCACCATGAGGACAACCCGCAAGAGCCGTTTGAGGTAAACGTCAAAATCCGCTACGCCCATCCGGGGGCAGACGCCACCGTCACCCCGCTCCCCAATGGCGAAGCGCGCGTCCGGCTCCACGAGCCGCAGCGCGCCGTCACCCCCGGGCAAGCGGCCGTCTGCTACCAGGGAGACCGCGCCGTCGGCGGCGGGTGGATCACCCGGCAACAAGCGGCGGTCCCTGCGCCCATCAGCGTGCTGGTCTGAGGGAGATCACCTCGCCAAGCTCCGTCGCCGCCACCACTTCCTCTTGCGAGCCCGTGCGCAGCGGGGCCACCGTGCGGTAGGCCCCCTCGGCGATCTGCGTGGCTTCGCCCTGTGGCGAAATCCGGTAGAGCCCCTCCGGCCCGGCCAGCAGCGCGCTCCCCCCGCCCCCTTCGCAAAGCGAGGAAACCGGCGCGGGAAAGAGGCGGGTATGGACGCGCGGCGGCTTGGCAAGGCCCTCGCGCCACTCCAGCTCCCAAAGCAGGAAATCCGCCGTGGCCACCAGCAGGCGCAGGCACGTGGCTGTTTGCTCCAGAATCGCCACCCCCTTCATCGGCGCGCCCGAGGCCCAGCGATACGCAAACGCCTGCCGCTGCGCATCGTAAAGCGTGAGCGCCCCGCCCCGGGCGAGCAACACGTAGCGGGGCGTTTCCGAAACCCCGGCAAGCAGCTCGAAGCGGAGGATCGGCGCGCCCGAGAGCGGCGTCCCCTGGTCGCGCCCTTCCGTTACGCTGTGGAGCACCTCGTGCGCCTGCTTCCAGAACTGCGGGCCACCGGGGGTGCGCGCGGTCGGCTTGCCGCTCCCCCCAAGCAGCCAGAGCCGCTGCCGCTCGGCCACCACCTGCTCCTCGCCCTTGCCGCGCCCGAAGTTGGCCCCCTCGGGCAGCAACCCCGGCGTTCCGTAGCCTGCGGCGTAGAGTACGCCTTTGAAGGATAAGTCCGGGTTGAGGAAGGTAAAGCCGCCATACCGGCCTACCACCACCTCGCGCGCGCCTTCGCCCTCCGGGCGCCAAAGGCCGATGGAAAACGGCAGCACATGCCCCCCCGCCGGAACGCGCGTCTTGCGCTCCCGATAAGCGGCGGCAAACTCCTGGTGCATGGCGTAGAGATCGGCCTCGGCGCGCAGCCCCCCATCCAGCCCGTAGATCGCGAGTTTGCCGTCGGCTCGGAGGATAAATAGCTCCTTCTGCCCATTGCCCTCGCGGTCGAGCAGGCGCGCCGCTTGTACCGGGTGGGTAAAGGTTTTGTGGAAAAGCGCCTTCCCGCGGGCATCGAGGAGAGCCACCGAGAAATCATCCTGCCGGAAGGCGCGGGGGAACTGAGGGAAAATATCGCTCACCACCAGCGTTTGGGGCTCGCCGGTGGAAAGAAAATCGCCCGTCTCCAGCCGCAACGGGTGCCGTGCTTCCTGCCGCGAATGGGTAAAGACCAACGCCGCAGGCCCCGCCTTGAGGTAGCGTGCAAACGTCCCGCGCGGGGGGAAAAACGCCTCATCGAGCCGCGCCACGGGGTGGGCTTCCCCGTAGTTGCCCGTGCGCACTCCGGGGCGCCAGCGGCGCTCGCCCTTGAGCTCGCGCCACTCGCCCTCCGGCGTATCTGCGGCTTGCACGGTTTGAGGCAAGCGCCCCTCCAACATTTCCACGCCCGAAGGAAGCGCGCGGATCTCTGCCAGCTCCAGGCGCTCCCCCAAGTCGGCCACGCCGTCGGGGCCAAAGGTCAGCGACGATACGCGGGCCGGTTGCAGCATCCCCCCGTAGCTCCACGCTTTGCGCCATGGGGTAGAGGTAATGCCGATGCGCAGCTCCCCCGCGCCTGCGCCGGGCAGGCTGGCCTTCGCTACCGGCGCCCGAGGGATGCCGCCCGGAGTCAATGCCGGGTAGTGCCCCGTCGCCTCTGCGGTAGTGATAGAGAGCGGTGCTTGCCCTCCCCACTCCAGCCGCCATGGCGCAGCCTCCGGGCCGATAACAACCCCACCCCCCTCGGGGAAGGCCACCGGCTCAAACGCTTTCGCGCCCGGGCTTTCCACCACGGTGTACGCCACAGCAGACTCGCCCACCCCAAGCCGCCGCAAGCTCTGGTAGTGGAGGTGCCGCCCCAGAGGCCCTTGCGACTCCATTGCTTCAAACCCCGCTCCCCCCATTCGCAGCTGGAGCCGCCCGCCCCCCGCGTTGAAACGGTATGCCCCATCCTCGCGCGAAAGCTGCCCCTGCAACGCCCAGTTGACCCCGAGCAGGTAAGTGCCCGCCTGCTGCGCGGTAAAGGCATCACGAAAGACAAAAAGCCCGTTGCGCAGGCGGATGATATCGCGCGTCCACTCCACCTCGCTGGAGAGCATCTGCCGCAGGCGCACGGCCCTGCCGGTGGGGAGATCCGCGCTCCAGAGGCACCGCGACACGGTGGCCCCGCCCCGCGAAAGTGCACCGTCAGCACGAACGGCGGTGGCCGTGTTGGAGTGGAAGCGGCTGGCCCCGTTGCGCGGGCGCGTCTGCACCCACGCCACTCCATTGGCAATAAGCGAGACGACCGCGCCCGAAGGAGCCGTCCCCTCCACTCCATTGAGGGCGAGGTAATCATCCTTACGGCCAAACCCGCCGCGCAGAGCGAGGAAAAAATAGTTCTCCCGGGTGGCGCGCAGCGGTGCGTTGCTCACCGGGTCTGGGGCGAAGACGATGCCGCCCCCCTCGTCGGGTGGCGGGCCAGGCTTGGGCTCGGGGTTGTACCGGCCCACCGGGCCGAGGTAGCGGTTCTGGAAATAGCCGGTGGGACGCTTCTCTTCGGGGAGGTTTTTCCAAAGCCAATAGAGCCCGGGCTCGCCGGTGAGCGAGGCCAGAATGCCGAGCGGCAGCCGCGTATCGCGGCTTCGGGGTGGGTAGGCGAAGCGGCCGCTCACGTGGTCCACCCGCTCCAGGGCGAGCGCCTTGCGGGCATTGCCGCTACCGAAGAATTCGCGATAGAGCTCTTTCTCCAGCGCGAAGCGAAAGAAGCTGGCGTTGACCTCCTCGTACACCTCATCGAGCCCGCCGCCGGGGAGGCTCGGGTTATTACGGTGGGCGACGAAATTGCGCAGCGCCCGCTCCTTCTCCTCTCGGCGGAAGGTTGCCAGGTCGCGCAGCCCTCCTTCGGGGGTGAGGGTGCCGCTCACCCACTGGGCGAGCTTCCAGTCGGCCATCCACGGGGCGATCTGGTGGCGGCTGGTAAGGCCGATCTGCCCGTAGGGCGGGGCAAACGTCGTCATCCACCGCAGTTCGTGGAGCGTCTGCACATCGAGGAAGTTCTCCAGCAGAAGGGCATCCACCGCCGCCACCTGCTCAGGGGGGAGGGTGCCGCTTTCATCAAGCATATCGAAAATGCGCACGAAGAACTCCGCGATGTAGTGGTGCGTGTAAGCCCGCTCGTGCAAGACGCGCGCAAGATCTTCCCGCGCCCGCTCGCGGTAGGAGGGCCACCCTGTCCGGTAGTATCCCATGGCGTTGTGGTACCAGCGCACCACGTTGCCGTAGCCGGGCTCGCGCTTGGGCAGGAGCGGGCTCTCCGGGTCATTGCGCCAGAGCGCGTCGTCCTCGCGGAAGGTGGCAAGGCAGGCCCCTTGCAGGTCGGTCTCCAGCAGCCACGGGAGGCGGAGGCCCCCTTCCCCCGCCTCGGCCTTGGCCAGCTGTTGGAGGAAGCGCTCCGTCCCCCGCTCGACCCCTTTGTCGGAGCTGCCGCCGATGACAAGGTGGTTCCCACCCCGGTTGCCGACATTGGCGGCGGTGTGGAGCGCGTAGCCATCGCCCCCCGGGTAGAAGCGATCCACCGCCGTCAGGAAATGGTTGTAAGCGGGCCACAGAGCGCGGTTATTCCCCAGACGGCCCAGTACGATGAGATGCCTGCCCCGGTGCTCGGGCAGGAGCGTGGGGTAGTCGGCAGCGGTTGCCTCGCGGTCGGTCAACACGGGGAGCGAGACCCCCGTGCGCTTGCGGAGCCCTTCGTTAATGGAAGCCGCCAGCTCGACATAACGAGCCTGCCCGGCGGGGATCACGATGGCCGCCTGCGCCTTGCCCCCCTCGACCAGCGGCGTCGTGCCCGAAGTGGTGCGCCGCCCGATCCGCCCCGGGCGCTCCACGCGCACCATCGAAAGCCCCTGCAACTCCGCCGCCGCCGCGCCCCCGGGGGCGAGCGCCGAGAGTGTCAGCTCCAGCACGACGAGCGAATCCGTCGCCCGGTAGAGCCCCGCGACGGTCTGCCACTGCCCGAGGTCGTTGTACGCCATGGTCAGGCCCCCCAGCCGCGCCACCACCGAGGCTTCGGAGCGCACCTTGAAGCGCAGAAGGTACTCGGCCCCTTTTTCCACCGGGATCGTTAGCGTAAACGTCGCACCCCCGTTGGCTGCGGGGCGCTCCAGCCGGACACCTTCGCCCCCTTCCACCGGGTGGATGCTCCCCCCACCATGCGCAACCCGAAGCTTGGCAAGGGCACGCTCGCCCACGAGCAGATTCCCCCCCCGGTAGCCAAAGTCGCTACCCTTGGCCCAAACGGGCGCGAGGGCACAAAGCAGGAGCGATAGGAGAAAGCGCATCATCAAACAAAGTTACGCTACGGGAACCACGGAGCTTCCTGCTCGGGCATCGAGAATACCGGGAGCGGG
Source organism: Chthoniobacteraceae bacterium (assembly GCA_037189965.1). Taxonomy (GTDB): domain Bacteria; phylum Verrucomicrobiota; class Verrucomicrobiia; order Chthoniobacterales; family Chthoniobacteraceae; genus DATMFV01. The sequence continues at coordinate 61,417 of JBBCKB010000006.1, read as the reverse complement.
CGATGGAGCGGGTAGGCCGCTACGTGCCCATCCACAAAAAGCACGTTGCAATGCCCCCCGTGCACGGCTCCAAACCACGACGGCTGGAGCCTGGCGGGGTCAAAAAAATGGCGGCTGTTGAGCGCCTTGGCCGGGACAGGCCCCTTCGCGTCGCGAGTATTGATATCCGCCAGCGAAAGGGTGCGGGCGGGGTGCTGGACCTGGCTGAGACGCACCACCGGGCGCTCCGGGTTGTCGACCCGGTGGATCGGGTGGATGCTGCCGTTGATCGTGTAGCCAATCATGTAGCCCGACCACCCTTTATAGCGCCCCCGACCGTCGGCACCCGTCTCGTAGCCCTCGGGCGGCGGAGAGCCGAGGCGAACGTTGGAGGGGCAGTAAAAGCCGTCTGCCGCGATGAGGCGCGCGCGGTCCACCCACGGGCCGACGTACGGTTCCAGCAGCTCCTCAAGAGTGCCGAGTTTATTCTCATCATCCGCGCGGGCGGCGGGGGGGAGAATGCCATTGTGCTCACTGGCCCATAGGTGGCTGGCCGCGCCAAGCTTGCGCAGGTGGTTAACACAGGTGCTCTTCTCCGTAGCCACCCGCATCCGCGACATAGCGGGGAAAAGAAGCGCCAGCAAAAGCGCCAGAATAAGCAATACCACCAGCAACTCCACAAAGGTGAAGCCGGAGCGGCGGGAAGAAGCGGGGGGGGCCATTTCTTTAGGAGCCTTATTCGCGGCAGAGCGTGGCGGCGATGTGCCGATGCCCACCAGAGCCGGGGTCGTGCCAGTAGTGGAAGACCCAGATCGTGCCGTCTGCCTGCTGCACGGCGCTGGTGTAGCCGATGTCGCGGTCGGGGCCGCCGGAGCGCAGCTCCACGGCCTCGCCCCATTGCTCGCACTCGGCATCGAGGAGGTGGGCGCGGATGCCGTACGGCTCGCGCCGATAACCGTAGGAGAGGAGGACGCGCCCGCTTTGCAACCGCAGGAGGTGGAACGGGGTGGGCGACTCGATCTCTGCCCGCACCCGAAGCGGGCTCCAGGTCTGGCCGCCATCGGTCGATTCCGCCGTCAAAAGCGGGCTCGGCGGCTCCACGGAGAGGCGGTGCTGGCGGCTGCGCACGAAGGCCACCACTTTCCCCGAAGGGGTCTGGTAAAGGTTGGTTTCGTTGAGCGAATAGTCGGGGTGGACGAAGTTGTACCGGCGTTCCCAGCTTTGCCCCCGGTCTTGCGAAGCGAAAAGGTGGACCTCGTTGCCCCGGTACGGTGCGGCCAGCAGCGTGCCATCGGCCAGCTCCACGAGGTTGCCCCGCAAGGCAAGCGGCAGCGGGCCAAGCGGCAGCGGCTCATCCCAAGTGCGCCCTTCATCTTGCGAACGGACGGTTTGCACCCCCATTAGACGGCCAATCCATTCGCCATAAGCGGCGGTATCGCCCCGCTCGCCATTGGGCTCCACCACTTTCCAGAGGAAGTAGGTGCCCGCCACGGTGCCGTCGGCAAGAAGCGTCAGGCACGGGTCTTGCACGCCGTAGAGGAAGTGGTCGGCCAGCGAAGAGGCGACCCACGATGCCCCCCCATCTTCCGAAGCCAGCAGGACCGCGCGGGATTTCGGGTCGAGGTGGACGGTCTTGCCCCGCGTGGCCGAAAAATCCCGCGCCTGCCGGAAGGCGACGAGCATTCGCCCGCTCTGGGTGATGACGGCACTCGGGAAGCTGTTGAACGCAGCGTACTCACCCCGGTTCTGGTAGATGACTTTGTGGCAGAGCGTTTGCATGGGGGGAGAGAGAAGGATGGTTCAGGCCCGGGGCTTGCGCAACCGCCGGCCAAACCCAAGGACAAGCGCCCCAAAGGCAAGCGCGGCCGTGGCACCCGGCTCGGGCACGGCCACGGCGCTATAGCTAAAGAGGTAGTCGCTCCCGTAGCTGATGCCCTGCGCCGTGGCGAATGTAGCGTCGGAGTAGGAGAAGGCGTACCCCTCCACCCCCTGGAAGGTGGCTGAGTTGATGTCGGCATTGGTGCTTTCCGTAATGGTGGAAGCCCAGGTGATCGAGCTTGCGCCGTCGCCGACTGCCGTCAGGGCGATCCGGTAATACCCGCCTTCGGCCAGGACGGGGCCTCCGGTAAAGGTGGCCGTATAGTCCGCCGTGGAGGAAGGGGTGATCTGGGAAGCCTCGATCACCGAAGTGGCCAGGACGAGGTTGGCATCATTAAGCAGGGTGATCCGCACATCTTGCAAATCTGCCGCACCGGCCGAGAGGCGGATCGTGATCGACTCCAGCAAATTGTGGCCCGACTCCGTGGCGTGAAACTGGAACCGCTGGGCCCGTGGGGTGGCTGCCGACAAAACCGGGGAGTTCGAGAACTTCGAGTACGCCAGCCCGAGCCCTCGCCCCGAGGTGGTGCCGATCGCAAACGTAATGGCGTCTGCATTGGAGGCCGCGCTCGGTGTACCGCTGACATTGCGCGTGCCGTAGCCGTAGTTGACGTCTTTGATTCCCCACGTCTGGTAAGTGAGCGGAGCCGCCATCACCAGCCGCCGCAGCCGGGCCGTATCGCCCGTGGTGGGGAGCGCCACCACGTGGTAGACCTGCCCCGCAACGAGCGCCTGCGGCGTCTCCAGCGTCAACGAATTCCACCCCTCCTTGGGCGACACCGTGCCGGAGCCCAGGAAGATGCCGCTGGGGGCTCCGCTGCCGTTATCGGCCTGGAGCCCGAACGTTACCGAAGTATCCACCGTGGAGTTGAAGTAGAGGTGGAGCGAGGTGGCCGAGGTATCTTCCGTGGCCGTGAAACGGATGTACGCCCCCGTGGCGGTATTAAGGTTCCGGGACGCCGCCGAGGTGTAAATGAAGGAGTTCCCCTGAAGGTACTCCGGCTGGTAGGCGGGGTCTTCCTGAGCCCGCGCCGCGGAAAGGCCAAAAAGAAGGGGGGAGAGAGCGAGAATGAAGAGCGGTTTCATAAGCATGCCATGGGGGTAGAGAATGCTCGCAGCATGAAGGCTCACTAAATTCAGGTCAATATTTTTTTAGCTACATATTACACATATACATCAAAAGATTGCTAATTTTACAGCCTCACCTGAGAGCTGCTTTTCAGGAACAGTCTCTTATTTCTCGGGAACAACAGTTCAAAAGGTAGGTAAAATTATCCTTGTTAGGCGTGAAAGCCTCCCGTAACTTGGGGCATCTCCATGCAAGCCTACACCGAGAGCCGCCGCCCTTCGGAGCGAACCGAGCAATTTCTGCGCGACTACCTCTCCCAGCAACACCACTTGCCGGGAGACCGCCTGCCGAGCCCCCGGCAGATCGCCTCGCAGATCAACGTCAGCGAGGGGACGGTGCGAGGAGTGCTCCGCAAATGGCTGGGCGAAGGGAAGCTCCGCTCGCGCAAAGGAAGCGGCATTTTCATCTGCGAAGCGCCGCCCGCGACCCGCCTGTTGCGGATCGGCTCCAACGTGCGCAGCCACGAGCAGGCCCCCTACCAATGGGGCGGGCACATCCGCATCAACGTGCTGGAGGCCGTCTCGGAGCTAGGCTCCAAACGGGCGTACACCTCCATCTACTCCTCCTCGGAGGAGATCGACTCCCTCTCCGTGGAGGAAGTCCTCTCCCGCTGCGAGCATTTGGATGGGATGATCCTCTACCAGACCGACCCGCAACACGGGGCGATCATGCAATTCTGCCGCGAGCGGCGCAAACCGTACGTCTACCTCAACCCGCCGGGAGATGACGCGGCGGCCAACTTCGTGGCGTTGGAAAACTTCACCTCGTTTTACCGGATCACCCGGGCTCTGCGCGACGCCGGGCGCAAGCGTTTTGCCGTGCTCATCAGCCCCGAGCTGGAGCGCTCTGTCTCCATTCGCGAGCGGCTCTCGGGGGTCATCAACGGCATCGGCTCGGCCATCGGCCGCTCGGTGGAGTTGCGGATTATCGATTGCCTGGGCGTCCGCGAAGAGCATGGCCAACGCGCGGTGGAAGATCTCTGGGGGGCAGGCACCTTCCTGCCCGACGCCATCCTTGCCGCGGGAGATGGCCTTGCCATCGGCGCGGTGCTGGCGCTCAAGGAACGGGGCGTAGCGGTGCCCAAAGAGGTATCCGTCATCGCCGGAGCCGGGTTTCACCCGCTGGTGCAGGAATATGGGGTGACGACCTTGCTCCACCCGATCCGGGAGATCGGGCGCAACCTGGTCGGCATGCTCATGGAGATGCTCGAGCGCGAAGTGCTGGAGCTCCCGGCGAGGATTCTCCCCATCGGCATCCGCGTGGGGAAGACGACGACGGCAGAAGAGTCCCGGAAGCTTGCGGAACTCTTTGCCTCGCGGCTGGCCTGTTAGCCGTCGTAGTTGACCTCCAGCTCTTCGCTGGCGGCATCCACGAGCCCCTGGATCGCCGGGCGCTCCTTTTTCTGGAGCGCGCGGCGCAGCTTGGAGAGGGCGATATTCTGCAACTGGCGGATGCGTTCGCGGGTGACTTTGAACTTCTTGCCCACCTCTTCGAGCGTGCGCGGCTTGCCGCCGTCGAGCCCGAAGCGCGAGAAGATGATCCGTTTTTCACGGTCATCGAGCACCGCCAGCAGCTCGGCCAGCTCGGCGCGCAGGTTTTTATCGCGCAGCAACTCGAAGGGCGTAAGCGCCTCTTCGTCGCCGACGATCTCGCCAAACGCCGTCGAGTCTTCATCCGAAATCGGTGCATCGAGCGAAGCAGGGCGGATCGCCACCGTCTTGAGGTGCGAAACCTTCGCAACGGAGAGGCCGACTTCCTCGGCCAGCTCGTCGTCCGTCGGCTCGCGCCCCAGCTCCTCGCTCATTTGCAGAGAGACCCGACGCATTTTGGAAATTTTATCGACCAGGTGCACCGGCAGGCGGATCGTTTTGCTCTGGTTGGCCAGCGCACGCTTGATGGATTGTTTGATCCACCACGCCGCGTAAGTGCTCAGCTTGCCCCCCTTAGCGGGGTCAAACCGCTCCACAGCCTTCATGAGGCCGATGTTGCCTTCGGAGATCAAGTCCAACAGCGGCAAGCCAAGGTTGGCATAATCATGCGCAATCTTCACGACGAGCCGCAGGTTCGCCCGGATCATCCGGCTGCGGGCTTCCTGGTCCCCCGCTTTGATGCGGGCGGCCAGTTCAATCTCATCTGCCGGAGTCAGAAGCGGGATCTGCCCGATCTCCCGAAGGTAGATCTTGATTCCGGAATCGGTATCTTCAGCGGCCATAATGTTTAATCCCCCGTGTGGTTTTTTCTTCGGGTTCCAATAAGAGATACGTTCCGGAAGCTGGGAATGCTCGGGGAAGGTTGCTCGGGTTTGGAAAACGCTTTTGGGTTCGTTGGTTTGGACACCTGGGTGGTGCCTTCGTTCAATCAATCCGTAAAAAACTGTTTAGAGTATAGGGGTTTCCCCTATTTTTTGGAAGGCGCATTTTCCGGCCGGGCAGGCTCGCTTTTGCCGGAGGGTGCATCTACACTCTGGGCGTTAAGACGGGTTCCCCCGCGTTTTCATTCAATTTGCTGATGAAACACACCATCATTCTCCTGGTCCGGTGGGCTGCCGCCATCGGGTTCGGCATCGCCTCGTATGTGATCGGCTCGGAAACGGCCGCGCAGGAGACGGGGGATTTTAACGCCGTCATGCCGTTGCTCTATAGCATCGGGCTGCTGATGCTCGCCGTCATTTGCATCGCCCCGGAGCTGATGCATTGGGGCTCCATTCCCATTCGCATGATGTTTGACGGGCTCTTTACCTCCAGCGAGCGGGGGGTACCGCCGCCGGATTACAACGTCACCCGGGTCTACTGCGAGCAGGAGCGCTACGCCGAGGCGCTGGAGCAGTACCAACAAATCATCCACTACCACCCGGACGAGTTTTTGGCCTACGTGGAGGGCATTCAGCTCGCTTTTCAAGTCGAGGAGCCCGAGATCGCCGAGCGGCTCTATAAGAAAGGGCTCTCGGGGCTCACGGCCCCGGAGACGGTGGAGCACCTCAAGCGCGTCTACGCCGAGGCCGAAGCCGCCGCCCGCGAAGCGGCCGCCCAGCCCGCCGACGAGGAAGCCGCCTACGAAGAGGGCGAGGAGCTGCCCCCCGGCGAGCCGCGCTAGTGTCGTGTTAGCCGATTTCCTTTTCAAATTTCCGGATGCTTTTCCGATTCTCCGGCGTTGCTCACAGCGGTCGGTATCTTCAGATACCGCCCTTGCTCGCGCCTTGGAGAATGCGAAAAATCACCGCGGACTTTTTCAAGGAACTAACCTAACACGACACTAGCACCGCGCCCCATAGCGTATTTTCATGATCCGAAAGCCTGCTTCCGTTGTCATCGAAGCCGTCGAGCCGCTGGTAGATGGTGGCCGCCACCCCCTCAAATGCACGGAGGGCGAGAGCCTCTCCATCGAGGCGGATATTTTTAAAGACGGGCATGATCTCTTAACCGCCGTCCTCAAATGGCGGCGCGTGGGCGAAGTGGCGTGGCACGAAACGCCGATGGCCCCGCTGGTGAACGACCGGTGGCGTGGCACGCTGGTGCTTTTTGGCAATGGCTTCCACGAGTTTACCATTGAAGCTTGGGGGGATGCGTTCCGCTCGTGGCAGCATGAGTTTCGCACCAAGTTTGAGGCCGGTGTCTCCCCCCTAGCCAGCGAGACGCTGGAGGGGGCCGCCCTCTTGCGCGCCGCCGCCCGCCGCGCCACCGGGGCCGACCGCGCGCGGCTGGAGGAGTTGGCCGCCACGCTGGAGACCGCCGAGCCCGCCACCGTAGACGCCATGGCCCACTGGAGCGAGGTGGAGGCGCTGCTTGCCGCATGGCCCGACCGCACGCTCTCCACCGAGGTGCACCCGTACCCGCAAATCTTTGTGGACCGGCCTTATGCCCGGTTTGCCGCGTGGTACGAGTTCTTCCCCCGCTCTGCCGAAGGGCTGGCCGACCGGGGCTCCACCTTTCGCGATTGCCTGCCGCGCGTTGAAGATGCACGCGCGATGGGGTTTGACGTCATTTACTTCCCGCCGATCCACCCGATCGGCTTTGCCAACCGCAAGGGGCGCAATAACTCGGTGACTTCGCAGCCCGGGGAGCCCGGAGTCCCCTACGCCATTGGCAACCGCCACCAAGGGTGCCCCAACGGCGGCGGGCACAAGGATGTCGCCCCCGAGCTGGGCACGCTTGAGGATTTTGATTGGCTGCTCGCCCAGATCCGCGAGCGCGGCATGGAGCTGGCGCTCGATTTTGCCATCAACTGCTCGCCCGACCACCCGTACGTGGCCGAGCACCCGGAGTGGTTCTTCAAACGGCCCGATGGCACCATCAAGTACGCCGAAAACCCGCCCAAGAAGTATGAGGATGTCTACCCCCTCAACTTCCAGAATGCGGATTGGCGCGCCTTGTGGGAGGAGCTGGCCTCCGTCGTCCTCTTCTGGGCTGACCGGGGGGTCTCCCACTTCCGCGTGGATAACCCGCACACCAAGCCGGTTGCCTTCTGGGAGTACCTGATCGGCAAAGTGCGCGCCAAACACCCCGGCGTCGTCTTCCTCTCTGAAGCCTTTACCCGGCCCAAGATGATGAAAGTGCTCGCCAAGGTCGGCTTTTCGCAAAGCTACACCTACTTTACCTGGCGCAACACCAAGGCTGAGCTGGAGGAGTACTTTACCGAGCTCACCCAGACCCCCGTGCGCCATTATTTCCGGGGGAACCTCTGGCCCAATACGCCGGATATCCTGCCTGTCTTTCTCCAACAAGGGGGGCGGCCCGCGTTCCAGATCCGCGCGGTGCTGGCGGCCACGCTCTCCAGCGTCTACGGCATCTATAGCGGCTTCGAGCTTTGCGAAGCCGCTGCCCTGCCCGGCCGCGAGGAGTATCTGGATAGCGAGAAGTACCAGCTTAAAGCGCGCGACTGGGATGCGCCGGGGAACATCAAGCCGTTCCTCACCCGGCTCAACCAGATCCGCCGGGAGAACCGCGCGCTGCACGAGTACGCGAACCTGCGCTTCCACCCGGTGGAGAACGAGAACCTCCTCTTCTACAGCAAGATGACGCCGGGGCGGGAAAATGTGCTGCTCATCGTCGTCAACCTCGACCCGTGGCACCGGCAGGATGGGTTTGTGCACGTACCGGTGGCGGAGCTGGGGTGGCTCCCCGAGGAGACCTACCAGGTACACGACCTCTTTACCGACGAGCGCTACCTCTGGCACGGCGAGCGCAACTACGTGAGCCTCGACCCCGCGCGCCTCCCCGTGCACCTCTTCCGGGTCCGTCGCAAAATGGCGCGGGAAGAGGGGTTCGATTACTACGCGTAGCTCCCTCTGCAAACGAGCCCCTACATCCGCTCCGGCACGTCGATGCCCAGGAGGCCGAGCCCTTCGCGCAGGATGCGGGCCGTTAGCTCGCACAGGGCGAGCCGGGTGGCGCGGGCGGCCCCTTCGCTTTTGAGGACGGGGCAGGCTTCGTAGAAGCCGTGGAAGGTGTCGGCCAGCTCGTAGCGGTAGTTGGCCAGCAGGTTGGGGCGGTGCTCCTCCAGGAGGGAGGGGATGACCTCGCCAAACTGCGCGAGCTTGAGCGCGAGCGCCCGCTCCTGAGGCGCGGCCAGCTCCAGCTGGGGCGGCGGGGAGAACGGCTCCTCCAGCTTGCGGAAGATGGAGCGGATGCGCACGTAGGCGTTCTGCAAATACGGGGCGGTGTTGCCCTGGAAAGAGAGCATTTTCTCCCACGAAAAGACGTAATCCGTCAGCCGATACTGGGAAAGCTCGGCGTACTTGACGGCCCCGATGCCGATAGTGCGGGCGATCTGCTCCTTCTCCTCGGGGGCAAGTGTGGGGTTCTTATCCTCCACGATCTTGCGGGCGCGCTCCTGCGCTTCCACGAGCACGTCGCGAAGCTGCACGTTCTCGCCCGAGCGCGTTTTCATCAGCTTGCGGTCCTCCCCCAAGATGCTGCCAAACGGGATGTGGACGCGCCGCCCGGCCAGCCCCATTTTCTCCGCGACGGAGAAGACCTGCTCAAAATGCAGCGCCTGTGGCGCGCCGACGACGTACCAGACTTCGTCCGGCGCCCACCGCTCCGCGCGGTACTCGATCGTGGCCAGATCGGTGGTGGCGTAGAGGAAGCCGCCATCGCTCTTGCGGATGAGGCACGGCTTATCTTCCAGCGCGGGGTTGCCCCGGAAGAAGACGCACGCGGCCCCTTCGCTGATCTCGGCGATCCCCCCGGCCAAGAGCCGCTCCACGAGGGGGGCGAGCCGCTCGTTGTAGAAGCTCTCGCCCAAATGCTCGTCAAACTCAATGCCTAGAAGGCCGTACATCGCCTCAAACTCGCGCCACGAGAGGGCCACGGTTTGCTCCCAGATGGCGGTGTTCTCCGCATCGCCCGCTTGCAGGCGCACGAGCTCTTCGCGGCAGGTGGCGAGGATGGCGGGGTCCGCCTCGGCGGCGGCGTTGGCCTGTTTGTAAAGGCGCACCAGCTCGTTGATGGGCGAGGCGGCCAGCGCGGCCTCATCGCGGTAGTGCTTCCACCCGTAGATGACTTTGCCAAACTGGGTGCCCCAATCGCCAATGTGGTTATCCGTAACGACGCGGTGGCCGAGGAACCGGGCGATGCGGGCAAGCGTATCGCCCAAAATGGTGCTGCGAATATGGCCCACGTGCATCGGCTTGGCGACGTTGGGCGAGCTGAAGTCGATCAGGATGGTGCGCGGCTCGGGCGCGGCGGGGACGCCGAGGCGCGCATCGTCCAACGCGGCGCGGGCGTGGCGGGCCAGCAGGTCGGCACGGAGGCGGAAGTTGAGAAACCCGGCCCCGGCGATCTCGACGCTCTCGCAAAGATCCTCCACCCGCAGGGTAGACTGGATCTCCGTGGCCACCTGCCGGGGGTTCGCCTTGCGCTCGCGGGCGAGCTGCATGGCGATGTTGCTCTGGTAATCTCCAAAGCGGGAGTCGGTGGCGGCGGCCACGCGTACTTTGGCGGGATCAACGTCGGGGAGCGCTTCGCGCAGCCGCGTTTCAAGAAGGGCTTGGATGGTCATTAAAGGAAGCCTCGGGCCTTGGCCCGGAAAGTCAGGGCCCGGATGCTCACGCCCCGCGGGAGGGGGTGGGCGCCTCAAAGATCGTCAAAATATCCTGCACGGTGGGGGCGCTGCCAAGCCGCTCGCGCACGGTGCGGTCGTTGAGGAACTTGGCGATGGCCGCCAAGGTGCGCAGGTGCGTCTGGAACTGGTCTTTGGGGACGATGAAAAGGACGATGAAGCGGACGGGCTGGTTGTCCAACGAGTCAAACTCAATGCCTTTGTCAGAACGACCAAAAGCGGCGACGACTTCTGTAACGCGCTCGGAGGAGGCGTGCGGGATGGCGATGCCGAAGCCGATGCCGGTGCTCATCGTCTCTTCGCGGGCGCGCAGGGCGGCGAGGATGGCGTCGCGATCTTCAGGGCGGATCTTGCCGCGGGAAACCAGTAGATCAACCAGCTCGACAATAGCCGCCCAGCGGTCCACCGCTTGCATCTGCGGGATGATCTGTTCGATGGATAAGAGGTGCCCCAAGGTCATGGTGCCTGCAAAAAAGGTGGGGGCGACTTTAGGGGCTGCCCGGGGGCAACGCAAGAGCCTTTTCCCCGGGGCGTTGTGCGGGAGCGTATTAGTCCTACTTCGCTAGATGATATGGAAGCTCGGCGCGAAAGTGGAAGATTGTAGGGCGTCTCTGTGAGACGCCATCGGGTTGGACCGCCGTTTCACAGAAACGGCCTACAACCCAACCGCGCATGGTTGCGCCTCTCGCCCGCCCTTTTATCAAGTGGGCTCCGGTTGCCTTGCCCGGGCGGGGCGGGTATAAGGGCGGGAATGAAGATTCTCATGGCGACGGCAGAGATGGCGCCTTTGGTGCGCACGGGCGGCTTGGGCGATGTGCTGGAGGCGCTCCCCGCCGCACTCCGGGCCCGGGGGCACGAGGTGGCGGTGGCGCTGCCGCTCTACCCGCAAGTGCGCGCCTACCTCCCGGTAGAGGCCACGGGGGTCTCGCTGCCGGTGGTGCTCGGCGGTGGCCAGCGCTTGGATGTGCAGGTGTACGAAGGGGTGGCCCCCAACGGAGTCCCCCTCTTTCTGCTCGGGTGCGACCGCTTTTTCGACCGCCCCGGCCTCTACGGCCCGGATGCCGGGAGCGCGTATGAGGATAACGCGGCGCGGTTTACCTGGTTCTGCCGCGCGGTCACCGAGCTGGCCCGGCATTTAGACCCCTCCCCCGAAGTGCTGCATTTGCACGATTGGCCCACGGCGCTCGTGCCCGCCATGGTGCGGGAGGCGGGGCTGCCATTTGCGACGGTCTACACCATCCACAACCTCGCTCACCAGGGGGCCTTCCCGCCGGAAAGCTTCGGGCTTGCGGGGTTGCCTTGGGCCTACTACAACGCGGAGGGGGTGGAAGCGTGGGGCGCGTTTAACTTCATGAAGGCGGGCATCGCCTTTGCCGACGCAATCACCACGGTGAGCGAGCCGTATGCGCGCGAGATCTGCACGCCCGAAGGCGGGTGCGGGCTCGACGGCATCCTGCGTGCCCGCGCGGGCCGCCTGCGCGGCATCCTCAATGGGGTGGATACCACCCGCTGGAGCCCGGCGCACGATGCCGCCCTCCCCGCCCGCTATTCCGCGGAAGATCTTTCCGGCAAGGCGCTCTGCCGCTCGGCCTTGCTGGAGGAGCTGGGGCTCCTGCCCGAGGCGCGCGGCCCTGTCTTTGCGCTGGTGGGGCGGCTCGTGGAGCAGAAGGGGCTGGCGTGGCTCACCCCACTGCTCGACCGCCTGCTGGCGGATGATGTGCGGCTGGCGATCCTCGGCGAGGGCGAGGCCCGGTGGGAGCGCGAGCTGCTCGTGGCCGCACGGCGGCACCCCGGCAAGTTCGCCTTCCGCCAAGGGTTTGACGAGGCGCTTTCGCACCGGCTCATGGCGGGGGCGGATGTCTTCCTCGCCCCCTCGCGCTACGAGCCGTGCGGGCTCACGGCCATGTACGCGCAGCTCTACGGCACCGTGCCGGTGGCGCACGCCACCGGAGGGCTCCACCAGATTATCCGCGATGACGACCCGGCCACCCCCGGCACCGGCTTCCTCTTTTTTGAAGAAACGCCCGAAGCCTTTTGGGATGCGCTGGCCCGCGCCCGCGCCGCGTTTGAGGATGCCGCGCACTGGGCCGCCCTGCGCGCCCGGGCGATGGAGGCCGACTTCTCATGGAGCACCGCCGCCGCCCGCTACGAGCAGGTGTACGCAAGCGCCGCGAAGCATGAACGGTAGGCCGTCTCTGTGAGACGGCAGCCCAACCCCATGGCGTTTCACAGAAACGCCCTACAATCTCCGGCGCTAACGTAGTAGTCCTAGGTAGCGGGCAGGAGCTTGCGCACCAGATGCGGCGCAGCCAAGACGACGAAGAGCCCAGCCGCGAAGGTGAAGCCGTGCAGAATTGCTTCTTGAGGGAAGGGCGCAAGCCTAATACCGACCTCGGCAGAGGAGGTTTGCTCGACGGTGTAGATGTAAAACGCATTGATCAGCGCCCCAATGGAAGAGAGGCAGAAGTAGCCCCCCAAGCCCACCAGCACGACATGTAAAAGCTGCCGGTGGGAGATGCTGGGGAGCGGGCCGCTTTCATCCTCTGCCCCTGCGACCAGCCGCCCCAACCACGGGGCGAGCCGCCATACGAGAGCCGCAAGCCCGAGCGTGACCACGCAGGGCAGCCAGTTGCGGTACATCGGCGTCTCTCCCATGAACATCCATGGAATCTGGATCGCCGCGCTGAAGAACCACTTGAGGGCAAAAAGCCGCAGGATGATCCGGGTGATCTGGGAGGTCTTCATAAAAAAGCGGCTCTACAGCGTCGCCATATCAATGACAAAGCGGTAGCGCACATCCTGCCGCAGCATCCGCTCCCACGCTTCGTTGATCTGCGCGATGTTGATCAGCTCGATGTCGGAGACGATCCCCTCCTTCGCGCAGTAATCGAGCATCTCCTGCGTCTCGGCGATGCCGCCGATGGCCGAGCCCGCGAAGCTGCGGCGCTGGCCGATGACGCTGAAGGCCGAGACCGGTAGCGGCTTATCGGGCGCACCCACCTGCACGAGCGTGCCATCGAGCCGCAGCAGGGCGAGGTAAGCGTTGAGGTCGTGCTCGGCGGAGACGGCGTCGAGGATGAAGTCGTACCGGTTGCGCTGCTTGCGCATGGCGTCGGCATCGCGGGAGATGACGACCTCGTGCGCGCCGAGGCGCAGCCCGTCCTCCACCTTCGAGGGGGAGGTGGTAAAGAGGGTGACTTCCGCCCCAAAGGCCCGGGCAAATTTCAGCGCCATGTGCCCCAGCCCCCCGAGGCCGACGACGCCGACCTTGCTCCCCGGCCCCACCTTCCAGTGGCGCAGGGGCGAGTAGGTGGTAATGCCCGCGCAGAGAAGCGGGGCGGTGGCCGCGAGGTCGAGCCCCTCGGGCACGCGCACGGTAAATGCCTCGTCCACCACGATGCCGCTGGAGTACCCGCCAAAGGTGTGGCCGCCTTCGGTAAGGAGGTCGCGGCTATTGTAGGTAAAGGTGGGCCCGGCTTCGCAGTATTGCTCCACCCCGGCGGCGCAGTTGGGGCAGGTGCGGCACGAATCGACCATGCACCCGACGGCGGCGATGTCGCCCACCTTGAAGTTGCGCACCCCGGCACCCACGCGCACCACGCGGCCCACGATCTCGTGGCCGGGGACGCACGGGTAGAAGCTCGGACCCCATTCGCTGCGGGCCTGATGGAGATCGGAGTGGCAGACGCCGCAGTAGAGAATCTCAAGCTCCACGTCGGTGGAGAGCGGGGCGCGGCGGCCGATGGTGAGAGGGGCGAGGGAGGAAGCGGCGTCGGAAACGCCCCAGGCGCGGTAGGAAGAGGTGGGTTGGCTCATGGCGAAGAGGGCCAGAGCGTACCATGCCCGGGGGGCGCACGTCACGCGGAAGGAAGGGCCGGGGTTCCCCCGGGGTGCGCGAGGGTGGCGGAACCGGGTTGCGGTTTGGCGGGGTTCGTGCCTACCGTGGCGGCCATGAATCTCGCCCCCTACGCGTTGGATGGGTTTGTTATCGTCCTCTACTTCGCCCTTGTGATGGGCATCGGCCTCTACATGGGCCGGGGGAGCAAGGATATGGAGGCGTTTGCCGTGGGCGACCGCAACATCCCGTGGTGGGCGGTGCTCGCCTCGATCATCGCGGCAGAGACGAGCGCGGCCACCTTCCTTGGCGCGCCGGGCGAGGGGTATTCCCACCGCAACTTCACCTACGCGCAGCTCGCCATCGGCACCATTCTCGCGCGCATCATCGTCGCATACCTTTTCATCAAGCCGTATTACGACTACCGGGTGGTCTCGATCTACGAGTTTCTCCGCCTGCGCTTTGGCGAGCGGACGAAGAACGGGGCTTCCGCCGTCTTCCTCGTTACCCGGGCACTGGCGAGCGGCACGCGGCTCTATGTGGCGGCGATCATCCTCGTGCTTGGGTATGAGATGGTGACCGGGCAGACGCTCTCCATCCGCCAGCAGCTCTTTGTTTACATCGGCGCGCTCACCTTTATCACCGTGGCCACGGCGATTTATACGACGCTGGGGGGGATCAAAGCGGTGGTTTGGACGGATGTGATCCAGGCAACGGTGATGTTTGGCGGCCTTGGGTTTGCCATCTACACGCTGCTCGACCACATCCCCGGCGGGTGGGCCACCGTCTCCGCGCACCTTACCGGGCCGAAAGATCTGGCCTTCTTCGACCTCGGGCTGGAGGGGGAGAAGACCTTCCTGGGCCATGTGCGCTCGGTGCTGGAGTCGGACTATACGATCTGGACGGCCATCTTCGGGGCCACCTTCCTGACGATGGCCACCCACGGGACGGACCAGGACATGGTGCAGCGGATGCTCACCGCCAAGGATTACAAAAAGAGCCGCCTCGCCGTCATCCTCTCGGGCATTGCGGACGTGCCGCTGGTGCTCTGCTTCCTTTTTGTCGGCATCCTCCTCTGGGTCTTCTACCAGGAGGCCGGCAAGGCGCACCCGTTTGCCTACTACATCCTCCACGAGATGCCGCCCGGCGTGCGCGGGCTGCTGGTAGCGGGGGTGTTTGCCACGGCCATGGGGTCGCTCTCCACGGCGCTCAACGCGCTGGCCACCAGCTTTACCGAAGATTGGTACAAACCGTATATCCGCCCCGAGGCGGGCCCGGCGCAGATCGTCCGCGCGGCCCGCTGGAGCACGGTGGTCTTTTCGGCCATTTTGGTGGTGATCGGCGCAGCCACGGCGTATGCGGTGCTGGTGCTCAAGTCGGCCATCATCCCGATCGTACTCGGGGTCTTCGGGTACACTTACGGGTCGCTGCTGGGGATCTTTCTGGTCGGGATGATCACCCGCCGCCGGGGGAGCGAGGCGGGCAACATCCTCGCCATGGTGATCGGTTTTTTTGCGGCGGCGCTCTTTGCCGGGTTGCACAACGATCTGTGGCGGCTACTGCATGGGAATAAGGAGCTGATTTTGTGGAAGCCGGAGTGGCTGCCCGAGGTCGCCTTCCCCTGGCGGTTGACGATCGGCACGCTGGCCACCTTCGCCGTGGCCATCCTCTTCCGCACCCCCGATCGGCAGGTCGAGATCGCCCGTGCCCACGTGGCCGCGGGGGAAGGTGCGAAGTGACCCCCTGCCGGATTTCAACACCGGGGAAAGCCCTAGCTGCCTTGGTTGGCGGGCGGGCGTTCCTTCAGAGAGGAGGCGCGAAAGGGCCGCTCGCCATCGCGCCGGCGGGCGGAAAGCGGGGGAGTTTTCCGCATAGCCGACCGGGTTTTTCCTTGTCCCCCCAAAACCCACCCGGTAATCTCACGCCGGTCGGCGGGCGAGGGGAAGCCTGCCTGTGAATAACTTGTGAACAAGAACCAAAAACAGAGCCTTCTTTTGGCAAACCATCTGCCCAAGCGCCTTGGGGCGCGGCAGCGGGTGCAAAGCCTGTCGGCAGAAGCGTTCCACACTTTCCGATTTCCTAAGATGCTGGAAATCAGAGGGTTGGAGGATTGTTCCTCACGCGGTTTTGGTCAGTTCACCAAGCAAACGGCCGCTCTTGGGCGGCGTAACGGGAAAGCGCGGACCCACCGTTCCGGCCTCGGTAGCTGGGGGTTCTAATGATTGTGGATAAATCACTTATGCAAGACAACCTCGCCCTGATCTGGAAGCACATTGCGGACGCGATCCGCCCCCAGGTCAGTGCGGATACGTTCCAGCGGTGGTTCAAGGCGATCCGGATGTTGCAGGCCGATGAGGCGCAGATCACCCTCCGGGTGCCCAACAACATCTACCAGCTCTGGATTGAGACGAACTACCTCCCCCTGCTCCACTCCTCCATTTTGCTCGTATTAGGGAGCGACCGCAAAATCGTCTTTGCCGTGGGCGAGGCCCAGGAAGTCGCGGCGGAGCCCGAGCCAGGCTTGGCCGAAGAGGAAGTCGACACAGACGCCGAAACGGAGTTTGCCGCCGAGCTTCCCGAAGCACTGGCGAGCGCGGATACCGCCGATGCCCTTGGCCAAACCATGGCTGACCTCGAGAAGCTGCCGCTCGCGGCCCCCGCCGCCGCTTCGCGGCGAAAAGCGGCCGCCGCTCCGGCTGCCGCCACGACAAGCGCCCCCAATGGGATGAACCCGCGCAACACGTTTGACTCGTTTGTCGTCGGGGCCAACAACCAATTTGCCCATGCCGCCGCGCTGGCCGTCGCCAAAAACCCGGCCAAAACGTACAACCCCTTCTTCGTCTACGGAGGCGTCGGCCTGGGCAAGACGCACCTGATCCAGGCGATCGGCCAGTACGTCGCCGCGAACCGCAAAAACAGCCGCGTCCTCTACATCACCAGCGAGCGGTTTTGCAACGAGTTCATTGACGCCATCCAGAATGGCAAGCTCGTCCGCTTCCGCAACCGGTACCGGCAGGCCGATGTCCTCATTATTGACGACATCCAGTTCCTCGGTGGGCGGGAGCGCTCGCAAGACGAGTTCTTCCACACCTTCAACACCCTTTTTGACGGGCACAAACAGATCATCCTCTCTTCCGACCGGCAGCCGAGCGAGATCCGCAACCTCGAGCAGCGGCTCGTCTCCCGCTTCGAGTGGGGGCTTACCGCCGAGATGCAGCCGCCCGATATCGAGACGCGCGTGGCCATCCTGCGCAAGAAGGCCCAGAGCCTCCACGTGCGCCTGGGAGATACGATTCTCGAGTTCCTTGCCCAAAAGATCCGCACCAACGTGCGGCGGCTGGAGGGGGCGCTCATGCGCGTGGCCGCATTTGCCTCGCTCTCCGGGCGCGAGCTCAATGCCGAAGCCGTGGAGCACCTCCTCAAGGATATCCTCCAGGAAGAAGCGCGCCGCACCGTCACCATCGACCAAATCCAGCGACAGGTGGCCGAGCAGTTCGACATTCGCTTGGCCGATATGACCAGCAAGCGCCGCCCGGCCAACATCGCGCTGCCCCGGCAAGTCGCCATGTACCTCGCCCGCGAGCTCACCAAAACCTCCCTGAGCGAAATTGGCGACGCCTTTGGCGGGAGAGACCACGGCACCGTCCTTCACGCCCACCGGCTCATCCGCACCAAGATGGATTCCGACGAAAAGCTCCGGCAGATCGTCTCCTTCCTGGATACCCAGCTCAACCGCTAGTGTTTTTTCCGGGTGCGTCTTCTTGACACTAAAGACAGCCTTGCCATGATCGGCCAACACCACCCCCGCAGCCCAAGGCACGGGGGTGGGCACCGGCAGGCCGCCGGAACCTTTACCCCGCCTCCTCCTCTATGAAGTTCAGCGTCAGCAAAGAGAAGCTCCTCGAAGGGCTGCAGACCGTCCAGAACGTCGTCAGCACCCGCACCACGCTCCCGATCCTTTCCAACGTCCTCGTTCAGGCCGGGGAGAGCGGCCTTCAGTTTACCACCACCGATCTGGATGTCGGCATCCGCTACGGGGTGGAAGCCCACGTCGAAAAAACGGGAGGCACCACGCTCCCCGCCCGGCGTCTGGCCACCATCGCCCGCGAGCTTCCGGCCAACGAAATCACCGTCGAGGTCGATTCGAAAAACGTCGCCTCCATCCGCAGCGGGCAGAGCTTCTTCAAAATGTACGGCCTGCCCGAGGAGGAATTCCCCCCTCTGCCGAAGTTTGAGAACGCCAAGACCTTCAACATCCGGCAGAAAGATCTCCGCGACGGCCTGCGCAAGACCGCCTACGCCATCTCCACCGATGAGACGCGCTACGTCCTCAACGGCGTTCTCTGCTCGTTCAAGGAAAACAAATTTACCCTCGTCGCCACCGATGGCCGCCGCTTGGCGCTCGTCGACATCGAGCTCGAGTTCCCCCGCAGCCATGAGACAGAGGTCATCATCCCCAGCAAAGCCGTCTCCGAGTTGGTCCGCCTACTGAGCGATGAGGGCGAAGTGCGCGTGAGCATCGGCGAAAACCAGATCGCCTTTGAGCTCAACGGCGTCTTCCTTGTCTCCAAGCTCATCGAGGGGAACTACCCGAACTACCGGCAGGCCATCCCCGGCGAAGTCAAAGAACGCGTCACCCTGGAGCGCGAGGCGTTCTACAACGCCGTCCACCGCGTCGCCCTGCTCGCCAGCGAAAAGAGCAACTCCGTGAAGCTCGTCTTCGCCAAAAACAACCTCACCATCGTCGCCAACACGCCGGACGTTGGTGAGGCCCGCGAAGAGCTCGCCATCGCCTACAAAGGGCGCGACCTTGCCATCGCCTTCAACCCCGAGTTCCTCATGGCGCCGCTCAAGAACCTCGCGGAAGACGAAATCTTCCTCGACCTCATTGATGAAATGAGCCCCGGCGTCATCAAGATCCCCGGGCCGTTCCTCTACCTGCTGATGCCGATGCGCATCAGCTAAGTCGCCCTTCGCTTGAGCACCGCCTTCCGCACCCCGGATTTCCGCACCCCGGATGCCGAGCTGGCCGCCCGGCTGGAGGAGTGGCGCGAGCCGTACGAGTTCCCCGGCCTGCTGCCGCCCGCCTTTGTCGAGCGGCATACGGGGTCGTTTGCCAGCTCCCTCTACCACCACCCGGAGCGCGACTTCGCTGAGTGGCAGGCCGAAGGGGTGCAAACCTTGCGCGAAGCTCTGCTCCTGCCCGGTTGCCTCGGGCAACCCTCGGAGCCGCGCCTCCTGCGCCAGTGGGAAGAGGCAGATTACACCGTCGAGGAAGTCGAGATCACCCTCACCCCGCCGCTGCGCGTCCGGGCCACCGTCGTCATCCCACGCAACGGGGCCGAGCGGCACCCCGCCCTCCTCGCCCTCCACAGCATGGGCGGGTACGAACTCTTTGGCCGCGAAAAGCTCCTGGCCCATGCGGGCGAGCCCGCCTCGCTCACCGCATACCGGCAGAAGTATTATGACGGGCGCTCCCTCCAGGCCGAGCTGGCCCGGGCCGGGTTCCTCTCCATCGCCATTGATGCCATCGGCTTCGGCCTCCGCTCGCAGGAGGCTCTGGAGAAAGGGGCCGACTTTGAGGCGTGGCGGCACGGGCCCGATGCCCCCGGGCACCTCCCCTCGCGCATCCAGAACGATGCGTTGCTCTCCCGCGCCCTCCTCACGCTCGGGTACTCCACCCCCGCGCTGGTGGTCACAGACGACCTGCGCACCCTCGACTACCTTGCCACCCGGGCCGATGTGGATGCCGACCGCATCGGCTGCCTCGGTCTTTCCTTCGGAGCCTTCCGCACCAACTACCTTGCCGCGCTGGAGCCGCGCATCCGCGCCGCCGTCAGCGTCTGCTGGGTAAGCACGCTGGAGGGCGTCTTCCCTTACAACCTCGGTGGCGCGCTCGGTTTCTTTGCCTTGCCGCCCGGCTTCTACCGGAGGTTTGACCTTGCCGACCTCCCCGCCCTTGCGGCCCCCAAGCCGTACCTTGCCATCAGCGGCTGGGCAGACCCGATGCTCCAGCCCGCCGGAATGGCGCAGTTGCACCATTTCCTACGCAACGTTTGGGAGCGCGCCGGCGCGGAGCCCCACTTGGGGAGCCTCCTTTACGAAACCGGCCACTGCTTTAACGCCGAAATGCAAACCGCCGCCCTCGCCTTCCTGCGTAGTGCGCTCCTCTAGGGCGTGTCTACGAATTTTGAGGCCAAAAGGGGGCTTTTAATCGCCTTTCATTTAAATTCACAGACACGCCCTAGGGATGATTTGCCGGTTCGATGCGAAAGCGGGCAACTGTAGGCCGTCTCTGTGAGACGGCGGTCCAACCCCACGGCGTCTCACAGAGACGCCCTACAGTTCACGTTTTCCGGCATCCCGGCGGGAAATAGACACGCCGTCCATTCGCCTTCCGGCAATGGCGATCATTGCCTGAAACCGTTGATTCGGTTCTGCGGGAATGGGGATGTCGTCAATTTCCGGAAAGATCAGCGCGGTAGCCGGGCCAATACGCGGGCGTCCGGCGAGAAAACGCTGGGGCCTGTGTGAAGGCATCCGCCGCGGCGATGTCAAATAGATCGCCTTGAATCGCTTCTTCTATAGCTGCGTAACCTGTTCGAGGTCAGGTTGTCATCAGTAGCTCTTGCGCATGTTGCTGGGGAGGATGCCCAGCTCGGCGCGGTATTTGGCCACGGTGCGACGGGCGATGGGGATGCCGCGCTCGGTGAGGATATCCACAATCTCTTTGTCGGAGAGGGGGCTGCGGGTGTCTTCGCCTTTCACAAGCTCGCCAATCGCGTTTTTGACGCTGGTGTTGCTCATTACCTCGCCATCGGAAGTCTGGTAGCCGGGGGTGAAGAAGTACTTCATGTCAAACACGCCCCACGGGGTGGAGATGTATTTGCCCGAGATGGCGCGGGAGACGGTGGTCTCATGCACGCCGACGGCATCAGCCACCTGCACCATCGTCATCGGCCGAAGGGCGGTGGGGCCGCTTTCGAAAAATTCGTGCTGCCGTGCCACGATTTCATGGGCGATGTTGGAGATCGTCTGCTGCCGCTGGTGGATGCTCTTGATGAGGAATTTGCCGCTGCGGATCTTGTCGCGAATGTAGTCGCGCACTTCGCTTGGGTTGCCATCCTGCGACATGATGTCCTTGTACGTGTTGGAGATGCGCAGCCGGGGGATCTGGTCTCCATTGAGGGTGATGATCCACTCATCGCCCACTTTTTCCACGGCGACGTCGGGGACGACGTACTGGCTTGGCGCGGCGCTAAAAAGTTGGCCGGGCTTGGGGTCGAGCGTGGCGATGAAGTTGGCGCACTTCTGCACTTGCTCGACGGTGGTGCCCAGCTTGCGGGCGATCTCGGGGAAGCGGCGTTTGCCAAGATCATCCAGGTGTTTGGAGATGATGCGATACTCCATGCTCCCCTCTTTGCCGAGCCGCCGGAGCTGGATGAGCAGGCAATCCCGCAGATCTCTCGCGCCCACGCCGACGGGGTGGAAGCTCTGCACGATTTCGAGGACGCGCTCGAGATCCGCCTCATCCACGCCGGTGTTTTGCGCCATCTCCGCCGGGGAGGCCTGGAGGAAGCCGGTATCATCCAGGTTTCCGATGATCAGCTCGGCCACCTTCTGGTCTGCGGGGGGGAGGTCGCTCGTCTGGAGCTGATCAATGAGGTGTTGCTGGAGTGTTTCCTGGTTGACCAGCGAATCAAAGAAAAACTGGCGGCGCTCTTCCTCTTCCTGCGAACGGGCGGAGTAGGCGGCGCTTTGCGACATGAAATCGCGCCATTCGTCATCGAGCCGGGCGAGGTGCTCAAACTCTTGTTGGAACTCCTCCATCTCCCGTTGCTTGTCTTCGAGACTCGGCTCGGTGCGCTCCTCCTCGACGACGGGGTTGACCGCCAGCTCCGCGGCGATGAGGGCGCGCAGCTCCAGCATCGGCGCTTGGAGGATCTGCAGGCTCTGCTGAAGCTGGGGGGCCAGCGCCTGCTGCATGGAGAGATTCTGGACCTGTTGCATTCCGGCCATTCCCCTCTGAAGGTAGCCTCCCTGCCCCCAGCAGCAAGCAGAATCCACGCCACATGGCTGGAAAATTTTTCCACCCGGGCAGGTTTGGCTGGCGCGGGTGGCATGGAACGGGCTACTTTATTCCAACTTATGAAATCGCGCGCGTTCCCCGCAGTGGCGGTGTTGGGAGGGGCGGTCCTCCTCCTCACGTTTGCCAGCCCGAGGCCGAGCTCCGGCCAGTACGATTCCGCCCCACCGGATTTGACGGCGCTGATCAACGACCTCGCTGTGCAAAGCAAGCAACTGGTGGAGAACCAGAAGGTCGTCGATGAGCGGCTCGCCCAGATCGCCGAAAACGTCCGCCAGGCCCGGCTCTATGCCGCCCGCGCGGGGAGAGGAGGGCCAGCGCCGAAATGAAAACACTTTCCACCCTCGCCATTGTGGGGCTCCTGCTTGCCAGCGGGGGGCCCCTTCATTCGCAAGCCCCGGTGCCGAAGCCGCCGGAAGTGGTGCTCGCCGAGATCCGCGCGGCTCAGGATGCCCTGCTCAGAGCGCAGGCCGCCACGCTGGAGCGCCTGGAGGCGCTGGAGAAAGAGGCCGCACAGTTGCGCATCTTCAGCAAGCGGAGCTAGAGCGCTTTTGAGTTAAGTGTTTACAATGATTTGCGAGCGCCGTGGGTTGGTGCCCGGCTTTTCAAGCGCAGCGGCTGTATTTTCAATACTGCCCAAGCTTGAAGGGCCGGACAACGACCCGCGCCGCCGCAAAGCGTGTAACCAGATAACTCAAAAACGCTCTAAAAGCATCACTCCCCTCTCAAAGCCGGGAGTAGCGCCGCCTTGAGCGTCGGCAAGAGTAGCTGCTCGGCCCCCTCCTTCGTCAGGTGGAGGTGGTCGCTGTAGAGGGAGATGCCGTCTACCTCAACTCGTAGCTCCTGGCTGCCGGGGATCATGAATGCCGGCAGCGGGTCGATAAAGCGGACGGCCGGGTACTTGACAAAGACGCGCTCGACCTCGCGAGTTTTAGCCCGGTAATCGCTCACCGTGAGGCGCCAACTCCTGTCAGAACTAAAGCCGGAGTGGGCCACTTTGCGGGGGATGTTGAACTCCGAATTGGGAGTTTCCTTAAGAAGCCAAACCGTGCGGCCGCTCTTCTGCAAACGCTCGATCGTTTCCTGAAATCCGCTACTGAAAACCTCGGGGCGATGCTCCATGCGGGCAGACCACCACGCCGTCAGGAGGACGTCTTTAATCGTAGGGTGCTGCTCAATGTATTGGAGGACGATCTCGGAAACCACCTGGCTCCCCGGGCGGCTCATCCCATCAATCCGGAGGAGGGGCGGAATGCCGCCAAAAGCCGCGACCTGCCCGCCGAGGTTGGCCTCTTTGAGAAGCGCATCCATCAAAGGGGCAATGACCATGCCTTGGCTGTCTCCCCATACGAAGACGGTTGGCGGCGCGCCACGCAGGCCGATTTCCGGGTAGGTATGCTTCTTGGCGAGCTCCTCGACCCGTTCCGTCAACCCGAGCCCGTCTTTTGCCTCATTAAAGGCCCGGAGCCGCGCTTCCTCACGGGAGATAATCTGGTCATTGAACGCCAAACTGCCCTTTAGGCGTTGGGGCACGCCGTTCCAATAGATCAGGCTGAGGCCAGCCAGGACAAAGAACGCCGTGGAACAGAAGAAAAACGTAAACAAGCTCCGGCGCGACCCGAAGATCCGCTTCTCCCTCACCGGCTGCTCCACATACTTCCAGCAGAGGATGGCAAGCAGGAATGAGAGGGGCACCAGCGCCACGCGGAGGCCCAGTTGGTCAACCCCCAGATAGCGCCCGAACGCATAGAGAGGCCAATGCCATAGGTAGAGCGAATAGGAGATCAGCCCGATCCCCAGCATCGGTTTGGAGGCGAGCACGCGCGAGCAGAAGGTGGTTGCCCCTCCTTCGCGGGAGGGGGTGTTGCCCCAAATAATCAGAGCGGCTCCGAGGCAGGGCGGAATCGCGGCGAGGCCGGGGAAAGGCGTCGCTTCGGTGTAGACCCATGAGGCGATGAGGATCATCCCCACTCCAGCCCATGAGGATGCCTCGCGAGCCCACCGGGAAGTCGGGGCGGCTACTGCCGGCAGGCAAGCCAGCACCGACCCCATCAGCATTTCCCACGCGCGCGAGGGGAGCAGGTAGTACGCGCCAACGAGTTTGTCCGCCCTTACGGCCCAAATGGACATCAGGAGACTGGCTGCCGCCGCGAGCAGCAGCATCGGCAGCAACCCTCGACGCCAGCCCCGGCGCTTCATGCAGAAGTAGAAGAGGAAGAGCCCCACCGGAAGGATGAGGTAAAACTGCTCCTCCACCGAGAGCGACCAGGTATGCAGAAGCGGCCGCTCCTTTGCCGCGCCGTCAAAATAGCCGCTCTGCGTTCTGAAATAGAGGTTGGAGGCCA
Source organism: Chthoniobacteraceae bacterium (assembly GCA_037189965.1). GTDB lineage: Bacteria > Verrucomicrobiota > Verrucomicrobiia > Chthoniobacterales > Chthoniobacteraceae > DATMFV01. The sequence continues at coordinate 37,106 of JBBCKB010000006.1, read as the reverse complement.
TGCCGACCACGGCGAGGGTCGATTTTGCCAGCCGGACAAGGTCGCCGGAAAAGAGGAGAAACCACCCCAGCACCAGCGTTACCAAAAGCGTTGCCGCCAGAGCAGGCACGATGCGCCGGATGCGCCGTTCCCAAAAATGGACGAGCGAGAACTTCCCGGCTTCGAGATCGCGAATGAGAAGCGAGGTGATCAGGTAGCCCGAGATGACGAAAAAGACATCGACTCCGACATACCCTCCGGAGAACCCCAGCCCGGCGTGGCAAAACAGAACCGCCAGAACCGCGATGGCTCGCAGCCCATCAATCTCCGGGCGGTAGCTGAAGGAAGGGCGCGCCGCAGGTGGCGATGGAGCGACCTTCGATTTCGTGCTTTGCTGCATGTAAGGTAAACGAAGCGATAACACCACATCGCCCCTCGTTCGGCAATGAGCATTCCGGGCGCGGTTCAGGGAGTGGGGCCTTCCGGCTTCCACGTCTTGCCCTTGCGCTCGCCAAAAAGCGCGGTGCCGACGCGCACATAAGTGGCCCCCTCCTCCACAGCCACGGCAAAGTCGTGGCTCATGCCCATGGAAAGCTCGGGCAGGGGCACGCGGAAGGCTTCGCTCACCTTGTCGCGGCACTCGCGCAGGGCGGCGAAGTAGCGGCGCGAATCCTCCGGCTCCGGCGAGTAGGGGGGGATCGCCATCACCCCCTCGATGGCAAGCCGATCCAGCGCCAGCAGCTCCTCCATGTCGCCATGGAGCCGCTCGGGGCTGAAACCGAACTTCGTCCCCTCGCCCGCGACGTTGACTTCCAATAACACCCGGGGGAAGAGCCCCAGCTCCGCCGCCACGCGGTTGACCTCCGTGGCCAGCGCCAGCGAATCGATACTCTGGATGCACTCGAAAAGCGGCAGCGTCTGCCGCACCTTGTTGCTCTGTAAATGGCCGATGAGGTGCCACCGCGCTCGGGAGGGGAGCAGCGCCGCCTTGGCCCGCGCCTCCTGCACCCGGTTTTCGCCAAAGAGCGTTTGGCCCGCTTCCAATGCCTCTGTGAGCGCCTCGGGCGGGTGGCTCTTGCTTACGGCCACGAGGGTGACTTCGCTCGCCGAGCGCCCCACCCGGTCGGCGGCAGCGGAGAGGGTTTGGGAGATCTGGTCCAAACGAGAGGCAAACGAGTCACTCATAATGTAAAAGGCGCGTTGACGGGTGAGAGGTTGGCTATTAGATTTGTTAATTTACGTCCTATGCACATCGAGACGCTCAAAATCTTCTGCGATGTAGTCGAGACCGCCAGTTTCTCCAAGGCGGGGGAGCTCAATTCCATGACACAGAGCGCAGTGAGTCAACAGATTCTCTCTTTGGAGAAGAAGCTGGGCCGCACGCTGCTGGAGCGAGGGCGCCGCCAGTGCTGTGTGACGCCCGAGGGGGCCGTACTGCTGGAGGCCGCCCGCGAGATGCTCTCCATCTATGATGGGTTGGACGAGCGCTTCCACGAGCTGGCCGATGTGGTGGCGGGGGAGTTCAACATCGCGGCGGTCTATTCCATCGGTCTGCACGATTTGCCGCCGTATTTGAAGGAGTTTCGCCGGCGCTACCCGGAGGTGGAGGTCAAGATTTCCTACCGCCGTTCGGCGCAAGTCTATGCGCAGGTGCTGGGGGGAGAGGCCAACCTCGGCCTCGTCGCCTACCCGGCGCAGCGCAAGGGGATCCATGTCGAGCCGTTTATGGACGATGAGCTCGTCCTCATCTGCCCGCCCACGCATGCGCTGGCAGACCACGAGCGGGTGCACCCGCGCGAGCTCAAAAACGAGCGCTTTATCGCCTTTGACCCCGACTTGCCCACCCGCCAATCGATCGACCGGCACTTCCGCGAGCACGGGGTGGCGCTGGGGCATGCGCTGGAGTTTGATAATATTGAGACCGTGAAACGCGCCGTGGAGATCGAGCAGGGGATCTCCATCGTCCCCCGGGCCAGTGTGCGCTCGGAGGTGAGCGGGGGCGCGTTGCGGGCCATCCCGCTGGACCCCCCGCTGCGGCGGCCCATTGGCATCCTCCTCAAGCGCAACCGGCCCCGCACCCCGGCGCTACGCGAGTTTCTGGAGCTGCTGCAAGACGGGCTCGGCAAGGCATAGTCTCACTACGATAGATCGTTTGAAAGTTCGGTGTGAGGGTTGGGAATTGTAGGGCGTCTCTGTGAGGCGCCATGGGGTTGGAGTGCCGTCTCACAAAGACGCTCTACAGCTCACGCTTCGCAGGCGTCCTGCCGGATTTGGCTTAATAGCCCGCACCCTACCGCAACCCGGCGGCGGCGAGCAGGTCGTCCACCGTCTCCACAGGCACAAAGCGGATGCTCTCCTGCACCTCGGGGGGGAGGTCTGGCAGATCGCGGGCGTTGAGCTTGGGGATGAGGATCGTCTTCACCCCCGCGCGCAGGGCCGCCAGCGATTTTTCTTTGAGGCCGCCGATCGGCAACACCAACCCCCGGAGGGTGATCTCCCCCGTCATCGCCACTTCGGCGGGCACCGGCTTTTCCAGAAAGAGGGAGGCGAGCGCGGTAAACATGGCGACACCGGCAGAGGGCCCATCCTTGGGGATCGCCCCGGCGGGGACGTGGACATGCAAATCGCTCTCTGCAAACGCTTCGGGGCCGATGCCGAGCTGCCCTGCCCGCGTGCGCAAGAGGCTCATGGCTGCCTGGGCGGATTCGCGCATGACATTGCCGATCTGCCCCGTGAGCGTAAGCCCCCCTTTGCCCGGGTAGCGTGCGGCTTCGATATAAAGGATCTCGCCGCCCACCGGCGTGTACGCGAGGCCGATGACCACGCCGGGCCGGTTGGTCTGCAAGCGCGTCTCGCGGATGTAGCGCGCGGGCCCGAGCGTCTGCGCCACCTGCTCGGGGGTGATCTCGAAGGGGCCTGGCTCCCCCTCGGCCACGCGCGCGGCGATGGCGCGGCACACGGCGCTGATCTGCCGCTCCAACTCGCGCACCCCGGCTTCGTGCGTGTAGTCGTTGATGACGGCAAGCACGGCAGCCTCGCTCCAAGCGCATTGCTCGGCGGTGAGGCCATTCTCGGCGAGCTGGCGGCGCACAAGGTAGCGCTGGGCGATGGCCGCCTTCTCGCGCTCGGTGTAGCCGGGGATTTCGAGCACTTCCATCCGGTCCCGCAAGGGGGCGGGCACGGGGTCGAGGTAGTTGGCTGTGGCGATAAAGAGGATCTGCGAGAGGTCGAAAGGGAGGTCGAGGTAGCGATCCACAAAGGCGTGGTTCTGCCGGGGGTCGAGCACTTCGAGCAGGGCGCTGGCGGGGTCTCCCCGGAAGTCGGCCCCGATTTTGTCGAGCTCGTCGAGCATCATGACCGGGTTGCGCGTGCCGACACGCCGCAGCTCTTGGATGATGCGCCCGGGCATCGCGCCGATGTAGGTGCGCCGGTGCCCGCGGATCTCCGCCTCATCGCGGATGCCGCCGAGGCTCAGCCGCGAGAACTTGCGCCCCAACGCTTCGGCGACGGACTCGCCCAGGCTCGTCTTGCCCACACCGGGCGGGCCAACGAGGCAGAGGATGGGGCCGCGGTTCTGCGGGTTGAGCTTGCGCACGGCGAGGTACTCGATGAGGCGGCGTTTGACTTTATCGAGATCGAAGTGATCCCGATCCAACGTGGCGCGGGCGGCTTTGAGGTCGAGGTGCTCTTCGCTGGAGCGCGCCCACGGGAGGTCCGCAATCGTCTCCACATAGCTGACGATGACGGCGTACTCCGGGCTCGCGGGTGGGATGACGTTGAGCCGTTGCAGCTCCTTGGTGGCGGTGGCGAGGACTTCTGCGGGCGGGCTCGCTTCCTCCAGCCGTTGCTTGAGGTTGGCGATCTGCTCCTGCGCGCCATCATCCTCCTCGCCCAGCTCGCGTTGGATGGCGCGGGCCTGCTCGCGCAGCCACGCGCGCCGCTCGGCGTCGGAGAAGCGCGAGGCGACATCTTTCTGAAGCTTCTGCTGGAGCTGGGCGATCTCCAAAAGCCGGGCCACGCGGGTCTGCACGGCGGTGGCGCGCTGCCGGAGGTCGAGCTCTTCCAAAAGCGCCTGCTTTTCTTTGAAATCGACGTTGAGGTGGCTGGCGAGGAAGTCGATCAACCCTTCGGGCTCTTCGAGGTTGGAGAGGGCGAGCCGCACCTGCTCGGGGATCTCGGGAGTCAGCTCCAGGAGGCGGGCGGCGTTCTCGCGGAGGTTCTTGATTTCGGCCTGCCACGCGGAGTCGTCCACCTCGGGGGGGAGCGTGGCCAGTTCGCGCACTTCGGCACGCAGGAAGGGCTCGCTTTCGGTAAACCGGGTCAACCCCACGCGGGCGACGCCTTGGACGACGACGATGGCGCTTTGGTCTGGCTGGCGCAGGAGCTTCAGGACGGTGGCGGCCACGCCGATTCGGTACAAATCTTCCGGGCGCGGTTCTTCCACCGCTTCGTCCCGCTGGGCGACGAGGCCGATGAGCTTGGAGTGCGGCAGCGTCTCATCCAGCAAACGCAACGAGGCAGCCCGCCGGATGGTGATCGGCACGAGCGTGCCGGGGAAGACGACCGCCCCGCGCAGCGGAAGAATCGGCAAGGTCGTGGGGATCTCGGGCTTGTCCTCTGTCGTGGGGCGCGCTTCGCCCGCGCCGGAGCCGAGCGGGAGGGCGGCTGGCTTGGGGTGCTTGAGATCAAACGGATCGTTCACGATTCCTCCTCCTCCTCCGGGTTGCCGCCGCGCAAGGGGCGGGGGTGAACGGCGGGGAGCGAGATCCAGAGGAAGCCGTTGTGCTGGTCGGCGGCGATCTCCTCCACCTTCACACGGATCGGCAGATCGACCACGCGCTCAAACGCGCCGTAGTCGATCTCCATGGCAAAGATCTGCACGGTGATCTCCGGCGAAGGCGGCTCCGGTGGCGCGCGGAAGCCGCGCACGGTGAGGCGAGTCGGCTCGGCAAAAATTTCGATCTGCGAGCGGCTCACCCCGGCGAGGTCCACGCAGACCTTCATCCCCAGCTCGCAGCAGAAGGCGTTGAGCGCGGGCCGCCACTTGCCGCCCGAGGGGGCACCGTGGAAGCCGCGCAGCTGGCTGGCTACCGCGCCGAGCTCGCCATGCAGGAGCCGCATTCGGATGGAAGGGAGAGGTTCCACAGTGGGTACAGGGTTTCTCCCCAAGGGAACGTGCTCCGATGGGGAAGCGGTCCCCTTTTTTGTAGCCGAAAACCAGAGGGGCGGCAAGCCCTGCGGGGGCTTACCGCTCGCCGGTCAGGTACTCCGGGTTGAGGGCTTGCAGCGCTTTGGGGGTAAAGAGGCCATTCTCCCGCACGAGCTTGCCGTCAAAGTGGATGGTACCGCCGCCGTAATCTTCCCGCTGGATGTTCACCATATCCCAGTGGACTTGCGAGCGGTTCCCATTCTCCGTCTGCTCGTAGCACTGCCCGGGGGTGAAGTGGAAGGAGCCGGAGATCTTCTCGTCAAAGAGAATGTCGCGCATCGGGTGGAGGATGTAGGGGTTAAACCCGAGGGCAAACTCACCGATGAAGCGCGCGCCGGGGTCGGAATCGAGAATCTGGTTGAGCCGGGCGGTGTTGTTGGAGGTCGCCTCGACAACGCGGCCATCTTTAAACTTGAGGCGGATCGAATCAAACGGCGTGCCTTGGTAGATCGTCGGCGCGTTGAAGGTGATCTCCCCCTGCACGGAGTTGCGCACCGGCGCGGTGAAGACCTCGCCATCGGGGATGTTGTGGGTGCCGCCGCAGGCAATGGCGGGGATGTTTTTGATGGAGAAGCGCAGGTCCGTCCCCGGGCCTTTGATCTCCACGCGGTCGGTCTTGTCCATCAGCGCCACGAGCGCCTTCATGCCGCGCTGCATGCGGGAGTAGTCGAGCGTGCAGACTTTGAAGAAGAAATCCTCAAACGCGGCGGTGCTCATCCCCGCCTGCTGGGCCATGGAGGGGGTGGGCCAGCGCAGGACACACCAGCGCGTTTTTTTGACGCGGTGGTCGAGCACGGGCTTCATCTTGGAAGAGACGATCTTCATCTGCCCGGCGGGCACGTCGGAAAGCTCGGCAATATTTTCCGAGCCGCGCACGGCGATGTAGGCATCCATCTCCTTCATCTTGGCCAGCTCCGCCTTGGCGAGTGTGGCGTACTGCGCCTCTTCCGCGCCGAGCGCCATCTCGCGCGAGAGGCGGGCGCTATGGAGCTGCACCAGCGGGAGCGCCCCGGCCTCGCGCGCGGCGCGTACGAGGGCGATCATCATCTCCACGGGGATGTCGAACCCCTCGATCAGCACTTTATCCCCCTTGCGAAGCTGGGTGGAGTGGCTGGTGAGCAGGCGGGCCAGTTTATCAAACCGAGGATCGTTCATAGATTCCCGCAATGTGGCTCACCTCCGCCGGGTTGACAAGGCTTGCGCTTGCCTAACCGGGGGCCGGGCCGGTATCACCAATGGCCTTATGGCAATTACCCCCGGCCCCCGGAATTTGATCACCGATGTGGATGGCCTGCGCGTCGGCAATGTGGAGTGCGCCTCGGTGCGCAGTGGCGTCACCCTCATCCTGCCCGATGCCCGCGCCGTGGCCGCTTGCGACGTGCGCGGCGGTGCACCGGGTACTCGCGAGACGGATGCGCTCGACCCTTCGTGCCTCGTGGATGCGGTGGATGCCGTCGTCCTCTCGGGCGGCTCGGTGTATGGGATGGAGGCGCCCTGCGGCGTCGTCGGCTGGCTCGGGCACCGGGGGCGTGGCTTTAGCTTGGGGGAGACGCCGCGCGTCTCGCCCGTGGTGCCGGGGGCGATCCTCTTCGACCTCCCCAACGGCGGCGACAAAGCGTGGGGCGAGATGCCCCCCTACCGCGAGTGGGGCCGCCAGGCGTGCGAAGCGGTGGGGCATGACTTTGCGCTCGGCAATGTGGGCGCGGGCATGGGGGCGATGTGCGGCGACCTCAAAGGCGGGCTCGGCTCGGCCAGCGCGGTGGAGGAGGGCTTGCAAGTCGGCGCACTCATCGCGGTGAATGCGTTTGGCTCCGCGCTGATCCCCGGCACGCCGCATTTCTGGGCCGCGCCGTATGAGCTGGGGGCGGAGTTTGGCGGGCGCGGCTGGCCCACGGGGGTGCCCGCCGTTTCGGGGGAAGACCCGTTCCGCGCCAGCCGGCTGGAGTATCGCCCGCTCGCGCCGGGGGGGAATACGACGATCGGCGTGGTAGCGACCAACGCCATCCTCACCCCCGCTGAGGCGAAGCGGATCGCCATCATGGCGCAGGATGGGCTGGCGCGTTCGCTACGGCCGATCCACTCGCATGTGGATGGCGATGTCCTCTTCATGCTCGCCACCGGCACCGTGCCGCTGGCCGAGGGGGAGGGCCGCCTGCGCGATTTGATGTGGCTTGGCTCCGTCGCAGCAGACTGCGTGGCCCGCGCCGTGAGCCGGGGTGTCTACGCCGCCGAGCCACTGGGGGAGATTCCTACGTATCGAATGCGGTTTGGAGGGTAAGGTATTTCGGGGTGTCTCGGTGAGACACCATGGGTTTGGACTGCCGTTTCACAGAAACGGCCTACAATGGGTCAAACGACGCTCGGGTGGGGAAGAATTGTAGGGCGTCTCTGTGAGACGCCGCGGGGTTGGAGTGCGATTTTCGCCAGACCAGCCTACAAAGCGTGCTCGAGCCGGTACGGCCATTCCTCCCACCGTTTTACCAAACCGGCTCGAACCGGGTTTTGCCGGATGTATTCCCATTTTGCGGAAAGGCTTTCGTCGTTGCGCAAGAGGCGGTCAAAACCTCGTACCAGCGTTTGAAGCATTTGAAAAAGGAGCTCAAGGATTCATCCCGGTCGTGCACGGGCGAAAGGATCAGATGCAGATGATCCGGCATCGCCAGTGCGGCGGGTATTGCCCATCGGTCAAGCCGTTTCCAGGCAAGTTGGCATGCGGCCCACGCTTGGGGACAATCGAGCACCTTGCGGCGGTGTTGCACGCATAGGGTGACGAAATAGAGAGGCGGCTTTTCTCCGGAGACCCAGTTGGAGATTCGGGGTGGCCGCACCGATCATTTTTAAAAGGGGGTATTCCGTTTTTCCAAGGTTGTATTTGGGGCGTCTCTGCGAGACGCCATGGGTTTGAACCGCCGTTTCACCGAAACGGCCTACAATGGGTCAAACGACGCTCGGGCGAGGAAGAATTGTAGGGCGTCTCTGTGAGACGCCATGGGGTTGGATACAATTTCCTGTTACTGTGCCTGTTTTCCCAACGCGGCGGCGCTGCGGGCGCTGCGCCGCTTTGGCGTGGGAACCCGATTGTCAGTGCAAAGGGCGGGGTACATCCTTCCTGCGTGAATCACCCGGAAACAGCGCCCCGGGTGGCAGCCCCAGCGCGCGTGCGAGGAGGACGCTCTCTTCATCGATCACCCGGCGAAACCCCGCCTCGATTTTGCTGACGAGGTTTTCGGAGCAATCCCACCCCAGCCGGGTAAGCCGGGCCGCCAGATCGCTTTGCCCCAAGCCCAAGGCACGCCGCTGCCGGGCGACTTCCGCCCCGACGACATTCTGTTTTCTCGAAGAGGCCATCCCATTGCTCCTTCCCCCTTTGGAGCCGACGATCTTTTCATCAATCGGCTTTGGGCTCTTGGGGGACTTGACCCCTGCCCACCCTACATCCTCGGGACGGTAATGCCGGTCTGTTTGTGGTACTTCCCGCCACGATCGGCGTAGGAGACTTCGCATTCCTCATTCCCCGCGAAGAAGACGACTTGCGCGAGCCCTTCATTGGCATAGATGCGCGCGGGGAGCGGGGTGGTGTTGGAGATCTCCAGTGTCACGTGCCCTTCCCACTCGGGCTCGAAGGGGGTGACATTGACGATGATGCCACACCGCGCATACGTGCTCTTGCCCACGCACATGGTCAACACACCGCGCGGGATGCGGAAGTACTCGACGCTGCGCGCGAGCGCAAACGAGTTCGGCGGGATGACGCACATATCCGTCTCGATATCGACGAAGGATTGGGGGTCAAACGCTTTGGGGTCTACGACGGTATTGAAGACGTTGGTGAAGACTTTGAACTCGCGGGAGACTCGCAGGTCATACCCGTAGCTGGAGAGGCCGTAGGAGATGATCCGCTTGCCGTCAGCCCCTTCGCGGGTCTGCCCGTCGGCAAAGGGCTCGATCATCCCGCATTCCTGGGCCATCCGGCGGATCCACCGGTCTGATTGGACGCTCATAGTTCTTTTCTTACTGGCAGGCTTCGCAGGTGCCGCCGTTGCGCATGGCTTCGATGGAGCAGGCAATGCGCTCGGCTTCTTCGGCGGCGGTGGCTTCGGCGTTGGCCGGGCGGCGCTCGCGGTTGCTGGAGTCGATGCCGCTCAGGTTCATGGTGCGGAGGTAGTAGGTGGTCTTCAAGCCGCGCTCCCACGCTTCGCGGTACATGAAGCTGGCTTTGCGGGCGTCATTCTCAGCGAGCCAGAGGTTGGTGCTCTGGGCCTGGTCGATCCATTTCTGGCGGACGGCGGCGCATTGCAGGATCCACGTCGGCTCGATCTCAAAGGCGGTCTTGTAGAGCGCCTTGATGTCGTCGGGAATCCGCTCGATTGGCTGGATGGAGCCGTCAAAGTACTTCAGGTCAGCGAGCATCTCGCTATCCCAGAGGCCGAGCTTCTGGAGCGCTTTGACGAGGTGGTCATTCGTGCGCACAAACTCGCCCGAGAGGTTCGACTTGGTGTGGATGTGCTTGTAGACGGGCTCGATGCACGGGGTGCACCCCATGATGTTGGAGATCGTGGCCGTGGGGGCGATGGCAAGGCAGTTGGAGTTGCGCATCCCCTGTTTGGCGATCTTGGCGCGCAGCTCCTGCCACGGCATGCGGCTGTTGCGGTCGACCTGGATGGCGACGCCGCGCTCTTTCTCCAGCAGCTCGAGGGTGTCGAGGGGGAGAAGCCCGCGATCCCACTTGGAGCCTTTGAAGGTCGAGTACGCGCCCCGCTCGGCAGCGAGGTCGCTGCTGGCGTTGTAGGCGTAGTAGGCGATGGCTTCGAGCATCTCGTCGTTAAACGCGACGGCTTCGGGCGAATCAAACGGGATGCCCTTGGCGTAGAGCGCATCCTGCAAGCCCATGACGCCCATGCCGACGGGCCGGTGCCGCAGGTTGGCGTTGGCGGCGGCGGGCACGGGGTAGAAGTTGATGTCGATGACGTTGTCGAGCATCCGCATCACCGTGGTGACGGTGCCGCGCAGCTTGTCGTGGTCAATACTGCCATCTTCCCGCAGGTGGTTGGGGAGGTTGATGGAGGCCAGGTTGCAGACGGCCACTTCGTCCATGCTGGTGTTCAACTCGATCTCGGTGCAGAGGTTCGAGTTGTGGATGACGCCGCAATGGTCCTGCGGAGAGCGGACGTTGGCGGGGTCTTTCCACGTCATCCACGGGTGGCCGGTCTCGAAGAGCATTTCGAGCATCTTCTTCCAGAGGGCGAGGACGCGGACGCGGCGGCCCCAGAGTTTGCCTTCATCCACCTGGCGCTCGTAGGCTTCGTAGCGCTCTTCGAAGGCGCGGCCATGCAGCTCGGGGAGGTCGGCCGCGTCGTTGGTGCGGAAGAGCGTCCACGTGGCGTCTTTGGGGAGCACGCCGTCGGAGATAGCCTTGAGCCGCTTCATGAACAGGTCGGGAATCCAGTGCGCCGTGTTCATGTTATGGGTGCGGCGGCGGTCGTCGCCCGTTTCCTTGCGCAGGTCGAGGAAGTCTTCGATATCGGCGTGCCAGAGCTCAAGGTAGGAGCAGAGTGCGCCGGGGCGCTTGCCGCCCTGGTTTACGGCAATGGCGATGTCGTTGGAGACTTTGAGGAACGGGATGACGCCGGAGGACTCGCCATTCGTACCATGGATATGCGCGCCGGTGCCGCGCACCGCCGTCCACGAGCAGCCGAGCCCGCCCGCCCACTTGGAGAGGAGGGAGAAGCGCGTCCACGTTTCGGTGATCTCCTCGATCGAGTCGCCGCAATAGAGGAGGTAGCAGCTCGAAAGCTGGGGGATGACGGTGCCTGCGTTAAAGAGCGTGGGCGTGGAGGAGCAGGCGCGGCGGTTTTTGTAGATTTCGTAAAACTCGCGAGTGCGCTCCTCGCGGTTCTCCTCCTTGAGCGAGAGCCCCATGGCGACGCGTAGCCAAAAGATCTGCGGCACCTCAAGGCGCTTCTTGCGGCCGGTGGAGCGGTCGCGATTGTTGATCAGGTAGCGGTCGTAGAGGTTCTGGATGCCGATAAAGTCGAACTGCAAGTCGGCAGAGGGGTCCAACGCTTGGGCAAGCGCCTCAAGGTCGAACTCCGCCATCTCCGGCGCGAGCCGCCCCACTTCGATGGCGTGGGGGATGTAGGCGAGGAAGGCGCGGCTGTGCGCGTCTTTGAGCGCGGCAAGGCCGTCGGCAATCTTCCACGGGAGCGCCTCTTCGTAGATGTAGGTGAGCAGGATGCGCCCGGCGAAGAAGCGCGAGTCGGCATCCACATCGAGGAGGTTCTTGGCGTTGAGGATGATGGTGTCGCGCTGTTCCTCGGGGTTGAGGTTGAGCGAGATGCTCCGCAGCAGGCGGGCCACGAGGTCGCTCTCGCTCAGGGTGAGGTCCAGGCCGATACGGGCGAAGGAGATGCGGGCGCGGATGTCGGCGAGCTGCTCGCGCGAGGCCAGCTCGAGCTGCTCGGTGTCTTCGCCGGTCTCTTCCTGCACTTCGCGCAGGGCGGCGCGGCGGGCGCGGTATTTGGCGTAGGCGAGGGCGATTTTGCCGTGGCCGACTTCGATGAGCGTCTCTTCCACCAGGTCCTGAAGCTGCTCGATGTGGATGAAAAGCGGGCGCTCGCGCGCGAGCCGGTACTCGATCTCGGCTTGCACCTGCTCGCCCACGGCGGGGTCGCCCCCGGTGGCTTCGGAGGCGGCGCGGACGGCGGCGGCGATTTTGTACCCGATCCACGGGACGATGCGCGGCTTGCCGCCGGGGGTCTGCGGCGAATCACGCCGGATCACCTGCGGAAGGTGGTCGGTATCGGGCTCGCTGGAGGAGCTGCTTACGGATTTGGGAAGCGGAAGGGTCTGCATTGCGGAAAAGGGAGGGGAGGGATTGCGTCAGATCAGATCGTCTTCGCGGGTGTTTTTCATCGACCCGCCCGTCTGGTACTCGGTGACGCGGGTTTCAAAGAAATTCTTCTCCTTCTTGAGGAAGATGACTTCATCGAGCCAGAGGAAGGGGTTGGCCTTCACGGTGGATTGCGCCGGGAGCCCGAGGCTGGTGAGCCGGCGGTCGGAGTTGAAGTCGACGTACTCGAGGAAGTCTTTCTGCGTCATCCCGACGCCGTCTTCAGGCAAGCAATCGCGGACAAACTCTTTCTCCAGTGCCACGCCTTCGACCATGAAGTCGATGAGCTCTTTCTCAAACTCGGGGGTGCGGATGTCCGGGTTTTCCCGGAAAAGCTCGGTGAGCAGGTAGCGCCCCAGCGCGATGTGGTTGGACTCGTCGCGCAGGGTGTACTGGAACATCTGGCCGATGCCGGTCATTTTGTTTTGCCGGTGGAGCGAGAGGATCATGGCAAAGAGGGCGTAGAACTGCGTCCCCTCCATCACCTGGGTGATGCCGAAGAGCGCTTTGGCAAACTTGCGCTTGTTCTCCGTCTGCGTGAGGTCCAGCCCCATCTTCAGCTCCGGCATGTGCCGGGTGATAAAGGCATTCTTGCGGCGGATGCTCGGGATGTCCTGGAACTTCGCCGTCACCTCATCCAAGTCGATGTTGAGGCTGCCGATGATGTGCAGGAGCGAGTCCATGTGGATCGACTCTTCGGCGATCCACCGCAGCGAGGCGTGCTTGAGCTCGGCCGCGGTGAGGTTGTCTTCGATGACGTGGAGGACGCTGTCGCCCACGATCCCCTCGGCCGAGGAGAAGTAACCGACTCCCATCTCGATAATCCAACGCTCCTTGGGCGAGAGGGCCCCGGTGTTCCATTGGGTGCAATCCTTGGTCATGTCGATGACGTCGGGCTCCCAGTGGTTGGCCTTCATTTGCTTATAGAGCCGGTACGCCTCGTGGTACTTGAGGGGAAGCACGTTGAGCTCCGCGCTGCGCATGCCGTTGATGACCTGCTTGCCCGCGAGCCGCTCCCGCGCCTTGGCTTTATCAAGCCGGAACGTTTTGTTGCCAACGGTGACGGTGACGCGCTCGCCTTCGGTGCTTTCGCCAAGGAGATCAGGCGTGCTCGCGGGGGCGGCATCTCCCCCGGGAAAAACAGGGGAAGAAGCGTCAGAATCAGAGAAGGTTTGGCTCATGGCAGGCAAGGGGTTGGGGTTGGAGGCGGGGTCAAAGAGTAAAACGGGGGGAACCACAAGATATTGTGGCTACACCGGGAAGTGCCCCCAAGGGATAGGAAAAAGCCCCCCTTCTGTCAACCCGCTCTTTCTCGCGAAACGGGGGGCAAAAGAGCCCCTGTACCCCCCTGAAGGCTGGATTACTCTGGCCCCAAGGGAGATACGGCGCAACCCCGTGGAGGTGGAAATTTTTTTATTTTTTTTGGCTTGCCGAACCCCCTCCAAATGCGACCCAGAAGGAGGCAAAGAAACCGCTCGCCGCCCCGCCTGGAAGGGCGTAAGCAGGGGGGAGAAACCGGCTGTTTTGCCGGGTCTGTTTTTTCCAAAAATGCAACACGTGCGGTTGATCTTCCTGCTCGCGGCGCTCTCGATGCTCGGGGCGCTTTCCATTGATGCGTACATCCCCGCGCTGCCTGCCATCGCGGCGGATTTTGGTGCCACGGCGGCGGCCACGCAGCAGACGCTCACCGTTTACCTCTTTGCGTATGCGGTGATGACGCTCTTCTACGGCACGCTTTCCGACTCATTTGGGCGGCGGCCGGTGGTGATGGGGGCAATGGGGCTCTACATCGTGGCTTCGTTCGGCGCGGCGTGGGCGGAGAGCCTCGGGGCGCTCCTTTTCTTTCGCGTGCTGCAAGGGCTTTCGGCAGGTGCGGGCGCGGTGATCGGGCGCGCCATCGTGAATGACCGGCTCTCGGGCCGCGAGGCGCAGAAGGCGTTTGCCTATATTTCGATGCTCTTTGGGCTCGCCCCGGCGTTGGCACCGGTGCTGGGTGGGTGGTTGCTGGCGATCTCGGGGTGGCGGATGATTTTCGGAGTGATCGCGCTCTTCGCGCTGCTGCTCTGGGCGGCGTGCCTGCGGTGGCTGCCGGAGAGTCTGCCGCATGCGGAGCGGCACCGCTTCCACCTGGGCGAGATCCTCCAGCGCTACGCGGAGGCGGTGCGGCACCCGTCGTTTCTACTCTGTTGTTTGGGGACGGCGTTTTCGTTCTCCGGGGTGGCGCTCTACATTGGCGCGGCTCCGTTCTTTGTCATGGAGGTGCTGGGGCTCGGGGTGCAGGAGTTTGCGTGGCTCTTTGGCCCGTTGATCGGGGGGATGACGATCGGCTCGATCCTCGCCGGGCGGCTCGCCCACCATTGCCGCCCGGTGGTGTTGATCCGTGCCGGGTTTGGGGTGATGGGGCTTGGCCTGCTGGCCAATGCCGCCACCACGCGCTGGCTGCCGCCGGTGCTGCCATGGGCGGTGGCACCGCTGGCCCTTTACGCGATGGGGATGTCGCTGGCCTCTCCGGCGATGACGCTGCGCACGCTGGCGATGCTGCCGAAGGCGCGCGGGTTGGCGGCTTCATTGCAGACGTTTGTCTTCATGCTCCTTTTTGCCTTTCTCTCCGGGGTGGTGGTGCCGTTGCTGCCGACGGGGGCGTGGCCGTTGGCGCTCGGCGCGCTGGTCGGCGCGGTGCTTGGGGGGGGCTGCTGGGCGGGGGGGACTTGGCTTCAGCGCTCGGCCTGCTCGCGCTGAATGGGGGTAAAGAGCAGCTCGCGGATGAGCTTGCGCTCGGCGGCGGTGGGGTTGGCCTCCTTCCACGGAGCGTAGAGGAGCCGGGTGTAGGCCTCGAAGAGGGGCTCCAGCGTGGCCCGCAAGTCGGGGCGGGCGGCGATGACGCGCGCGCCATACGCGGCGGGAGGCTCAGCCACACCACGCGGCAGGCCCACAGCGGCGAGCCGCGCGCAAAGGTGGCGGTAGGCGCGCGTGAGCTCATCGACCCGGGGAGCGGCCCGCCATTTGAGGTACCAGCGCAGGGCGAGGTAAAAGAGACCCACGGCCACCAGCGCCCAGAGGAAGACAATGCCCCGGCTCAGGCGGGCGAAGCCAAGTTTGTTGAAGAAGGCTTGCTGGACGTCGCGGTCGTACCCGAGGACCCAGACCGTCCAGTCATAATTAAATGCGGCCCACTGGAAGCGGAGCTCTTGGAGAAAATCCATCTGCTCCAGCACGCGGCGCGGGGGGCGCTCGGGCTCCAGCGTGGCGGAGGCGGGGTCTCGCGCGGCGGCGGCCGCCCCGGGGTTGCGCCGCCCGCCGGGAACGAAAAGGGTGGGGTCGATCCGCACCCACCCATCTTCCTCCAGCCAGACTTCGCACCACGCATGGGCATCTGCCTGCGAGATGGCGTAGAAATTGCCCACGGGGTTATACTCGCCCCCGAAGTACCCCATGATCACCCGCGAGGGGATGCCGCTGATCCGCATGAGCGAGGCAAACGCCGCCGCGTAGTGCGAGCAGAAGCCGCGCTTGCGCTCGAAGAGGAAGGTCTCGAGCATCGCCCACCCGTCGTTACCCGGGTAGGAGCCGGCCTCCAGCGTGTAAACGTAGTTGCGGGAGAAGTAGCGGATCGCCTCGCTTACTTTCTCGCGCGGGGTGCCCACCCACGAGGCCGCCAGCTCGCGTACGCGGGGCGGCAGATCCTGGGGGACGACTAGCGCCTGCCGGCGCCGCATCGGGTCCAACGGCTCGCGCAGGGGGCCGGAGACGACGCGGTAGAGCTTGCGATAGTCAATCGGTCGGCGGGAGGTGAGGTAGCGGCCTGCAAGCAGGCGCTCGCCCTCAGGGGGGGCCAGCGGCTGGTCGAGCGAGAAGAGCCAGTGCCCGCCGTGCGGCTCGACGACGATCTCCTGCTCGACCGGGCGGTTCACCTGCCGCTCGGGGATGGTGGGCGCCGGGTCGCGATCGAGCCCGCGCCGCCACTCCAGCCCCCCGGCATCCCAAAGCACCACGCCGCGCCAGTAGAAGGGGCCGCTGCCGGGGTTGCCCCGGATAAAGCGGGCGCGGAAGGCGGGCGAGCCATCTTCGACGAGCTTTTCCACCTCGCCGGGGGCAAGGTGGTCCGACATGCCGGTGACGTTGCGGCGCAGAAACTGCATTCCAAACCCCGCAGGGGCTCGGGGGAAGAAGGCGAAGAGGATGAGCACCACCGGCAGCGCCTGCAACAGCGCGATGAGCACCGCCCGCCCCACGGCCCAAAGCTCGGCGAGCCGCTGGCGCGCCCCCGGAGCCTCCTCTGCCGGGCCGCCATGGAAGCGCTGGAGCACGAGGGTGAGCAGGAAGAAAACGAGCCCTTCGTACATGCAAAGCGCGAAGTCCTGCGAAAAGAAGAGCCCGCAGAGGACGAGGAAGAAGCCGAGGATGCAGACCATCCGGTACTCGCGCGGGGTGCGCAGCTCGATGAGCTTGGTGGCGATGAGCACCAGCAGCAGCGCCATCCCCGGCTCCATACCGGTAAAGGCCCCATGCGTCTGGTAGACGGCCCCTACCCCGAGCAGCAGTACCACCCAGCGCAGCCACCCGGGCAGTGCGCGCCCCAGCCATCCGGCCACGATGGGGGCCAATACGCCAAACGCCACAAACCCGACCGGCAGCACCCCTACGTCGGGTACCAGTGGGAGCACCACCATCAATAGCGGCACGGCCAGCCAGAGCCCATCGCGAAAGGTGACGCCGTGGAGCGTGCGCCACGAGAGGGGGGCTTCGTTCATGCAGGCCCCCTTTCGGCTCCACCGGGAAAGCTCGCCAGCGCCCGCAGCAGCGTGTGCAGGTGCTCCTGGCCGCCGCCCGGCGGAAAGTCGCCCCCCGGCAGGCGCAGGCCGTAGCGCGCCCCTTGTTGCTCGGCCTCAAAGAGCCAGTAGCAGAGCGAGCGCAGCCGTGCCTCGGGCGGGGTGGAGAGAAAATCCCAATCCAACACAAGGGCGCGGTCTACCCCGCCGGCAAATTGTTTGACCATCCTCGGGTTGCCACGGGCGACGGCCTTCCAGTCCACATGGCGTTGCGACTCGCCCTCGCGGTACGGGCGTACCCCGGCAAAATCTTCGCCGCCCCCGCCGCCGCCGCCAGTCCCCGCATGGTCGGAGGGGCCCTCGGGGCGCTCGCCCCCGGGGCGCGGGGCGGGGTAAATCCAGACGCCCTCGGGCCGCTCCAGCGGCAGGGTGCGGGCCACCCGGGTGAGGCCAAAGGGGTACTCGGTCGTTAGCTCGGCCCCTTCCAGCGCATAGTGCCCCCGGGCCAGCCCATGGAGCCGCACCACGATCTCGCGCGTTTCTCCCGGGGGGAGGGCGGGCAGCAGCGTGGGCTCACCGGGTTGCCCCACCAGCCGCAGCGAAAGGGCACGCGCGCGGATGCGCCCGGTATTGGTCAGGGCGAGCCGTACCTCCACGCGGCCGGAGCCGGGCACATCCGCAGCCGGGGCCATGCCGTAGGCGGTGCCGACCTGCCGCGCCTCCAGCAGGGCGGTGTTTTGCAGCCCCTGCATCACCCCCACGCCGAGCAGGGCAAAGAGGAAGAAGGTGAGGATATACGCCGCGCCATTGTTCTGGCACGCCGCCGCGTATAAAACCGCGAGCGCTACAAAAAGGTAGACGGCCAGCCCGGAGGTCGGGCGGACGCGGCGGCCCCGCCTCACACCGGCACCTCCTGCAGGAGCTCCTGGGCGAGGCGCTCGCCTTCATCCCCCACGCCGGAGGCATAGACGCCGCCTCGCTCTTGCGTGCCGGAGGCGAGCCGGTGGCCCATGACAGCCACGCCCACGGCTTGCAGATCCTCGGGCATCAAATAATCGCGCCCTTCCATAAAGGCCCACGCTTTGGCGGCGCGCAGGAAGGCAAGCCCCGCCCGGGGCGAGAGCCCCACCGGGTGGCGCGCCCGGCTGGCGGCCAGCAAGGCTTGCAGGTAGGCCACGACGGCGGGGGCAGGCCGTACGGCGGCCACCTCGCCCTGCAAGTCGCGGAGCTGCTCGGCCGAGAGCACCGGCTCCAGGCCACGCAGCAGGGCCGAGCGGTCTTCGCCCAGCAGCATGGCACGCTCGCTCTCGGCATCCGGGAAGCCGAGGTGGAGCCGCATGAGAAAGCGGTCCAACTGCGACTCGGGCAGCGGGAAGGTGCCGAGCTGGCGTGGGTTCTGCGTGGCGACGACGAAGAAGGGGTCCGGCAGATCGTGCCCCACGCCATCAATGGAGACGCGGCGCTCTTCCATCGCCTCTAGCAGGGCGCTTTGGGTCTTGGGGGTGGCGCGGTTAATCTCGTCTACCAAAACCGCTCCGGCAAAGAGCGGCCCCCGGTGGAAGATGAAGGAGCGGGTGGTGGCGTCGAAGATCGAGTTCCCCAAAACGTCGGCGGGGAGGAGGTCGCTGGTAAACTGGATGCGCCGGAACTCCAGGCCGATGGAGAGGGCCAGCGCCTGCGAAAGCGTCGTCTTGCCCACGCCGGGCACATCCTCGAGCAGCAAATGCCCGCGCGCGAGCAGCACCGCCACCGCCAGCCGGATCACCCGGTTCTTGCCAACGATGATGAGGTTAAGCTGGTCGAGCAGCCGCGAGAGGTCTGCGGTGGAGGCAGGGGCAAGCGTGGAGGCAGGCATGGAGCGGGGGGGGAGGGAGGTTCGGGCCAATCTAACCTCTTTTCCCCCGCGCGCCTATGCTCTTTGGAAGAATTTGCGACACGCCTTTGGAATGGCGTTTTCATTTCCCGCCGGGATACCGCGTGAACTATAGGCCGTCTCGGTGAGACGGCGGCCCAACCCCACGGCGTCTCACAGAGACGCCCTACAGCTCACTTCCGCGCCGGACCCACGATGTCATGCTACCCCCAGCGCATCCGGTCGGGCAGGTGGCGGTTGGCGAGCCGGTTGACCTTGCGGCGGATGTTGTGCATGGCACGCTCGCGGCGGAGCTTGCGGCCCATTTTGCCAAACCACTGGGTAGTGGCCAGGTTGGCGCGCTCAAGCGGGTCGGTGGGCTCGTTGCGCCGCCGCAGGAGGTGGATGGCGAGGCCAAAGGCAAACCCCGCTGCCAATAACGCGAGGATAGCGGGCACGGGCCGCTCGCGGATGCGCTCCTTCGCCGCAGCGTGGAGGGCGTGGCCTTTCTCCTTGGCGCTCTCCCATGCTTCGGAGGCGGCCTCGGTGGTGGCGGCCAGCGGGCTTCCCGGTTCGGTGCTGTCGCGCAGGGCGCGGATGGTGTTGTGCGTGGCGAGCACTTCCTGCCGCTGGCGGCGGACGATCTCCTGAGCGGGTTCGGAAAGGCGCTGGGCGACGGCGCGGGCGTACGCTTCCTTGGCGACGTCTTCACCCCGCTCGCACTCGGCGAGGATGGCGTGCGGATCGTGGAGGCTGAGGGCGCTCTTGATTTTCATCCACCCCCGGTGGGCGGTGCCACCTGCGGAGAGGTGGTCGGCGGGGATCTCGTGGCCAAGCCGGGTGAGGAGCCCCTCGAGCTCCCCGGCAAATTTGGCCCGCTGGAGGGAGAAGGAAGAGAGGAGCCGTTTAAGCTCCACATCATCCGTCACCGCTTCGGCGGCGAGGCGAAACCCCTCCTGCCCGTCTCGGCAGGTCTCAATCAATTCCCCGATGATGGCGGCTGTCTCTTCCTGTTGCGCGTTCATATACGGAGGGTATCGACGCAACGGGCGGCCCCGCGCGGGAGGGTCGGTGCGATGGGGCAAAAAAAAAGGGCGAAGCTTCCGTATCCCCGGAAGTTCGCCCTTTTTGAAAAAGGAAAAACCTTACATCCCCATGATCTGGTAGCCGCCATCGACATAGAGCACCTGCCCGGTGATGGAGGCCGCTCCGTCGCTGGCGAGGAAGACGCCGGTGGCACCCAGCTCCTCGGTGTCGCAGCTCCGCTTGAGGGGGGCATGCTCCTGGTAGTGCTTCATCATCCCCGAAAACCCGGAGATGCCGCGCGCTGCGAGCGTCTGCACCGGCCCGGCGCTGATACAGTTGACCCGGATTTTCTTCGGCCCCAGGTCATACGCAAGGTAGCGGGTGGAGGCTTCGAGGCTCGCCTTGGCGACGCCCATGACATTGTAGTGCGGCACGACTTTCTCCGCGCCGTAGTACGACATGGCGACGATGGAGCCGCCATTGACCATGAGCGGCGCGGCCTCCCGCGCGAGGCCGACGAGCGAGTAGGCGGAAATATCGTGCGCCATGCGGTAGGCTTCGCGGCTTGTGTCGATAAAGTTGCCCTCCAGCGCTTCCTTGGGGGCGAAGGCGACGGCGTGGAGCAAGAGGTCCAGCGTCGGGGTGTGTTCTTTGACTTTGGCGAAGAAGGCGCTGATCTGCGCATCATCCGTCACATCGCAAGGGTAGAGCGGGGTGTCGGGGCCGAACTCGGCGACGAGCTCTTCGACGTTCTCCTTGAGCCGCTCTCCCTGGTAGTTGAAGACCAGCTTCGCCCCGGCCGCGGCCCATGCCTTTGCGATGGCCCATGCGATGCTGCGCTTGTTTGCGACGCCAAAGACGACGCCGGTTTTCCCTTCGAGAGGACGGTTGCTCATGCCCGTTTACCTACTATTGGAGCCCGGCGGTTGGGAAGCGCAAAAAGCGGCCCCCGCCGCGGCGACTTCATTGACGACATGGATGGGCGCGCCCCGCAGGTAGGCGGCGAGGTTATCGCCCATTGTCTCCATCAGGCTGCGGCGGGCTTCCAGGGCGGTCCAGGCGATATGGGGGGTGAGGAGGCAGCGCGGAGCCCCCAGGAGCGGGTTGTCTGGAGCGGGCGGTTCGGTGGAAAGGACATCGCACGCCGCTCCGGCCAGGCGGCCTTCGTGCAGGGCGGTGGCGAGTGCGGTTTCGTCGATAAGGGCTCCCCGGCTCGTGTTGAGCAGGAAGGCAGACGGTTTGACGCGCCGGAGCGCTTCGGCATTGATCATCTGGCGGGTGGCCTCTGTCAGCGCACAGTGGAGGGAGAGAACGTCGGAACTCTCCAGCCATTCCTCCCACGAGACGAAGCGGTCGCCATCGGGCGGGGTGTGGCGGCTGAAGATCTGCACCCGCATGCCAAATGCCTCTGCCAGCGCTGCCACCTGTTTGCCAATGCGCCCATTGCCTGCGATGCCGATGCGCTTGCCCCAAAGACCGACTTGCGGGCTCTTCCAGAAGCAAAAGTCGGGCGAGCGGCTCCATTCTCCACAATGCACCGCCTGCGAATGCTCGCCACACCGGTGGCAAAGCTCGAGCAGGAGCGCGAGCGTGTGTTGTGCCACCGCCCGGGTGCTGTACTCGGGTACATTGGAAACGGGGATGCCCCTCGCTCGCGCCGCTTCGGTATCGACGATATTGTATCCGGTGGCGAGCACGCCGATGAACTTCAACGCCGGGAGCGCGGCGATTTGCTCGGCGGAGATCGGCGTTTTGTTGGTGAGGAGGATTTCCGCTCCCTGTGCTCGTTCGATCAATTCGTGCGGCAGGGTACGCTCGTAAACGGTGAGTCGGGTGAGGGCTTCAAGGCGAGTCCACGGGTTGTCTCCCGGGTTGGTGGTGTGGCCATCAAGCACGACGGCACGGGGAAGGGCAGGCATGGGGTTTTAGAATAGCACGCGGGCGAAATAGATGCGGTTGTTGGCCCCGTAGCGTTCGCACACGGTCGGGTCATACGGGTTTGGGGCGGTGGTTTGCATCCACTCGGCTACGGAGACCCAGCTTTCCCGGTCGTTGACCCGCGCCACGCCGAAGTTGCCCAGGCGCGCGCCGCGCTCGGGGATGAGGATCTGCTCCGTCTCCCGGAGGACGCAGAGGCGCTCGGGGTCCACCCGGGCGAGAAAGAGCGGCGCGCGGTGGCGCATGATATGGTCGTTATTGGCCCCGCGCCGGGTGTAGACGAGGTAGAGCCCGCCACCGCCGGTGAGCCAGTGTTGCTGGGTATTGTAGCTGCCGAGTTCGCTCCCGTCATCAAAGCACCAACGTTGCGGAGCGGTGTAGTGGAGCCCATCTTCACTGGTGGAGACGTAGCCAGCTTCATCATTGCGCAGGGTGAGGTAGAAGCGCCCGCCGTATTCGGTGAGCGAGGGCTCTACGAAGCCGCGCCCGGTGGGCAACGTCAACTCGGTGCCGTGGCCGAGGTAATGGAGGGTCTCCCCATCGAACCCGCATTGCATGACGGTGGCGGAAAAGAGGACGCGATCTGCCGCCGGGGCGGCGGCGCGCAGGTAGGTGGGTAGGAGGATACGGCCATCCGGGAGATCGACCCGTTGGGTGCAACCAGCCCCTTCGATCAAGGGCGACTCGAGCTTTTTCCACGGGGCCCATTGCCCCGTCTGAGGGTGGTAGACGCTGTAGGAGGTCTTCCGTTGGGCGGGGTAGGAGAGCTGGGTGTTTTCCCGATAAAAGCCATTAAGCCCGGTGCCGAGGACGACGCCGGTGGCGGCGTGCCAGCCCGGGGTGAAGTCGGCCAGCACCTCTTCGAGGTTTTCCTCGCACGGGCGGCGCCCCAACTCGGCGAGATGCGCTTGCGGCCCCGACCACGTCTGCCCGAGGTCTTTGGAGAGGAAGGTGTTGATCTCGTAGAAAACATCACTCCCCGCAAGCCAAAGCGGTTGGGTGGTGATGAGGGCGTGGGGGTGCGTTTCCCCGGGGATCGCCGCCACCCGGGCGTGGACCCAGCAGTGGATGCGATCATACCCTTGCGAGACGATATGGAGGTCGATATGAGGAGGTGTCATTGGCCGTCGAAGTGCCAGGTTTCCGGTGGCAGTGGGTAGAAGGCGGCGGCAGCATGGCCGTCGCTGTAGAGGAGGTTGATCCCCCGCTCCCGGTAGTGGGGGCGACCGAAGGTTTGGTTTCCGGGAGGGTAGAGAGGTTCGGAAGTTTCCTTCCAGATGGCGTTGTCAAAACCCCAGAGCGGGAGTGAACGGGAATCCAGAAAGGTAATGCAGAAAAACATCGCGTGCGTTGCAGGTTTTGCGATCTGGGTGAAGTGGGTGGGCACGTAGTTGGATTTGCCATACTGCTTTGCGCCCGCCTCGCTGGGGAAGCTCTGGTGGTAGCGGTAGGTGCGGCGTTGGGGAGTTTGGTCTGCCGGGCAGCGGAGGGCAGGGGTAGCCGGGGTGTTGCCGGCATAGGGCCCGGTGCCCGCACCGAGGTAGGGGCCGAGGCGCACCATCCAGTTGGGCGTGGCGGAGGAGTAGGGAAGCGCTTTCGCGTTTTCGCCCATGAAGGCGTGGGCCGCCACCCCAAGCCCTCGCAGCTTGGTCAGGCAGGAGGCCGCTCGGGCGGTCTGGATGGCGTTGCTCACGGCCCCGTGCAAAAACGCGATCAAGATCCCAAGGACAGCGAGGCTCAGGAGCAGCTCCGCGAAGGAGAAGGCACGTGTTTTGGAGGGAGGGGGGAGCATGGGGCAAACGGGAGGTTTAGGTAATGCACGACTCGACCCGGGCTTCTCCGGCCGTCGAGGAAGGCTCAAAACCGGTTTCGGTGAGGCTGCGCAGCGCCCGCATTTGGGCGTTCATCGCATCGCGAAGGATGGTGATGTCGGCTCCGTTGATCAAAAAATTCATCCCCGCAGCGAGGAACCTTTGGAGCGTTGCCTCCTCCAGCTTGAGGAGGTGGGTGTGCAGCCCAACCCCGACACCTCGCGCCCGGCAGCGGCGGATGATGGACTCCACCGTCTCCAGATAATGCGGGTGGCTGTACTGCTCGGGGAGGCCAAGCGAGGCGGTGATGTCGTGTGGCCCGAGGAAGACGCCGTCTACCCCGGGGACATCGAGCAGCTCGTCGAGCGCTTCGATGGCGGGGCGGCTCTCGATCCCGATGATCAGGTAGCGGCTTTGGTTAAAGCGCTCGACGAAGCGGAGCGTCTCCTGCGGGAGTGGCACGCCTTCTTCCAGCCATTGCTCCAGCAAGACTCCCTTGATCGGGCGGTACCGGAGCGCCCCGACGACTTCGCGCACTTGGGCCACTGTCTCCACGTAGGGTACAACGACGCCCTCCGCGCCACCATCGAGCGCCATGCTCACGCTTGGCCCATGGGGAGAGGGGACGCGCACGATGGGCGAGATCCCCTTTGCCGCGTAGAACTGGCAGAGCATGCTCAGTTCAGTCCGGTCGATCGGCATGTGTTCGGTGCAGAAGAAGGCGAAGTCGATCTCCATCTCGGTGGCCATTGCGGTGGCCACGGGGTTCATGAGGCTGGCAATGTGGGTGCCGAAGACCGGCTGGCCGGAGCGGAGTTTTTCGCGGATGAGGGTTCCTTTCATAAAGGGCGGGGGGGCAGGTGCAGGCGCACGCCGATGGTTTGCCCGCGCGGCTGGGGTGGAGTGCGGGCGATCAGGGCCTTGAGCATGGTGCCCAGCAGGCGGCCTTGCTCGCGGGTGTCGATCTCGGGAAGGACGGAGACGTAGCGGGTGGTGGCGGGGTCTCTGGCCGCATGGCCGATGACCGTTTCCACCCGCTCCCCCAGACCGAGGGCAGCGGCTGTTTGGGAGATGCATTCGGCTTGAAACTCGGTACGGCAGATGAACGCGGTGGGCGGGGCCGGGCTTTCAAGAAGGAGCGCGCGGGCCACCTCCGCGATCGCGCTTCGCTCGCAGGGAACGCTCCGGATGCGTAGCGCTCCGGAGGGAAGCCCCGCGGCTTGAAATGCTTCGCCAATACCATCGTGCAGGAGCGGCTCGCCCATCGACCAAAGGTCTCGCATGATCGTGACCACGCGGCGGTGGCCGCGCTCCAAAAGGTAGCCCGCGAGGAGGCGGCCGATCTGCGCCTGGTCCCAATCCATCCAGCAGAGGTTGCCGAGGTCGGGCTCGATGCCGCCTTCCACCACGGTGGGAATGCCCGATTCATTGAAGAAAGAGCGCATCGGCCGCGAGGAGAGCGCCAGCACCACACCGGAGAGCGTGCCGCTTGCGGCGGCTTGTTCGATCAACTGGCGGGTGTAGTCGAGATTCTGGTTGGGGATGAAGTTGAACTGTACGGAGAGCTCCGGCAGCACCGAGCGAATGCCCTGGATATGGCCCCAATAACTCTCGGAAGGGTTGCGCTCGGCCATCGTCTCCTCCGGCAGCAAGACGTGCAGGCAGGCGAGATTTACCGGCTCCACCGCACCCTTGCCGATGAAGGTGCCAGCTTTGGGGCGGCGCTCGAGGATGTTGCGTTCCGCCAGAAGCGCCATGGCCCGCTGCGCCATCACGGCGCTTTTGCCGAGCATTCGCCCGGCTTCCTCGGTGGTGATGTAGCGGTCTCCGGGTTTTAGCCCGCAGGCGCGGATGTGGCGCTCCAGTTTCTCGGCGGTTTCCCGGACCTTCAAAGAGGCTTGGTTCATGGTCAGGAGGTTGGCGGGCGCGGGCATATCTTTCAATAAACCGATTTGCACCTTTTAGGGAAGAATTAAATCAAATTAGTGAATGATTTCCTTTTGAATTGAGGTGTAATTGGGGTGGTGAGGAAATGGATCGGAAGCATGAACGCCCTTATTTTCAGAATAAATCGGCTTGTTTTGGGGTGTTTTCTGAAATTGAATGATTGAAATTTTATTGACTTAAATAATCGCTGCGCTCATTCTCCGTGAAAGAGCTGTCTTATGTTCCCCTCTAAATCTTTCATTCTTTCCCGGTTGCTCCTTCTATTGGCGGGTTCTGCCGCCGCGTTCGCCGGTCGATTGGCCGACCCTGTGATCTACTACCCTTTTGATGCGGCCCCCGGGGCCGGTGATGGGGTGGTTAATCAGGCCGATCCTACTCAGTATGGCGGCACGCTTTATGGACCGGTGCTTACGCCGGAAGCCGCAGGCAACTCCCTCGCCTTTGATGGGGGGACTGCCTTTCTCCGGTGTGGGCGCAAAGGAGTGCCGGAGATTGCACGGGGGGATTTTAGTGTCGACTTCTGGGTTCGGCTTGACCGGTTGGTGGCCGGAGGAGTGCTTGGGCAGAAGGGCGAAGGCCCTGAGGAGCTGGGTTGGGTGGTGGAAGCCACCGCAGAGGGGAACCTAAGTTGGAAAGCTTCCGACGGCTCGGCTTCGCACTCCGTGGAGGTGCCGCTCGCAGAGCCGAGTCGTTGGAACCACGTTGCCTTTGTGCGTACGGGGGGCGAAGTGGTTGTCTATCTCAATGGGGATGAAGTGGCGCGTGAGGCTTCGCCGGTGTTTGCTGGCGATTTGCACAACCCCGAGGTTCATCTCAACCTCGGGCGGTTGATCGGCAAGCACCGCAGCTTTGCCGGGCGGCTCGATGAAGTGGTGGTACGCGCCCGAGCGCTGACGCAGGAGGAGGCCCGCCAAAGCTGGGAGAAGACCCGAAGCGCGATGACTGGCGCGGATACCGCGCAAGCCCGCAAGCTTTCCGACGGCCCGCTGGTCCATTACCGGTTTGATGAAAACCCCGGGAACCACGCGCGAGACCTGAGCGGCCACGGCCACGACGGGGTGATCGCAGATGCCGAGTTTGTCTCCAATGTGAACGGACGAAAGGGGGCGCTTCGATTTGATGGCGAGAAAGCCTCTCTCAACATCGGTAACCCTCCGGCGCTTCAGTTTGGCGGCGATATCAGCTTTGAAATCCGCATGCGGCTCAACCGCGAGCTAAACCGGTACGACGATTTTGATGGCGGTATCTTTGGGGAGTACCCGGCCATCGATCGCCTCCGCTTCGGCTGGAGCTATTTCGATAACCTGTTCGCAGGGTATGGGCAGCCTCGGGAGACCAACTTCCTGCCGATGGAGCGGCGGCTTGTCGGGAAGGAGTGGGTGCATGTGGCTGTCGTCTTCGAACACCCGCGTGCCCGCTACTACATCGACGGCAAGCTCGTGCGCGACCAGATCATGCTGCTTGCGCCTTCCGATCGCCTACCGGGGAAGAAGTTCCTCGGTGGAGAGCCTGCCGGAACCGGCCCGAAGGCCAAGCCGGCAGAGAAGCTCAACGGGGCACCGGTGGATATTGCGGAGTTTCGGCTCTACCGCCGCGCTCTGAGTGCGGAGGAGATCGCTGCTCATGCAGAGGAGCGCGAAGCGGCGGTGCAGCCTACGGAGGAGCTGGCCATCGAGCCCAACTGGTACAAGGGCGAGGCAACGGTACGGCTCGTCTCCAAAGGGCGGGACCTTGAGGGGCAGCGTGCCGTGTTGATGCTCCAGCCCGTGGGTGGCGAAGGGCAGAAGTTGGGCTCGGTGAAGTTTGAGGACCGCTCGGGCAACCGCTCTCTACGTTATGTCGCAGAGTGGACGTTGCCGCTTGCGACGTTGGAAGGGAGCGAGGTCGCCTTCCGGGCCGGAGTAGAGGCCGATGGTTCGTGGCAGGCGAACCGCACGGCCCGGCTTGCACGGCCGGAGTGGATCGCCGCCCGCTCGGGGGTGAGCCGCACCGTGCTGCCACCGTGGACGCCGTTGCTGCTGGAGAAGGCTCCGGGAGTTTCGGCCCAGATGACCCAGCGGCGCTACGCATTTGGCGAGGCGATCTTCCCCACGCAGATCGAGGCCAAGGGGGCCAAATTGCTGGCCGGCGCAATCTCTTTGCAGGCGCAGGCGGGTGGCTCGCCAGTCGCTTGGAAAGCCGCACCGTTGGAGGTTGGGGCGGCTTCCGAGGTGGATGCCCGCCTCTCCCAAACGCTCCAGGGTGGGGTGCTGGAGGCGCGCGTGAGCGGCGTGCTGGAGTACGATGGCTACCTTCTCTATGACTGCGAGGTGAGTGCCACCAAGGCGGTGGAGCTGGAGAGCCTGAGCCTTGAGATCCCGTTGCATAGCCGCCACGCGGCGTTGTGCTCGGCGTCCTTTGTCTACCCACGCGACCCCAAACGCTCGATGTCGGAGAGCTATTGGGATGCCGTTACGGGGGACCTCGACTTCCGCGCTGCTCCGAGTATTTGGATTGGCGACAACGAGCGCGGCTTCACCTTTCAGGTGGAGTCTGCTGAGGGGTGGCGCAATCGCGACCCGCAGCAGGCGATCCGGGTTCGCCCCCGGGGCGAGACGACCGGGTTCACGGTCCAGTTTGTGGACCAGCCGACCCGCCTCGCCGCAGGCGAGAAGCTGCACTACCGATTTGCAATATTGGCCACGCCAGTCAAGCCGATGGTGCGCGATGCGTGGGACTTGCGTGTGATGCGCTCGGGCCCTTATGGGCGGGAGCTGGAGCTTCCTTCGCGCACGTTTGAAGGCAAGCCGCAGTTGAAGTACCTTGCCGACCTTGGCGTGCGTAACCTCTATTGGCATATCGCCACTGCCAACTGGCCGTGGCCGATGCCCGGAAACGCCGCGCTGGGTAAGGAGATCCGCGAGTTCAACCGCGCCGCGCGGGAAGCGGGGATCAAGACCAACCCGTACGCCATCCACATTCGCTTTCCGATCGGGGTGGAGGAGTTCGACATCTATGGCTCCGACATTATCCAAATGCCGTACAAGCCGTCGGCATGGGGGAGCCGTGCGCCCGTTAGCCTCCAACACCCGCGCCCCGGGCCATATGCCTTCATCGCCGACACGCAGGTCTGCGTGCAGTTTTGCCCCAAGAGCCCCGCCGCGCAGGATGCCTATACCAACGCGCTGGAGCGGCGGCTGCGCGAGTATGGGGATAGCGGGGTCTACCTCGATGGGAGTGCGCAATCAATGCCTTGTAGTAACGAGGCCCATGGGTGCGGCTATGTCGATGCGCAAGGCGTACGGCAACCGACCTACCCCGTTTTTGCCAACCGGGAGTTTATCCGGCGGATCTATACGGTCGTCAAAACGCATGATCCGGAAGCGGTGGTCGATCTGCACTACTGGAGCCCCAACCCTGCACAGGCCGCCTATTCGGACATCAACTTCACTGGGGAGCAATGGTTCCAACTCAAGTTTACCGGGGCGGGGCGGGTCATCGAAGAGCTGCCTCTGGCGCGGTTTCGCAGCATGTTCATGGGGTACCAGGTCGGTACGCCTACGGACTTGATGTCTTACCGGCTTGGCTCCACGCGCCGGGTGGCGGCCGTCTCGCTCCTTCATGATACTCCGGTACGGCTCAACCAGGGAGGACGCTCCCTCGAGGATCTGGCAGGGGAGGGGCTTACGGATGGATCTCTGGCAGGCTCAAGCCCGGCGGGCCTTGAGCGGGTGGTTGAGGATGCCGAGTACTTCAAACTGATGACGCGGCTCTGGAAGGTGCGCGACGAGTTTGGCACCAAGGAGGCGCGGCGGCTTTTCTACTGGGAGAATGCCAACGAAGTCTCGGTGGCCCCAAAAGATGCCTACACCACGATCTTCCACCACCCGCGCAACGGGGTGCTTGCCTTGGTGAGCAACCTTACAGCCGATGCCGCAGAGGTGAAGCTTCGCTTTGACCTTGATGCACTCGGACTGAGTGGGCCGTTGGAGGCGTTTGATCCCCTCTCCGGCAAGCCCTATGCCGTGAGCGAGAGGGGCGAAGTGGCGGTCCCTCTCGCCTCCGAAGATTGGCTCTACCTCTGGCTTCGCCCCGTGGATTCGGGCGCTGCCCCGCAAACCGCAAATACAAAGTAACCCCCTCTATGAAGCACCTCCTCATCGCCATTATTGGCTTGGCCTGCACTGCGAAGGCCGCCTCCGCGGCTGTCGTGATCGCCCCGGGAACGTATTCGCAGAACTTCAACACTCTGGCTTCCGGCGTGCCGGAGGGCTGGGGGCATTGGTTTGGCGCAAACGCCACCGCGTTCACCACGACGGCGACGGGCTGGGGCAATGCCTCTCCCGGCGCTCGCAATAGCGCCAGCACGCAGGGGTTGGTAGCGGGGTCATCGGCCAGTAATCAGTTGGCCTCTACCAACCGTGCTCTAAGTCTTTCGGTAGGCGGAGTGCCGGGTAATGGCAGCCCGGGCGGGGCGCTCACATTCAACTTCTCGACTCTTGGGGTGGAGGTGACGACGTTTTCGTTCGACTTGCTCATGCTCCGGCCGGGGCTCACGCCAGGGGTTTGGTCGATCCAGGTCGGCGTGGGGGCTTCGCCCACGTGGACGCTGCTCAACACCTACTCTTCAAGCACTTGGGGGAGTACGACCTATACCTATACCCCCACGCAGTTTGGCACCCTGCTCGACAATGCGGCGGAAGTTTGGTTCCGGGTGGTGGTGACGAGTGCGGGTACGGGTACCCCGTATGAAAACGTGGGGATCGACAACTTCTCGCTCACCGCCATCCCGGCGGTGCCCGAGCCCGGGGCGGTGGCCCTTGGCGTGGGGGCATGCCTGCTGGTGGCGGCGCGGTGCCGACGGCGGCGCGGCTGAACTTGCCAAGGCGCGCCCACTCGCTTCAGAATGCACGCCGCCATGTCCCGCAATATTGTTTATTTCGATCTCGAAACCCAGCGCACCGCCAACGACGCGGGGGGGTGGGACAAGAAGCGGGATATGGGGATGTCGGTCGGCGTCACTTACTCCACGGCGCGCGGCGGGTACCAGATTTACTCCGAGAAGCGGGTGGATGATCTCGTCAATGAGCTGATGCGGGCCGATCTGGTGGTCGGGTTTAACGTGATCAATTTCGACTACGAGGTGCTGATGGGGTACACGTTCCTCGACCTCCCTTCGCACGTGCCGACGCTCGATCTCCTAGTGGAGGTGGAGAAGAAGCTCGGCCACCGGCTCGGGCTCGATGCGATCGCCACGGCGTCGCTGGGCATCGGCAAGACGGGCGACGGGCTCGACGCGATCCGCTGGTGGCGCGAGGGGAAGATGTTGGAGATCGCGGAGTACTGCTGCTTCGACGTGAAGGTGACGAAGCTCGTCCACGAGTATGGCCGCGACCACAAGCGGCTCTTTTTTAATGATCGCTTCCAGCAGAAGCGGAGCGTGGAGGTGGAGTGGTAGGCTTCTCCGCGATGAGTAGAAATTGCTCTCCAAAGAACCGCCACACCCACGGTAGCCGGAGGTAAAGGGCGATTATCCAGGCCGGAGTTTCGCGTTTGTCTACCATCGTGTAGGGGAGAAACGCGGGGAGGCATTTGCGGATAATGAAGCCGCGTGTGGCCAATGCTTCCTTGAGCGATTTTTCTGTTAGCGGAAGGTAGTGGTCCCAAAAATGCCAGTAGCGCCCTCCGGTTTGAGCAATATTGGGGCCCATGGCAATGAGCCTGCCGCCCGGGCGGAGCGCGGTGAGCGCATGGTCGAGCGTGCGCCCCAACGCGGCTTTGTCGGGGAGATGTTCAAAAAAGTTGGAGGTGAAAACCAAATCGAGGCTCTCCGCAGGGAGGGGCCACGGGGCGCTGCAATCTTGCGTGAGGACGGTGCACCCGGGAGGCACGAAGGCGGCCCCATCGGGGTTGAGGTCCATAGCATACTTGTGCTTGCACCGGGCCAGACGGATGAACTCGCCATAGCCAAAACCGAGATCGAGCACGGAGCCTCCCTCGGGGATCCACCGGCCAAAGAACCCATCGATCAGCGTGCGCCAGACTTGTTCGCGGTAGGTGCGGCGGGAATCGAAACGCTCCCGGTAAATGCGCTGGAGATCAGCAGGTGTATTCATGATTGAGGTTTATGGTAGTCTCCCCGGGAGAAATATTTCTCCAGCCAGACGTAGAGGCAGATAAAGAGGTAGCGGCTCCCCATTTCCTTGAGCTTGAGCTTGGCGACGCCGGAGCGCCGGTTGCGCCAGGTGATGGGGACGACCGTCCATGAAAAGCCGCGCACAATCGCTTTAAGCGGCAGCTCTACGGTGAGGTTGAAGTGGGGCGAAAGGAAGGGGCGGCACCCGTCGAGCGCGGTTTTGCGGTACGCCTTAAAGGCGTTGGTGGTGTCGTTAAGCGGGATGCGGAAGAGGGTCTTGATGAAGCGGTTGGCCATCCGGTTGGCAAAGAGCTTCATGCGGGGGTAATCAATTACGCCGCCGCCGGGGATAAAGCGGCTGCCGAAAACGCAGTCGTACCCTTCGGTGAGCTTTTGCCAGTAGACGACGACATCGCGGCAATCGTCCGACTCATCGGCCATCATGATGGTGGCGGCATCTCCCCGCATGTGGTCGAGGCCGTAGATGATGGCGCGGCCAAAGCCGTGGGGGCCGGGGTTTTGCAGCGGGTGCAGCTCGGGGAGGGTCTCTTTCTCGCGGCAAAGGATCTCCCACGTGGAGTCGGTGCTGCCATCATCTACGACGATGATTTCATGCGGCACTTCACGCAGCTTCAGTTCGACATTGAGATGCCGCACGGTGGCGGCGATGCACCCTTCCTCATCCCGCGCGGGGAGGATGATGGAGAGGAGCCGCAGGGGCGGGGCGTCGGGGCTGGGGGCGGGAGGAATCATGTTCTACGGGGCGGAGAGCTCCAACCAATGGGGGTGGGACTCGGCGTGGAGGGCGATTTCTTCGAGAATGGCGGGCAGCGGGGTCTGCGGTTGCCAGCCCCAGGTGCGCTGGGCAAGCGCGCTGTCCATCACCATCCACGGGATGTCGAAGGGGCGCGGGGTGAGGTCGGCCTCTACGGTGGGGGTAAGGCCGAAGCGCTCGGCCCCCCAGCGGGTGAGCTGCGCAAGCGACATGGCTTGCGCGCGCCCGCCGCCGAGGTTGAGGATGCTCGGCAGCTCCGTGGTGGGGGTGGCAGCCATTTGCTTGAGCAGCAGGGGGGCAAGATCTGTCGGGTGCAAGGCATCGCGGGTTTGCAGGCCGGTACCGCCAAAGCCGATGTACTTGAGCGGACGCTGCCGCAGGAGGCTGTGGAGCCAGAAGCTGAAGATGCCTTGGTCTGCCCGGCCAAACTGGCCCGCCCCGGCAAGGACGCCGCAGCGGTTGACCCAGACAGGGAAGCCAAAGGTGTGCCCATACTCCAGCGCGAGCGCTTCAGAGGCGAGCTTGCTGCTACCGTAAAGGGAGATAGGGGCCCCAGTGCTGAAGCTCTCCGCCACGCCCTCCGCAGAGAGGCCGGGCGGAAGGGGGGCTGACGGGTCGGGCGCGAAGGCTCCGGCTTCTTCTACGACAGGGAGGCTCGCCAGCGGCTCGATCCCGTAGACGCGGCTGGTACTCAGCAGGAGGAGCCCGGCGCGGTGGGTCTTGCAGTACTCGAGCAGGTTGACGGTGCCCCAGAGGTTGTGCTCCAGAAGCTGGCGGCTGCTGCTGCGGCCATCCACCCCGGCGAGGACGCTCGGGTTGGCGGCGGCATCCACCACAAAATCGACCGGGGGGAGCGGCTCGAGGTCGCTCGGGTTGCGGAGGTCGGCATGGTGGAGGGCGACGCCCGCGGCGCGCAGGGCGAGCCGGTTGGTCTCGCTGCCGGGGCGGATGAAGTTGTCGATCCCCACGATCTCTAAGCCTTCGCGGCTGGCGAGCAGGGTATGCGCGAGCGTGCTGCCGACAAACCCCGCGATGCCGGTGATGAGGATCTTCATGAGGCGGCGGGAAGGGCGGCGTGGATCTCGCGCAAGATCTCTTCGATGCCATACCGGTAGTGCCACCCGGGGTAGTGGGCCTGAAATTTGGAGACGTCGCTCACCCACCAGATATGGTCGCCGATGCGGTTGTCTTCCTTGTAGCACCAGTCGAGCGTTTTGCCGGAGATTTGCTCGCAGAGGGCGATGGCTTCGAGCATGGAGCAGTTGGAGTGGCGGCCACCTCCGATGTTGTAGACTTCGGCCACCCGCGGGGCTTGGAAGAAGTGCCAGAAGGCCTCCACAAGGTCGTGGCTGTGGATGTTATCGCGCACTTGCTTGCCGTTGTAGCCGAAGACCTGGTACGGCCTGCCGGTGGCGGTACACTTCATAAGGTAGGCGAGGAAGCCGTGCAGCTCGGTGCCCGCGTGGGCGGGGCCGGTGAGGCAGCCCCCGCGGAAGCAGGCGGTCTTCATGCCGAAGTAGCGGCCATACTCCTGCACCAGAATGTCGGCGGCTACTTTGCTGGCGCCAAAGAGGGAGTGCTTGGTCTGGTCGATCGACATCGACTCATCAATGCCCCCGTGGAAGGGGTGGGCCGGGTCGATCTCCCAGCGGGTGGCCTGCTCGATGAGCGGGAGCCGGTTGGGGGTGTCTCCGTAGACTTTGTTGGTGCTGGTGAAGATGAAGACGGCCTCCGGGGCATGCTTGCGGGTGGCTTCAAGGAGGTTGAGGGTGCCGTTGGCGTTGACGGAAAAATCGGTAAACGGCTCGCGCGCGGCCCAATCGTGCGAGGGTTGCGCGGCGGTGTGGACGATGAGGCGCAGCCCCGCGCCCACTTCGGCAAAGAGCGCATCAAGCGCGGCGGCGTCCCGAATATCGATGGCGTGGTGCCGGTAGTGGGGCAGCTCGGCCTCTAGCTGCTGGCGGGTGGGGGCGGTGGAGGCTTCCTGCCCGAAGAAGCGAGCCCGCATATCATTGTCTACGCCGATGATTTGGTAGCCCTCTTTATGAAAACGGCGAACGGTTTCTGAGCCGATCAACCCCGCCGAACCTGTGACAATCACCGTTTGCATCTTTGATAAAAGTAGGGTTGAAATCCTAAAGGGTGTTTTGTCGAGGTCAAGGATTCCATTGGCCCGGGAGGAACAGCCACTACTTTCCCCGACCCGCTTGTCCTGATGGCGGCGACGCCTCGGGCCAGGGAATCCGAGTGGACAGAGCGTTGAGGAAAGGAATAGATTCGCCGCCATGTTAGCACTTTTGCGGCAACGACGGCACGGGGGGGCGTTTTACATCGCGGTTGCACTCCTCCTTGCGACGGTTGGCTTCTATTCGTACCTCATGGCGACAGGGCAATGGAATATCCGCGATATTCATTTGGGGACGGCGGTGCACTATGCCAAGACTTCGTTTGGCTTGGATAATACGTTGATTCTCGGTTTCAACGCTACGAATACCCCCACGATCCAGGAGATCCCCATCTGGCAAATGGTGGCCGGGGGGATGATCCGGGTGTTCAATGGTTGGTGGGGCGGGGCGACGATTACTTCGTTGCTGTTTTACTTTTTGGGAGTATTCCCCCTTTTCTGGTTGGTTGCCCGTCGTTTGGGGGAGCGGCTGGCGTGGTATTCGGTCGCGTTCTTTGCGGCTCAGCCTTTGGTCTTTCTCTTTAGCGGTCGGGCGGGGGTCGATGGGGCGTGCCTGACGGGGATGATCTGGTTCTGGTACGCGGGAGACCGCCTTCTGGAACGCCCGACGGTGGGGCGTTGGGTGGTTGCAGCAGGTTTTGGGGCGCTTGCGGCGATGTTGAAGCTTCCTTTCTTTGCCACCGCCGGGTTGGCGCTCTTTTTTCTATTGCTCAAAGAACACCGTGGAGATGTGCGGCGGTGGGTGGCTTTGGGTGGAGTCGGGGCGTTTAGCGCCCTCCTTTTTTTCGCATGGACCAAAGTGACAGATCATTATCAGGCCAATGCCGTTTACCCGCTGGTGGACCTGCGGGTCTCCAAAAACCCGCAGATGCTCTGGTGGTTTTTTGGAGACTGGGCGTACCGGCTCAACCCGATGCATTGGATCAAAGGCGGGTGGCGTGTACTCAATGGGTTGTTTGGTAATTTTGCCTTTGTGGCGCTGGCGTGTTATGGGGGGCTTTCGAAAGCCGGAGGCGGGCGCAATGCTTTTGCATGGTTCCTCCTTCTTGGGGGCTTGGTAACGACCGCGGTATTTTCCCATCTGGTGCTTCACCATGCGCACTACTACCTCATGCTGGCTCCTGCGGTGGCGGTATTGATGGCGCAGGGGGCGGCGGCGCTCGAGGACCGGCTGGCGCTAGAGGGGGTGGGCAAGCGGATCGGCCTTGCAGTGGCGATCTTGGGGCTGGGGCTTTCTCTCGTTCAAGGCATGGTCGGGCTGAACATGACCTTGGTGTTGGATCGCTTCCCTTCACAAATGGGGCGTCTGCTCGCGCAGCACACCACCCCGGAAGATAAAATCGTGGCGATCCGGGGGGATTGGGGTGGGCGGATGTTTCTGGAGGCTGACCGCAGGGGGCTTTCCATCTGGGGGCCACGGTTTTTTGAAAAGCCCGAGCAATATGCCCGCCTCAAAGAGCTGGGCTTTACGAAGCTGGTGATTTTTAGCGAGTCGCCCGTGCAACACGCGGGGCAGCAGAGCAAATCGACCAGCATCATTGCCCCCCGGCGGCTTTATCAGGATGATTTGACGCCCCTCGTCTCCTCGTGGCCGACGGTTTTTGAGGCGGAGAATATGATCATCAAGGAAATTCCCAACCCCCCGGTGGAGTGACCCGCGAGGTTATTGCTGCCCGGAGGAGGGCGCAAGGTGGCTCCAGATTTTGGCAGCCGGGTCGAGGATGGCGGTGAAGTTGTTGTAGCTGAAGTAGGAAGGTGGGTGGAGGTGCTGGGGGCCGACGTGGGGGATATACCAGAAAGCGCTGTAGCAGAACGCCGCTGCCAAGGCGGCCCGAAGTGGAAGGCGCGGGTAAATGGGCAGGGGTACCGGGTGGACGAAGGTGAGCAAAAAGAGGAGGGCGGCGTGGATGTAGAGGTAGCGCCCCCAATCGACCGCCGTATAACAGAGGAATGCGGTGCCTAAAAAGGTGGTTGCGATGAGCGTGGCGGTAAGCGGGCGTTGGAAGATCGGCTTTAGCCGGCGGACCACCGGGGCAAATGCAACTCCCGCAAGGAGGAGCATCGGAAGGTAAAGGATGTATTGGCGGGTGGCCAGCCGATGTATCACGTGTTGCCTACCGTATTCGGCGGTACGGTTGATCCACTGGATCGCCCCGGTGCCCGAGACCGGGTAGCCGTGTTCGGCAAGCCGGTGGACCACGGCTTCAACGCCTGCCGGGGGGACGGGGGGCGAAAGGCAGATGGCTCCAAAGACGCCCAGATTGAGCGCACACAGAGCGATGCACGCCCAAGCGCGCGCCCTTGTCAGCGGCACGATTTGAACGAAGAGGACCAGAAAGTAAGGCAGAAAGATCGCCAATGCTTCGTGGCTGAGGATCAGCAGCGGAAAGAGCCCGAGCGCGAGGTAGCACCCTTTCTCAAAAGCGGCCGCCCCGCGTTTGCGAGCCAGCCAGACCAGCCCGGCAAATAGCGCGATCAGCACGATCTCTTTGCGGTGGCACTCGCCGGTGAGCTGGAAGGCAAAGAGAAAGGGGGAGATGACCAGCAGCCCATAGGGCAGGAGCCGTTCTTCTTTTTTGAGCAGTTGGTAGCTCAACCCGAAGAAAAGCGC
>JBBCKB010000005.1:0-23240 GCA_037189965.1 Chthoniobacteraceae bacterium | reverse complement strand
GCTCATCCAAAGAAGAGCCTACGGCTTTCGAAACTTTGAGAACTACCGCCTGCGAGTGATCGCTCACTGCGGGTGAACTTCAAATCCAACCTAACCACCTCAACACCAAACGATTAACCCTCTCCATGTCCCCATTCTTTGGGGGGAGAGCCGAGCCATCGAGTTCTTCGGAGGGCGTGCCATGGTGTGCTAAACTCATGTGCTAAACCCAAACTGCCGTCAGAGCAAGGGCAGTGTGCTAAAATGGTGCGCGATACAGGGTTCGAACCTGTGACCCCTACCGTGTCAAGGTAGTGCTCTACCGCTGAGCTAACCGCGCTTCATTTCCTTTGGAAGCCTCCCGAGCAGGAGGGCTTGAAAGAGGAGGGAAAATGAGGGAATGGCGGGCGCTTTGCAAGCGGAAAAATGGGTCATTTTTGCCGGATACCGACGCACGAAGCCCGGGCTTCCGAAACCGGGGTATGGGATATACGGGGTGTTCTTGGGTTGGCATGGCGGCGCTGCTGGTTTTTGCAGCTCCGGCCATGGGGAGTAAACGGGTGGTGATCGATAAGTCGAGCCAGACGCTGAATGCTTATGAAGACGGCGCGCTGGTATTTCGCACACAGGTGAGCACGGGCAAGCGTGGCAAGGAGACGCCCAGCGGACGCTTCCGCGCGGGCTACAAGGAGCGGATGCGCTATTCCAGCCGCTACCACAATGCGCCAATGCCTTATAGCGTGAATATCGGCGGGCACTATTTCATTCACGGCTTTAGCTCGGTGCCGTCGTACCCCGCTTCACGCGGGTGTGTGCGCTTGCCGCTGGGCGGGGCGGCCCAATGGTTCTTCCGCTGGGTGGAGCCGGGTACGCCCGTGCGGATTGTGGGCCACTGGGGGAGCCGTTCGCGCCCGCAGCCGGTGGCGGTGCGGGGGCGGCGTTGAGGAGGCGTGGCGGCGATCAGCAGCCGCTGGGGCGCTGGGTGGCCGGCTTGTGCGCGTGGACGTAGCGGTAGTAGTCTGCCCGGCTCAAACGGCGTGCGGCAGCTTCGTCGACGATGATCACGGCGTGCCGATGCCATTGCAGCGCGGAGGCGGGGCACATGGCGGTGAGCGGCCCTTCCACCATGGCGGCTACGGCGTCGGCCTTGGCTTCGCCAAATGCGAAGAGCAGGCAGACACGGGCGTCGAGGATCGTACCGACGCCCATGGTGATAACATGCCGGGGCACCGCTTCACCCTCCGAAAAGTAGCGTTGGTTGGCCTGGATGGTCACTTCCGTTAACGTCTTGAGCCGCGTGCGCGAGGCGAGGGAGGAGCTTGGCTCGTTGAAGCCGATGTGCCCATCATGCCCGATGCCGAGCACCTGCAGGTCGATCCCCCCCGCCTGGCGGATGGCGGCTTCATAGCTTTCGCAGTAGCTCTCTACCGGCTGAGCGAGCCCGTCGGGGATGTGGATGTTGGCCGCCGCGACGTTGATGTGGGAGAAAAGGTTCTCGTGCATGAACCGGTGGTACGAGGCCGGGTGCTCGGGCCCAAGGCCGAGGTACTCGTCGAGGTTGAAAGTGCTCACCTTTGAAAAGTCGAGCCCTGCTTCCCGGTGGCGCCGGATCAATTCGCGGTAGAGGCCGACTGGCGTACTGCCGGTGGCAAGGCCAAGAACGGCATCGGGCTTGCGTGCGAGCAAGGATTCCACATGGTCTGCGCCGAGCTTGGCGCCCGCTTCGGGGTTCGGAGTGATGATGACTTCCATAAGACGTGCGCCGCATGCAATAGCCCATGTGAGCCCGGGATGCACGCTTTGCTTTCGCTTCGTGCGAAAATCATTTTTGGTATTTTATCAAAATAGTTGACGAAAGTGATGATTTGGGTTTTCTTGCTCCAAGGTTACTCATTCGCTTTCCTCAATGAACATCCTCGTCACCGGCGGTGCCGGATATATTGGTTCCCATACTGTTCTGGAGCTTCTCAATGGCGGCCACGAGGTGGCCATTGTAGACAATCTTTGCAACAGCAAGCAGGAGGCTGTACGCCGGGTGGAGGAGTTGGCCGGCCGCGCTGTCGCCTTCCACAAGGTCGATTTGCTGGACCGCCCGGCGCTGGAGGCGGTGTTTGCCTCCGCGCGGTTTGATGCGGTGATCCATTTCGCCGGGCTCAAGGCCGTGGGCGAGTCAGTCGGCATCCCCCTTCGCTACTACCACAATAATCTTACGGGGACGTTCTACCTCTGCGAAGTGATGGCGGCCGCAGGGTGCAAAAACTTGGTCTTCAGCTCTTCGGCCACGGTGTACGGAGATCCGGCTTCCGTGCCGATCCGCGAAGACTTCCCCCTTTCGGCGACGAACCCGTATGGCCGCACGAAGCTTTACCTGGAGCAGGTGCTGCGGGATCTGCACGCGAGCGACCCGGCCTTCAACATCGCGTTGCTGCGCTACTTCAACCCCGTGGGGGCGCACCCAAGCGGGCGTATTGGCGAAGACCCCAATGGCATTCCCAATAACCTTGTGCCGTATATCGCGCAGGTAGCGGTGGGTAAGCTCAAGGAGCTTTCGGTTTATGGAGGAGACTACCCGACGCCGGATGGCACGGGAGTCAGAGACTATATCCACGTGCTCGATCTTGCCGCAGGGCACGTCCGTGCGCTGGAGAAGCTTTGCGAAAACCCTGGCGTGGTCACCTACAACCTCGGCACGGGGCGCGGCTACTCGGTATTGGAGATGATCTCCGCTTTTGAGCAGGCGAGTGGTTGTAAAGTGCCTTACCGTATGGCACCCCGCCGTGCGGGGGATGTCGCTGCCTGCTATGCAGAACCCGCAAAGGCGCAGGCGGAGCTGGGGTGGAGTACCCGGTACGGGATCGAGGCGATGTGCGCCGACACGTGGCGCTGGCAATCCCAAAACCCTGCTGGTTATCCCTAGTTACAAGATACTAGTGTCCAGTCACTCATGAAATGTCGCATTGAACTTGTCTTTTCGGCCCAGGGCTGCGTTGTCAGCCCGAAGCAGTTATCTAGAGATAGCTGCTTGGGCTTGCGCCTTGCCCTGAACCAAAAATCCGGCGCTCCATGCGTCATTTCAACCGTGACTGGACACTAGTCATGCAAACCCGACATAACGTTTCCGCCATTGGTGCGGGCTTCCGCATCCCCGGTGTGTTTGAGAGCGCCATCCCGTATGGGAGCGGCCATATCAACGATACCTATGCTGCCACTTGGCTAGAGGCCGGAGGGCAGGCGCGTCGCTATATTCTCCAGCGCATCAATCATAATATCTTCAAAGATCCGCTTGCGTTGATGGACAATATCGCGCGGGTCACCGCGCACCAACGGTGCAAGCTCCAGGAAGCCGGGGTGTCTGAGCCGGAACGCCGGGCGCTGACGGTGATTG
Organism: Chthoniobacteraceae bacterium; assembly: GCA_037189965.1. Taxonomy (GTDB): domain Bacteria; phylum Verrucomicrobiota; class Verrucomicrobiia; order Chthoniobacterales; family Chthoniobacteraceae; genus DATMFV01. The sequence continues at coordinate 19,876 of JBBCKB010000005.1, read as the reverse complement.
CCTCGCAGGAAGGCGGCCCCTGCCACCGCGATGCGGAGGGGAACTTCTGGCGCGCCTACCTCTTTATTGAAAATGCGCGCACGTTTGATGCGATTGAGACGCCTGCGCAGGCATTTCAGGCAGCTCGGGCGTTTGCCACTTTCCAGCAACAGCTTACCGACCTGCCCGGGGGGCGGTTGCACGAAACGATTCCCGACTTTCACCACACCCCCAAGCGCTTTGAAACGTTGCTCGCTGCCATCGAGGCGGATGAAAAGAATCGCGCGGCCAGCGTGCGTAGTGAGATCGACTTTGTGCTCGCCCGGCAGGAGATCGTAGGCCGCCTTATCGCCGCGCAGGCAGAAGGGCTCTTGCCGGAGCGCATCACGCATAACGATACCAAGCTCAATAACGTGATGCTCGACGATGTCACGCAGGAGGGTATTTGCGTGATTGATCTGGATACCGTCATGCCCGGGCTCGCGCTCTACGACTTCGGCGACATGGTGCGCACGGCCACTTCGCCGCGCCCCGAAGATGAGCTCGATCTTTCGTTGATCACGATGCAGATGCCGATGTTTGAGGCGCTTGTGGATGGCTACCTCACGGCGGGGCACCGGTTCCTCACGCCGTTTGAGCGGGAGAACCTCCCCTTTAGCGGGAAGCTCATCACGCTGGAGATCGGCATCCGCTTCCTAACGGACTACCTGAGCGGAGACGTCTACTTCAAAATCAAACGCGAACAACACAATCTTGATCGCGCGCGCACACAGTTCCGCCTTGTCCAGTGCATCGAAGAGCAGGAAGAGGCGATGAATGAAGTCGTCCGCTGCTGGAGCCCCAAAGCCTAATCTTTTCCTTTCATGAGCAAACCTTCCCTTCTCGTCCTCGCCGCCGGTATCGGCAGCCGCTACGGCGGTTTCAAACAGATTGACCCGATCGGCCCGGATGGCGAGATCATCATTGATTATTCGCTCTTCGATGCCGTTCGCGCCGGATTTGGCAAGATTGTCATTGTCACGGTGCCCGAGCTGGAGGAGCCGATTCGCAAACACTTTGCCCGCACTCTGGGCACGGGGCTGGATCTGGCGTTTGCCTTTCAGTCGCTGGGGGACCTCCCTGCGGGCCACTCGCTCCCGGCGGGGCGCACAAAGCCGTGGGGCACGGGGCAGGCGATCTGGGCCGCGCGCGAGGTGCTCCGCGAGCCGTTTGGGGTGATCAATGCCGACGACTTTTATGGCGCGCAATCGTACCGAGTCCTCGCCGAGGCTCTGCGGGGGGCGAGTGAGCCGGGGGCGTACTGCATGGTGGGCTTTGAGCTTGCGAAGACGCTTTCGGAGCATGGCACCGTTTCTCGTGGCATTTGCCAGGTGGATTCAGGGGGGAACCTTGTGGAGGTGGTCGAGCACACCACCATCGAGCCTGATGCCGCCCACGGCGCGCGCACCAAAGGGGGCAACGGTGAGTGGCAGCCCCTTCCGGCAGACTCGGTTGCATCCATGAATTTGTGGGGCTTTAACCCTTCCATCTTCCCCCATTTGGAGCAGCAGTTTGCCGGGTTCCTCGCGGAGCATGGGGGGGAGTTGAAGGCGGAGTTCTTTATCCCCACGGTGGTGGATACCCTTTTGAAGAATGGGGAAGGCAGCTGCCGCGTCCTGCACACGGGCGAACAATGGTTTGGGATGACTTATAAGGAAGACCGTGAGCTGGCCTCTGCCGCCGTGCGCCGCCGCATCGATGCCGGAGAGTACCCGGAGAGCCTTCGCGCCGCTTTGCAATGAGCCAGCCCGGGCCCAGCACCGCAGCCTTGCGCCGGATGCTCCCACGCATCCCGCGCCCGGCGAGCCTCTTCTCCGGGTTGCGGCGGGAGGAGGCGCTGGCGCCTGATAACATTATCTTCTTCAAGCAGACAGATGCCGCGGCTTTCCGGCCCGAGGGGGTTAGCGATAACCACCACCACCGGTTTGAGCTCGTCACCGTGTTGCGCAAGGGAGGGTTGGTGCGGGTGGGGGAGCATGGCTACCTCCTTGAGCCGGGGGAAGCGGCGTTGATTTTTCCCAACCAGTTCCACCACTACATGGATGTGGAGGCCGGGCGGCTGGAGTGGCTCTTCATCACCTTTGAGCTGGGCGAGCCCGGGCTGCTTGCCGCGCTGCGCGATGCGCCCCGGCGTTTGGGCGAGGCAGAGCTGGCGCTGCTTGGCGAGGCCGTGAAGGCCCGGCTCGCTCGGAGCCCGGAGGAGGAGCCGGACACACTTCAGATTTCCCACCTGCTGGCGACCCTTTTGCGGCGGATGCTTGCCTGCCCGCCCTTGCCCACGGCGCGCCGCCACTTGCGCGCCGCGCGTGCCACTCGCGACACGTTGCTCGAGCGCATCAACCAATACGTGCGCGACCACCTTGCCCGCGCCCCGGGGATCGAAGCTCTGGCGCAGGAACTGGGTTACTCGGTGAGCCACCTGCGCGCCATCTTTCGGGATGAGCTGGGGCTGAGCCTCGGGCGGTATTGGCGCGAATCCCGCCTCTCCCGGGCGGCAGAGCTTTTGCAGAGCGGCCAATACCCGGTTGCCGACGTGGCTCGGCAAACGGGGTTTGACTCTCCCTTTTCCTTTTCGCGTGCCTTCAAGCGGACCTACGGCATCCCGCCCAAGGCCTATAGCCGGAGGCTGCGAACACCCAACCCAACCACCCATCCATGAAACTAGGCATCATTGGCCTTGGCCGCAGAATGAGCGGCGTCCTTGAACTCCTGCGCAAGTTTGACCCCGAGCTGGAAGTCACCGCGCTGGTTGATACAAACCCCGAAGGCGCGCGCCAACGCCTCACCGAGAAGGAGCGCGAGAGCGTCCGTTTCTATGACAGCGTGGAGGCTCTCGTGCGGGGGGCTTCGCCCGATGCGCTTGCCATCGGCACCCGGTGCGATACGCACACCGACTTTGCCGTCGCCGCTTCAAAATTTCCGCTACCGCTTTTCCTGGAGAAGCCCGTCTCCAACAGTATCGAGCAGGCGCTTCGGCTGGAGGCGGCGTATGAAAGGTCGCAGAGCCCGGTAGTCGTCGGCTTTCCGCTGCGCGTCTCCACGTTGGCCCAGCGGGCCGGGCAGCTTCTCAAAGGCGGCGCGGTGGGGCGGATCGAGCATGTTCTCGCCGTCAACTATGTCTCTTACGGGAACGTTTACTTCGATACCTGGCATCGGGATTACAGCGTCACCCAAGGGCTTTTTCTCCAGAAAGCGACGCACGATTTTGACTATCTCTCCCACCTTGTGGGCGCGCCGATCGTCCGCGTGGCGGCCATGCACTCGCTTGGGCGGGTCTATCGCGACAAAAGCACCCTTACCCAGAAGCCGGACCCTTTCTCCTACTACCACGAAGGCATCGGCACTCCAGAGAGCGGGATGAATGAGGATGCCTCCAGTGCCTTGCTGGAGTTTGCCAATGGCGCGCAGGGTGTTTACACCCAAGTCTTTTACTCCAAACGCGCCCCCCGGCGTGGGGCCACTTTCTCCGGCCATAGCGGGTTGCTGGAGTTTGATTGGTATGCCAACAAAATCACCACCCACCACCACCACGCTCCGTTTGACGACGTGAGCCAGGGCTCCGGCGATGATGGCCACTTCGGGGGCGACTCCGCCCTGGCCAAAAACTTCGTGGCCGTGGTGAAAGAGGGGGCGGCTTCGATCGCCCCGATCAGCGGCGGGTTGGAGAGCGTCTACGCCTGCCTTGCGGCAAAAGAATCCGCCGAGAGCGGCCGCTTTGTGAGCGTCCGCCAGCTCGGCGGTTGTTAAAAGACTTTGTATCTTGAAGGGGCGGGCAGGCTACTCCGCCGCCCCTTCCTGCGCGGCCAGCAGGCGGAGTTGCTTGAGCGTCTCCGGATCTTTGTGGAAGCGTTTGATGCCGCTTTCGCGAAGAGCCGTGGCGGGAACCATGGAGATAAACTCCGCAAAGCTGCGCGCCGTCCCCTCGCGCTGGAGGAGCTGCCCCTTTTTGGAGGCCCAAAACTCTTCCTCAATATTGGCGAGTGCGCGGGCGGCTTCATCCGGCCCGAGGTTTTCGCGCCGCGCCAGGCACCAGACGAGCTCGGCATCTTCCGGAAGCGCCACGGGGAAGGGGACAAATGGCGCGTCGGAAAGCTCATCCTCCGAGCCCGGGGGCACCACTTTGAGGCGGCTGCTCACGGTGCGGTCGGGGAGGGTGATCTCGACCTCCACCTCCTTGCCCTCTTCATCGGGCTCCACCGATACATTCTCGGAGCCGAAATTTCCGCCGAGCTGCTCGGCCAGCCCGGTGAGCGTCTCGGGCTCGGTATCGGGGAGCGACCCCTTTTTGCAAAATTTCTCAAACGCGGTGATGCTCGTCTCCAGGCGCACTTCTTTGGCGACTTCTTCGTAAATGAGCGAGGCAAGCTTCGGGTCTGGTGTTGCTTTGGGGAGGACACGTTCGAGCAGGGCGAGGAAGCGGGCTTCGTTAAGAGATGAGCTTTTCATGAAAATCAGGAGAGCCCGCCAACGTAGCCTCCCAGGGCGGGGATCGGCAAGGGTCGAGGTCCGTTTTGGTGCAATGTTTTGTCGTGGGAAGGAAAACGCGGCATTGCCGAGGTGCGTAAAATTCCTTACGGCTTTTGGAGATTGGTGAAGACGACCCGCCCATACCCGGCCCACCCCCCTCCCATGGCATATTGGCTGGTGGCGCTGCTTGTTTCCGTGCTGCTGGGGGCGGGCTTCTGGTTGTATTGGGATGCGCTGCCCCAAGTGCGCTCGCTTTCGGCCCTGCGTATCCCCGGGGCGCCCGGCATTCGCGTCGCCGTTTTGCCGGGAGACCCCGCCGGGCTGACGTTGGATGAGGTGATGCGGCTGGACCGCAATGGCGCCTTTACCCCGCTGACCGGGGTGGAGGATGTCCCCGTCTACAATACCCGGCCCGCGCAGGAGCGGTGGTTCCGCTTCCAGCTGGACAACCGCTCGCCCCGGCACCGCCAAGGGGTGCTCGACCTTGTCTGGCGCATCTACGATGTGGTGGACTACTACGAGGTGCTTGATAACGGCGAGATCTGCCACCGCAGCTCGGGAAGCAGCGTCCCGCTCGATGATCCGGACCGCACCGGCCGCCGTGCCGCGTTTGATCTCGTGCTCCAGCCCGGCGAGTACAAGACGGCCTACCTGCGCGTGCAGGATTATTTTCGCCTGCCGAGCCAGTTCTTCTATTGGCCGAGCCTGGAGCCCTTTGCCCGGTGGGAGCGCTTTGTAACCGCCACCGACTTCGCCTACGCGTGCCTTTGGGTGGGGATGAGCTCCTTCGGCATCTTCCTCTACGCGCTACTGCGGGAGCGTGCCCAGCGGCACTACCTCGGCTTCCTGCTCGGGGTGGGGGGCGTGCACTTCATCTCCAGTGGTATGATGAAGCGGTTTGTCACCTGGCCCGAGTGGCCTTTGGCAGAAATTTGCACCGGGCTGCTCGGCGTATTTGCCATGGTGGAGGTGCTCGCCTTCGTGCGCGATTTTTTAAACACCGAGGCCGAAGACCCATGGGCAGACCGCGTGTTGCAGATCTTCCGGCGCACCTTTGTCGGGTTGGCCTGCGCCATGCCGGTGATCTTTTGGCCCCCGGCCGGGCCGCAATATTACCGGCTCTTTGTCGCGCTGGCGGTGGCGGGGATCGGGGCCATCCTCTGGGCCAGCGCCCGCCGCTGGCGAGCCGGGCGTGGGCAGGCGGCGTTTGTCATCCTCGCCTTTACGCCGTACCTGCTTGGGCTGGCGGTCTGGATGCTCCACGCGCATGACCGCCTGGTGCGGGATGATGAGCAGCGGCTCATGACGCTCATTGGCAACGCCCTTAGCCTTATCTTCCTCTCCTTTGCCGCTGCCTACCGCCATCGCCTTGCCTTGCAGGAAAATGCCCGGTTGCAGAGTGCCTACACCCACTCGCTGGAGCAGGAGGTGCAGGAGCGCACGCGCACGCTGCAAGAGCTGAGCGACCGCCTCACCCTCAGCCTTGCGGAGCGCAACCGCGTCATGGCCATTATCGGGCATGACCTCCGGGGCCCCGGCGCTTCGTTGCAAGGGCTGGCCCGCTTGCTGGCGGATGATGCCACCCTTTTCTCCCCCGAGCGGCTCGCCAAGCTGGCTGGAGAGATCAGCCACGCGTGCGATCTTCAGTTGGAGCTTCTTAATAACCTCCTCGTTTGGGGAGGCACCCAAGGCACGGGGCCCGCAAATGCCACGGGGGAGCCGGTGGAAGCACGCCGGGCGGTGGACGAAGTCTGGAGGCTTCTGCACGGGCTGGCGTGCAGCAAGAAGATCGCCTTTCACAATGACCTGCCTCCCAGTCTCTTTGTGCGCACCGATTTGCAGCTCCTCCAAACCATCTTGCGCAACCTGCTCGTCAACGCCATCAAGTTCACCCGCCCGGGCGGGTGGGTGCGCGCCCGGGCGCGCGCGCTGAATGGCGGGGTGGTGGAGATCGCCATTGTGGATAATGGAGTCGGCATTTGCCCCCAGCGGCTGGCCTCCCTCTTTAGCGGCCGCGTAGAGAGCACCCCGGGCACCGGCTTTGAGAAGGGGACGGGCATCGGCCTGAACCTTGCGCGAGATCTTGCCCGCACGGCAGGGGGCGATATCCGCATCGAGAGCGAGCTCGACCGGGGGACGACCGTCTTTGCCATCCTTCCTTGAGAGGGGGCAATTCCTCCCTGTTGACTCCATTGCGGTATTGTGACACCTCTTTCTCTCGGAATGAGCATTCCCAGAAACCGGTTGGTGGGGGTGGGCCACTTCTCCCGAGTAAAGCTTGCGGGCCCGCAGGCCTACCCACTGCACGACCATGAGTTTGGCGAAATCTTTTGGGTGGATGAAGGGCGCTGCCGCCACCATGTGAATGGGCATGATATTTCGCTCTCACGCGGCTCGCTGGTTTTTATCCGCCCGTGGGATCGCCACAGCTTCCACGGCGTCTCCCGGCGGCCGTTCTTTATCGACCTTGTTTGTTTTGACTGGCGGATCTTCCAATACCTGCAAAAACGTTACTTCCCACGCCAGCACCATGTTTATGGGGAGAAGGGGCCTTACCCAAAGATGCTCCAGCTTGGGGAGCGCCAGTTGCAGAAAGCCCGGGGGCTTTTTCTGACGCATTTCAACCGAAAGGCGGACCTCCTCTCGGTGGAGTGCTTTCTTCTCAATGTGGTGGCAGCCTTTTGCCCGCGAGGCCTTGGGGATGAGCCACACGCCCCGCCTGCCGCCCTCCCGGAGTGGATGGCGCAAGCGTGGAAGCAGATCCACGAGGCGGAGCACTTCCGCCTTGGCGCGGCGGAGTTTTGCCGTTTGAGCGGGCGCTCCCGCGAGCATGTGAGCCGCGAGTTTCGCAAAGCCACGGGGGGAACTCTTGGGGGCTACGTCAACCGCCTTCGCATGAGGCATGCCGCCTTTTTGCTGGAGGCAAGCTCCATGGAGGTTGTCGATATCGCACTGGAGTGTGGGCTTGAAAGCCTCTCGCATTTCTACAGATGCTTCCGCGAGGCTTACGGGGCGACGCCGCAAGCCTACCGGCTCCGGGCGCAGGGGCGGATGTACTCCGACCCGGGGGAGCCGGTTGCGGAAGCCCGGAGAGGGGCTCTTATCACAAAACCGCAAAAGAATGTCACGATTCAGGAAGAGCGGTGGCGGTCATTCCCTTAAAGTGGAAATCACCTTATGAGCGCCTCTTCCTCCCCTCCTGCGAAATTCAGCTTCATGTCCGCCAACTTCCTTGGCCGCGAAAAGAACTACCGGGAGGTCACCGGCTTTGGGGAAGGCAACCGAAGCGTCGCGGAGGCATTCGCCCCCGTGGCCACTTATGCGGAACGGATCGGCCGGCTTTTTGAGGAAGTGGCGGCAATGGGGTTCCGCGGGATCGATCTTTGGACTGCGCACTGCAACCCCGCCTGGGCGACCCCCCGACATATCGAGGGGCTCCTGGCGGCTTCCCAAAAGCACGGGGTAGAGCTGGTCAGCATCGCCGGGGGGCTGGGTGATAATCTGGACGATCTGGAGCGGCTTTGCCAATTGGCTCGCGATCTCCGTTGCCCCCTGCTGGGAATGGGGTGCCGGGCGTTTCCCGAAAAGCGGGCCGGGGCGGAGGCCCTGCTGGAGAAGTACGGCGTTCAGTTCGGCTTTGAGAACCACCCCAACGAGCCGACGCCGGATGCGGTGCTGGAGAAGATTGGCGGTGGAAGCCCCAACATCGGCGTGACGTTCGACACCGGTTGGTGGGGGACGCACGGGTTCCCCGTGGTGGAGGCGCTCGACCAGCTCAAAGACTACCTGCTGCTGGTGCATCTCAAAAACGTGAAGGCACCCGGCGCGCATGATGCCGCGCGGTGGGATGAAGGGTGTGTGGACCTTCGGTCTGTCGTGCGTCGGCTTCGGGAGATCGGCTACAGCGGCTGGATCAGCCTCGAATATGAACCGCTCGACCGCGACCCCACTGAGGACTGCCGGGAGTTTCTGCATGTAGCCCGGCAATGGTGGAACCTTGAAGGCTAAATCGTGAAATGAAACCGTTACGTATCGCTATTGTTGGCTGCGGGCACATCTGCACCCAATACGGTCTCCATATCCGCAACTACCCCGGTCTGTTGGAGATCGCCGGGGCGACGGACCTCGCCCCCGAGCGGGCGGAGGCATTCTGCCGCGAGTTTGGCGGCAAGGTTTACCCAAGCTTTGACGCATTGCTCGCCGACCCGGAGGTGGATGTGGTGGTCAACCTCACGGTGCATCACGTGCACTACGAGCTCAACACCCGCGCGCTCAAGGCGGGCAAGCACGTCTATAGCGAGAAGCCGATGGCGCTCACCTACGCCCAAGCGGTAGCGCTTGCTGAAACGGCGCGGGAGGCAGGCCGGTTGCTCGGGGCGGCCCCTATTACCTACCTCGGCGAGGGGGTGCAGACTGCGGCAAAGTTCCTGGAAACCGGGCGTATCGGAGCACTGCGCCTGGTCTACGCAGAGGTGAATTGGGCGCAGATCGAGCGCTGGATCTCCTCGCCTGCCGCGTACTTTACCGTGGGGCCGCTTCTCGATGTGGGGGTCTACGCGATCTCGGCGTTGACGTATCTGCTCGGCCCGGTGCGGCGTGTCTGGGGGTATTCGACGATTCTCAAAAACCCGCGTTTCGATAAAGAGGGGCGGGAGTTTCTTGTCACCGCGCCCGATTTTACCGTGGGGATGCTGGAGTTTGAGAACGGCGTTACCGCCCGGGTGACGACCAACTACTACGTCCCCAATGGGGCGCAAAAGCACCTCCGGGGGCTGGAGTTTCATGGCGACGAGGGGTCGTTTGCCGTCGGCTGTTACCACAATTTCAACCCGGAGTGCCGCTTCATTCCGTATGGGAAGGGGCCGGTGCCAGTGCCCCTGCTGCGAGAGGCGAAGGGGGTGATGGACCGCGCGCTTGGGCTCGCCGAGATGGCGCACGCTCTCAACGAAGGCCGCCCGCTGCGCAACTCCCCCGAGCATGCAGCCCATGTCATCGAGATCATGGAGGGGCTTCAGATATCCGCAGATGAAAACCGCACGGTGGAGATCCGCTCCGGCTTCCCGAAAGCTCCGCTCATGGAGTGGGCGCGCGATGCCGTACTAGCCATGCCGGAGGAGAACGCATGAAAAAGCCGACGCTCAATGTGGGGATGATCGGGTACAACTTCATGGGCAAGGCCCACTCCAACGCCTGGCGGCAGGCTCCGAAGTTTTTCGATCTGCCTGCGGAGATTGAGCTACACACCTTGTGTGGGCGTAGCAAAAAGAAGGTGGAGGCCGCGGCTGCCCGGTACGGGTGGCGCCATGCCGCGACGGATTGGGAAAAAGTCGTCTCCCACCCGGAGATCGATATCATCGGCATCGGCACCCCGACGGATAGCCACCACGCCATCGCCCTTGCCGCAGCCCGGCATGGGAAGGCGATCTTGTGCGAGAAGCCGCTTGGCCTTGATCTGGCACAGTGTCGGGAGATGGCGCAGGCGGTCCGGAAGGCGGGGGTGGTCAACATGGTCTGCCACAACTACCGGCGCATCCCCGCCATCGCGCTAGCCAAGGCGATGATCGAACGCGGCGAACTGGGCGACCGGATCTACCACTACCGCGCCCGCTACGCGCAGGATTGGATCGCAGATCCGGAGTTCCCGATGGTCTGGCGGTTGCAGTCGAAAATCGCGGGGCTTGGCGCGCTGGGTTGTATCGGCTCCCACATCATCGACCTTGGGCGGTATCTGGTGGGGGAGTTTAGCGAGGTGTGCGGGATGATGGAGACTTTCGTAAAGCAACGGCCGGTGCTTGCCGAAGCGGGGGAGGGGCTCCAGGCCAAGGCCGGGCGGAAGATGGGGCGCGTAACGGTGGAGGATGCCTGCTCGTGGATTGGCCGCTTCACCAATGGCGCGCTTGCCAGCATGGAGGCCACGCGCTTTGCCCATGGGCGCAAGAATCAGATCCTATTGGAGATCAACGGCAGCAAAGGCTCGCTGGTGTTCGACTTCGAGGAGATGAACCGCCTCAAACACTACGATGCCGAAGCGCCCGAGCACGTGCGCGGCTTCCGCGATATCTTGGTCACGGAAGGCTCCCACCCGTATCTGGAGGCATGGTGGCCTCCGGGCCACCTGATCGGCTATGAACATACCTTCACCCACACGTTTGCCGACTTCATCAAAGCCGTGGTAGCGGGCCAAAGCGTGCAGCCGACGTTTGAGGACGGCTTGGCCAATGAAAAAGTCATCAACGCCATTGTCCGGAGCGCCGCTTCCCGGTCGTGGGTCAAGATCAAGCCATGAGCACGAATCCGAGATTGAAAGTAGGGTGGGCGCAGGCCGAGATTACGCCGCCGCAGCTTCCGGCCGCGATCTTCGGGCAGCTTTACGCCCGGGTGTCTGAAGGCGTTAGAGATCCGCTTTACGCCACGGTTTGCGCCTTCGAGGCAGGGGAGGATGCCGCCGTCTTCGTCGGGTGCGATTTGATCTACATCTGCGACGAGCTACGCGACCTCGTCTACCACCGGCTGGAGGCGACCCAAAACGGGGTGGATGCTTCGAAAGTCATCCTCCACGCCACCCATACCCATGCTGGGCCGGACCTCCGCTCAAATAATTTGTGGGGGGTGGATATCGGGGTTGCGCCTGGGGGAGAGTACCTTTCCTGGTTGGCCGATAAGCTGGTCGAAGTCATCACCCAAGCGTGGTGTGGCCGCGCGCCGGGGGCCATTGCCTACGGGCTGGACTACGCCGTGCTCGGGCGCAACCGGCGCTGGGTGGATGGCGAGGGGAAGACAACGATGTACCTCCGGGAAGGGGCTCGAGACCGCTTCAGCCATTTTGAGGGGGGCGAGGACCATAGCCTCAACCTCCTCGCGGCCTATGACGAAGGGGGCGCGCTGACCGGGGTGATCGTCAACATCCCATGCCCTTCGCAAGAGCAGGAGCACGGCTTCCTCCTGAGCTCCGACTTTTGGAACGAGACCCGCCGGGAGCTGCGCAAGCGCTTTGGAGAGCACCTCTTTATCCTGCCGCAATGCAGCGCCGCCGGGGAGCTGACCTCCCACTTGCTTTACGAACAGCGGGCTCATGAACGAATGCTCGCCCTGCGCAAGCAGACGGCGTTTGAGGAAATCGCCGGGCGCATAGCCGACGCGGTGGGGCGGATTCTGCCGTGTCTGGAAGGGACAGCCGACCCTGCACCCCGGCTGGAGCACCGTAAGGCCACTTTAGAGCTGCCGGTAACCCGCCTTACCGCGCAGGATGCCGAGCATGCTGCCCGGGAGGCGGAGGCCTTGCGCGGAGCCTACGAGCAGGAGCTGGCGCTTCTCGAAGCGGAGCCCGAGCGCAGGCAGAAGCCGCGCTGGTACCTCCCGGTAACGCTCGCCTTTGTACGGATGCACTGGTTCCGCGCGGTGGTGGAGCGCTATGAGAGCGAGCCGCCCGGCTCCACGCACCCTGCGGAGGTGCATGTCGTCCGGCTCGGGGAGGTGGCCTTTGCTTCCAACCCATTTGAATACTTCCTCGATTTTGGCACCCGCATCAAAGTGCAAAGCCCTGCCGTGCAGACCTTCCTCATCCAGCTTGCAGGCGGGGGCACTTACGTGCCAAGCGCGCGCGCCGTGGAGGGGGGCGGGTATGGGGCCGTCCCCGCGAGCAACCCCGTCGGCCCGGAGGGTGGGCAGGTGCTCGCCGAGCATACGGTCCACCAGCTTCGCGAATTGTTTACACCCTCTGCGCTTGTTTTTGATGCCCAGCTCCCTAGACAATGATTCCCGTGGAAGCATCTCCCTATCTTGGCCGGTTCAAGTCGTGTGGTCGCGATGTCCGCATTGCTCCGGATGTCTTTATCGAGCACCCGGAGTGTTTTGAAATAGGGGATGGAGTGGCGATCCATTCCGGCACGCAGATCATCGGGCGCCCGAAGATGGCGCGCATCGGTTCGCACGTTACCTTCCACCCGCGCTGCTACATCAACGGCTCGCCCGGGCGGTTGCTCATTGAGGAGCATGTCGAGTTTTACCCCGGGGTTTACATGGGCTTGGGGAACTGGGATTCCAGCTTCATCGAGATTGGCCACCACAGCCACTTCGCGCCTTATGGGGTTCTTTACGGCTGGGGCGGGCTGAAGATTGGCCCCTACTGCAATATCGCAGCGCATGTGGTGCTGGCCACGGTCGGTCACCATGAGGAGAGGACCGACCTGCCCATGGCTCTCACGGGTGAGAAGGCAGGGCCGATCACGCTGGTGGAGGATGTCTGGGTTGCCGCCAACGCCACCATTTGCGCCCATACGACCCTTGCTCGGGGGTGTGTTATTGCGGCTAATGCCGTCGTCACTCAAGACACGGAGCCGATGGGGATCTACGCCGGGGTTCCAGCCCGGCTATTGCGGATGCGCGGGTAAGCCCGAGCTACCGCGGGGGCCTTTCATCCGCTTTGGGCGGAGCGACGCGCTTTTACGGCCTCTATTTCTTCCAAAAGAAAAACAGGCACTCGCGGAGCAGCGCAAGTGCCTGTTTAAGAAGTGGTTGCGGGGGCGGGATTTGAACCCGCGGCCTTCAGGTTATGAGCCTGACGAGCTACCAGGCTGCTCCACCCCGCGTTTTGTGTTTGGTAAGAGTAGCCGGATACTCGCGATCTGCAAGGGTTTTCTTTTCTTTTTTAGGAAAAGAGGAGATGCGCTGCACTCAGGACGATCAGCACGAGGAGCAGGCGCTCGAAACGGCGCTGGTCGATCCGGTGCAGGAGCCACCGCCCCCCCAGAATGCCGACGCCGACAAACGGGACCAGCAAGAGGTTAAACCAAAGCGAGGCGGGGGTGATGAAGCCAAGGTGCGAGCTGAAGGGGACTTTCAGAAGGTTGACGATGAGGAAATACCACGCCGCCGTGCCCACCAGCTCCATCTTGGGTAGGCGGACGGCGAGGAAATAGAGCGTCATCACCGGCCCGGCGGCGTTGGCAAGCATGGTGGTCACCCCTGCGGTGAAGCCGGTGCCCCAGATAAACGGTTTGCCATGGGGGATTTTGTCGCCAGGGGTGGCGCGCCACTGGCGCAATACCTGTAGGCCGACGAGTGCGAGGATGATGCCACCGATGATCGGCCGAAAATCGACCTTCTCCAGCGCTTGTAGCCAAAAGTACCCCGCGACCACGCCCACCACGGCGGGGGGGAGGAGCCCCACAAGGTGCCCCCAGTTGGCATGCCGCCGGTAGACGGCAACGGCAAAAAGATCTCCGCAAATGAGCAGTGGCAGGACGACGCCGGTGGATTCCCGCTCCTGCCCGGGCATGATGGCGGCCATCAGGGTGACGGTGAGCATCCCCATCCCGCCGAAACCACTCTTGGAGATACCGACGCAGAGGGCGGCGACAGCGGCCACGGCCCATTGTGCCAAGCTCAGATGCGAAAAATCCACGAAAGAAGGGGTGGTTTTAAGGAAAAGGGGAAAAAAATTGAGCCCCCCGCGACCGAATGGTCGCGAAGGGCTCATGTTCCCCCCAGAACAACTTTTAAATCTGAGGCGACTTTAGAGCCAAACTTTCGCTTTGGCAATCGAAAAAGATTATTTTTTTTAATAATAGCCTTTTTCGGAGGCGGCGGGCCGCCATTCGAGTCGCTTATCTAGGACGAGAGATTGGGGGCTCGGCGGGGAAATGTCAATCTTCGGCTGCCACATTTCCACGATTTCGCAGGAGGCCTGCGCGGTGGAGCGTGGCGTAGCTTTCCAGCGCGGCTTCTTGCTCGCGGACCTCCACGAGGAGCGGGAAGGGGCGGGTGGAGGCATCGCGGTAAGCGCAGAGGAGGCCCCGGAAGTTGATGAGCGGCCCCTCGAGGTCGCTGATCGTCTGGTGGTTGCGCGTGGGGCCCTCGGGCGTTTGCTTCACCTGGTGGATGTGCGAGAGCTGCAAGTAGGGGCTCACTTGCGTCAGCCAGTCGGCGAGGCCGTAATGTTTGGTAAACTGGGCGTCTGCAAAGGCATGCCCGGCGTCAAAGATGATCCCGACCCGCTCGACTTCCGCTTCAGAGAAGCCTGCTGCCCGGAGCCTCCGCCGCATTTCCTCCACAAAGAGGAGAAGCTGCCATGGCTGTGTGCTCAGGCGTTCTTCCCCCGGCGGGGAGATGCGTTTGTTGTAGACATTTTCGAAGCTGATCTGGGCCCCCATTTTCAAGGCCCGGGCCGAGAGGGCCTCGTAGGTGCCAAGGCAGCCGTGTGCCCACTCGGTATCGCGGAAGCGGCGTTCTTCATCGTAAAGCAGGCCCGCGGTGACGTTGGGGAGGTGGGCCGTGAGGTCATCCACCCCGATCCCTTCGGCAAAGCGGAGGTGCTCCTCCATATCGCCGAGGTCCACCCCTTCTGCTGGGTGGGGGAAGTTGGGCAGGTGGAGAGAGAGGAAGCCGCCGGGGATACGCTCGCGGTACTGCCGCGCCAGCCCGAGCTCCGCCGCCGTGGGCGCGCCCGAGGAGTGGAAGTAGTGGAACTGGATGGCGGGCACCTCCCGCTCCAGCGCAAGGCCAAGGAGGGTTTCCGCCGTTCCGCGAAAGGCGAGCCCGGCCCAGTTCAGCGGCTTTCGGCCCGGTGGGTTGAGCACTTTTTTGGGCACGGCGTGGCGTTCAAACCGGGGTGCGCTCCCATCCCAATCGATTGCGAGGATCTCGGGGCGTGAGCAGCGCACTTTCACCGGGTCGAGCCCGGCGCAGATGGTAACGTGCAGGCTCCCCACACTCTCATGGCGGGCTTGGTGCCGGTGGCCGCATACCCAGTGGATGGTGGCAGGGGCGTTCTGCAGCTTGTGCAGATTTTCTTCCCCCGCGAGGAAGGGGGGGAAGTGGGCGAAGACGAGCACGCTCCCCTCTTGCGGTAGCTCGGAGAGGAGCGCCTCTACGGCGGCCGCCGCTTGTTCCCCCGTGCTGGTGGCCAGCAGGTAGACGCCCTCGGCTTCCTCCGCCTTTTGGCAAAAGGCGACGGGCTGCACCCCCTCGGGGTAGCAAAAATGTGGCCCTTCGTTATTCCCCGGCAGGTAGTAGTGCGGCAGCTCGCGCACCTGATAGGCCTCCATAAACGCCTGGGCCTGCTCGGGCCGCGCCCGGTGGGTGATGTCGCCGCCCAGCAATACCGCATCGGGCATCAACTCGCGCACGCGCCGCGCGCACCACCCGGCGACGCGCTTCTGGATCGGTACCAGGGGCGCGGTCGAGTGGGCATCGCTCAGGAAAAGGAAGCGTGCCCCCGTGCGCCGGGTGGCGGGGGCGGGCTGCTCCATGGTGCGAGGGTCGCAGGGAACAAAGCGCTTGCCGAGCAGGCGGTGGCGCTCGCCCACCCAGGCGGAGAGAGGGCGCGGGTCGGCAAAGTCGAGCGCGGGGTCGATCGTGCGCAGCGTATGGTCAAACGTCCGCACCCGTACGCCGCCGTGGGCGTCGATCTCCAGCACGCGGCTGTGCCGGTAGCCATCGCGCGAGCTGACGCGGGAGGCCGTGCCCGTATGGGCATAGAGCACTCCGAGCCGCCGGGCCAGCGCATCGCGATAATGTTGCCCAAGGTGGTTGTGCCCGGAGAACCAGAAGAGAATGTTCGGGTGGTTCCAGATGATTTGCTGGATGCCGCCCGCATTTCGGTTCTGGTTGGCATACGCGTTGCCCACCCTCGCGTGCAGCTCGCTCATCACCATCACCCCGCTGCCGATCGGGGGCGTGTGGCCGAGGATGACGACCGGCTTATCCCCCAGCCGCGTAAGCTCTGCCGAAAGCCAGGCCTGCTGAGCTTCGTCGAACACGATCTCGTTTTTATTGATCGTATTGCGCCGCCAGAACGTATTCTCGAGCCCTACGAAAGCGAGCCCTTCGTCCTCAATCACCCAGCCCGGGCGGTCGCGGCCCAGCGCGGAGAGCATCATCGCCACCGCGGCCTCGTCGGTCTCAAACTCCTCGGCTTGCAAATCGTGGTTGCCGATGATCGAGGCCCACGGTGCGGAGAACTCCGAGAGCACCGCCACCGCCGCCAGCGTTCCCTTCTGCGTACCGCACCCCGGGCCTCCGCTCAGATCCCCCAGCACCAGCACGCGGTCTGGCTTCAGCGCATTGAGGTCGGGGATGATCTCCTCACGCCAGAGCGCTTCTTCTTGTGGGGTGATGTGGGGGTCTCCGAGGATGACGATGCGTTGGGATGAACTCATGAAGTATAGAGGTAGCAAGGGGCCACCCGTGGGTGGGCAGTGGAGGTTGGCGAACGCTTCGTCAAGCAAGCCGGGGCGGCGGGGGCCGAGCGGCGTTTAGCCACGCGCCCTTTAGCTCAAGGAATCGTACCTCCTTAACCTTAACGATAGGGTTGATCGCAGCTCAATGGTCATGCCTCTATCGGAGGGATAGTGGAAATTGAATCGTCTATCATAGGTGATTGATTTGCAGCGGGTTAATTGCTGTCTTAAATTTATCTGTATCTATACAGATTTCGATCAGGGCTTTCTGGAGGCGGCCCTTGTGGGGTGGAGAATGTTTTCTTCACATCGTTCGTTCAGCCCCTTACGCTTTGGGCGCAGATTTCGCCCCGCGTTTATTTGACTTGGATCATCCCATGAAAAGCCACTCATATTCCCATCGCATCCTCCTCGGTCTGCTCTCGTTTGCGGCATCGGCGCAGCTTCTCCCGGCCCAGGCCGAGCGCGAGCCCAAGCCCGCATCTTCCTTCACCAAGGAGATGAACAAGGGTTGGCTGGATAAGCTCGATTTTGCCAACAAACAAGATTTTGCAGATGCGCAGGAGGGCTTTATCGAGGCGCTGCCAGATGGGGGCATTGTCAAAGATGCCAGTGGCAACGTCATTTGGGACCCCACCCAGTACCGCTTTATCGAACTCGATAAGGCGGCCCCCGATACCGTAAACCCGAGCCTTTGGCGGATCAGCCAGCTCCTGAACCTCAACGGCATCTTCAAGATCGCCCCCCATATCTACCAAGTGCGGGGGTACGACATCTCGGTCATCACCTTTATCGAAGGCAAAGAGGGCGTCATCGTGGTAGACCCGCTTGTCACGCAGGAGACGGCGGCTGCCGCGCTCAAGCTCTACCGCAAGCACGCGGGAGATAAGAAAGTAACCGGGGTGATCTACACCCACAGCCATGTAGACCACTTCGGCGGCGTTGCCGGGGTGACGACTCGGGAAGACGTGGAAGCGGGCAAATGCGTCATCGTAGCGCCCGAGCATTTTACCGAAGAGGCGATCAGCGAGAACGTCATGTCGGGCAACGCGATGGGGCGGCGGGCCAGCTACATGTACGGCAACGTCATCCCCCGCGGGCCAAAGGGCACGCTCGGCGCGGGGCTAGGCATCACCACCTCTGGCGGGCTGGTTACCCTCATCGAGCCGACGCATTTCATCAAAAAGACGGGCGAGAAGCTCACCGTAGACGGGCTGGAGTTTGAGTTCCTCATGGCCCCGGGGAGCGAGGCCCCCAGTGAGTTCCACTTCTACATCCCCGAGTACAAAGCCCTCTGCACCGGGGAGAACGCCTGCCATACCCTGCACAACTTTTACACCCTGCGCGGGGCCAAAACGCGGGACTCCCGCAAATGGGTCAAATACCTCAACGAAACGCTGGAGCGCTGGGGAGATAAGACCGACATCCTCTTCTCGCCGCACCATTGGTCCATCACCGGGAACGAGCGCATTGTCGATCACATCAAAAAGTATCGGAACGTTTTCAAATACATCCATGACCAATCGCTCCGCCTTGCCAACAAAGGCTACACCATGGTCGAGATCGGCGAGATGATTAAGCTCCCCCCCGAGCTTGAGAAAAACTGGGCCTCCCGTGGCTACTACGGCACGGTGAACCATAACGCCAAGGCGGTGTACAACTTCTACCTCGGCTATTTTAATGGCAACCCCTCCACCCTCAACGAGTACCCGCCTGCCGATGCGGCGAAGCGGTACGTCGAGTTTATGGGCGGGGCAGATGCCGTGCTCGAAAAGGCGAAGGCCTCCCGCGAAAAGGGCGACTACCGCTGGGCCGCGCAGGTGGTAAACCATGTCGTCCTTGCCGACCCCGAGAACCAGCAGGCGCGCTACTTCCTTGCGGATACGCTTGAGCAGCTTGGCTACCAATCGGAAGGGGCTGTCTGGCGGAATTTCTACCTCGCCGGGGCCAAGGAGCTGCGCGACGGCGTAAACAAATCGGGCGTGCCCACGCCCACCTCGCCCGACATGGTGCGGGGGATGTCGATGGACCTTCTCTTCGATTATCTGGCCATCCAGCTCAATGCGGAGAAAGTGGCGGGCAAAGTCCTCAACATCAAAATCGACTTGCCCGATGTGAAGGAGAGCTACCTCCTCACCTTGGAGAACTCCGTCCTCAACGCCCTCAAAGGCAAGCCGGATGATAAGGCCGACGTCACCCTCACCATCGACCGCAGCGGGCTCGACCAGATCCTTCTTGGAGAAAAGAAGCTCCCCGCGCTCGTCGCAGAGGGGAAGGCCAAGATCGCCGGGAACCCCGAGGCGCTTACCGGCTTGCTAAGCGCCATCGAGCCGTTTGAGTTCTGGTTCAATATCGTCACGCCCAACCCTCTCCCGCGTTGAGATGAAGGGCCGCATCCTGTGGCTGCTCCTCCTTGCCGGAGGGGCAGAGGCATGCACCATCTGCGCCGGGCCCACCTTGGACGGTCTGCGGTTGGAACATCCGCAGACCTTGCAGATCAGCCTTGCCACCCGAGCCGCCATAGAGCGGGGTGAGCTCGACCTTCCCGAAAGCACCGCCCCCACGGGGGCGACGGGGGAGGAGAGGGAGGCGCTGGATGTCGGGTTAACCCCCGGCTGGGCCCTCATGCGCGCGTTACTCGCCGAAGCGCCCGCCCCCACCATCGGCGAGCTTTTACTGGTCGACCGCGGCACCCGCCGCTTCATCGCCGGCCGAGGCATCACCCATCTGGACGGGCGCAAGCCGAGCTACCGCATCGTCACCACCGCCGCCGCGCTGGATGCGATTCTGAAAAAGCGCCTAACCCTCAGCCAAGCGCAAGAATCAGGGCTAATCCTCATCGAGCCGCTCCGGGGGGAGGGGGCGCTACTCATTCGAGGTGGATAGGAAGTATGCTGGAAGCTGCCGCTTCTGTCATATTATCTGATCAACACAAAAAGGGGACGCTCCACAAAAGCAAATATCAAAATTCTATTCCAATCTCTTTTGAAGCTCTTCGAGACTATTCCATTCTACGCATTTTTCGGGAACGGGACGAGAGAAATCAATCAGCGCTTGAAGAAGCTCGTGAGCGTTCTTTACAGCCTCTTCATCGCATTGTAGCTTTTGATAAGCTGTTGACGGCTTCTCTTTTGTAACAGAGCTCCCGAAAATTGCTCCTTCAAAATCAGGAACATTAGCAACTAGCCTAGCTCTGCCAGGTTTAGCATTCT
>JBBCKB010000004.1:0-2193 GCA_037189965.1 Chthoniobacteraceae bacterium | reverse complement strand
TTCCGCCAATGCGCGCTGCAGCGAACGGTTGTCCGGGTCGAGCTTGCGCGCTTCGTCGAAATACCTGCGCGCTTCGTCCTTGCGTCCCAGCACCCACAGCACCTCGGCGACGTGCGCGGCGATTTCCGCGCCCGGGAAGCTCTGCGAAAAATACTCGTTTTATGAAACCGCATGACCCACTCGATGCCCTCCTCGCCCGGGCTCGCTCCGCCGGGCCACGGGAAGAAGCCGAGCGCGCCGCCTACGGCTTTGAGACGCGGCTCTCCGCGCGGCTGCGCCCCGAGCCGCCCGCCTTTGGCATCTGGCCATGGCGGCTTTTGCCCTTCTTTGCCATCCTCGCCGTGGTACTGGCGTGGAATACCTTCTCCTATACCGAAGAGCGCGAGCTGGCCTTGCGCAGCGCGCTGGAAGACGGAGCAACGGAGTGGACGGTTGTGCAAGCCATCACCGGGAAAATTTTATGAACCGTAGCAAAGCCATCCTGGGCGTCTGCCTGGTCTTTCTCTTTGGAGTCGTCACCGGGGTGGCCATCTCCCTGCGGCTGGTGCAGAAGCGCGTCCATGAAGTCGTCGAGAGCGGCCCGCGCGAGCTGGAGAATGTGATCGTGCGCCGCCTCTCGCACGAGCTGGAGCTTGATGGCGCGCAGCGCACCAAGATCCGCGAGATCACTACGGAAACGCGCGAAGCCCTCCGCGCCATCCGGCAAGCCAGCGCCCCGCAGGTCGAGAAAATCCGCAAAGAGTCGGAGGCCAAAATCCGCGCCCTCCTCACCCCCGAGCAGCTCACCAAGTACGACCAGCTCGTGGCCGAAAAGCGCGACTATTGGAACCACCCGCCCCGCCACCGCCGCCCGCCCGGCGGCTTCAGGGAAGGCCCGCCCAGACCCGGAGAGCCTGGGGAAGAGGGGCCACCCAATCCCCGCCGCCGCCCTCCACACCACCGGCCTCCGCCGCCTCCAGATGCAGGCGCGCCGAGTGGAGCGCCTGCCGGGGAAGCAAGAGCCGCTCTGCCAGCGCCGGAGTCCACCCCGTTTCGATAAACTCCAGGTAGCACCGCTCATCGGGCCCATAGAGCTTATCCCCCACGATCGGGTAGCCTGCGTGGGCGAGGTGCAGGCGGATCTGGTGGGTCCGCCCCGTCTGCGGAAAAGCGCGCACCAGCGCAAAGCGCCCCTCCTCGCGCTCAAAACAGTGCTCCACGCGGAAGTGCGTACGCGCCTCTACCCCGGCGGGGTGGATGCACCGCTTTACATAAATCGCACTCGGCTCCACCTCGCCGCGGCGGGCGATCGGCGCATCCACGGTAAACTCCCCCTGTGGCCACCCCCACACCAGCGCCTGGTACTCCTTGCCAAAAGCGCGCCGCTTCATCGCCTCGTGGAAGCTTCGCGCCATCTCCGCCGTTTTAGCCACGAGGACCGTACCGCTCGTCTCGCGGTCAAGCCGATTGATGATCGAGACTTGCCCCCCATTCGCCAGCTCGAAGGCTAATAGCTCGCGCAAGCGGTCCCACAGCGTCGGCGGGCCGCCCGGCTTCTTGGGGTGGATCTGGAGGAACGGCGGCTTATCCACCACCAGCCACTCCCGCGCTTCGGCAATGATCTTCATCCCCCCCTAGTGACTTGTAACAAGTGAAATGACGCATGGAGCGCCGGATTTTTGGTTCAGGGCAAGGCGGAAGCCCAAGCTGCTATCTTCAGATAACAGCTTCGGGCTGACAACGCAGCCCTGGGCCAAAAAGACAAGCTCAATGCGACATTTCATGCGTTACAAGGCACCAGGGTGGGGCGAAAGCCGCCCCCGCTTCATCCCCCATGCGATAAACGCCGCACCGATACCGATCATAAACACCGAGAGGAATTGCCCCCTCGTCAGCCCCAGCGTAAACGCCACCCCCACATCCGGCTCGCGAAACTGCTCCCCCACAATGCGCAAGAGCGCGTAGAGGATGAAGAACGCCCCCGTCACCACCCCGTCGTGCAGCCGAAACCGCGTGCGCAACACCCACAATGCCACAAAGAGGAGCGCCCCCTCCAACGCCGCCTGGTAGAGTTGCGAAGGATGCCGTGCCGGGAGCAGCCCCGCCAAAATCGCCCGTACCGGCTCGCTCTGCTGCGCTGCGGCGATGATCGCCTCCGGGTTCGTCAGCCTGGGGTCCACCGTCGTCACACACGTGAGGATCGCCCGCTGCGCC
>JBBCKB010000003.1:0-28488 GCA_037189965.1 Chthoniobacteraceae bacterium | reverse complement strand
GGAGACTTTTAAGCTGGTTCTTTTTGAGCGAGGCGGCGTTGTCGGCCAGAGTCGCTATCAGAGATAGCGCCTCCGCCCTCCGCCTTGCCTAGCTCAAAAATCCCTGCGCCTTAAAGTCTCCCTATTTCAGAGAAATGGTATTAGTAGTCCCCCCGCTCCAGCAGCGGGTGGTCGAGGGAGACAAGCTCCCAGTGCCACGGCTTCCAACCCGGTTTGCGCCAGAAAAAGCGCACCGGGTCGGGGTTGCGGTTGGCCGTGCGGATCACCTCCTGGGCCACGGCGGTACCGTTGCCCCCGAGCCGCAGCACGGCTTGAGATTCGGCACGGCTGGCCACCCCGCCCGCAGGCCACGTGATGAGGGGGGCACCCTCCTCGCGCATCTCCAGGGCAAAGAAGTGGCGCCGTACCTCGCTTGCCTTCTCCAGCAGCCACGCTTTGTCGTGGCCGTAGGCATCGTGGAAATCCGTCGCCACAAACGAGGCAAAGGCATTGCGGTTGTGGGCTTCCAGAGCGTCGAGAAAATGCCGTTGGTGGAGGCGCACTTGCTCTTCCGGCTGCCAGAGGCGGTAAAGCCGGCCCCCCCCAATCAGGCAAACCCCGACGGTAAAAATGGCCACAACCTTCGATTTCGGATTGCAGAGCAATGAGAAAAACGGTCGCATATCCATCGGTCAGAGATTCTACCGGGAACCCAATGCCCAAAGCCACCCCAAACCACCGCTTCCGCCCTAATGTCGCAGGCATCCTTCAGGACACTGAAGGACGCATTCTGATCTGTGAGCGGTTGAACACGGCGGGTGCGTGGCAGTTCCCCCAAGGCGGGGTAAACGTGGGGGAATCGCGGGAGGAAGCCTTCTTCCGTGAAATGGAGGAGGAGCTGGGGCTCCATTGTGGGGATTACCAGATCATCTCCTGCAAGGGGCCATACCGCTATGCTTTCGGCAAAGGGCCGAACAAGCGGGGCTACCATGGGCAGGAGCAGACGTATTTTTTGGCCCGTTTTCTTGCGCCGCTCACGCAGATCAATATCACTACGGCGCATCAGGAGTTTCAGGCATCGCGGTGGATTTTTCCCTCAGAGTTTGACCTCGCATGGCTGCCTGATTTCAAGAAAGAGGTCTATCGGCAGGTATTAAACGACTTTTTTGGGGTTTAAAACAGAAGCAGGCTTGACGTTTGGGGTGGGTTTCGGCAGAGACAGGCACACTTTTATCTATGTTGACACTGGGAATGTTCATTTTTGCGTTTTCTTCGGTTGTAGGCGGCGTCTGGTGGGCCTGCCACACGGAAGACCGGGTTAATTAACCGGTTTTTCGAGAAGAAACGCTTCACCATTTTATCCCCCAATGTCAGCGGTGGCTCCGCTTCAGGAGCCTCTGTAGGCACCCATTCGCCTGGAAACCTCGTTCCGGAGTTTGAAAGTATCGGTTGCGCGCGCATTATTTCGGTGCGACAGCTTCCGTCATGAATCCGGTAAACCTTACTCCGGCCTTGAGGGTTTCCCTCATCGCGGTGGCGTCCCTTCTGGTGGCGGCACCGGGGGCGTTCGCATCTCGCCAGGCGCAGAAAGCCGCCCCAAGGTCTGAATTATCATCTTCCGACTCGATGGAGAAATACCCGGGTCTGCTCTCGTTTCTCGACCGCAAGGCCGAAAACACCCAGAACGCGCGCCCCGAGCGCACGCGCAAAGGGAAAGAGCGCTACCCTTGGCGTACGCAGATTGTGACAACCACCTTCTGGGTGGGCGAGGCCGCGAGCAAGCGCAACCCTGTACACAACCATGCCTCGAGCTGGGACCGCAACTGGGCCAAGAACTTCGGCGGCTTTGACGACCCCAACCCGAAAAACCGTAACGGCTACCTCCCGGCGAAGTTTACGCCGCAGCAGAACCCCTTCTACGTGGCCCTGCCGTATAATGACACCACCCGGGGGACGACGAAGCCCGAGGCCCGAAAGGCGATCCCGTGGTTTGACCGCACCTTCCAACGCGAGGGTAAGAGCGTCCTAAAAGGCCGCTGGGTGGCCATCCGCTTCAACAACCGCATTGCCTACGCGCAGTGGGAGGATTGCGGGCCATTCCGTACCGACCACTGGCAGTACGTCTTTGGCGATGAGCGGCCCAAGGCCAACCTCAACAAAGGGGCCGGGCTGGATGTTTCGCCCGCGGTGCGCGACTTCCTTGGCATGAAGAGCACCGATGTGACGGACTGGCGCTTCGTGGAGTTTGACGAAGTGCCCCAAGGCCCGTGGGCGCTGCATGGGGATAACAACACCTTTGTGCAAAACGCCCGCGAGACGGAGCGCAAAGGCGCACTTGTGGACCGGCGCTAGGATTGTAGGCCGTCTCTGTGAGACGGCAGTCCAACCCCATGGCGTCTCACAGAGACGCCCTACCATTTCCGACCTCGGCACCGAACCTTCAGACGCTCTAACCTTCCAGCACCGTCTCCAGCGGAAGGTCGCTGCGCAGGCCATTTGCGGCGAGCCACTCCGGGGTGTAGAGTTTGGACTGATACTTCGCCCCCGAGTCGCAAAGGAGCGTCACAATGGTCTGTCCCGGGCCGCCCTCCACGGCTTGGCGTACGGCTCCTGCGAGGTTGATGCCCGAGGAGAGACCGAGGAATAGCCCCTCTTCGCGCAGGAGCTGGTAGAGGATGGTGAGCCCCGCTTGGTCGGCGATACGGTAGGCTTTGTCGATGGGAGCTCCCTCGAGGTTGCGGGTGACCCGGCCTTGCCCGATCCCCTCGGCGTGCGAGTCGCCATCATTGATCTCGGTGTGCCCGTGCGTGACCCACGACCACATGGCCGCGCCATAAGGGTCTGCGCAGACGATGGTGGTCGCCGGGAGCGCTTCCTTGAGGTAGAGCGCCGTACCGGCGAGCGTGCCGCCCGTGCCCACGGCGGAGACAAACGCGCTCACCCGGCCGCCCGTCTGCCGGACGATCTCGGGGCCGGTGCTATCGTAGTGGGCTTGGCGGTTGGCCTGGTTGTCAAACTGGTCTGCCCAAAACCAGCCGTTCTCTTCCGCCAGGCGGCGGGCGACGTGGTTGTAGTTACCCGGGTCGCTATACGGCTTTTCGGGGACGGTGCGGACCTCGGCCCCCAGCGCGCGCAGGAGCGAAATTTTTTCGGGCGATTGCGTCTCGGGGATCACGATGACGGATTGATAGCCCCGCGCGTGGCCGATGACGGTGAGGCCGATCCCGGTATTCCCCGCCGTGCCTTCCACGATCGTCCCCCCCGGGAGGAGTGCGCCGCGTGCCTCGGCATCGCGGATCAGGCCGAGCGCGGCGCGGTCCTTTACCGAGCCGCCGGGGTTCATAAACTCGGCCTTGCCAAGGATCTCGCACCCGGTCAGCTCCGAAAGCCGCCGCAACCGCAGGAGCGGCGTGTTGCCGACGTGGCAATCGACCCCGCCGTAGTGCGGTGCGGTGGAGGAGGGGGCGGAGGCAGCGGCAGAAGGGTCGTTGGTTTGGCTCATGGCAGAACCCGCCCAGCGTAAACCGAGTCGCCCCAAGGTTGGAAGGAAGAACTACGGCGCTTCGGGCGCGGCGCGGCGGCTGATGCGCAGGTTATCGTAAAGGCCGGTGGCGTTGCCATAGAGGCTGGCAATGCGGTTGCCGATGCGCAAGGGGCGCTCGCCGGGTTGCAGGGGGCCGAAGTCGGCCTCGCTCTGCTGGGCCAGCTCCTGCCCGTTTTCGTAAATGCGCAGGGAGCCGCTGGCGGCATCGTAGGAAAAGGCGAGCCGGAGCCACTCGCCCGCTTGCCAGGTTAGCGGGCGGGTGGTGGCGGTGAGGATCTTCACCCCATTGCCGACGCGGGCCGTGAGCGTGCGCCGGTCGGGGGCATAGACAAGCTGGATGCCGGTTTTTTCCGAATACATCTGGTCGATGAGGAAGGCTGTGCGGTGGCCGGAAGAGAGGAGCGCTTCGTCGGGGCAGTAGTCGATCTCGACGGTAAGCGCTTCGGTGGGCAACTGGCCAAGGGCGCTTGCGGGCACTTGGGCGTAGTTGGCCGCATCTGCCTGGGGAGGGGAGGGGAGCGAGAGCGCGCCGCCGCCTTCGCGCCCGCCTTCGGGGACAAAGGTGGCGGGATCTTTGAGCGAGAGCTCCGGCCCGTTGCCAGCGGAGTCTGCCGCAGGGGCATCGGTTTCAAAGCGGTAGTTGAAGACAACGGCGTCTTCTGCCACCAGCGGGCAGAGCGGGGTGAGCAAGGCGAGGAGGATGCGGAGCTTCATGGGTGGACCAAAGAGGAGGGGTAAGCTGCTGCCACCGGGGCGGTGGGGGTGTGCGAGGCGGTAGTATAGCGCGTCGTCTCTCCCGCAAGCAACTGCACGGGTACAAGAATATTGGGCCGCCGGGCCGCGTGGGGCCGTGCCAGCGAGATGGCCATCCGCGCGATTTCGATGCCGAAGCGGTCGGGCTCCGGGGTGATCGTGGTAAACCGGGGCGTGAGGTACGGGCCAAAGGGGGTATTGCCAATGGCGATGATCTGAACATCCTCCGGGCAGCGGATGCCTATATCCCCCAAAGCGCGTAGCGCGCCGATGGCGGCATTCCCCGAGGCGGCCAGCACGGCGTCGCACCGTTGCCCCCGGGCGAGGAATTGCTTTACCGCGCTAAAGGAATCTTCCATGTGGAAGCCCCCCTCGGCATAAAGAATCTCCACGCCGCTATGCCGCCCGGCTTCATTCTCGGCCGAGGCGATGCGCAGGAACTGGTGGGCAGAGCTTTCGGCTTCATTGCCGGTGTAGAGAATGCGCCGGGCCCCTTGCTTGACGAGTTCGGAAACGGCGAGCTGCCCCGCGGCAAAGTAGTCCGGGCAGACACAGCCATGCTGCTCGCCTTGAATGGCCCCGACCAGCACCGCCCGCTCGCGCAGGCTGGCAAAGGGGTGGTCTGCCGCAAGCGAGCTGTGGCCGGAAAAGGGCTCCAGCACCACGCCTGCCCATTGCCGGGAAAGGGCGCGGATGCGGGCAAGATTGGGGTTCAACTCGGTACCGATAAACTGGACATCCAGCCGGTAGCCGTGGGCCTCCAGCTCGCGGTGGATCGCCTGCGCGGTGCGCAAGCGGTTGCTCACGCGCAAGACATCGAGGTCGAGCAGCGAGTCTGCCCAGATTGGCAGGCCGATGAGCGGCGCGGGCCGGGAAGGCTCCTTGGCTTCGGCCCGGGGGGGGAGCTGCCCGGTTTGCTCCAGCCACTGGAGCGCATGGCGCAGGGTGAGAAGGTGCACCCCGTGCGCTTCGGCAAGCTCCTTCTGCGTGGCATTGGGGCGGCCGCCACTTTCCGCCCACTCGCGCAGGAGTGCATGGCCCACTTGCTGGTACTTGGGCGGCTGGTTGGAGGCGGGTGTTTTCATGCAAATAAAACAAAGAGACTACCGGGCCGATTTTGCGTTACCCAAGCGGCGGCGGCGAAGCAAAAAGAAGAGCCCGGCCCCTCCGGCCAATGCAGCCACGGATGGCTCGGGAATCGCCGCCACCGCAAAGGTGCCCGCGTGGTCCACCACGGCCCAGACCGTGCCCGAGGCCGTATCGACCCCGTAGTTTCCGAGGGTGAAGTAGGTGTCGTTATAGGCGACATCGCCCACAAAATGGGCCCCGCCGCTGGTGTTGCCCGCCACGGCATTGGCCCAAGCGTCGGCCCCGGTATCGAACCAAACGAGGCGCGAGAGATCATCCACTCCGGAGGAGATGGAGAGCTGGAGCACAAAGAGGTCGCCCGCTACCGGGCCGGAAAGGGCGAGCGTGTCGGAGAGGCGGATTTCGTCGTTAAGGGCTGAGGAAATATCACTGAAGCTGAGTGCGAGCGTGGTGGCCACCGAGGCCGTGCCCGGCCCCGAGAGGGTGGCCGTAGTGGCCGTGCCACCCGGGAGGGCACTGGCCACGGTGCCGGTGGTGCCAAGGTTGTAGGCCCCGCCGGAGGAAATGGCGCGCTGAAGGATGCCTCCGGCTTCCAGGGTCAGGCTGGTATTGGCAAGGGTGATGCCGCTCTCCACCAATAGCGTGCCACCGGCTTTGATCGCCACGGCCCCGGTGCCAAGCGCCGCCGCGTTGGCGGCCTCGATCTTGCCGCCAGAGAGGGTGGTGCCGCCCGCGTAGCTATTGGCCGCCGAGAGACGCAGCACCCCCGCGCCGCTTTTGAGCAGCGCGCCTGTGCCGCCTACCGCGCGGTTGAAATGCAGGAGCCCGCTCCCGTGGTGGCGCACTTCGAGGTTGGAGGCGAGGGCGATCTGGATGGCGTTGCCGGTGCCGGGCCCGGCGACTCCGAGCGTGAAGCTGCCCGCCGCCCCTGCATCTACCTCCAGCCAGGCATTGCCACTGGCGGCCTCGAAGGTGAGCGTGCGCCCCACGGTGTTGCCCGAGCCGCTCGTGAGCCGCAGGGCGATGTCCGCATCCGCATTGGCATTGAAGGAGAGCGAGCGCACCGTGCGGTCTGCCGCAATGGCGTTCTCTCCGCCGCCAAGCCGGGCTGCTGCGTTGGAGTTCCAGATGAGGTCGGTGGTGTTGCTGAAATCGGGCGCGCTGCCACCCACCCAGTTGGCGGCGCTGTTCCAGCCCGCCGTGCCGCCTCCCGACCAAGTGAAAGTGGCTGCCTCCACGCGGGGGAGGGTGCAGGAAAGGGTGAGCAGGAGAAGAAGGGGGGTCGGTTTCATAAGAAGATAAGCAGGAAGATGCCTTCTGGAATATATACTTTCAATCACAAAAAATATATATTTTTAAGTTGAGGTGGATGAGGGCTTGCGATAGGTTTTTGAGGAATGGGCGCTCTGGTGCCTTTGGTTTCCCCTTTCTTATCCCTCATGAACTCACGATCCCTTTCAGCCCGGGTTTTGGCCGCTGCGTTGTTGTTGGCTCCCTTTGGCATTCAGGCGGCCCGTCCAGACCCGGAGGTCTTCTTCAAACCCGGCCCGGAGATGCCTGCCGGGCTATCTGCCGAGCGGCTCTTTCCAAAGGGGCGGCTCTTTCCGTTTTCCTTTTTCTCCGTGGGGGGTGGTTCGGAAGTGAAGATCAACGAGCTGCTGCCCGAGCCCGAGGTGCAAAAGGAGTTTGCCCATTATAAGACGCTCGGCATCCCTCTCTTTGGCCCGCAGTACGAGCTGAACGAGCGCTCGCTTGCCGATGCGGAGCAGCACGACCTCAAAGTCGCCTACACGGTCGGCCTTCCCATGAAATTTCATGATCGCACCAAGGAAGGGGGCGGCCCGCTCACGCTCACGCCAGAGGAAATCACCCAAGAGGTGACTCAGCAGGTAAAAGCCGTGGTGGGGAACCCCCGCGTGGCGCTCTGGTACTTGCGCCCCGAAGAGCTACGCCCTTGGCGCAAGGCTGAGATGGCATATCTGGAGGCGGCATCAAAGGCGATCCGCGCCGCCGATCCCGAGGGCCGCCCGATCTGGATCTACGACCCCGCGCACGCCAGTGCCAAGCGGATGGCCGCCATCGCCCCGTGGGTCGATTTTGTGGGCAAGGGGATGTACACCAACTACGTCTCCCAACAAAAGGACCGCATCTTCTGCCGTTGGACGATTGAGCAGGAGCAGGAGGCGATCCGCCTCGCCGGTGCAAAGGCCTACCCGGTCTCGGTGCCGGAGATGTTTCGCCAGCCCGAGGAGGCCGACCTGCCGCTCATTCCCACCTGGGTGCGGCACGATCTTTACCTGAGCCTTGTTTCCGGGGCCAAAGGCGTCTTCGTCTTTTCCGCCCGGCGCAGGCCGAACTTCCCCGCCCGCGAGGCGTACCTCAGCGCCTATGCCGCCGAGGCGCCGCGGCTCCTGGGGCCGTTGAAGCTGGGGGAGCTCTTCCTCTTTGGGGAAGCGCGGGAGGATCTGGTCGTTGATGTCACCGACGGGCCGGCCACTGTGTCGTTTATTTACCCCTCGGGCGGAGTCAAAGAGGCGATGGAGTACCCATCTTTGACTTACAAAAGGTTGGCGCTTGGCGGGCGGCACTTCCTCTTTATCGTCAACTCCGCGCAGGAGCCGGTGGAGGCGAGCGTGGGGGGGCTCCCCTTCAATGCCCTGCGGGCGGTGAATGTGCTTGAGCCGGAAGCCCCGGCCATCGAGGCCGCAGAGGGTGAGTTCCCGCTTCGGTTTGCACCGTTGGAGGTCAAAATCATCGAGTTTCAGCGCAAATGAAACGGCTGCTTTTTCTTCTCGGGTGTTGGGGCGTGGCGGTAGCGGGGCTCCGGGCCGAGCCGTTCCTGATCGGCGGGTTTTCACCCAGCCCGAGGGCGGACAAAGAGGCGGGCTTTACCATCGCGGGCCCCGGCTATTCCAATGCCGAGGCAGTCTTTCGCGAAGCGGTGGAGGTGGGGCTCCCCGCCATCTACCCGGTGGGGGCCAAGGTCTTCACCACCAAAGGCGGTGGCAAAGGCCCACAGGAGCTTGATTTCGACGCCATCCGCGCCACCGTGCGCGCACAGGTGGAGGCCGTGGCGGGGGAAGAGGCGATCTACGCTTGGTACCTCAAGCCCGAGGAGCTGCGCTACTGGGAGAAGCTGGAGCTGGAGTACCTGCGCGTCGTTTCTGAAACCATCCGCGAGGCCGACCCAAAACGCCGCCCGGTCTGGATGTACGAGCCCAACCACCGGGGGCGCAGTGCGTTGGAGAAGACGCTGCCTTACCAGCAGATCGCAGGCAAGGGGCTCTATACGAACTCCTCCGGGCGCAAAGACGAACGCGCCTGGCTCCTCTGGAGCCTCGATCAACAGCGCCAGGCAATCGCCAACGCCAGCCCGGGGGCAATGCCCGTGGCCGTGTTGGAAATGTTCCGCGAGCCGGAGGAGGCGGAGCGCCCGCTGATCCCCACCTGGGTGCGGCACGATTGCTATGCTTCGCTGCTGGGCGGGGCGCGGGCGATCTTTATCTACTCGTTTGCCCGGCGCAAAGCGTTCCCCTCACGCGAGGTCTACTACGATGCCTACGCCCGGGTGGCGCGGGAGCTCAATGGTGCGCCCGCGCTCGGCCCCGTCTTCCTGCATGGCGAACGGCTTTCAGCCCCGGAGCTGGAGATCGTGGCCGGGCCAAAGAGTACCTGGCTTAGCGCGCGGAAGAGCCGCATCTTCCCCGAGCCGGTGGAGTGGCCTGCAATCACCTCCGCGCATTACCGGCACGAAGGGGTGGAGTATCTGTTTATCGTCAACTCCGCTCCGCAAGCCGTGAAGGTGGCACTGGCGGAGGGGGCTGCTTCGTGGAAAGGTGCCGTACCCGAGCAAACCGTGGCCTTCACCCCCCAAGGCCACTTGGAACTGGAGCCATGGGGAGTCGCCTTATTTAAACGCACGCCATGAAGCCCCCCTTGGAGCATCGTCGGGCCGGTATCTCGTTTGTGGAGATTTTGACGGTCATCGTCGTCTTTGCCGTGTTGGTGGCGCTCTTGCTGCCCGTGGTGCAGGGGCAGGTGGCCCGCGCGCGCGCCGTAGAGTGCCAGAACCGGCTGCGGCAGCTCGGGGTCCTCTTCCTCGGCTACGCGGCAGACCACAATGGCCAGGCGACTTTCTTTCGCGATGGAGATACCGACCTCATGTGGTACGAAGAACTGCGCAAGTACGGTGGGCTGAGCGAAACGGATGCGCAGCGCTCCTTTGGCTGCCCGATGCTGCCAGCCTCCAAAGTCGGCGCATGGAGCTGCTACGGCATGCGGCTTGGGCGGCATGGAACCAATGACCCCGGGCGCACCGAGCGCCCGGACGACCTGCCCGGTGGCAAACGCACCGGCTACTTTACCCTCCCGGTACGGCGGGTTGCCGAGCCTTCGCGCTACCTCATCATGGCCGATACGGGCACCGCTTCGGGGGGGCAGACCTTCCGTTTTGTCCCGCCCGGGCTCTACAGCGGCTCGGGGATTCAACTCCGGCACCAGGACCGCGCCAACGGCCTCTTTCTCGACGGGCATGTCGCCCCGCTGGCGGGGGCGGACCTCGCGGCGCTTGCCTTTACCACTGGCCTCGACGCCAAAGGACAAAGCATTTCTTTCTCAGCAACTCCATGAAGACATCGGCACCTTTAGCACTCGTCACCGGGGCGGCGGGCATCATCGGCCCTGCCATCTGCCGCGAACTACGCCAACAAGGGTGGCGCGTGGTGGCGAGCGACCGCACGCGGGAGAGCTTCCACCTGCACGAGCTGCTCTTTGGCGGCCCGTTTGAGGCCGAGGCCATCCACCCCGCAGACCTTTCCACCCAAGCCGCCTGCGAAGCGCTCGTACGCGAGGTCGAGGCCTGCCACGGGGCGCTCGGCGCGGTAGTCAACGGGGCGGTTATCAATCGCGCAGAGGCGTTTGGCACGATTGGCGAGGCCTCGTTGCAAACGCTCTTTGCCGTCAACTTTGCCGCGCCGCTTTACCTTGCGCAGGCCGCGCGGAGCTCGCTGGTGCGCAACCGGGGGGCGGTGGTGAATTTCTCCAGCGTCCTCGTGGCCGAGCCCCGCCGCGAGAACCTCCTCTACGCCGCCACCAAGGCCGCTCTGGAGCGCGGCTCGGCCAATATGGCCGCCGAGTTGGCAGAGGAGGGGGTGCGGGTGAATGTCGTGAGAGTGGGGCGCGTGCCCGGCTACGCCTTCCTGCGCCGCGCGGCGGCCACCCTGCCACCCGAAGAGGCCCGCCGCATGGCCCGGGAGCTGATGGCGCAGCGCCTGCAAACCTTGCGCGATACGTTGGGGCCCCAGAGCGTCGGCACGCCGGAGGAGGTGGCAGGTGTCGTCGCCTTCCTCCTCTCGCCCGGGGCCCGCTTTATCAACGGCCAAACCGTGGTTGCCGATGGCGGCTATGTGGCTGAAAACACCACCCGCTCGCGCATCGCCGAGCTCCATGAGATGGTCGATCGCTGGTTGGAGGAAAACGGGCATGCAAACCCGGTGTGAAATGACAGCCGGGGCTTGCCTTTAGGCGGGGTATCGTTTCCTCTTTGCTCACGCCCCAATGAAGCCGAACTCCCGCCGCCCCGCCCGTACTCCGGAACCTGCCCCCCAGCCGATGAAGCTCCTCGTTGCCAACCGCAGTGAGATCGCCATCCGCGTCTTCCGCGCCGCCTCCGAGCTGGGGCTGCGCACCGTCGCCATCTACGCGCAGGAGGATAAGCTCTCCGTCCACCGCTTCAAGGCCGACGAAGCCTACCAGGTGGGCGAGGGGAAGGGGCCTGTGGGTGCGTATCTGGATATTGAGGGGATCATCGCGCTCGCCAAGGAGCACGGCGTCACCCTCATCCACCCGGGCTACGGTTTCCTTTCCGAGAATGCGCGCTTTGCCCGCGCCTGCCGGGAGGCGGGCATTACCTTCATCGGCCCCAAGCCCGAGCTGCTGGAGCTCATGGGCGACAAAGTGGCTGCCCGCACCTTGTGCCAGCGCCTTAACGTCCCGACGCTGCCCGGCACGGAAGACCCGATTTCCGACCGTGCGGAAGCGCTGCGCGCCGCAAAGAAAGTCGGCTTCCCGCTGATTATTAAAGCCGCATTTGGCGGGGGCGGGCGCGGCATGCGCGTGGTCCGCAAGGCGGAAGACCTCGCCTCTTTGTTGGACGAAGCCCAAGGCGAAGCCGAGCGCGCCTTTGGCAACCCGGCCGTGTTTTTGGAGAAATACATCCCCCGGGCCAAGCACATCGAAGTGCAGATTTTGGGAGATAAACAGGGCAACGTCCTCCACCTGCACGAGCGGGATTGTTCCGTCCAGCGCCGCCACCAGAAGGTCGTGGAGATCGCCCCATCCGTGGGGTTGGATGATAGGGTGCGCCACGAACTTTGCGACGCCGCCGCGCGCGTGGCCAAGGAGATCGGCTACGATAACGCGGGCACCGTCGAGTTCCTCCTCGATCTCGATAGCAACGAGTGGTTCTTCATCGAGATGAACCCGCGCATCCAGGTGGAGCACACCGTCACAGAGGTGATCACGGGGATCGACATCGTGCGCTCGCAGATCCTTATCGCGCAGGGGGCCTCGCTATTTGGGGAGGAGGTCGGCCTGCCGCCGCAGGCAGAGGTGCCGCGCAACGGCTTTGCCGTGCAGGCGCGCATCACCACTGAGGACCCGGAGAACAAATTCATGCCCGACTATGGGCGCATCGTCGCCTACCGCTCGGCGGCGGGTTTTGGCGTGCGGCTCGACGGCGGCATGGGCGATGCGGGCAGCGTCATCACCCCGTTTTACGATTCCTTGCTCGTCAAAGTCACCACCTCGGGGCGCAACTTTCCGCTCGCTTTGCAGCGGATGGACCGTGCGCTGCGCGAATTCCGCATTCGCGGGGTGAAGACGAACATCCCGTTTATCGAGAACGTCATCGCACACCCGATCTTCCGCTCGGGCGATGCAACGACGACGCTCATTGATTCCACCCCCGCGCTCTTCGAGTTCAAGCCCCGGCGGGATCGTGCCACCAAGCTGCTCAACTTCCTGGGCGACGTCATCGTCAACGGCAACCCGCAGACCAAAGGCTTCCAGTACAAGGGCGGCGGTGATGTTACCCCTCCCGACTACGATGGCGACGCCACCCCGCGCCCCGGCACCCGCCAGCTTTTGTTGGAGCTTGGGGCCGAGAAGTTTGCCCAGTGGGTACGCAAACAGAAGCGCCTCCTGGTGACAGACACCACCTTCCGCGATGCGCACCAATCCCTCATGGCCACGCGCGTGCGCAGCTTCGACATGCTGGCCGCCGCCTCCGCCGTGGCCCACCGCACGCCCGACCTCTTCTCGCTGGAGATGTGGGGCGGCGCCACGTTCGACACCTCCATGCGCTTCCTGCGGGAAGACCCGTGGCTGCGGCTGCGCCAGCTTCGCGAGCGCGTGCCCAATATTTGCTTCCAGATGCTCTTCCGGGGCTCTAATGCTGTGGGCTACTCCAGCTACCCGGCCAATGTCGTCGCCGGGTTTGTGCGGCACGCCGCCGAGTCGGGCATCGATATCTTCCGGATTTTTGATTCGCTCAACGACCTCCCTAACCTCAAGACCGCCATGGAGGCCGTCCGCAAGACGCACGGCGTCTGCGAAGCCGCGATCTGCTACACCGGCGACATCCTTGATCCCAAGCGCACCAAGTATTCCCTCAAGTACTACCTGCGCATCGCCAAGGAGCTGGAGAAGATGGGCGCGCACATGCTCGCCATCAAAGACATGGCGGGCCTCTGCCGCCCGTACGCCGCGCAGGCGCTGGTAAAGGCGCTCAAGGAGGAAGTGGGGCTCCCCATCCACTTCCACACGCACGATACCAGCGGCATCAACGCCGCCTCCGTGTTGCAAGCCGCCTCCGCCGGGGTGGATGTGGTGGACCTCGCCATTGCCTCCATGAGCGGCTCCACGAGCCAGCCGAATTTGAACTCCATTGTCGCCGCGCTGGAGCACACCCCGCGCGATACCGGGCTCGACCTCGGGGTGCTCAACGAGTTCTCCGACTACTGGGAGCAGGTGCGCGAGTTTTACCAGCCCTTCGACACCGCGCCCAAGAGCGGCAGCGCCGAAGTCTACCTCCACGAAATGCCGGGCGGGCAGTTTACCAACCTCAAGGAGCAGGCGGCCTCCATGGGCCTCGGCCACCGGTGGCCGGAGATCGCGCGGTGCTATGCGGAGGTCAATGAGTTGTTTGGCGACATCGTCAAAGTCACCCCTTCGAGCAAAGTCGTGGGGGATATGGCGCTCTTCCTCTTCACCCGTGGCATCAAGCCCGCGGATGTGGTGAACCTCCCTCCGGGCACGCCGTTCCCCGAGTCCGTTATCGATATGCTCTCGGGCGGCCTTGGCCAACCGCTGGGCGGCTGGCCCAAACGGTTGGTGGAGGTCGTCGTCGGCAAAGGCAAGAAGCAGAGCAAGCCCGCGCGCCTCAACCTTGAGGAAACGCGCGTCCAGCTCTCCACCAAGCTCAAGCGCGAGGCCACGGTGGATGATCTCTACAGCCACCTCATGTACCCGGAAGTCTTTGCGGAGTTTGCCCGCTTCACCCGGGAGTATGGGAATGTCTCCGTGCTTCCCACGCCCGCGTTCTTCTACGGCCTCAAGCCGGGTGAGCCGATCGCCGTCGATATCGAGCAGGGCAAGACGCTTTTCATCAAGCTCATCAACGTCGGCGCGCCGGATAAGGATGGGCACCGCACCGTGTCGTATGAGCTCAACGGCGTGCCGCGCGAAGCTGTGGTGGTCGATAAGGCGCTGGGGCACACGCTCAAAGTCCGCGCCAAGGCAGACCCTGCGGATACCAAGCAGGTGGGCGCGCCGATCCCCGGCATGGTCACGGCGGTGAATACGAGCGTGGGCAGCAAGGTCAAGCAGGGGGATAAGCTCATCACCCTCGAAGCGATGAAGATGCAGACCACCCTCTACGCGCCGGAAGACGGCGTGGTGCTGGAGCTGCTGGCGAGCGTTGGCGACTCGGTGGAGAGCAAAGACCTGCTGGTGCGGCTCAAGTAGCCGCGAGGAGAGGAGAGGTTGCGGGCAGGGGGGCTGTTTTTGTGAAATGGCCGCTTAACCCCATGGCTTTTCACAGAAACGCCCTACAGTTATTTGCGAAGGCGCGGGTTGGAGAAACCTGTAGGCCGTCTCTGTGAGACGGCAATCCAACCCCAAGGCGTCTCGTAGAGACGCCCACTTTCCTCCCCCTACCAAGCCAGCGCCCATGCGGCGCAAAGGATGCCGATTACCGCCAGCGCCAGCGCGCGCTGCGCGGCGGGCGGGGTGCGCTCGGGCAAGCGCAGCAGGCCAAAGAGGAGACCGAAGCCGATGCCGCACCCCATGCCGAAAAGGTGCGCGGTAACATCCACGCGCGAGTGCTCATCCCCCACGCCAAGGTAGGCAAGGAGCGCGAGCCCCGCCGCAAAGGGGATAAAGAGCCGCCGCCAAGGCGGGCGCTCGCCATGCGAGGCGTGGTGGGCGAGCAGCGCCGCCACTTGCCAGCCAATGAGTAGGCCGAGCCCGCCAAAGACTGCCGTGGAGGCACCGATGGAGCGGTGTGCCTCGCCCCGGAAGCCCCATGCGTTGATAAGGTTGCCCACCGTGCCGCTTAGGAGAAAGCCAAACCATGTCCACCCCACGCCGAGCCACGGCAGCAGCGCGGCAGCAAAGAGCGTGCCCACGGCAGCGTTGGCGAGGAGGTGGCCGAGGTCGCCATGCAGGGTAAGGGCGGTAACGGCGCGCCACCACTCACCTTTGAGGATGAGACCGGAATCTGCCGTACCGCGCTCCACCCACCCGTTGGGGCCATAGAGCTGTATGAGGAAGAACCCGGCCAACACCCAGAGGTAGATGAGCAGCGAGGCCAACCCCCGGCGGCGGGCGTGGAGCGGGGGCTCTGCGGCCCACTGGCGTGCAAGCTGCTGCCGCTCTTCCTCGCGTTCGACTTCGTAGGCCGCCAGCTCGCGGGTGGCCCGCCCGGCGTCGGCGGGGGCTACGAGGAGGGCATAGAGCCCGTCCTCCTCCTCCACGATCCAGTAGCGCATCTGGAAGGCCATCAAGACCAGCGAGCGGTCTTCCGCCTGGTCGTGCCGCAGGTAGCGGCCCGCCACCACGGCATCTGCCGGAGGTTGGTGGCGGCGCTCCCTCATGCGCTGGCTTCGGCGCTGGCTTCGGCGCTGGCTTCGCGCCAGGTGCGGAAGCACTCGGCAAACGCGGAGGAGAAATCTTTGGGCCGCGCCTCCATCCACCGCTCTAGCACGGGGATGGGGAAGAACTCGCCGGTCTCCACCTCCGAGCGCGGCCACGTGAAGGGGCCGGGGTGGGTGGCTTTGTAGACATGGACAAACTCGTACCCGGTGGCGCGGCTGGCGGGGAGCTTGCCAAGCAGCTCCAGCGGGGCCTCCACGCCAAGCTCTTCTTGGAGCTCGCGCGCGGCGGTCTCGGCATAGTCTTGCCCGGCATTGAGGTGCCCTGCGGCGCTGGAGTCCCACCGGCCAGGGTTGGCATCCTTCCACCGCGAGCGTTTTTGAATGAAAAGCTCGCCGCGCGGGTTAAAGACGAAGATGTGTACCGCCCGGTGGAGCAGCCGTTGGGAGTGGACTTCATGGCGGCTTTCCTGGCCGATGACGTTGTCATTCTCATCCACCACGTCGAAGCGTTCGCCATGCACATCTTGTGCGGCGGCGTCTTGGAGGCCGGGGTGCTCGGCGGCTTCCACCCAGCGCGCCAGCTCCACCCATTGGCGCAGCGAGAGCGCTTCGCCCCGCACGGTCTCGGGGATATTGAGCGCGGCGCACAGGGCCGCCCAATCGAGCTTGCGGGGGGCGAGGAGGTTGCGCAGCATTTTGCGGCGCTGGGAGAAGCCCTCTTTTACAAGGCGGTTGAAGAGGCGGCCATCGCACTCCGGTAGCTCCTCCGGGTCGCGAGGGGTGAGGACGACGACCCCGCTCTCGACATTGGGCGCGGGGTAAAAAACGCTGCCCGGCAGCGTGCGCGCGTAGCGGACAACCCACTTACGCCCGATAAGCAGGGTGAGCGCGCCATACTCCTTGGTGGAGGGCTCGGCGGAGAGCCGCTCGGCCATCTCCTTTTGCAGCGTAAAGACGAGGCGGCTCGCGGCGCTCGGTTCTGCGGTAAAGCGGAGCAGAACCTGGCTGGAGACGTAGTAAGGGAGGTTGCCGAGGATCTTGGTGGGCCCATGCTCGAAGAGCCGCCGCGTATCAAAGCGGAGAGCATCGAGGTGGAGGACTTCGAAGTCGGGCCACTCGGCAAAGCGCTCGCGCAGGTAGTCGGCCATGCGCCCGTCTTTCTCGACGAGGGTGACAGGGCCGCAGCGCCCCTGCACGTGCTCGGTAAGAGCCCCAAGCCCGGGGCCAATCTCCAGTAGCGGCTCGCCGGGCTGGAGGTCGAGCTGGTCTACGAGCCAGCGGGCGACCTCTTCGTCATGCAGGAAGTTCTGCCCCAGCCCTTTGGTGGGGCGGGTGCCAAGGTCTTGCAGCGTTTGCAGCAGGCCGGCGCGGTTCATCGGCGGGGCGCTTTGACGACGTGGACGACTTTGCCATCCATATCGATGGAGAGGCCGACTTCCTTGATCTCCGGGCGGCTCGCGGGGAGCGGGGCGCTCCAACGCACACTCCAGCTCCATTTCTTGGAAAGCAGGGTCGGTTTGGAAAGCTCGATCGACTCGATATACACCCCCGACACCCCTTTACGGGCGAGCGCCTTGTTGGCAAGCGCGAGAGCCTGGTCTACCGATACGGCAGGAGCATCGGCGGCGGCGTGTGCGGCGGTGGCAAAAAGGCAACCGGCAAGGAGGGAGAGGAGCAGCTTCATCCCGCAACGGCTACCCGCCCTGCGGGGGGATGTAAAGGATACACTGAAGCGCCATTTACCGCCGACCGGGGGTGGGCCGGTCGCCACGCTCGGCGGCGGCTTGCTGGGCGTCTACAAGGGCGAGGAAGACGCGCTCCAAGCCCCCCGTTTCGTGGGCTTGCCGCCGCAGGTCGTCGGCGGTGCCACATGCGATGAGCTGCCCGTGGTGGATGATGCCGATGCGGTCGGCAATCTCCTCGGCAATGCTCAAGGTATGGGTGGAGAGGAAGATGGTGACTCCCGCGCGGCTGCGCCGTTTGAGCTCTTCTTTGACAATGCGGGCGTGCTGCGGGTCGAGGCCGACCATCGGCTCGTCAATAATGATGACGCGCGGCTCGTGCAGGAGCGCGGAGGCGATGACGAGGCGCTGCCGGGTGCCGTGGCTGAGGTTTTCGGTCAGCTCGTTGCGGTAGTCTCCCAGGTGGAATTTCTCGAAGAGCGACTCGGTGCGGTCTGCCGCCGTGCGCCGGGGGACGCCGAAGAGGTCTCCGGTAAATTGCATAAACTCCTGCGCCGTGAGCTTGTCGTAGAGGAAGGGGAAGTCGGGCACATAGGCCATTTGCGACTTGGCCGTTACCGGGTCGGTCTGGACGTTGTGCCCGGCCACGAAGCACTCCCCCGAGGAAGGGCGCAGCAGCCCCGAGAGCATTTTGATGGTGGTCGTCTTGCCCGCGCCGTTGGGGCCCAGGAAGGCGAAGAACTCGCCCTGCGGGATGTCGAGGTTCAAAAAATCAACCGCGCGCAGGTCGCCAAAGTGTTTGCAGAGGGAACGGGTCTTGATCACGGGATGGTTTCGTCCGGAGTCAGGCTAAAGCCGAGGGAGGTCTTGATGCCGAGCACCTGCCCGATCTGGCTGATGTCGGCCTCCAGCATGGGGCTGCCGCTTTGTTTGAGGGAGACTTGGAAGGCTTGCACGCGCTCGCCGTGCACTTCGATCTGCGCTTGCCGCGCTGTGAGGGAGGGGGCGCTCCCGGAGGCTGTCTGCTGGCGGACGTTGCCGACGATCTGCTCCAGCATGGTAAGGTCCACACCAAAGGCCGCCAGCGCGGTGGTGATCCCCTCTTGCGTGAGGGGGATGGTGGAGGTAAGCGGCGGCTCCTGCTCGTACTGGACGCTGTAGAAGGCTTCCTGCACTTGCGGGCGGATCTCGATCTCGGTGACGACGGAGGGGGAGCGCGAGTCGATCAAAACCCGGAAGGTGCGTACGGAGTAGTCGGCCTCCATCTCCAGGGTGCCACGCCAGCTAAAGGGCTGCTGGCCGACAAAGGGGATCTGGAGGAGAAGGTTCCCCGTAAAATCGACGAGGCAGCTCCCTTCCTGCGGGAAGCGGCGCGGCTGGAGGGTGAGCGCGCCCACGCGCTTCTGCCCTTGGAGGATGACGAGGTGGGAAGTCTGCTCGTGCTGGAAGACTTGCTTTACCACGTGCTCTACCGGGAGCGCCAGCAAGTCGCTCTGCGCCGGGCTGATCCAGAGCTTGAGCAGCGCTGCGTTCATCATCAGCCAGAAGCCGATGATGAGGGCGATGGTGAGCCGCCCGATCATGCCGTGGCCTCCCGCGTTCCCCGCTCCAGCATGGCGTAGGCGTTGTGGTTGTGGATCGACTCGAAATTCTCGGCCTCTACCCGGTACCAGCGGATATTGGGCTCCTGGTCGGAGCGCGCGGCGATGTTGCGTACGAGGTCTTCGACAAAGACGGGGTTTTCATACGCGCGCTCGGTGACGGCTTTTTCATCCGGGCGCTTGAGCAGGGAGTACAACTCGCTGCTGGCGCACCGCTCGACAAGCTGGATGAGGTCTTCAATCCAGATCGGCCGGTGGAAGCGGACGGCGTAGGTGACTTGCCCGCGCTGGTTGTGCGCGCCATGCACGCTGATCGCCTTGGAGCACGGGCAAAGCGTGGTAACAGGGACGATGACGGTGAGGACAAAGTCGCTCCCGCTTTCGGAGATGGAGGCATTAAACCGTACCGTATAGTCCATCAACCCCACGGCGCCAGTGGCGGGGGCGGCTTTTTCGAGGAAGAAGGGGAACTCAAACTCCACGTGCGCGTTGCCCGAGTGGAGGCGTTTGCGCAGGTTGGTGAGGATATCGTGGATATTATCCACATGGAGGATGCGCCCATGCTCGTTGAGCACCTCTACAAAGCGGCTCATATGGGTGCCTTTGTAGAAGTGGGGCAGATCGACGGTAAGGGCCACGGTGGCCACGGTGCTCTGCGTGGCGTGGGCCTTGTCCCGCACCTGGATCGGGTAGCGCAGACCGCGTACGCCCACCCGGTCAATCGGGATTTTGCGGTGGTCTGGCTCGTTTTGGGTATCGGTGAGGTGCTGGATCGGCTGCGGCTCCATGGGTTCGCGCAATTTCATGGCATCCCATGGAAAACCGCGAGGACAAAACGGTGTTCGCCTGATTTTCTGTTCATGGCGCGGGAGGGAGCGCTTTCTTGCGTTGCCGACGCAGCCGCTGGCGGACTTCATCGAGCGGCACGCCATCAATAAAGAAGGCAATGGCGGCTTTGCCGATGGCGTAGGTGCCCATACCTGCCACGGCTCCGGAGACGGCATGCCCCCAGCCGGGGAGGAACTTGGCGGCCGCCCGTGCCCCCTCCCGCAGCAGGAAAGCCGCGCCGACATTCACGCCCGCCGCGCTGAGGAACTCGCGCGCGGTCTTCATCGTCCACTCCCGCCCGGCGGCATGGAGGATGCCGCCCACCATCAAGGTTTGCAGGGCGATAAGGATGGGGAGATCGGCCAGCGGGATCGGCTGCGCACCGATGGCGGTGGCCACGGCGGTGGTGGAGCGGGTAAGGGAGAGGGCGATCTCGCGTTGCACCGCCTTTTCGCCCGTTACCCGGGCAAACTCCAGCCGCGCCTCGGCGGGGAGGATGCGGGCCACAGCCTCCAGCAGCGCGTGCCGATCTTCCGCAGGGAGGATGCCTTGGGCCTCTTCCCACGGGTAGCTCTCATCCGTGGTGATGAAGAGGGGGGCCAGGGTACCGTGGAGCTGGTGGTCGAGCGCCCGCAGCTCAGCCAGCGAGCGTTGCTCGGCCTCCCCAGCGCCTGCGGGGGCGAGGTAGAGGATGGCATCCGGCGCGTGCTCGCGCACGGCGGCCTGTGCCTCGGGGCTGTGCAACGTGGCGGTGGCAAAAAGGAGGGTGCCCCGATGGTGAAACTTCTGCCACAGACGGCTCTCCGCCTCCACCGCGCCGGGGGGCGGGGTAAAAAATGCCGCCGCCTCCGGCCCCAGAATAAGGAGCCGCGCCGGGCGGCGCTGGAGGAATAGCTCCCGCAAGGGCCGCCACTCGGCCTCTACCGGAGTACGGATGGCTCCGGGGAGGCGCGCAAGGAGCTTCTCAAACCGATCGGCCCACTGGTGCAAGGAAAACATGCCCCACGATAGCGCAAAAACGGCGTTTTGCTATAGGACAGCCAGCAGTTTATCGACATGCTCGCCGGGCTTCACTTTGCGGAAGATCGCCTTGAGGTTGCCGTCTGCATCGATCACGAAGGTGGAGCGCTCCACCCCCATGTACTTTTTGCCGTACATGCTCTTTTCCACCCAGACCTGGTAGGCCTGCGCGATGGTCTTCTCCGGGTCGGAGATGAGGGGGAAAGGGAGCTTGTGTTTTTCGATGAACTTCGCGTGGCTTTCAGGCGAGTCGGGGCTCACGCCGAAGATTGCGGCTTTCTGCGATAGAGCGCCCCACGCATCGCGCACGGCACAGGCCTGCGTGGTGCAGCCGGGGGTGTCATCCTTCGGGTAGAAGTAGAGGACGAGCGTCTGGCCGTGAAAATCGGCCAGTGAGATGGGGGCGCCAAAGCCGTATTGGCCGCCCACGGCGGTGGAGGAAAAGCCGGGTGCGGTAGAGCCGGTGGTGAGTTCGGTTGCCATAATTTTGGGGTTTTAGCAGAGAAAGCGGCGTTACGGAAGGCTGGGCACCGGGTGGCGAGGGTTGAATAATCATTTTTTAGCTCCTACCCTCGTTTTTCAACGCCACACTGTTTCCTCCCCCATGTCTTTGATTTTTTCTTTGCGCCAAGTAGCCCTGCTTTTCATTGCCGCCTCCGTATTGCACGCCGCCGAGCCGCTGGAGGCGGTGTACTCCGCAAAGCCGATTGTGTTTGATGCCTCGTTGTCCGACCCGGTCTGGAAGCATGCGCCGCGGTACCCATTTCTTGTTACCCAGCGTGATAACCGGCCCCGCTTCCCGCTCTCCGAAGAGGGGAGCGTGCAGCTTGCGTGGGATGATACGCACCTCTACGTCGCCGCGCGGCTGGAAGATGCCGACCTCGTGGCCGAAGACGATGCAGACCACGCGCACCACTACCGCTCGGGCGATGTAGTGGAGGTCTTTCTGCGCTCGGGTACCCGCCTTTGCTACTGGGAGCTCTACGCCACGCCGCATGGGCGCAAGACTGTCTTCTTCTTCCCTTCGCGCGGGCGAGGGTTTCTACCGGGGAACACGGAGCCTTCGTTTGATCTAAAGGTGGCTGCGAAGATGGAGGGCACGCTCAACCAATGGCGCGATAAAGATAAGGGGTTTACGGTCGTCTTTTCCCTCCCGCTGGAAGCTCTGCGCAAGGAGGGTGGGCCGCTGGAGCCGGGCGGGGCGGAGTGGCGCATCCTCGTGGCGCGGTACAATTACTCCGCCTACCACGATGTGCAGGGCGGCGAGCTTTCCACCACCTCTGGCCAGATCATGAATGCCAACTTCCATATCCATGAAGATTGGCGCCCGCTGCGGCTGGTGAAGTAGGTGCGACATTTGGCCACATGGTGCGATTGAGGTCGTGGCGGTACGTTTGAGTGCGCGGGGGATGCCCCGCCACTTCTATGAAACTGCCAACTTCTCTTTTCAAAACCTCTCGCGTTGCACTGGGGTGCGCGCTGTTCGGGTATTCACTGGTTCCC
The DNA here is from genome assembly GCA_037189965.1 of Chthoniobacteraceae bacterium. Classification (GTDB taxonomy): domain Bacteria; phylum Verrucomicrobiota; class Verrucomicrobiia; order Chthoniobacterales; family Chthoniobacteraceae; genus DATMFV01. The sequence continues at coordinate 6,335 of JBBCKB010000003.1, read as the reverse complement.
ACTCCGCAGGCCCATGCGGCGGTGTTGGACTATATCGAAATCGGGCCGATGTATATGGCTTACTTTGGGTTTGATGCCGGTACCGGCGTGGTAAGCTGGACCAACCCCGGAGACTATGCTTACGATGGCCCCCAGGTCTTGCGCCCGCTGGCGGCAACCCAGCCGGGGGATTACTTTGGGGGGAGCGACCCGTGGGTGGGGCTGCTCAACCCCGTGGAGCACGGTGGGCAGGGGGCCGCGTATAGCCGGCTCGTCGGCTTCAGCCTGACAAGCGGCCTTCGCAATTTCCTCATCGGGAATGACTATTCATTAGCGATTCGGCTCGACTCGATCACCTTCACCAGTGGCGGCTCCCCGGCGGGGAATGCCGGAGTCTATTATTATAATTCGGGCCGGGATGATTGGGGCACCAACGACCCCGACAAAAAGGAATGGAGCGAGCTCGGAGGGGGGAACCTCCTCATCTGGAACGGGACGAGCTTCTCCAACATGGTGCACCTGCTGGTGGCGACGACCGATCCCTTTGCCACGAGCTATGATATCGCCTACACCGTCTCCATCGTGGCGAACCAGCCCGGGGGGAATGCCAACGCCACGGTGGTGGATACCGTCTCCTTTGTAGACGGCATCACCCCGGCGACCTTTTCGTACACGGCCCAGAGCGTGGGGGCCATCCCCGAGCCGACGACGGTGGGGGTCTTTCTCGCCGGGGGGCTTGCCCTTTGGGTTGCACGGAGGCGTAACTCCTAACCCATCGGCCCACGGCAGCTTCCCCCGGCTGGCCAAGGGCCACACCCGCCTTGAAAAAAGAGCTTTTTCTTCTTTGTGGGCTCCTCGCGGTTCTTCCGGCCAGGGGGGCTCTGTTGTTGGATGCCATCCCGGGGCCGGATGATACGGGGGGGATGGTCATGCCGGTGGTACGGTTCGACCTGGCTGCGCAAAGCGTGGCGGTGCAAATGCCGGGGCGCGATACGGTCACAATGTACCCGCTCCAGCAGGTTGAAGTCTGGGGCAGCCTCGAGTATGCGGATGCGTGGTTTAACCCCGCGCTGGAGAGCCAGCCTTGGTACGAACTTCTGGACCCGACCCGGCAGCACCTGCCGTTTAGCACGCAGTTTGGGTTTGAAGTGGTGTCTGGAAATGTGGGCGAGCTTCCCGAGGGGGCGTATGTCTTTATCAAGGCGCTCTCCATCAGTGCAGGGCTCCGGATTTACGACATCGGCTACTGGGCGGATGTCTGGGCCAACGGGCTGGGCGAGCCATACTGGATGCAGGCCTTCGGCGAGGGAAACATGGGCGAGGCGTATGGGATAGATAATATCGGCGCATGGGGAGACCGCGAGTCGATCAAGATGTGGCACCCGGTCGTGGTTGCATCCGGGGTGGGTGCGTTTTCCGCCACGTTTGAGATCTACGTGGGAGACGCCTCGGGGGGCTATCTGGAGGGGTGGAGCCCGGCGTCGCCGTTTACGCTGCATTGGGTCGCGGTGCCGGAGCCCGGGGTGTTCGCGCTTTTGCCTGTCGTGGCGGCAGTGGCGTGGTTGCACCGCCGCAGGGGGAGGGGCGTATGAACCGGGAGCCTGGGTTTACGCTTGTCGAGCTTCTGCTTTCACTCGTGGGGCTGGCGGTGCTGGCGGCCTTGGGGGGGGCAGTGTTTTCATCCGTCCACGGGAAGGCGCAGACGGTGGAGTGCGTTGGCCGCTTGCGCGCGCTGGGCCAAGGGGTGGTGCTCTATGCCGCCGAGCAGGGGGGGCGCTTCCCCAGGAGCGACCACTCCGGGGCGTCGTGGGCGATGGCGCTTGCCCCCTACCTTGGCGAACCGAAGCTGGAGACCAGCCTGGAATACCGGAACCGCAGGCCTTTCCTTTGCCCCTCGCACCGGGAGGCCAATACGCCGGAGCCTGCCGCCTGGAGCTATGGGCTCAATGTTTTCTTTGAGCTCAGCTCCACCCTGCGGCGCCTCCCCAATGGCATGCCAATGCTGGGCAGTGCCGATAGCTACAGAGGGGCTCCCGCCACCTGGCACCGGATGGGGGATGTGCCGCTTCCGGCCCGTACCATCCTCATGGCTGAAAACCCCCACGCCCGGGCCGACCACTTCATGGCGCACCAATGGAGTAATAACCTCACGGCCGGAAACTCGGTCGCTGGGAAGCGGCATGGGGGTAAGGCCAACTTCCTGTTTGTGGATGGCCACGTGCGCACTCTCTCGGTGGCGGAGACCTTCGACACCGCCAGCGACCTTAACCTCTGGAATCCCTCTACCGCCCGGTAGTCACACTCATCTTTATGCACCCTTCCTCAATTCTCACGCCACTCCTGCTGGCCTTGCTCGCCTTTCGGGCAGAGGCCCAAGTTTCCCTCTCCGCGCACGATCCCGATGGGCAGAGCTCCTTTGCCGCCGCAGGCCGCTGGTCCGATGGGCTGGCCCCTTCCGCGGGGAAAGACTACGTGGCCAACGGCACCTACCTGCGGACTCCTACAACCGCTCCTTTGCCGCACATTTTTGCGGGTCGTTCGCTCACGATCCGCAACGGCGGGGCGCTCGTCCTCAAAGGGAATGCGAGCGGGGTCACCAACATCGCCGATCTACGGTTCGACAATGGCTACCTCAGCCACTACGGCAGCAACGGCTCTACCGCGACGCTCTCGGGTTCGCTCACGGTGGGCTCGGGGGGCGCTTATATCTACGCGGGCAATGGGTCGCTTTGGTTGAACTCCGCCATTGCCCTCAATGGCCGGGCGCACGTTCGCGGCAGCAGCGAAGACGACGAGGCGCTGGTGCAAACGTTTGGGACCGTGGCGTTCCACAACGGGGGAAACCTCAACCTGAGCGTGACGACGGCGATCAACGGTGGGGTGCACGATGTCAACTTCGTTCAAGCCTTCAGCAGCCGGTACGTCTTCGACCTTGTGGGAGCTACCGGGGCCCCCTTTATTTATGGAGACGGAGATACCTCCCGCATCAGCGTCACTTTTGGCGGGTGCTTCGAGTTTGTGTTGGGCGAGTATGCCTACGAAGTGGGCGATTCGTGGGAGATACTCGATGTCTCCACGTTGGGCGGTGGGCCGCTTTTTACCTCAAACTTTTCGGTAGAGGGGTTCAGCGAGCAAGGCGCGGGAGTCTGGCTTTCGGGGGATGGAGTCTACGAGTTTCGCGAAGCGACAGGGGTGCTCAGCGTGGTCGCCGTGCCGGAGCCGGGCACGTGGGCCCTGCTGGCCGGGGGCAGCGTAGGGATTGGGTGGCTGCGCGCCCGGCGTCGGCTATGAGGCCGGCGCGGTGAGCAAGGGGCGCGGCTCACTTTGAAGAGCTGCCGCGCCGGTAGGCCCGAAGTGTTCGTAGAGCGAGATGTGGCCTGCCTCGTCTTCCACGAGCGCGGTGCAGCTCTCCACCCAGTCGCCGGAGTTGTAGTAGGCGACGCCCTCGATCTCGCGGATCGCCGGGGTGTGGATGTGGCCGCAAAGGACGCCCTCCACCCGGTCGCTCTCCGAGTAGCGGACGACCCCTTTTTCGAACTCGCCCACGAAAGCGACGGCGTTCTTGACGTTGCGCTTCACCGCAGCGCTCAGCGACCAGTAGCCGAGCCCGAGCTTGCGCCGCGCGAAGTTCACCGGCCCATTGAGCCAGAGCAGGAATTTGTACCCGAGGTCTCCCGCCAGCGCGAGCCAGCGGTGGTTTTGCACCACGGTATCGAGCTCGTGCCCGTGGATGACGAGGAGGCGGCGGCCATCTGCCGTGGTGTGGATGGCACGCTCGCAAAGCTCCACCGAGCCGTAGCTGCCGAGGAACCCGGAGACAAACTCGTCGTGGTTGCCGGGGATGTAGATGACGCGCGTGCCTTTGCGCCCGGCGCGGAGGATCTTCTGGATGACGTCGTTATGCGCCTGGGGCCAGAAGATGCCGCGCCGCAGCGCCCAGACGTCGATGAGGTCGCCCACGATGTAGAGCGTCTCGAACTCGTGATCGCGCAGAAAATCGAGAAGCGCTTCAGCATTGCACCCTTTGGTGCCGAGGTGGACATCGGAGATCCAGCCGGTACGGTATGACTTCACGCTGCCGACTCTCGCCCGTGCGCGTGGCGGGGCGGAGGCGCGCAGGTTACAAAAGCGCAACAATCTCCGGGCTTGCGCGGGGTGCCCCGGCTCGGGGAGACTGGGCCGTTTCCAGCCATGCTTACGATTTCGCAGGTCAGCAAACAATTCGGCGGGCGCGTCCTTTTTGAGAACGCCTCCCTACAGGTCAACCGGGGAGACCGCATCGGCCTCGTCGGCCCCAATGGGGCGGGGAAATCGACGCTCTTTTCGCTGATCCTCGGCGAAGCCTCGCCGGATACCGGGCAGGTGGCGATGGAGCGGGGGGTGACGCTCGGGTTTCTCCCGCAGGAGAGCGCCCCTGCCGGGGAGGAGACGGTGCTGGAGCTGGCCATGGCTGCGAACCCCGAGCTGGCGCGTGCTTTGCGCACCATGAAGAGCACGCCGGAAGATGACCCCGAGCACCACGCCGCCCTCGCGGTTTTTGACGAACACAACGGCTGGTCTCTGGAGCCCAAGGCGAAGCGCATCCTCGCCGGGCTCGCCTTTCGAACGGCAGATTTTGAGCGGCCCGCGCGCACGCTCTCGGGCGGCTGGATCATGCGGGCGCACCTCGCGCGGCTTTTGGTCATGGAGCCCGATTTGCTGATGCTCGATGAGCCGACCAACCACCTCGACCTGGAGTCGCTCGTCTGGTTTCAGGACTACCTGACTTCCTACCCGGGCGCGATTTTGATGATCTCGCACGACCGCGAATTTCTCAATGCGCTGGTCGGCTCGATTGTCGAAATCTCCCACCGGCGGCTCAACCGCTACCGGGGAAATTGGGATCGCTATGTGACGGAAAAGGCCGCGCGCGAAGAGCAGCACCTCGCCGCGTACCGCAACCAGCAGAAGGAGATCGAGACGCTCCAGCGGTTTGCCGACCGCTTCCGCGCCAAGGCGAGCAAGGCTTCGCAAGCGCAGAGCAAGCTCAAGCAGATCGAGCGGATGGAGAAGATCGACGCGCCGTTGGCCGCGCAGAAGAGCGTGCACTTTACCTTTCCTCAGCCGCCGCGTAGTGGGCAGCGGGTGGCGGGGCTCAAAGGGGTAGACTTTGGGTATGCGGAGCAGCCGGTGTATGTAGGGCTCGACTTCGAGGCCGAGCGGGGGCAGCGCGCGGTGCTCGTGGGCCCCAACGGTGCGGGCAAATCGACACTGCTCAAGCTTTTGGCCGGGGTGCTGGAGCCGCAGGCAGGCGAGCGCACGCTGGGGCATAATGTAAAGGTGGGCTACTTCTCGCAGTACCGGGTGGAGATGCTCAATACCCGGAGCACCGTGCTGGAGTGCGTGCAGGAGATGGCCAACCCGCCTTCCGAACAGGCGGCGCGGACGGTGCTCGGCTCGTTCCTCTTCCGGGGGGATGATGTGTTCAAACCCGTCGCCGTTCTCAGCGGTGGGGAGAAGACGCGGCTCGCGTTGGTAAAGCTCCTCTTGGACCCTCCCAACCTCCTCCTGATGGACGAGCCGACGACGCACTTGGACATCGGCTCCATCGATGCGCTGGTGGGCGCGCTCCGGCAGTATGAGGGGACGCTGCTCTTTATCAGCCACGATGTTTATTTCATCCGCGCCATCGCGAGCACGGTGCTCCACATCAGCGCCGGGAAGCTTACGCCGTACTCGGGAGACTACGACTACTACCTGGATAAAAGCCGCGCCGCCTCGGCCCGCTCGGCTCTGACGGCGGGCGAGAAGCTGGCCAACCACCAGCCCGTTGCCGAAGTGGCACAAGCTGCGAAGGGTGGCCCGGGCTTGCGCGAGGCGCGCGAGCAGAAGCGGCTGGAGGCCGATAAACGCAAGGCCGCCGCGCAGGCGAAGCGCGAGCATGAGAAGCGCGTGCAAGCACTGGAGATGCAGATCCTCAACCTAGAGGGGCGGCAGAAAGAGCTAAGCGCCGAGCTTGAGAAGCCGGAGGCCTACGCTGCCGGGGGGCGTGCCATGCAGCTCAACCGCGACCTTCTGGCCGTGGCGGACGATCTGGAGCGCCTAACCACGGAGTGGGAGGCGCTCGCCGCCCAAGCCCCGGCGGAAGGCGAGGGGTAGAGGGCGTCTCTACGAGACGCCATGGGGTTGGACTGCCGTCTCACAGAGACGGCCTACAAGGCTCCGGCACGCGCCCCTGCGAGGGAATTGTAGGGCGTCTCTGTGAGACGCCGAGGGGTTGGACTGCCGTCTCACAGAGACGGCCTACAGGTCTCCCGGCACAGCGCCTCCGTGAAGGAATTGTAGGGCGTCTCTGGGAGACGCCGAGGGGTTGGGGC
>JBBCKB010000002.1:0-35018 GCA_037189965.1 Chthoniobacteraceae bacterium | reverse complement strand
TCTATCAATCCAGCTTTGGCCCGGTAAATTTTCGACATCTATTATAGCCGTGTGGAGCTCGATTTCAGGCAGGCTATCAGGATTAACCCTTTCGAGATGAAATTCGGAAAGGGCGAGCTCTGGCTGGGAACTGCCCGTTATCTTTTCGTAGGCTCGTAAAATTGTGCTTTTCCCGGCATTGTTCGGCCCCACGAGAACGACGATCTGGTCCAATTCAATTTCAACGGGGGTATTTCCGATGCAGCAGAAGTTTCGAATTATCAATTTCCGAACCTTCGAAATTGTGGTTGCTGGAATGTTTTCCAAACCGGCTTCAGTTCCTTCTACGACAGTCTCTTTCGACCTTTTTGCCATTTGAACAATTTCCTTTCTTCGGTTCAGGTGGTTTCTCAAAGCCACCATCTAAGGCAGAATCTCTACTGCGTGCGCGATGGCCTCACAAGACAAAATTGGAGCGTCCCCCTTTCAAGTTGGACAGGTAGTAAGCCGGAGGCATTAGCTTCCAAAGATGAGCATGAAAACGGAGCGGAGGCGTAGCCGAAGCTCACTTTTATGCTGCGCCCAAACTTGTTACCCTTTGGAGGATATCCAGCTATGAGTACCGAATCCCCGTCTTTTAATGGAGACGTCCAGCGTTGGAGGAATGTCCCCGCCGAGAATCGAACTCGGATCTAAGGTTTAGGAAACCCTTGTTCTATCCGTTGAACTACGGGGACGTGCTGTGGCTGGTGCCCGGTGGGATGCCGGGGGCGGGAGAGTTACTACCTGCCCATGGGGGGCTGAGGCAAGGTTTTCGGGACGAAGGGGGCTGCCTGTGCTCCTTCCCCGATAGCGGCCTGCCCTAGAATACGGTTTGCGTGACGGTGATGACGTCGCCGCTTTCCATGGTGAAGTCTTTTTGCTCCAGCGGGGTGAGGGGGATGTCGGCTTCGCTCGCGCGGGTGACGGTGATGTCTTTGCGCGCCAGCTCGTTGGGGCCGCCAGCGGCGGCAAGGGCCGCGTAGGCGGTGGCACCTTTGGGGAGATCGACCCGGCCCGCGTTCTTCACGGCTCCGGTGACGTAGACGACGACTTCCTCCGCAGGCTGCGCGGCGGCGGTCTTGGCGGCGTCGATGACTTTGGCTTCTGCCAACGCGCGCTCGATCTGCTCGAGCCGGGCATCCACTTTCTCCAACGATTTCTCCACCATCTCAAGGTCGCGGCGCTGGGCAGCGGGGGGCTGGCAGGCGGTGAAGAGGGTGCCGATGGCAAGCAGGGGGAGGAGGAGCAGGGTGCGGTTCATACGGTGAGAGCGCAAGGGTAGGGGAGGGGATCAGGTTTCCCAGCTACCTTGGCAATTGTCGTGGCCGAAGTAAACCCCGGGATTTTGCCCGAGGGGCTTGCCGGGTGTTTGCCTGCTTGGCGTGGGGGCGGTTTTGCGCTTCAATCCCGAGGCATGATTGTGACGTGCGCGGAGATGAAGGCGCTGGAGGAGGCTGCTTTTGCCCAAGGAGCTGAGCCACAGGCGCTGATGGCCGAAGCGGGGGAGCGGATCGCGGCGGCAGTGCACCAGTTCTTCCCCATGGCGGGGGAGTGCCATGTTTTCTTTGGCCGGGGCCATAACGGCGGAGATGCGCTGGTGGCCGCGCGGCATTTGGCCGAGATGGGGTGGCTTTTGCGGATGCACCCGGCTTTCCCGGAAGAGGAGCTGGCTTCTTTGACGCGGACGCAGCTTGCGGCGCTGCGCCCCGTGCTGGAGGTGGTGCCTGCGGGGGCTTCCGTGCCGTGCGTGGTGTTGGATGGGCTGCTCGGCATCGGCGCGCGCCCGGGGCTGCAAGAGCCACTGGCGGGGCGGGCGGCCGAGATCAACCGCTTGCGGCTGGAGCTCGGGGCGACGGTGTTTGCGCTCGATCTCCCCACAGGGCTCCATGGCGATACAGGGGAGCCCGCCCCCGGCACGGTGGTGGCGGATGTGACGCTCTCCATCGGTTGCGCGAAGCGCGGGCTTTTGGCCGATGCGGCGTTGGACTATGTGGGTCGCCTCGCCATCCTGCCGCTGGAGGGGCTTTGCCCACCGCCGAGCCACGAGAGTGTGGCGACGCCACAAACCCTCGCGGGGCTTTGCCCGCCGCGCCGCTTCGGTCGGCACAAGGGCGAGGCAGGGCGTGTGGGCATTGTGGCCGGTTCGCGAGGGTTGACGGGGGCGGCCGTGCTGTGTGCCGGGGCCGCAGTGCGTGCCGGGGCGGGGTTGGTAACGCTCCATGTGCCACCCGAGGTGTGGGCGGTGGTTGCTTCTACCGCGCCGCCGGAGGTGATGGTGGCTCCGCTGGAAGATTGGCGTTCGTTGCTGGATGCGCCGCCCGATGCGCTGGCCATCGGCCCCGGGTTGGGGCGCGCGGCCGATGCCGCCGCCGTGCGCGCATTGGTGGAGCACTTCCCCGGGCCGCTGGTGGTGGATGCCGATGCGCTGAACCTCCTCGCCGCCGGGCTGGGCCGGGGCCTCCCGGTGCTGCGTCGGCGCGAGGGGCCGCGCTTGCTCACCCCGCACCCGGGCGAGATGCGGCGGCTTTTTGCCGAACCTCTCTCGCGTCGTGAAACGGTGGAGCGCTACCTTGCCTCCGCCCCCGGGGCCGAGCCGATCGTGCTTTTGCTCAAAGGTGGGCGCACGCTCGTGGGCGAAAGCGGAGGCCGCTTTTCATGGAATACTACGGGCACCCCCGGCATGGCTTCGGGGGGGATGGGGGATCTCCTCACCGGGGCTTGCGCCGCGCTGGCCGCCGGGGGGCTGCCGCTCTTTGATGCCGCGCGCCTTGGTGCATGGGTCTGCGGCCGCGCGGCGGAAACGGCGATTGCCAACGGCTGGCGCAGCATCGAGTCGCTCGCGGCGAGCGACCTGCCCGAGTTCTTCGGCACCGCCTTTGCCGAGGTGCGCAGCGGCGGGCGTGTCACGGTCTGAATTTCCCTTCCCGAACCCCCAGCTCGGTGGCTAACCTCCCTCTTTCCTCTTTATGAATAACAAACGCTTCGGCTGTTTTGGGCTCGTCGTCTTTGCCGTGTTGGGCTCCAGCCTTTTGCTAAACCTCGTGCTCATCGGGGGCAAGGCGGCTTCCTCGGCGACATCGGCCATCAGCATCCCCGAGCGGCGTGAACCGCTGATGGAGCAGATCGTGGAGCCGGGTACCGGGGCCGGGCGCATCGCGCAGATCCCCATTCGCGGGTTGATCAGCTCCGGCGTACCAGGCCGCGCCGGGTCGTCGATGGTGGAGAGTGTAAAGGCCCAGCTCCGGCAGGCTGCGGAGGATGATGATATTGTGGCTGTTGTCCTTGCGATCGATTCTCCGGGGGGCGAAGTAACGGCTTCGGACATTCTTTACAATGCCGTGCGCCGCCTGCGTGAGCGCAAGCCGGTCGTCGTTTCCATGGGCTCCATGGCCACCTCCGGGGGCTACTATATTGCCTGCGGGGGGAGCTGGCTGATGGCGCATGAGACGACGTTTACCGGCTCGATTGGCGTGATCATCCAGTCCCTGCGCTATAACGACTTGCTTGCCAAGCTCGGCGTGGAGCCAGAGGTTTTTAAAAGCGGCGCGTATAAGGATATCCTTAGCGGTATGCGGGAGATGACGCCCGGTGAGAAAGCGTACATCCAGCACCTTGTCATGGAATCTTATGACCGCTTTTATGGCATCGTCGCCCGGGAGCGCAAGCTGGCCCCGGAGGTGCTGCGCCCCGTGGCAGATGGCCGCATCATCACGGGTAAAGATGCGCTCTCTGCAGGGCTTATCAACGCCATTGGCGGCGTGGAGGAAGCGTGGGCCAAAGCGCGCGAGCTGGGCAACGAGCCAGATGCTCCCATCATCTCTTACCAAGAGGTCTTCCACATCGGGCGGCTCTTCCGTTTCTTTGGCAGCGAGGCTGCGGGGCAGCCGGGCACGGTGGAGGTAAACCTTGGTAAAGAGCTGCTCCCCCCGCTGGAGCCGGGCCGCGCTTACCTTCTCCCGAGCCTTTTCGTCCCGTAGCGCCATGGAGTTCATCGCAGCTGCCGCTAGCGCCAAGGTTGAAGTGTGGGTGGAGTGGGTGCTCTACGTCTTGTTGGCCGGGCTTCTCTATTTTCCCTTTCGGATCTATGGACGCATTGCCCGGGCGGTGGGTCGAGGCGAGGGGCAGGTGCCTACACCGTATGGATTCGCGGATTTGCCGTTGACGCTCTTGCTCGTCGGGTGGCTTGGGTTGGCGGCGTTGGGGGCTTCGGCCCATGAGGAGGAGCGGCAGATCACCCAGCAGGCGTTGCTCCAGAATGTGGTGATCTTTTCCGTCATCGCGGGAGGCATCGCAATCTTTCTTCAGGCTCGTAAGATATCGGTCTGGCGCGCCTTCGGACTCGGGCGGGTGGCCCCCGGGCGTGCGTTTGGGTCGGGCCTGGGCTATTTGCTGGCGGCGTACCCGCTCGTATTGCTGGGCAACCTTTTAATGATTGGCTGGCTGGGCGAGGGGGCCAAGCGGCAGGAGATTCTCGAGTTCTTCACCAACGCCGCAAGCAAAGGGAATGCATGGCAGATCTGGGGCGTCATCGGCATGGCCGCCATCGCTGCGCCGCTTTTGGAGGAGGTGCTGTTTCGGGGCTACTTTTACGGCGTCTTCCGGCGCTTTGGCGGGCCGTGGGTAGGGATGCTGGTTTGCTCGGCGCTCTTCGCCGCCATCCATGGCAACCTGCTGGCCACCCCGGGGCTCTTCCTCCTCGCGGTCTGCTTTACCCTCGCGTATGAGCGCACCGGCTCGTTGCTGGTGCCCATCATCATGCACGCGATTTTTAACACCACCACGCTCGTGCTTCTTTACCTGAGCTCGAGCTCGCTCTACCCCTCGCCGGCATGAACCTCCGTGCCTTGGGCGAAGAGCGCCTCATCGCCCGGCTGCTGCGCGGCCACCCGGTAGGGCCGGGGGTGCGTGTCGGCCCGGGGGATGATTGCGCCGTCACCGCCCGCCGGGGCGAGCGGGTGTTGACCCTGCTTAAGACGGACGCCGTTGTCGAAGGCATCCACTTCACCCCGGGGGCAGATTTTCGGCGGGTGGGCTGGAAGGCATTGGCCCGCGCCGTGAGCGACATCGCCGCCATGGGGGGCGAGCCGGAGCAGGCGCTTATCACCCTTGCGCTCCCCCCCTCGCTCCCCGTGCGGCAGGCCGAGGCGCTCTATGCGGGCATCTACCGCTGTGCGCGGCGCTTTGGCATCGGCATCGCCGGGGGCGAGACAACACGCAGCCCCGACGCGGCCGATGGCTCGGCGGGGCCGGTCTTCATCTCCATCACCCTCACGGGTAGAGTGGAGAAGACGCACCTCGTCACCCGGAGCGGCGGGCAGCCGGGGGATGTTCTTTTCGTCACCGGCCAGCTTGGCGGCTCGCTGAGCGGCAAACACCTTGATTTTACCCCACGGCTGGAGGAAGCCCGCTGGCTCTGCACCCACTATCGCCCCCGGGCGATGATGGATCTCTCCGACGGCCTCGGCGCGGACCTCCCCCGGCTTGCGCGGGCCAGCGGGTGCGGCTTCCGCGTGGAAGAAGGGGCTCTCCCGCTCACCCCGGGTTGCACCGCCGCACAGGCCGTGGGCGATGGGGAGGACTTCGAGCTTCTCTTTGCCATGGCCCCCCGGCGCGCCCGCGCGCTGGAGCACGCCTGGCCTTTCGCCACATTACCATTGACGCGCATCGGCGTTTTGACCGCAAATCTCCGCGAACACCGCCTCACCACCCATGGGTACGATCACTTCCAACTCCCCGCAGGAAACCGCTGAGCTGGGCCGCCAACTCGGCCGCAGCGTCGCGCGCGGGGCGGTCATCGCCCTGTGTGGCGACCTTGGTGCGGGCAAAACGGCTTTTACCCAAGGGCTTGCCGAGGGGCTTGGCATCGAGGCGCTCATCACCAGCCCCACCTTCACCCTCCTGCACGAGCACCCGGGCGGGCGGCTCCCCCTTTACCATGCCGACCTTTACCGGCTGGAGAGCGAGGCCGAGGCCCGGGCGATCGGGCTTGAGGAAGTGATGGAGGGCGATGGCGTCGCCGTCGTCGAGTGGGCGGATAAATTCCCCGCGCTCATGCCGCCGGGCACCCAGTGGGTGCGCATCGCCATTGGCGAGGGAGATTGCCGGGAGATCACGCTATGAGCAGCGGCATCCTTGCCATTGAAACTTCCACCCCACGCGGCAGCGTTGCGCTGCTTGAGGAGGGGGCATTTCGTTTTTCGGAGACCTTTGAAGCCGGGCGCAGCCACAGCACCCTCCTTTTCGAGGTGCTGGAGCGCGCGCTCGCCGTGGGGCGGCCAGGCACCCTTGTCGTCGGGCTTGGGCCCGGCTCGTATGCCGGGGTGCGCATCGCCATCGCCGCTGCCACTGGGCTCGGGCTGGCCATCGGGGCGGAATGCGTTGGCATCCCCTCCGTGGTTGCCTTGGCAGAGGGCGAGTACTTGGCGTTGGGAGATGCCCGCCGCCAAAGCTTTGCGTGGAGCCACGTGCGCGAGGGCCTCTGCGTAGAAGGCCCAGAGATCGTAAGCGCCGAGGAATTTGCCACCCGGCTCGCGGCGACGAGGCTACCGCAATACACCTCGGAAGCGCTCGCCGCTGCCCCCGAGGCCGAGCTGGCCACCCCCTCCGCCGAGCGGCTGGCCCGGCTCGCGCAGGCGGGGCGGGGGATCGTCGCCACCGGCATTCTGGAGCCAATCTATTTGAGCGAGCCCCACATCACCCTTCCCAAGCCGCTCGCCTAATGCCTAAGACCGCCCTGCGCCAGATGGTCCTCGCCCGGCTCGCCGCGCTTGCTCCTCAGGAGCGCGCTGCCGCCTCGCGCGCCCTTTGCCGCGCCATCGCCGCCAGCCCCGAGTGGGCACAGGCGCGGACGATCGGACTCTTTGCCCCACTCCCTTCAGAGCCGGATGTGGACCTTCTCTGGTCCGAGCGCGGCGCACGCCGTTTCTGCTACCCGCGCTGTGGCTCCGGGGGAGCGATGCGCTTCCACCTCGTGGCAGGCCCCGCAGAGCTGCGGCCCACCCAAGGAAAGCTACGCGAGCCCCCGGAGAGCGCCCCCCTCATTGAGCCGGAGGAGCTGGAGCTGCTCCTCATCCCCGGCGTCGCCTTTACCCCCGCCGGGCACCGGATGGGCCGGGGCGGCGGCTATTATGACCGCTACCTCGCCGCGCCCGGTTTGCGCGCGGCGCTGGTGGGCGTTTGTTTTGCCGTGCAGATCGTCGAGAGCCTCCCCATTGCGGAGCATGACCGCGCCGTTACCCAGCTCCTCTGGGCATAGGGGCTACTGCAATTCGCTCCGCGCGTTGGTGGTCAACCCAACCGGTTATCGGCGATCTTCATTTTCGGGTGCGTTGTTTGGGGGCTTCGCCGACTACCTCGCGTTCGCCGCGCGCGAGGTGCGCCTGGAGCCGTTGCGCCGCAAGCTCCACCTTGCCCGCCTCCAGCGCGGCGCAAATCTGCTCGTGCTCGCGGGCCGAGAGGTCGAAATCATTGAGCGGTGCCTTCGTTTTGCCTACGGTGATGTGGAGCAACGGCAGGTTGGAAAGCTCGTAGAGCTTGCTCAGGCGCTCGTTGCCCGAGGTGGCGATGATGGCGCGGTGGAAGCGCAAATCGGCCTCGCGGGCCCCGTCGAAATATTCTTTGCGCACCAGCTCCGCGTAGTCATCGGCCAGCTCGCGGATCTTGCGCACGAGCGCCGGGGGGATCGGGGCTGCCAGCATTCGCAGCGCCCCCACTTCCAGTACCGCCCGCAGGTGGCTGATCTCGCGGATCTCCTCCGGAGTTGTGGAGTGCACGCGGTACTTGCCCCGGCTCTTGGCCACCAGCCCCTCGCCATGGAGCCGCTTGAGCCCCTCGCGGATCGCAAAGCGCCCGAGCCCCAGCTTGGCAGACCATTCCTGCTCGGCAAGGTGCTCGCCCGGCAGGAGCCCGGCGCTGAGAATCTGTTCACGAAGCATCAGGTAGGCGGTTTCGGATTTGGAAGGCATGAGGTGACGAAGGGTTTTTTGTTGACAATTAGCTAATTAAAATGTCAACATTTCTGCGGTTTCTTTTCTCTTTCCTATGTCTTCCGCCCCTCATTCTCAATCCGTCATTGAACGGAGTGAAAAATTCATCGCGGGCGGGGTCGTCTCGCTCAACCGCAAGGCCACGCCTCACCTCGTTTTTACCAAGGCGCTGGGAGCCCGGCTGACGGATGCGGAGGGAAGGGTCTACCTCGACTACCACGCGGCCTTTGCTCCACACCTGCTCGGGCACCACCAGCCGGAGGTTACGGAGGCGGTGCACGCGGCGATTGATAGCGGCTGGTCGCTCATGGGGAGTGGCACTACCCCGTGGGAGGCCGAGCTTGCCGAGCTGCTCTGCACGAGCGTGCCCCACCTGGAGCGCGTGCAGATCCTCAATACCGGGAGCGAAGCCTCGAACCTTGCCATCCGTCTCTCGCGAGCCCACACCGGGCGGGAGGATATTGTCACCACGCTCGGCGGCTACAACGGCTGGCATGATGAAGTGGGCCGCGCTGTCGTGCCGCCGCTTGCGGAGATCGGCCCGCGTGTACGCGGGGGGGAGTACCCGTTTCTGCCGATTTCAGCCGGCATCCCCCGAAGCACCCAGCGGCGCATCCATGTAGTGAACTTCAATGATCTGGAGTCGGTGGAGGCGGTCTTCCGCGCCCACCCGATCGCGTGCCTGATCACCGAGCCGGTGTTGCAGAATGTTGGCGTTGTACTGCCGGAGCCCGGGTATCTGGAGGGGTTGCGCCGCTTGTGCGACCAATACGGCGTCGTCCTCATCTTTGACGAGGTGAAGACGGGCTTCCGCTCGGCTTTGGGCGGCCACCAGTCGCTCGCCGGGGTGCGGCCCGACCTTACTCTTTTTGGTAAAGCGGTCGCCAACGGCTACCCGCTTGGCGTGCTCGGGGGGCGGGCCGAGATCATGAACCTCTTTGCAGAGGCGGACCCCAAGAAGCGCGTGCTCGTGGCGGGTACGTATAATGGCCACCCCGTTAATGTTGCTGCCGCCATCGCCACGCTCAAGATTTTGCGGCGGGAGGAGGGGGCCGTTTACCACGAGTTGGAGGCGCTCTCCGCACAGCTCCAAAGCGGGCTGGAAGCCGCCTTCCGCGAGGCGGGCCACGTGGCTACGCTGACGCGTAACGGCTCCGCTCTCTGCTTTTACTGGATGGACCACGCCCCCAAAGATTGGCACGATATTCTCGAGCACCACGATTTCGAGCAGGACCGCCGCTTCCGCCTCGCGCTGATCGAAAAGGGAGTCTACTGCTTCCCGCTTCCGTGCAAGCAGCTCTCGGTGAGCGCGGCGCATACGGAGGCCGACATCCGGCGGACGCTCGAAATCGTGCGCGAGGTATTATGATTTTTGATGTCCACGCCCACTTCTGGCCGACTGCCGAGGCTTTCTCCGCGGAGGCGCTGAGGCAGGCCGAGCGCGCCCGGGGTGGCCCGGTGGAGCTGGTGACCGACTACCGCCACTACTGGGCCAACGCTCCGGAGGGTACCCGAGTCATCCTTTTTGGCGGTAAGGCGCGCCTTAGTGGTTTCTGGCAGGAAGACGACGTGGTGGCTCGGTACGTGGCCGCCGACCCGGAGCGGACCATCGGTTTTCTCACTGTGGACCTTGCCCAGCCGGGCTGGCGGGAGGATCTGGAGCGCGGGCACCAACAGCTTGGCCTGCGGGGGGTAAAGCTCATGCCGATGTACGGCGGCTTCCACCCGCACGACCGGCGGTACGATGATTTTTGGCACTACGTGAGCCGCCACCGCCTCCCCGTGCTTTTGCACACGGGGGCGACGTTTATCTCCCAAGCGCCGCTGGAGTGTACGCTCCCCCGGCACCTGGATGACGTGGCGATCCGCTTCCCCGAGGTGCGTATCATCATGGCCCACCTCGGCCACCCGTACGAGGGGGAGGCGATCGTGGTGGCACGCAAGCACCCGCACGTTTATCTCGATATCAGCGCGCTCCACTACCGGCCCTGGCAGCTTTTTCATGCCTTGATGTTGGTGAGCGAGTACCACGTCTGGCCCAAGCTTCTTTTCGGGACAGACTACCCGTTTACCACGGTTAACGACACCCTTGCCGGGCTGGAGCGGCTTTGCGAGGTGGAGTTGGGCGGCTTTCGCCTCCCGTGCGAGGCGGTGGAGGCGATGGTGCACCGCGACGCGGTCCCCCTGCTTTTTGGGTAGACCTTAGCTACCTGCCGTGAAGCAGGAGTTTCTTGAGTTCGCCAAAGTCGATCGGTTTGACGAAGTGGTGGTCAAACCCTGCGTGGTGCGAGCGGCGGCGGTCTTCCTCCTGCCCGTAGCCGGAGATGGCGATGAGGAAAAGGTCTGCAAACGCCGGATCTTGCCGCAGCTTGCGGGCTACGGCGTAGCCATTCATGCCCGGTAAGCCAATATCGAGGAGCATGATATGGGGGCGAAACTCCTGCGCGCACTCCAGCGCGCCGAGGCCATCGGCCGCCACCCTCACCGAGTAGCCTTGTCGTGTGAGCAGGCGCTGGAGCCCTTGGGCGGTGTCGATATTGTCGTCCACTACAAGGATGCGCTGCGCGATCAATGCCGGAGCCAGGATGGGGGCGGGGGAGGCGGGCGGCGTGCCGGTTTCGGGGATCAAAGGGGCCAGCGGGAGGCGGAGTGAAAAGCGGCTGCCGTGGCCGGTGCCTTCGCTCTCGGCGGTGAGGCTGCCGTGGTGGAGCATGGCGAGGCTGCGGGCGATGGTGAGGCCGATGCCCAGCCCCCCCTCAGAGCGAGCGATAGAGCGTTCCCCCTGCGAAAAGAGCTCCCAGATGGAGGCGATCTTTTCAGGCGAAATGCCGATGCCATTATCTTGTACGCTGATGACAAGCTCCCCCCCCACGGTGCGTGCGCCCAGCTCGATACGCCCCCCGGCCGGGGTGTATTTGATGGCGTTGGTAAGCAGGTTGAGGATGATTTGCTCAAACCGCGCCGGGTCCACCAAGACCCAGACGGGTTGGGGCGGGAAGTCGCACACAAGCTGGTGGCGGTGCTCATTGAGGGCGGCGCGGACGGTCTCCATGGCGTTATGGAGAAGGGCCATGGCATCATGGCGGCTGCGGCGCAGGTGGATGACGCCGCGGGTAATGCGCGAGACATCCAACAAATCGTCCACCAGCCGGGAAAGGTGGCGGATCTGCCGGGGGATAACGTCCTCCGCCCAGAGGTGGTCTTCGGTGCGCTCGGGCTGGTGGAGGACTTCGCTGGCGGCCTGGAGCGAGGCGAGCGGGTTGCGCAGCTCGTGGGCGAGCATGGCGAGAAATTCGTCTTTGCGCCGGTCTGTCTCGCGGAGCGCTTCGGCTTGCCGCTGGAGGGCGGCCTCGGTGTTTTTGAGCAGGGTGAGGTCCGAGATCATCACCGCCACCTCCGGGTGGCCCTCTTTATCGGTGCCAATGATCGAGGCGCCGATGAGCACCGGCACGTAGCGCCCGTTGCGGGCGATGAAGGCCTTTTCATACGGGTCGCAAAAGCCGCGCTCGCGGAGCTGGCGCAGGGCGGCCTGGTCGCGAATCTGAAACTTGGCGGGGGTGAGCTGGTCCCACCGCATCTCGCCCCGGGCTACTTCCTCTGCGCTGTAGCCAAGCATGTGGCGCAAGGTCGGGTTTCCATAAGAGAAGCCGCCATGCTGGTCGCCAATGGCGAGGCCGAAGGCATTGGTCTCCGCAAGCCGCTGGAAGCGTTCTTCACTAATGCGCAAGGCTTCTTCGAGGCGGCGGAAGGTCTCTTCGTTGACGCTTTCGAGCGCGGTGATAAAGACCCCCTCCACCAGCTCCCGGTGCCCGCGGATGGCGCTGCACGAGAGGGTAAAGCGGCTCTCTGGCCCGCCCCCCGCCCGGCGCAGGAAGAGGGGGATGTTGGGGGCCCGCGCTTCTGCCGCGGCTGCCGCCGCACGGCTGCCGAAGAAGATCGGCTCCAGAATGGGCCGCAGCTCCGGGAGGATGGAGTTTGCCGTTTGCCCAAGAGCGGAAGGGTGGTTTTCCGGAGAGATGAGGGGGACAAACCCGTCGTTATAGAACAGGGAAGCTTCGGGGCCCCACGCGATGGCCGCCGGGCATCGGGTGCCGAGGAGGATGCTCAAGGCCGTTTGCAGGCTCTGGGGCCAATGGTCGGTGGGCCCCACGGGGGTGGCCGCCCAGTCGTAAGTGGCAAAGCAGGCTTTCATTCCCCCTGAGGGGTGGGCCTCGGAGGGACCCGGGTTTGGTAGGTCATCAGAGGGCATAAAGGTGAAAGCCGGAAAAAGGGCGTTTACGGAGCGAAACCGAGGGAGCGAAGTGCCGGGTCGTACAGGGAAACGAAGGCCGGGTAGTTGAGCCGGGCTTCCTGAAGGAGTGCTTCGGCCTCGGCTTTGTTGCCATTGTGGTACTCAAGAGCGGCCCGGGCGTAAAACCACGCGGGGGAGGGCTGCGCATTGGGGGGGAAGAGTTCCTCTGCATCCTTGGCGCGGTCCTGCATCAAAATACAGAGAAAAATATGGTAGAGCACCACCGAGCGCCGGCGCGATTCGGGTAAAAGCTCGCGGTAGAGCACCTCGGCTTCGGCAAATTGCCGGCCTTTGAAGGCGGTTTCCGCCAAAATTTCTTTGGAGGAAAACTCCGGCTCATTGAGCTTGAGCGTCTGCCCATAGCCCGAGCGTTCCCCTGCGAGGTCCATCTTGGTGAGGTTGGTCAGCGAGAAGCCTCGCCCGCTCCGGCTGCCCGGCTGGGGCGCTTCCGGGGCGGTGAGGGCGGTGATCTTTTTGGGGGCGAGGTCGGTGTTGAGCCGGATCAACCAGGTTACCGTGGCCACAAAGCCACCTATGATTCCAAGGGTGAGCAGGGTATAAAGGCCCACCCGGCGGTACCGTTTCCACGCGGCTTTAAGTCGCTTGGCCAGAGGGCGTTTGCGCTGCTTAAGCCGTTTGGACATCTCTGCGGCGTTGCGCCGGGAAGAACCGCGCCGCCGCCGTCGCCGCTCGGGAGAGGAGGCGAGGGCTTCGTCCGCAGGTGAGTCGTCTATGGAGGGCTCGGACATGGATGGGAGGCAGGAGGGGAAAATGTAACGGGGTTACCGGTTTCCCGCAATGGAGGAATCGCATAAAGCGCGCCAAAGAGGGGGGCTTGTGGGTTCCCTCTCGCCAGCGGGGGGAAACCGGCGTAAAGTTGCTGCAACCCCCCAAAAAAGACCGCTCGTGCCTCCCGTTCGTACTATTAACCTGTTTCGCGTCCTCTTTGTCTGCTTCGGCCTGTTTATGGGGATGCGGGTGGGCGAAGTCGTCTTCCAAACCGCCGCAGTGGGGGGGATGGTGGGCCTGGTGTTTGGGTTGACGGTGGTGCTCGCAGACCGCCTTCTCAAAGGGTTTTCGTTGCGGATCTTCTCTACGGCGACGATTGGCATGCTCCTTGGGCTGGCGGCGGCGCGGTTGTTGGTGGCCTCCGGGGTGCTGCTTTACACGACAGAGCAGGTGCGCTGGATCATCAGCATCGGCCTTTACTCGACCTTCGGGTATTTGGGGACCATGCTGGCCGTCCGGGGGAATCGGGATGAATTTGCCCTTCTGATCCCCTATGTCCGCTTCCAGCGCGCTGCGGTGCACGATGCGCCGCTGGTGGTCGATACAAGTGTGCTTATCGATGGCCGCCTGCCGGGTCTTTGCCAGACGGGGTTCCTGAGTTCCACGCTGGCGATCCCCCGGTTTGTGCTGGAGGAGCTTCAGCGTCTGGCCGACTCTGCCGAGCCGCTCAAGCGCGAGCGGGGTCGGCGCGGGTTGGATTTGCTCAACGACATGCAGCGTCGCCCGGAGATGAGCATCACCGTGAGCGATTTTGCCCCCGAGGGCGACCCCGATGCCCCTGTCGATCGCCAGCTCATCCTTTTTGCCCGCTACCTGCGGGCCCGCTTGCTCACGTTGGATGCCAACCTTGCCCGGATGGCCCGGCTGGAGGGCGTGGCGGTGCTCCATTTGCAGGAGCTAAGCCAGGCGCTTTCCCTCGTGCTCGCCACGGGGGAGGAGCTGGAGCTGGTGCTCATCAAGCCCGGGCGCGATGCGCACCAAGCTGTCGGCTACTTGCCCGATGGGGGGATGGTGGTCGTCAACCACGCGCGCGGGCTGATCGGGCAGAGTGTGGAAGTCGTCGTGGCCGGGGTGCTGCAAACGTCCGCCGGGCGGATGTACTTTGCGGAGCTCAAGAACGCTCCTGCTGCTCCTGTGGCTAAAACGCCCGGTCGCGCGTGACCTTCGGGCGCACCCGGCTTTGGCGCAGCGCTTGCAAGAGGCTATCCAAGTGGGCGGTGAGGGTAAATTTGCGGGTAAACTCCGCGCGCAACGCCGCTTGCGGGCGCAGGGCGCAGAGCGCCTCCAGTGCGTCGGCCATTTTCTCCGGGTTCTGAGGGGGGACGCTGAGCGGGTAGTCTGCCGGGAGGATCTCGGGGATGGCGCGCCACCGGGTGGTAATAATGGGAAGGCCAAACGCCATCGCTTCAATGAGGTTTACCGGCTGCCCCTCGGCCCGGTAGTAGGTGGGGAAGCAGAGCGCATCACTCTCTTCGAGCAGGCGCACCTTTTCGTCCCCATGGACAAAGCCGGCATAGTGGACGGCGGAGGCAAGATCCCCCTGCGCGATCCGGGTGCGAAACTCCTGCTCCTCGGCTTCCTCGAGGAAGGCCCCGGCCACCGTCAGCTCCAGCGGAGCGTCCGGGTGGCGCTGGTTGTAGAGGGCGAGTGCTTCGAGCGTATCGAAAAGCCCCTTCTCCCGGGTGCAGTGGGCGAGGTAGAGCAGCCGCCGCAGCGGGCGCGCCAACCGCCGGGGTAGGAGGCGCTCCTCGCAGTCCGGGCATGGGTCTGGAATGCCGTTGGGTACCACGGCCACTTGCCGTGCTTCAAACCAAAGGGGGTCGTACATGCTGGGGATGGCCAGCGCCACACCGAGGTCGATATGGCGAAAGAGCCACCGGGTGATGCGCCGCTCCACCCAGTTGGCCTCTTTGCCGAGCCACTCTGAGAGCCCCACCGCGTGCCAGTGGAGGATGAAGCGGTGGAAAAACGGGCGGCAGAGGCTTAAAACCACCCAGTCCCGATAGAGCGCCGAGCGCTTGCCGGGCGCGGGGACGTAGTAGAACGTATCCACCCCGTGGCGGAAGCGGCACCAGATCGCTTCCAAGCAATAGCCGACGATGGAGAGGAGCTTCCCAACCCGCATTTCCCCGATATCCTCCATCCCCGAAGAGACGCGGCTGTTGACGTGGTAGCACACGACCGGCCCGGTTGCCCCCTCTTCGCCACCGACGCGACGGTCTCCCCCGAAGCCGTCCAGCATGAGCTTGACCATGTAGCTCTGGCCATGGTGCGGAGGCGGGGTGTGGGCAAAAATAAGGAGTTTAAATGGACCGTCCAAGAATTCTAAAGTACCCCTTTGGTTTCTTTAAGGACACACTGATTTAACGAAATGAAATTCTCCATCCTCACCGCCAGTTACCGCCAGCTCGGGTGGCTCAAGCGTTGTATCCGCTCGGTGGCCGACCAGCAAGGGGTCGGGGTGGAACATCTCATCCAGGATGGCGGCACCGGGCAGGAACTGGAGCATTACGTCCGTTGGGAGACACAGGCAAGCCTGATCGTACAGCCCGACCGGGGGATGTACGATGCGCTAAACCACGCTTTTCGCCGCGTCACGGGGGATGTGTTTGCCATCCTCAACTGTGACGAGCAATACCTCCCCGGCGCGTTGGATGCGGTGAAGCGTGAGTTTGAGGCCCACCCGGAGACCGACCTTGTAGTGGGAGATTGCCTTCTCCTGGGGGGCGACTCGGAGCTTCTCGCCTTCCGCCGCTCCACCCCGCTGCGCCCGGCGATGATCCTGAGCGACCATCTTTACGATTTTACCTGCACCCTCTTTTTCCGTAGCCGCCTGCTGGAGCGAGGCATTCGGTTTGACCCCGGCTACCGAGCCGCTGGAGATGCCGACTGGCTGGTGCGCCTGCTCCGCTCGGGCGTGCGCACGCGGATCTTGCGGCGCTACCTCTCGACCTTCACCATTTTGCCAGATAACCTGAGTCTGACCGCAGAGCCCGGCCCCGAGGTGGCGCGGCTGCGCGCGGTGACTCCCCGCTGGGCCCTGGCCGCTGCCCCGGCGCTCCGCTTTATCCGCCACTGCGAAAAGGCGCTTGCCGGGGGGTACCATAGCGGGCCGATCGAGTACGCCGTCTACACGGCGGATGATGCTACCGAGCGCACCCACTTACGGTGCGAACACCCGGGCTTCCGCCACCCGTGGGCCTAAACCAGACTTCCCGCTATCGACACCCCTACTACCCCGCCGCTCTGGCTGTTGCCGGAGAATGAGCCGCCCCAAGAGGCCACCCACCGCCTTGCGGCTACGCTGGGGTGTGCCCCCGTCCTAGCTGCTCTGCTGCTACGCCGGGGGGCGAGCGAGGCGTTCCTGCGCCCGATGCTCAAAACATTGGGCGATCCGTTCCTGCTCCCCGATATGGCCAAGGCGGTGGAGGCGCTGTTCTCGGCGGTGGATGCCCGGCGGCGCATCGTTCTTTATGGCGACTACGATGTCGACGGTGTCACCTCTCTGGCGTTGCTTGCCCGGTTATTGAGGGCGTACGGCGCGGAGGTGCGCTGCTTTCTCCCCTCGCGCATGGAGGAGGGGTACGGCCTTACGCCCCAAGGGGTGGCCCGGTGTGTGGAAGAGACTGCCCCCGAGCTGCTTGTGGCGCTGGATTGCGGCACTGCCTCGCCCGACGAAATCGCATGGCTCGCCGAGCGTGGGGTGGAGTGTGTGGTGGTAGACCATCATGAATGCCAGAGCCGTATGCCGTGCTGCGTTGCTCTGGTCAACCCCAAGCGACCCGATTGTGCCGGCGCAGCCGAGTGGGAGACGCTTTGCACCGCCGGGCTCGTCTTCAAGCTCTGCCACGCGCTCCTTAAGCAGCGCGTGCTGGAGGGGTTTGACCTCCGTGAATCGCTCGACCTCGTGGCCATCGGCACTGTGGCCGATCTCGTGCCGCTGGTGGGTGAAAACCGCATCCTCGTTACCCATGGGCTTCGGCAGGCCGCTCATCTGCGCGGGGTGGGGCTTGCCGCCCTTGCGGAAGTCTCCGGCATCCAGCCTCCCTTTTCGCCAACGCAGGTCGGCTTCCAGATCGGCCCGCGCCTGAACGCTGCGGGGCGACTCGGCAGTGCTGCCGATGCGCTGGAGCTCCTGCTCACTACCGACGCCTCTCGCGCCCGCACGTTGGCCATGGGGTTGGACCGGCTCAACCGCGAGCGGCAGGAAGTCGAGCGCCGCACGCTGGAGGCTGCCCGCGAGCAGGTACCCCCCGGGGTCGAGGCGGAGGCGGCCATCGTCGTCGGAGGCGAGGGGTGGCACCCTGGGGTGGTCGGCATCGTCGCCGCGCGGCTGGCCCGCGAGTTCCACCGGCCCACCCTCGTTATCGGGTTTGATGAACAGGGCCTGGGTAAAGGGAGCGGCCGGAGTATCGAAGGGTTCTCCCTCGTCGAGGCGCTTGAGGCATGCGCCCCCTACCTGGAGAAATTTGGCGGGCACGCCATGGCTGCGGGGTTGACGCTCCGCCAGGAGCAGCTTGCCTCCTTTGCGCAAGCCTTCCGCCAATGGGCCCGGGCCTCGCTGGATGCCGAAGCCTTGCGCCCCCGGTTGCGATTGGATGGGGAAGTTTCTCTCGCAGAGATGGATGCGGCATTTCTCGAAACGCATGAAGCCTTGCAGCCCTTTGGCATCGGCAACCCCCAGCCCCTCTTTATGGCGCGGGGCGTGCGCCCCTTGGAGGAGCCGCGTATTCTTAAAGAGAAGCACCTCCGCCTCGTACTGGGGCAGGGGCGTGCCCGGCAGGAGGCGATCTACTTCAACGCCCCTGTAGGGGCTTTGCCCCGGCCTCCGTGGGACTTGGTTTTCCGCGTCAGCCGTAACGAATGGCGGGGTGTTTCCAAGTTGCAGATGCAACTTCTTGCCCTCCGAAGCGCCACATTGTGACAGAAAGGGCAAAAAAGGGTGCGAATTTGCTGGCGTTACCCTTTTGGTCGTGGAGAATCTGCCCGGGAATTACCGAAGAAGGGGATCGGGGGATGCATTATTGTGTCCATCAGGGAAAAAGTCCTTCCCATCTGCTTACTTTCTCTGGTAACTCCTGCTCAAGCCGGTTGCCTCCGGCCCAAACCAACAAACCAACACACACACAAATGGTGAAATCCAACAACCTTAAGTTGGCCCTGTGCGCAGTCGCGCTCTCCGGGTCGATTCTCTCTGGCTCCGTTATGGCCGGAACGGCAACCGTTTCGGTTAAGGAGACCGTGGTCGTCGAGGAAACGCAGAAATCCGCCATCTCCGGTGACTTGGGCGTCAACTTTGCCTCCCAGTACATCAACCGTGGCGTTATCCGCGAGAACCAGGGCTTCATGGCCCAGCCTTATCTCGACCTCTACTTCAACCTGTACGAGGGTGACGGCGCTCTGACCAAGGTGAGCTTCGGGCTCGGCCTCTGGAGCAGCCTCAACTCCGCTCGCACCGCCCAGGGCGCTGCCGAGGGCAACCCCGGCCGGAGCACTTCCTCCGTCTGGTACGAGTTCGACTACAGCGGGGCTCTCTCGCTGGAGTTCTTCCGTAGCCTGACCCTCACGGTTGGCTACCTCGAAGCCAACAGCCCCAACGGTGCTTTCGGTGCTTCCCGCAACCTGACGGCCCGCGTTGACTATGATGACTCCGAGCTTCTCGGTGCTTTCGCCCTCCGTCCTCACGTTTCCTACGTTCGTGAGCTTCAGGGCAACCTGGGCAACGGCAAGAGCGGTGGCCATGGCAACTACTATGAGGTCGGTATCGCCCCGGCGCTGCCTGCCTTCGGCCCTGTGACGGTCACCCTCCCGCAGACGGTCGGCTTCGGCACCAACGACTTCTACCACCGGAATCGTACCTTCGGGTACTTCTCCAGCGGTGTGAACGCTTCGGTCGCCCTCGGCTTCATCCCGGCAGCCTATGGCTCCTGGTCGGTGAACGCCGGTGCCACCTACTACTACCTGCACGGCGGTCTCGCTCAGGCGAACTCGATCCAGGCCAGCGGCCACAACACGTTTGTGTTCAACGGCGGCCTGAACGTCTCGTTCTAAGCCACGTATCGGTCTAGAACCGATTCGTACCCTTATCAAAAACCCCTTCTGGCGTTTACGCCGGGAGGGGTTTTTGCATTGGGAGTGAAGAGCCGAGTTGGAGGAATTGTAGGCCGTTTCGGTGAAACGGCGGTCCAACCCATGGCGTTTCGCAGAAACGCCCGCTGGCAGACGTGGAGCTCAGCCCCTAAAACACCAGCGGCATCCCTTCCGTCATTACGGAGATACGCTCGGCGATGCCGTACTTCTCTGCGGCGAGGCGTAGCCGCAGGAGGGGCTCATCAGGCGGCTCGAAGCTCAGGCGGAAGGAGCCGTAGTGCATCGGCACCATCTGCTTGGCGCCGAGCTGGAGAAAGGCGGTTACGGCTTCCTCGGGGTTCATATGGACTTCGCGGCCGCTGGGCGGGTCGTACGCGCCGATGGGGAGCAGCGCGATGTCGATCGGGAAGCGGCGGCCAATCTCGGTAAACCCGTCAAAATACGCGGTATCTCCGCAGTGGTAGATGACTCGCCCGCCAATCTCGATGATGTACCCGCCAAAGCCCCGGTGTGAATCATGGAGCATGCGCGCGCCCCAGTGGTGGCACGGGGTGAGGGTGATCCGCGCGGGGCCATGCTCAAACTGGTCCCAATAATTCAACTCATGGACGGAGCGGAAGCCGAGGTCGTGCACGAGGTTGCCGACTTCAAAAGGGACGACAATCGGTTGGTCCCCCGCGACGGTGCGCAGGGAGCGGCGGTCGAGATGGTCAAAATGCGCGTGGGTGACGAGCACCATGTCGATATTGGGCAGGTTGCGAATATCGAGCCCGGGGTGGCGCAGGCGCTTGATGACTTTGAGCCATTTGGCCCAATTGGGGTCGACAAGGAGGTTGCTCCCTTGCGTCTGGATGAGGAAGGAGGCGTGCCCGATCCACGTGATGCCGATATCTCCCGAGCTTAGCTCCGGGAAGAGCGGCGAGAGCGGCTCGCCCACCCGCTTGGTAAAGAGCGAGGGGATGAGCACTTCGGTAACGAAGTTGCGCTTGTGCCAGCCGGTGCCGGGCTTGAGGCCCACGGCCCGGGGGAGGTGGATCTTTGGGGCACTCGGCTCTACCGGGCTTTTATGAAGGGGTGCCTTCGGAGTCCGGCGAAAACGGGGAAACTTCTCAAACGGGTTGGCCACGGGTCAGTGGGGAAGATTTTAGCCGGAAGTGTGCCGGTTTTCAAAGATTCTTGAGAAGCATTTCTTGCCTCCCTTCGGGAATGGTTTTACTGCTTGCCCAAGCTTCTTTTGCCTCATGATCATTGACTGCCACAACCACCTCGGTGCGGATCTGATGTTTTACCTCCGGGGGGAATACCCCTACGCGCAGGATTTGCCAACGCTGGACCACCATGGCTCCCTCAATGGGGTCGATGCGTTCATCGTCTTCCCAATGGTGCTTTACAGCGCGCTCAACCTGCAGCGGCTCCGCAAGGGGGAGATCGCGCTGGAAGGCGGGCTTGAAACGATCCCCTACGCGCTGGAGAACCGGCGGATGATGGAGGAGATTTACGGCCTCTTCCCCGAGATGGGGCGGCGCACACTCCCTTTTGCCATGCTCGACCCCTTTCGCGAGCAAGCCGCGCAGATTGCGCAGCTGCGCAAGCTCAAGGAGGAGTACCCGGTGTATGGGTTGAAGATCCAATCGACGATGATCCAGAGCCCGATCAAATCGCTGCTGGCTGAGGGGCGCGGTTTTCTGGAGCTGGCGCGCGAGTGGGATGTGCCGTTCCTCATTCACTCCAGCATTAACCCGGCGGACCTCTGGGCGCAGGCGCACGATATTGTGGACATCGCCGAGGCCAACCCGGATATCCGCTTTTGCGCGGCGCACTCGTGCCGGTTTGATAAACCAGCGCTCGACCGCATCGCAGAGCTTCCCAACTGTTGGTACGACTGCTCGGCCCACCGCATCCATTGCGAGCTGGCCGTCAAAAACTCCGCCACGGTGGCTCCGTTGGAGCGGCGTTTCCCTTCGGACTATTCGGACCCGGGCCGCGTGCTGGCCGATATGGCTGCGGCTTACCCGGAGAAGCTGATGTGGGGGAGCGACTCGCCCTTCCAATCATGGGTGACCAAAGATCCGCCCAAGCTCTGGAGCACTTACCGCGAGGAAGTGGAGGCGCTGCGTGCGGTGCCCCAGCCGCTTTTTGAGAAAGTGGCTTCGGCCAATACGCTCGCCTTCCTCGGCCTCGAAACCTTGCCTGCCTGATTTTTTTACAATGAACGCGATCTCTGCCCAAACCGTCCACGATCTTGAAACCCCCCGGCTGCTCCTCGATGTGGAGCGGATGGAGGCAAACCTCACCGAAATGCAGGCCGAGTGCGACCGGCATGCAGTCGAGCTGTGGCCTCACATCAAAACCCACAAGCTTCCTGCCGTTGCCAAGCGCCAGCTTGAGCTGGGGGCCAAAGGGCTTACCTGTGCCAAGATCGGCGAGGCCGAGGCGATGCTCTCCTCCGGCGTGCGGCGTATTTTTGTAGCGCACTCGATTGTCGACCCCCGCTCGGCGCTGCGGCTCGCTGCACTGGCGGCTGCGCTGGATGAGCTGATCCTCGCCGCCACGAGCGTGGCGCAGGTGGAGGCGCTGGAGAAGGTGCTCGCCACGGTAGACCTTACGCTGCCGGTGATGTTGGCCGTCAACACGGGCCTCAACCGCGAAGGGGGGCGCTCGCTGGAAGAGTGCCGCGCCATTGCGGAAGCCGTGGAGGCCGCTCCGCACTTGCGGTTGCGCGGGTTTTACTCGCACGAGGGGCACACTTACCGCGCCGCTCCGGAGGAGTTGGATGGGGTGACGGATGAGGTGCACCGCATCCTCAAGGAGACGCGCGATGCCATTGCTCCGGAGCTGCCGATCTGGCCCGGGTGTAGCGTTACCGCGCTGCGGATGGCCTCGCGGCCCGCCGTGCAGGCGGTGCGCCCGGGGGCGTATGTATTTGGTGATCTCGCCTTGTGCGCCTCTTCGAAAGTGCTGCCGTGGGATCGAGCGACGGTGACGGTGCTCGCCACCGTGGTGGACCGGCCTGCGCCCGGCCTGGCGTTGATCGACGCGGGCTCGAAGACGTTCTCGGGGGATAAGTCGCCCAACTTCGGGTGCTCGGCGTGGGAGGTTGCGGGCACGGGCCTGCAAGTGACCCGTTGCAACGAAGAGCATGGCTATGTGGAGGGGGCGGGGGTGGATGATCTCAAAATCGGAGACCGCCTTCGCTTTGTGCCCGCACATATCTGCCCCGTGCTCAACCTCGCGGATGAGGTGATCGCCGTGCGCGGCGAGGAAATCGTGGGCGTATGGCCCGTGGATGGGCGCGGGAAGAACCGCTAAGCCCGCACAAATCACAAAAGAAAACCCCGGAGAGGAAGGCTCCCTCTCCGGGGTTTCGTATTTTCAGAACGTTGCTGCCGGTTTACAGCGCGACGGTCTTGCCTGTCTCGGCGCTTTCGTTAGCGGCCTCGAGGAAGCGCATGATCTCGACGGACTCTTCCAGCGCCACCGGGGTGGCGCCGCCGAGGAAGGCGAGCACCTGGTCCAGGAGGCTGGCGTAGTACGGTTTGTTGGTGGTGGCCACGTCAAACTGCACGCTCCGCTTCTCGCGGTGGAGGGTGCCGCCGAAGCCGTTGTTACCCGTGCGGTTGCCGCGCAGGGTGGCGAGGCGGCCATCCGCCCACTCGGCGACGATGATGTCGAGCTCGCCCCGGCGGGTCACGGTGACGCTCTTGCACCCCGCGCCCATGGCGGCGTAAAGCATGTCCACGGAGTGGATGCCGTACCAGTAGAAGCCGGGGAGCTTGTCGATGATCGCCATGGGGCCGAAGAAATCGCCCCCGGTGATGTTGCCGCCCTCGGCGTCCGCCAGCGCGGTCTGGAAGGGCTGGGCGTAGCGGATGGCGGAGGCCGTCATCACGCGCACGTTGTTTTCCTTAGCCAGGCGCAGGATCTCGCGGGCGTCGGCAGAGGAGGCGGTGAGCGGCTTGTCGATGAAGACGGGGAGGCCCCAGCCGACGATTTCGCGGAACTGCTCGAGGTGCACGCGCCCATCTACCGACTCAAGGAAGATGGCGTCGGCCTTGCCTTTGAGCTCGGCGATGGTGGAGACGATCTCGATGCCGAAGGTATCGCGCAGGGTGTTGGTGAAACCTTCGACGCGGTTGATGCTGACATCGAGGTCCGGCGAGCCACCGGGGAAGGCGGCGACGACGCGGGCCCCGGCGACGTGGTGCTCCTCATCGGTGTTGTGGAGCAGCTTGGTGAACGCGACGACGTGGGAGGTATCGAGGCCGATGTAGGCCAGGCGGTAGGGTGTGGACATAAAGTGAAGTTGGTTTTTTTAAGCTTAAAGAATACCGGCTTCGCGGTAGGCGGTTTCGGTGACGCGGACGACCTCGGCCGCGCTCTCGGCGGTGACGATCGGCTCGGCCTTGCCCTGAAGGACGGCGAGCGCGTTGGCATGGAAGGCGGGGATCTCCGGGTGGTCATCCACCTTGCGGGTTTCTTCCTTCCACGGCAGCTCTTCGCGCAGGTACTGGCGGCCGGGGGCGGCCGTATCGAGGACGGAAAGCTCGGGGGCTTCCGCCGGGTTGTAGTATTTGAGGGTGATCACCCCCGCGTTGCAGGTGAGGGTGCCGTATTTCCCGGAGATGATCCACTTCGGTGCGGCAGCAGCGATGGCGCTGGAGACGACGACATTGGCCGTGGCCCCGTTTTCGGTGAAGAGGAGCAGCTCGACATGGTCTTCGGCGTCGCCTGCGTCTTTGATGTTGCGCAAGTCTGCCACCACGCGCTTGACGGGCGAGCCAAGCAGCGGG
Source organism: Chthoniobacteraceae bacterium (assembly GCA_037189965.1). GTDB lineage: Bacteria > Verrucomicrobiota > Verrucomicrobiia > Chthoniobacterales > Chthoniobacteraceae > DATMFV01. The sequence continues at coordinate 11,052 of JBBCKB010000002.1, read as the reverse complement.
AGGACGAGGCTCAGCGTGTGCGGGCAGGTGTTGTTCAACTGGCCGCCGCCGTTTTTGCGCAGCGTCTGCCAATCCCACCGGCGGGCGTAGTGGCCCCAGAAGGTGCGCAGGTGGAAGATCGGCCCGAGGATGCCGCTCTGGAGGACGGAGTTGATGGCGTGAAACTCTTTGCCATGCAGGTGGGCGTGGTTGATGAAGAGGTGCAGATTCTTCTCGCGGGCGAGGGAGACAAGCTCGTCTGCCTCTTTGGCAGAGAGGGCGAGCGGCTTCTCGGCGATACAGTGCCGCCCGGAGCGGAGCACTTTGAGGGTGTCGCTATAGTGGGTGGAGGAGGGGGTGGCGACGACAACAACCTGCGCATCGGTATCGGCCAGCAGATCGTCGATATTGGAGAACTGGCGGCAGCCGGTCTGGTCTGCCGCTTCCTGCGTGCGCTCGGCGACAGGGTCCGCCACGGCGGTGACCTTGAAGCCCGGCAACTGAAGGATGGGGCGGAGGTGGAGGTTCCAGCCAGCACGGCCTAGGCCGATGATAGCTACGGGGATGGGTTGGGTTGTCATAAAATAGAGTGGGCGGAGAGGGTGGCGTTTTCATCCGCCGAAGTGCTCGCCCCAATGGCAAATGGGACCGGGAGGATGCGCGCGGGCTCATCTGCACCGCCCGAGGCGATGCGGCGCAGGACCATTTCAAACATTTCGCGGCCCACCTTTTCCAAAGGGTGGGCGGTGGCGGTGATCGTCATCGGCCCGGAGGAAATCGTGGCAGGGCTACCGCTGACGACGCTGGCATCGCGCGGGATGGAGATGCCCGCTTGCTGGAGCGCCATGATGGCCCCTTTGGCGAGGTGGATGCCTGCGGTAAACACGGCATCTGGCACCCAGCCGCCTTCGAGCAGGTGGTTGACGGCGGCAAATGCGGCCGCTTCGGTGCCACCGTGGCAGTTTACACTTCGCAGCCGTACACCGGGCTCCTCGGCCAGGCCGCAGGCCAGCCCGCTGTAGCGTAGCTGAGAAGAGGGCGAGCGGAGAAGCTCGGTGGCGGAGAGAAAGAGCGCGCGCCGCCGCCGGGCCACCCGCCACGCGGCGCCGAGCGTGCGCGCGGAGTAGTAATAGTCGGGGGAGACATAGTTGGCCTGCTCCAGCGTGCCATTGGGGTTGAGCCGGCTATGCGGGATGAGCCGCCCCCCGCTGTCCGTGAGGCGGGGGGGGATCGGCTTGAGATCAAAAATAATCAACCCATCAAGGTGGTCTGTGGTATGGGCTTTCTCCAGCGTGCCGTCGGGCAGGAGGTGGCCGCAGGCTTCCAGCTGGACGCGCTGGCCGTGGGCAAGGTGGCTTTGGAGGACGCCGCCAAAGATGCGCCCACCCCACCCGTCATTTCCCTGCCAGCGCGACTCCGGCGCGGTGGAAGAGACGGTGACGCCGATGCGCAGCGGGGCTTCGCTCCGGGGGGCTGCCTCGGTGTTGCCGACCCAAAACGACCCCACCCCGACTTGGCTGCGCACCAACCCCTCGGCGGCCAGAGCACGGTAGACGTTTTTAACCGTGCCCGGGCTCACCCCCAGCTCGTCGGCAAGGTCATTGCACGCGGGAAGCCGTTGGGGCTTGGAGGATTTGCCCAATTTGTCCAAATAATGCCGCACACGGGCCGAGGGGGCGATGGGCATGGGCTCTGGTTCGGGCACGGCTGGGGGATATTGAAGGCTTCAGGTGGTTTGTCAATGAAATGTCCAATTTATCCGTCATTTGTCCATTGTTTGCCCTTTTGTGGAGGGGCGGCTTTCGCTAAAAGCGAAGTGCATGAAAACGCTTTCTTTGATGGTAGCAGTGGCCGGGCTCGCTGGAGTCGGCATGATGAGTGGTTGCTCTTCAACCGGTGGGCATGCGCCCACTTCGCAAGGAGGTGGGGTCGCCCCCACCGAGCAGGAGCGCGAGGAGCACCGGGGAGACCGCAGCGAGTGGAACAAAGAGCCCGAGGTGGGGATGACCAAGGAGCAAGTGCGCCAGCGCTACGGCGCGCCCCGCTCGGTGGAGCAGAAGGGAAATGGGGAGGTATGGGTCTACCGGCCGCGTCGCAGTGGGCGCGACTTTATCCCCGTTTACGGCGGGTTTACCCACCAGTACAAGGGCGGGGTGATCGGCTTTGATGCCAAAGGCCACGTGAATGGCTACGAGTGGGGCACCAAGCGCTGGAGCACGTGGTGGTAGCGCGCGGGTGTTTTTTTTCTACGGGCCGCCGGGTTTATTCCGGCGGCCTGTGAGATAGAGGGAGCCCAACGCCAAAGCGGTCGGGGGCGACCGCACTCCAAGACGCTGCCGCGTCCGCATGGCGCTGGTAAGAAACGCGAAAGCGTCTTGGAGTGAGGCGGCTCTCCGCCGCTTTCGTGTGCAGTGGGGGCTTTTGAAAAAGAGGAGGAAGCTTATTGTGGAGTGGGCACGGGGCGTGGGATCGGGTAAAATCTTCGGCCAATGCGACGCGCCTTGTTGCTTCTTGGCTTGTTGATGGCGCTCCTGCCCGTTCGGGCAGAGGAGCCGGGCTACCCCGTTGATGTGACGAAGTGGGAGGAGGTGACGATTCCCCCGGAGAGAAAGTCGGGGGAGCGTTATTTATGGTTTTATAGAGCCAATCGCTCCCCGCACATGTGCCGGGTGTTTACAAAGGGCGGGGAGGTCCACGGCAAGATTGGGGAGGAGGAAGTCCGCGTGGAGGGCGAGCTGCCCGGGTTTAAGCCAAAGGAGGGGAAGTTCCATCGGGTAGGGGCTTCTGCGAAGGTGGAAGATGGGTGGCTGGTGGGCTTTGATCATGGGGAGTTTGGGGCCGAGCTTTGCTGGTTTAGCCCCGAGGGAGAGCGCCATTACAAGATTGAGGCTTCCCATGTCGTTAGCTTTTTTTCTTTGCCGGGTGGGCTGTATGCCATTGAAGGGTTGGCTCATCTGGGGCCGGGGTTTGGGTCGGTGATGCGGATCTTCAAGCCTGAGCCGGAGGGGCGGTGGCAGACAGAGGATGTGGCCTCCCTGCCCGCTGCGCCGCGTGCGGTGGTGGTTGATGGCGATGGCGCGTTGGTCGTGGTACTTGCCAACTCCGCGGTGCGGGTGGGCAAAGGAGGGGAAGTTTCGATGCTGTTTGCAGATGCACCGTGGTGGGGCCTTTACCCGCAATCTGCCGCGCTCTCGGCAGATGGGCGTAAGCTCTATATCGGCATGCGGCAGTTCGTCGGCGAGCTGGATTTGCCGACGAAGAAGCTCCGGATGCTCGTTCCTTCCGAGCGGTTCCTCAACAAGCTACCGGAGGCAGATGAGCGGAGGATTCGTGAAACTTACCGCTAGTGTGGTGAGTCAGAGATTCATTTCATTCTTTTGGGCGCTTTTCCGGCCTTTCTGCGTTGCTCGCAAAGCCGGTATCTATAGATATCGGCTTCGCTCGACGCCTTGAAGTGCCTGAAAAATCACCTCAAAATCATTTCATTCACTTCTGACTCACCACACTAGCGCAGCTCGGTGCGGTGGAACTCGGCGGGGAGGCCCTCGGCCTGTGCTTTGAGGGCGGTGACCATCGGGCGGATGTGGCGGTATTTCTGGCGCGGCTTGAGGACTTCCAGGCTACGGCGCGGGGAGCCCCACTCCAGAATGTCGATGTTGACCCAACGGGCACCCCACTGCCGGATGCCTGCGTTGTTGCGCTTGGCGAGATCGAGGGTAAGGGTGCCGACGAGGGCGCTGCCGTAGTCGTCCACAATGTACTCCTTGCCCGTTTCGCGAATACGGAAGCGGGTGCCGAGGGGGAATTTGGACCAATCGGAGGCGGCGCTTGTTACGGTGCCATGTTTGAGCGGGCCGCCGATAGCGTTCTTCCTGCCAATGTAGGCGGTGGTGCGGACGCGAAGGTGCTTGGGGTGGTGGGCCCGGGCATCGGTCTTCACAGCGGCGGTCGGTTTCTTGGGCTTCCCGGCCTGCCCCGGTTGGGCGCAGCCGGGGAGGCAGAAAATGAGGCCGAAGCCGAGGAGAGCAAGGGGGGGCAGGGCTTTCATGTCTGCCGGGGAGGGTGCCATCCGGGGAAAGGGGAGGTCAACCCCCGGGTTTTCCATGAGGTTTCCCCAGTTGGCGGGCCAGGGCTTCGGGGGTGGTGGCAGGGGGGCGGCAGGCGTTGGCTTCGCAAAGATAGGCGGCTGCGGCGTGGCCGGTGGGTGGGGCTAGCCCCTCAAGGTAAGGCAGGTGCCGGGTGAGCCACGCTTGCCCGGGGCCGCCGTCGGCATGGCGCACGGTGGCGTGGGGGAGAAAGCGGCTGGCGATGAGGTGCTCGTACGGGGCGCGGGCCTCTGCGGGCCCGGCGAGGACGATCTCCACCGGGGCCGAGTGGGCGAAGGAGAGAGCGAGAAGAAGCTGGGTGAGCGATTCTGGCGAATAAGCGAGCGGGGCCCCGAAGGCGCGGAGGGTGGAGTTTCCCCGCTCGGTATGGGCTTCGCTGCCGAGCAGGCGGCCGAGGCGCAGGAGGTTTAAGGCAGCGACGGAACTGGGGGCGGGCTCGCCGCCGTCGTGCGTTTCACGCAGATCAAGAAGAAGCTCGCCTGCGGTGCTGGAGGTGTAGCCGCCGTGTTTGGCGTCGAGAAAGAGGGTGTCTTGCACTTCCTGAAGCTCGACGGCCCACTGGAGCCAACCGGTGTTACCCCCGGCTTCATAAAGGTCGAGCAGGCCCTGAATAAGGTAGGCGTAGTCTTGGGCGACGCCTTGCGGCCCGGGGGTATCGCCATGCCACGAGCGCAGGAGGCGGCCTCCGTGCCAGAGCTTCTCTTTGGCAAAGCGGGCGGCGCGCTCGGCGGTGGCGAGGTGCGAGGGCTCGCGCAGCGGGTGGGCGGCTCGCGCAAACGCGGAGATGGCGAGGCCATTCCACGCGGTGATGATTTTTTCATCCCGATGCGGCGGCGGGCGTTGGGCGCGCTGGGCGAGGAGGCGGGCGCGGCTTTGGGCCAGAGAGGCTTCCACTTCCTGGGGCGAGAGTCGGTGGGCATTGGCGAGCGTGGCGGTGGGGGTGGCGCGGTGGAGGATGCTGCGCCCGCCAAAGCCGGGCTCGCCCACGGGGGTGATGCCATAGGCTTCAATAAAGAGGGGGGCGGCTTCCGGGCCGAGGAGGGCTTCGACTTCGGCCTGTGCCCATGTATAGAAAGCGCCCTCCGCCTTTTGGTCGGGGACTTCGGAGAGCGGGCTCTCAGCATCTTCGGCGGCGTAGAAGCCGCCACCGGGGTGCCCGAGCCGGGTGCGGGTGTAGGCGAGGGTATCGGAGGCGGTGGTGGCAAAGGCGGGGTCGGCGGTGAGCTGGTACGCTTCCAGATAGGCGACGGTGAGGAGGGCCTGGTCGTAGAGCATTTTCTCGAAGTGGGGGACTCGCCACTCCGCATCCACACTGTAGCGGTGGAAGCCGCCGCCAAGGGCATCGTACAAACCGCCCGCGGCCATTTTCTGCAAGGTGAGGAGGGCTTGCTCGCGCGAGGCCTTGCCTTCTGCGGAGGCGGGGAAGTGGGTTTCTACACGAAGCAAGGCGCGCAGCCGCGAGGGGAGGGGAAACTTTGGCGCGTCGGAGAAGCCGCCCCACGCGGCATCATACGAAGCGGCGAGCCGGGTGGCGGCAAGGCGCAGCGGCTCGGGGGAGGGGAGGCCCGTGGATGCAGGGGGAAGGGCGGCCCGCGTTTTAAGAGCGGCGAGGACGGCGTCTCCCTGCCCGGTGAGCCGGGGGCGCTCGTTTTTCCAAGCCGTGGCGACTTGCTCGAGCACGGTGGCGAAGCCGGGGTGGCCCCCCCGGTCTTGCGGGGGGAAGTAGGTGCCGCCGTAGAAGGGCTTCAACTCCGGGGTGAGGAAGACATTGAGCGGCCAGCCGCCGCTGCCGGTGGTGGCTTCCACAAAGGTCATGTAAAGGCGGTCAACATCGGGGCGCTCTTCGCGGTCGAGCTTGATGGAGATGAACGAATCATTAAGCAGCTTGGCAATGGCCGGGCTGGAGAACGATTCACGCGCCATGACGTGGCACCAATGGCACGTGGAGTAGCCGGAGGAGAGGAAGATCGGCTTCCCCTCGGTGCGCGCTTTGGCAAAGGCGGCTTCGCCCCATGGGTGCCAATCCACGGGGTTGCTCTGGTGCTGGCGCAGGTAGGGGGAGGCCTCCCGAGCGAGCCGGTTGGGCGCTGCCAAGGTGGGGAGCGCGAGCGCGACTAAAAAAAGGAGCGTAGCAGGCAGGAGCGGCTTCACGACGAGGGGAAGGATGCGCCTGCTTACGCGAGCTTGTCAATCCCTATCGGATATATAGACTTTCTGCGAGGGCTTCTGGTGTAAGAGCGGGGAGCTGGCAGGTGAAGTTTTTGCACAGATACGCGGCGGCAGAGTGGCCGCTGGGTGGGGTGAGCCCGCGTAGGAAGGGGAGCCGCTCGGCGAGCCAAGCCTGGCCGGGGCCGCCATCGGCATGAAGAAGGGTCAAATCTGGCAGAAACCGCGCGGCCCGGGCGCTCTGGAAGGGGGCGCACGCGGCCACCGGCCCGGCCAGCACTAGCTCTGTGGGCGCGGAGTAAGCGAAGGAGAGGGCGACAAGCATCTGCGGCAAAGCGTGGGGTGCGCGCGCGAGCGGCTCGGCAAAGGCGCGGAGGGTGGCGTCTCCCTGTTGGGTAAAGGCGGGCTCGCCCAGCAGGCGGCCAAGACGCAGGAGGTTTAGTGCAGCGACGGAGCTGGGAGCGGGCTCTGCGGCGTCGTGCTCTTCGCGAAGGCGCAGGAGGACGCTCGGGTCGCCCTCGGCGGTGGAGTAGTAGCCGCCATGGGCGGGGTCCAGAAAAAGGGTGTCCTGCACCTGCTGAAGCTCGGCAGCCCACTGGAGCCAGCGGATCTCAGCCCCGGCTTCGTAAAGATCGAGCAAACCTTGGATGAGGAAGGCGTAGTCGTCCGCAAAGCCGGGGGCGCTGCCGGGGGTGCCCCGGTGTGAGCGCAGGAGGCGGCCTCCGTGCCAAAGGTGGGTGTGCAGGAAGCGGGCGGCGGCTTCGGCAGCAGCGAGGAAGCTCGGCTCGCCCAGCGCGTGGGCCGCACGGGCAAAGGCGGAGAGGGCGAGGCCATTCCACCCGGTGAGGATTTTGTCGTCGAGATGGGGGCGTGGGCGTTGGGCACGCGCTGCGAAGAGGATGCGGCGGCTCTGGGCGAGCGAGGCGGCCACTTCGGCCTCCGGCTTGCCAAGGGCAGCGGCGAGGGGGGCATCCTCCACGGCGCGGTAGAGGGTGTTCTTCCCCGTCAGCTCACCATGGGGGTCGCTCTCCGGGCGGGCATTTCCTTGGGGCTCCACACCGTAGGCGCGTAGGAAGAGGGGGGCGTGCTCGGGGCCAAGGAGCGCTTCGATCTCGGCTTGCGACCAAGTATAGAAAGCGCCTTCGCCGTGTTGGGTGGGGTCTTCGGGCAGCGGGCTATCGGCATCTTCGGCGGCGTAGAAGCCGCCCTCCGGGTGGGTGAGGGAGGTGAGGACGTAGCCGAGCGTTTCCCTCGCAGTGGCGGCGAAGCCGGGTTCGCCGGTGAGCTGGTAGGCTTCCACACAGGTGCAGGCAAGCTGGGCTTGGTCGTAGAGCATCTTCTCGAAGTGGGGGACGTGCCAGTACGCATCCACGCTGTAGCGGTGGAAGCCGCCGCCGAGGTGGTCGTACATGCCCCCGGCGCTCATGCGGCGCAGGGTATGCAGAGCGGCTTCGCGGGCTTCGGCACCGGAGCCGGGGAAGCGTGCTTCCACCCGCAAGAGCGCGTGCAATAGCGCGGGCCGGGGGAACTTGGGCGCGGGGGAGAAGCCGCCTTCCTCCGCATCATACCCCCCGGCGGCTTGCGCCCAAAGGAGGCGCAGCGGCTCGGGCCCGGGCAAGGTGGAGCCGGGCGCGGCGGGGGCGGTATGCTCGCGCAGGGCGGCGATGACTTCGCGCCCGTGCGCCACGAGGCGCTCGCGATCTTCCTGCCACACTTTGGCAAGGTGCCGCAGCACGGTGGGGAAGCCCGGGCGGCCGTAGCGATCTTCCGGCGGGAAGTAGGTGCCGCCATAAAAGGGCTCCAGATCGGGGGTGAGAAAGACGCTCATCGGCCAGCCGCCGCTGCCGGTGGTGGCTTGCACGTAGGCCATGTAGACGCGGTCGATATCGGGGCGTTCCTCGCGGTCGAGTTTGATGGAGATGAACGCTTCATTGAGCAACGCGGCGGTGGCGTCGTTTTCAAACGATTCGTGCGCCATGACATGGCACCAATGGCATGTCGAGTAGCCGATCGAGAGGAAAATCGGCTTCTGCTCGGCCCGGGCTGCGGCGAAGGCGGCCTCGCCCCACGGGCGCCAGGCGACGGGGTTTTCCTTGTGCTGGAGGAGGTAGGGGGAAGTTTCCGCAGAGAGGAGATTCTGTTTCATAAAGGAAATGCGGGCGGCGTTTCTTGACAATTGGCAAAGAGGCCGCTCTATAGCGGCGGTACGAAATGTTTGGGGGCGCGGGCCGCTGAATGCAAGGCCCGTCGCTCCCTCTTTACTTTCCCTTCATGAACCCGCTATTGCAGACCTCTCGGCGTCTGGTCTCCCTCGTTTGCCGAGGGCGCGCGGGGCTTTTGCTGGGCTTGCTTGCGGCGCTTTGGCTGGGTGGGTGTGCGGCGCCTTCGGGGCAGCGGGTGCCGTACAATACCGTGGTGGTGGATGCCGGGCATGGCGGGCACGACTCTGGCGCGCTTTCCCGAGGGCGGGGCCCGCGCGTGCGCGAGAAAGATGTGGCGCTGGATGTCTCCCTCCGCGTGGCTAGTAAGCTGCGGGCCGGGGGGCTGCGCGTGGTGATGACCCGGCAGAGCGACATCTTTGTGCCGCTGGATACACGGGTGGCGTACTCCAATCGCCAGCGCAACTCGCTTTTTCTTTCGATCCACTTCAACTATTCGCCCAAGCGGCACATCCACGGCTCCGAAATTTACCATAACGACCGGGGCACTGCGGTCGTCTCCAAGCGGATCAAACAGCGGCTCAACGGCGTGCCGGGGCTGCGCAACCGCTTTATCAAGACGGCGCAGTTTCGCGTGCTCCGCAACTCGCGCGGGCCCGCCGTGCTGGTGGAGTGCAGCTATCTGACCCACCCGACCGAGGCCGCACGTAGCAACACCCCCGCGTACCGCGAGCAGATTGCCGAAGCCATTGCCGCAGCGGTGCTGGAGTCCCGCCGGTAGAGCGTTTTTGCATCGGCGCGGGGTGGGGGGATTGTATAAAACCCCGGAGGTATGGACCTCAACTTCCCGCTTCCCCCTTCGGTAACGCTGGCCACCGGGCCCAATGGGCTCCCCCGGCTGGAGATAGCCACCCCGCTTGCCGAGGCGCACCTCTACCTCCACGGAGCCCATGTAACCCACTACCGCGCGCACGGGCAGGAGCCGCTGCTTTTTCTGAGCGCGCGCAGCCGGTTTGAAGCCGGGCGGCCGATTCGCGGTGGCGTGCCCCTTGTCTTCCCGTGGTTTGGCGCCAAGGCGGGAGATGCCGCCGCCCCGGCTCATGGCGTGGCACGCATTCGCCCGTGGGCGCTGGAGTCTGCGCAAGAAAGCGAGGACGAAGTCGTGCTCACCCTTCGGCTGGAGGCCGATGCCGACTCGCACAACGACACGCCCGCGGAGTGGACGCTCCGGCACCGGGTGCGCATCGGCTCCCGGCTCACCATGGAGCTGGAGGTCGAGAACCACGGCGCAACCCCATTTACCTGCGAAGAAGCGTGGCACACCTATTTCCACGTGGCCGATGTGCGCGAAGTGGCCCTCCGTGGCCTGCAAGGCGTGGCGTATTCCACGGCCATCGAGGAGCCTCACCACGCGCAACAGCAGGAGGAGCCGCTCCGTTTCAGCCGCGAGACCGACCGCGTCTACCACCACACCAGCGGCCCCTACCAGATCGAAGACCCCGGCTTGAAGCGGCGCATCTGCATCGAAAAGAGCGGCGCACCCTCCGCCATTGTATGGAACCCCTGGGTTGCCAAGGCCCGCGCCATGGAGGACTTTGGCGATGACGAATGGCCCCACATGTTGTGTGTAGAGACCGGCAGCGTCGGCCCAGATCGCCTCGAGATCGCACCCGGCGCAGCCCACCACGCCCGCACCCAGCTCTGGGCCGAAGCCCTTTAACCCTATGTCCAAGCCAAACCCGAAGAAGATTTCCACCACCTCCGGCAGTGCCTCACTGGAGAACGCCCTGGGTAACGCCTTTGCAGGGCTGGCGCTTGGCGCGCTGCCCCCGGGGGCCGAAGCCGCACCCGAGCCCCCAGCCAAAGCGCCCAAGCTCGGCCGCGTCATCCTTCGGAAGGAAACCGCGCATCGAGGGGGGAAAAGCGTCATCGTCATCGATGGGTTCGCCCCCACGGTGGACGAAACCTTCATTTCCGCCCTCGCAAAACGCCTTCGCAACGCCTGCGGATGCGGAGGAACCGTTCGTGAACGCACCATCGAGCTTCAGGGCGACCAACCTGCGAAAGTGCGCCAAAGCCTGTTGGCAGAAGGGTTCCAGGTTGGTGGCATCACGAAGTAGATCGGCCTTCGTGACAAAAAAGTGAATTTTTTGGAAAAGACCGTTGACCCCCCGGGCAAATTTGGTAGCTTCCACGTCCCGCCCAACGGAAGGGCAGCGGAGGAACCCCCTCCACCGGTCGAAAAGAAAGTGAAAATTTCTTCAAAAACCGGTTGACGAAAACGGCAAGCACGCTAAGGTGTGCGGCCCGCTTCGGAAAGGGTTCCGACAAGCAAGGCGACTGAGTAAAATCGGTCGAATGGCTCAAAAAGCCAGGCCGAAAAAAAGTTGAAAAACTTCTTGAAAGGCCGGCCGAAAAAGCTAACTTGCCTGTCCCGCCGAAACAGTGGGTCGCTTCAAAAAACGAAGCGAAGATCTTTGAGAGTCTGGTTCCTGAACATTGCCTTGAGGCTGCGAAAGCAGCGGAAAAGGGGAATGGAAAAGGAACGGTTGTGATAAGCAAAAATTGAATTGTGCGTTGAACGTCAAAGTATTTGATTTTTCAAACATTTAGACCGACCGGGATGCTTTTCTCTCACAAGA
>JBBCKB010000001.1:0-30065 GCA_037189965.1 Chthoniobacteraceae bacterium | reverse complement strand
ATGATGGTGTAGTTGCGGCAGTCGTCCGGGGTGTAGTGGCACTGGAGGTAGCTGGCTTGCACGCCGTTGGCGAGTTGCATGAGGAGCATGCTGGAGTCTTCCACCTCGATCACCGGGCTGTAGCCGCTGGTGGCTTTGGGTGGCCAGTTATCGCGGTTAAAGGCGACGCGAGGCTGTGGCTCTTCGGGGCTGCGGCGCGGGAGTTGGTCGTAGACGCTGAGCTTGCCCATGCCGACCACGCGCCGCGTGTAGCTGCCCGCAAGCCAGTGGATGATGTCGAGATCGTGCGCCCCTTTCTGGAGCAAAAGGCCGGTGGTGTATTCGCGCTCGGAGTGCCAGTCGCGGAAGTAGGCATCTCCCCCATAGCTGATGAAGTGGCGACACCAGATCGCCTGCACTTCGCCGATGGCTCCTTGGGCTATGAGCTCGTGCATCTTCCGCATCACGGGGAAGAAGCGCATATTGTGCCCCACGTAGAGGCGCGCCCCGTGTTGTTGGGCAAGGGCGAGGAGGTGGTCGCACCCTTCGATGGTGATTGCCATCGGCTTCTCCAAGAAAACATCCTTCCCCGCCTCCAGCGCCGCGGCGGCGTGGGCTTCGTGCAAATAGTCCGGCGAGCAGATGAAGACGGCATCGATCTCCGGGTGGGAGGTGATCTCCTCGGCCTCCGTGGTGAGCAGGAGCGCCTCCCCGCATTTCTCGCGGTAGAGCTGCGCGATACGCTCCGGGGTCTTGGAGCAGGCAGCGACGAGGCGAAACCCGCGCTCTGGCAGGTGGGCCCGGAGGGAAAAACGGCCACGGCGGTCGGCGCCGATCACGCCGAGTTGAAACTCTTTGGTTTGCATAAAAGGGGGCTGAGCGCCTGCGGGATAACCTCTGAGGCAACGCCGCTTTTGTCCAGAAAAAATCACTTTCATCTTATTTTGTTCGAAAATGCACGCTGCTTTCCATGGAGTGAGAGCGAGGTCGTTGCAACGGTTGCAATCAAAACGGGTTGTTTCCGTTCGAGGCGGGGTCGATCATCTCTCCATGCGCCCCCCGTGTTCGCTTGCATCCGCCCGTCGGAGGCCAGGGTTTACCTTTACTGAGCTGCTGGTTGGCCTGCTCTGCCTTGCTTTGCTGGCTGCATTATTGCTGGCTTCGCTAGCCCCGGTGTTGCGGGCCTCTCGCGATGCGAAGTGCATGGCCCACCTGCGCCAGCTCCACCAAGCTACCGTGGCGTATGGGAATGACCGCGCGGGCCTCTTCCCCAGCTACCGCCCCGACCACTCCTCGCGCCACCCGACCAACCCCGGCATTGCCGACTACCTTGGTCTCAATGGCGCGGAATCCTACGGCCCCGCAGACTACCGGGAGACGGCGTTTACCTGCCCCGCCATCCAAGCCGGAGACTACCGCTCGGCGCGGCCTTACCATATGAACTTCGCCATCAACGGCCGCGCCACCATTGGCCATGGCGTGTCGGAGAGCTTGCTGCTTAGGAAGCTCTCGCAGGTCGCCAACCCGGGGCGGCTCATGCTCTTTATGGAAGGCTCCTACAACGAAAGCTCCGGCAGCACGCTGCGCGGACCGGGGCGCAACTTCCACACGCATGTCAACTGGGGCCTTGTGCCCAAGCTGGTGGCTCCGCACCGTGGCAGCCAGCACGCGCTTTTTCTTGATGGCCACGTGGCCACGGTGCGCCCGGGCGACATCCCCGCAGGCAATAAACAGTACGACGCTCCTTTCTGGTCCGGCTTATGAGATACCGACTCCCCCTCCTCCTTGGCCTGCTCTGCGGGCTTGCCTGCCTCCCCTTGCGTGCGGAGCCCGCCGCATGGCCAGGGGAAGAACTTCGGAAGGAACTTGGCGCGCCCGCCGAGCCGCCCGGCCCGTGGGAGGCGCTCTCCTTCCCCTCGCAGCCGGGCGAGGGGGAGCGGCGGGTCGAAGCCGTCGGTGCGATGCACCTTGGCGGCCAGCGGATGCTCCTGCGTGTCGTCTTCAACCAGCCGCCCGACTTTTCCGCCGATGAGTTGATGCTCAACTTCGACCTCGACGGCAGCCGCGATACCGGAGAGACGACCAACAACCGCCCGGGCACGGACCTCTACCTCACCCTGCGCGACCAGCAATGGCGCGAGCGGCTCTACCCGCCCGTCTGCGCCTCGGGGGAGACGGAAGTGCGCGCGCTGGCCGAGGGGGCCGTGCTTTATGTAATGGTCGATTGCCCCGAGCTGGCCCGCGCCCCGCAGCAACGCTTCTACCTGCGCTACCGCACCCCCGGGCAGGCAGACCAATACGTCGCCTGCGCCCCCTTTCGCCTGCCCGGCGTAGAGGCCACGCCCCCAGAGCTGGAGCCCCGGCGCTTTACCCTCATTGCCCCGGGGGCGATGTTTCGCTTTATTTCCGCCTCGGCGGGGCCGCTCCACCCCGGGCTACCAATGGCGGGGCGCAAGAAGGGGCTGGTGCTGGAGAAGCTTTCCAACAAAGGGCTCAAAGGAGCCGATATCAAGCCCGAGGAGTCCAACCCCTTTGGCCGCCCGGCCCCGCTGCCGCTCTTCCGTGCGGAGGCGGCAGCCCCCAAGGGGGCGGTGCAGGAGGGAGAGGTGCCCTTCACCGTGCGTGAGGAAGCCGGGGTGACGCGGCCGCGCGCGCTCGTTGCCTTTGGCCTGCCATTGCCACAAGGGGCCCTGTGGGACCCCGCCGCGCTCCGGGTCCGCTCGGGGGAAGCGGAGCCGCCGCTCAGCGCCCAAGCCACCGTGTTATGGGGAGACGGAAGCATCCGCTGGGCGCTCATCGAGTTTGAAGACACCTTTGCCGCCGGAGAGCAGCGCGCCTACACCGCCACGTGGGGGCCCCAAGTTGCCAAAGCAGGCCCCACGCTCGCCGTGCATGAAGAGGAGGGGCGCTTTGTGGTGGATACCGGGGTGCTTAAAGCCAGCATCTCCAAAGTGCACGGCGGGCTGCTCGATGCCGTCGAAGTAGCGGGGCGTAGCGGCAGCGTCGCGCTGCCCGAGGGGGTCGCGCTGGAGGATGAACACGGCACCCGTTTCACCACCCGGCAAGCGCGGCTCACCCGGGCCACGGTAGAGGAGCGCACGCCGCGCAAAGTCACCTTCCGGCTCGAAGGCGCGTACACCTCGGCAGAGGGGAAGGGGTGGATGCAGTTTGTCACCCGGCTCACCTTCCGCGCGGGCGAGGCGCGCGTCGGGTTTGCCCACACGCATTTGAATAACCATCTGGAGCGGGAGTTTTCAGACTTCCGCTTCCTCTCCCTGCCACTGGAGCTGCCCGAGCCCGCGGGCAAGGTGCGGATGCTTGCCGCCGGAGCGCGGGAGGTGGAGGCCGTCGGGAAGCTGGCATTTCACCAGCAGACGGAGGCGGCCTCCACCTTTCGCACACCGGAGGGCGGGCAAGAGGGCGGGCGCGCACCCGGCGTCTTTGCCGTGGAGGCGGGCGGGTGGAAGATAAGCGGCGGCTTGGTGGATAGCTGGCAGCGCTGGCCCAAGGGCATCTCTGTAGAGGCGCGGCAGGTGCGGCTCGATCTTTTGCCGCCGTATGAGAAGGCGTTTGAAGAGACGCTCCCCCCGCACCTGCGCTTCCCATTTTGCGAAGGGTTCTACCGGCTCAAGTGGGGGATGTCGTTTACCGAGCGCTTCGTGCTCGATTTTGCGGGGGAGACGACGCAGCAGCAGCTCGCGGCCGAGGGGCAGCTCCCGCTGGTGGCAGTGCTCCCCGCGGAGTGGTACGCACAGACGCGCGCCTTTGGCGACGTGGCGCTGGGAAGCTCCGCCATCCACCAACAGTGGGATGCGTTTTTTGAAAAAAGCTTCCGCGCCCATCTCGAGCGGCGCGAGCGCCAGCGCGAGTACGGTTTCCTCAACTATGGCGACTGGTTTGGCGAGCGCGCGCGCAACTGGGGGAACAACGAGTACGACACCGCGCACGCCTTCTTCAACCAATTCTGCCGCGCGGGCAATGCCGACTACTTCCGCGCCGGGCTTGCCGCTGCAAGGCACCAGGCGGATGTCGATCTCGTCCACGCCTACCCGGACCCGGCGAGCGTGGGCGCGCAGGTCATCCACGGCGTCGGCCACACGGGGAGCAGCTCGCACCTGGTGGAGTATGGGATGTGGAGCAACGCCCTCCACCTGAGCGCGCGCATTACCAACGGCCACACGTGGGCCGAGGGGCTTGTGGAGGCGTGGTACCTCGTGGGGGATGCGCCCGTCATGGAGGCCGCCCTCAAAATGGGGGAGAACGCCGCCTATGTCGCCGCGCCCCGCTTCCGGATGAGCGCGGCCAGCCCCCGCTTTGGCGGGTGGGCGCTGCGGGCCATCATGCCGCTCTACCACGCCACCCGCGACCCGCTCTACCTTGAGGCGGCTACCCGCATCGCCCGCGAATCGACCAAAGACCAGGACCCCGGGGGCGGCTGGTTCTGGGGCGTGCCCACCGTGCCCGGGCTCTACCATAAGCAAGCGCGGGAAGACCAGAAGGCCCCGGGGATGACGGTCTTCCAATCCGGCATCCTCCTCGGCGGGTGGAAGGAATACCACCGCGTCACCCGCGACCCGCAGGTCGAGCCCGCCATGAAGGCTGCCGCCGCGCTTTTGATGCGGAGCTGGAAGCTAAATGGCGGGTGGCCCTACATCGTCTCTCCCGATGGCTCGGGGCACCCGTACAAGCCCGACGTCATGGCCGCCACCAATGGGTACGTGGCCGACGGGTTTGTCTATGTGGGGAATGAGCTGCTCCACGACGAGGCGTACCGCGAAGTCGCCCTGCAAGCGTTTGAGACCCAGCTCCGCACCCACGAGATCCTCGCGGCAGGCCAGCGCATCGGCTACACGCTGCGCGGCGGCAACCATATCCTGAGCCAGTGCGGCCTCTCGCCTGCACCCACCCAGCCTTGAAGCGGCTCCTTCTCATGACGGCGGCTCTCTCTCAAATAGGATATGCAGAAGCATTGCTAGCCCCTTCCGTGGCGGAAGCCGAGCGGGTGCCTGGCCCAAGCACGGCGCTTCCCGGCTACATCCGCACGGAGCCCGTCTGGCAGGAAGTGGCGTTGCCTACCCCGCTGGGGGCTCGGGGGAGCGTGGCCTTTTGGTTCCGGCTGGAGCAGGGCTATAGCGCCGGCCCCGGCGAACCGAAGAGAGTGCTCCCCTTGCTGGAGTGCCCCGGGGTGTTTGGGTTTCAACTCAAGGCTTCTCCGGCCCAGGTGGAGCTTGATTGGAGCTGGGCCGATAAGGGCCTGCTCATCAACCGGCTGCGCCCCATCCTCCCCAGGCTCCCCGGGGGCGAGTGGTTGCACTTCGCCGTGAGCTGGGATGCCGCGCGCGGCCACTTCCACGGGTGGCTCAACGGCACTCCGCTGCGCGAGCCGGGCACCGAGGTGGAGCCTTGGGCACATACCGCCCGCGTGGCCGCGCTGCGCATCCGGCTGGGGCCGGTGGCGGTGGCCGGGTTGGAGGTTTCGCCCGAGCCATTGGAGGAGGAGGCGCTGGTCGCAAAAGTCGGCCCCGAGCGCTTGGGGAGCTTGCGGGCATTGCTGGGTGCGCCCGATCCGGTGCTTGCTGACCTTGGAGGAGAGAAAGGCGAGCCACTTTATAGCACCGATTTTGCCGACCTTGGCGACTGGGTGGCCGAGGGGCCGCTGCTTACATCGCGGGGGGAGGGCGGCTCGCTAACGATGCGCTCCGAGCGGCCGGAAGATCTCACCCACGGGCACACTGTCCTTTGGTTGCGCAAGGAGCTGCCCGAGAGCTTTCTAGCGGAGTGGGAGTTTAAGCCGCTCGGCGAGCGCGGCCTCTGCATCGTATTTTTTGCGGCGCGTGGGCGCAACGGTGAGGAGATCTTTAGCCCGGCTCTGCAAAAGCGGGCGGGCGAGTTTCCGCTCTACCATAGCGGAGATATTGATTGCTACCACATCTCCTACTACGCGCACACCCCCGAGACACCGGGGCGGCTAACGAGCAACCTGCGCAAGAACCACGGCTTCCATCTCGTAGCCAATGGGCCGCCCGCCATTTCGGCCCACTCGCGCGGGTGGCAGCGCGTGCAGCTTCGCAAAGAAGGCGCACGCATCCGCCTCGCGGTGGAGGGGCGGCAAGTTCTCGACTTTACGGACGATGGCCAGACGTGGGGCCCCACGCTCGGCCGCGGCCACTTTGGCCTGCGGCAAATGGTCTGGACCGTCGGCGCCTACCGCGCCTTGCGCATCTACCCTCTCCCAAATCCCTAACCATCCCGTACCATGAAAACACCCCTCCTCTCCCTAAGCGCTGCCCTTTGCCTCGCTACCGCCGCGCAGGCCGCCACCGTATTGCTCAACGAAACGTGGAGCGGCTACACCAACGGGGCCATTGGCTCCCAGTTTGCCACTAACGGCGGCATTTGGTCGTTGGAAAGCGGTGCCAGCAGCGGCCTGACCGTTCAGAATAATGCCAGCTCCGGCAGCGGCAAGGGGCTTAACGTTACCCCTGCAAGCGGAAGCTGGGTGCGCGTAAATACCGCCAACGGGTACAGTGCCGCCAATGGCGCGCGGTTTGATCTGGAGATGATGCGGCTCACCGATCTGCAAGCGTTTACCCGGATGCGAATCCAGACTACCTATAGCCTTACCAACACGACCGGATACTACCTCACCATTAGCGGCACGGGGCTCGCGCTTACCCACCTTACCGGCAGCGGCTCCACGGAGATTGGGAGCTACACGTTTGCATCCGGTGCATTCGAGGCGGGCACCACCTACGAGCTTGGCCTGCAAGTCGCCACCGGGGCGGGTGGCAACACCGTGAGCGTTTATTTCAACGACACGCGGGTTATCAACGTCATCGACAGCGCGGTGGACCGGCCAAACTTTATTAGCAACAGCTTCTACTTCGGCTTCGATAGCCGCCGCGTGAGCGATTCCGCCAATGCCAAGGCGCTCTACGGCGACATCACCGTCACCGCTGTGCCCGAGGCTCCCTCTACCGCGCTGGCTCTCTTTGGGCTGGGTGGCGCGGTGGCGTGGCGCTGGGCTGCGCGCCGCCGCGCGGCTGGGGTGGCGGTGTAGAAGGAGCCCCGCGCGCCTTGCATCCTCCAGACCCACTGGCTACCCTGCGCGAGCGTATGAGCGCGCAATGGGTCACCCTGCAGCAGATCGCCGAGCGGGCGGGCGTTTCCCGCTCTACGGCTTCGCGTGCATTACGGCATGTGCCGGGCACTTCGGAGGCGACGGTACGCAAGGTGGAGGCCGCCGCGCACGCCCTCGGCTACCGGCCCGATGCCCAGCTCGCGGAGCTGACGATCCACCTCCGCCGCCGCAAGACCGCTTCGGACCGCCCCATTATCGCTTACGTCCACACCCTCACGCGCGAGCTACTCCTCAAAACACTGAACGCGGAAGAGGGGCTCAACATCTACGGCGGCGCGGCCCTGCAGGCGCACAAGCTCGGTTTCGCGTTGGAGCCATTTGCGGTAGATAACGAGAGCATGAAGGGCGGGCGCGTGAGCAGCATCCTGCGTAGCCGGGGCATCCGCCATGTGATGATCGCCCCCGCGCGCCAAGCCGCTACGCCCATCGCTTTGCGGTGGGAGTGGTTCACCTCCGTGGCTGTGGGCTACTCCACGCGGCTGCCCCCTTTCCACCGGGTGGCCCCACACCAGTACCAGGGGATGGTGGATACCGCGCAGCGTCTCTTCGACCTCGGTTACCGCAAGCCCGGCTTCGCCATGGTCTCCAGCACCGACTTGCGTACACAGGGCAACTACCGCGCCGCTTATCTTATGTTGCGCAGCCTGCATGGGAGCGGGCGGTTCGCACCGATCCTCGTTACCGATGGGCACGAGCGCGAGCCGTTTGAGCGCTGGCTCGAAGCGCACGAGGTGGATGTCGTCATCAAAGCCGGGCAGGCCATCCCCGTTCTGGAGTGGCTGCAAGAGCTGGGGCGCAAGGTGCCCCAGGAGATCGGCTATGCCGACGTACACCTTCTCCACCAGAACCATCGTATCAGCGGCATTTACCAGAATGCCTCCGATGTCGGCGCGGCGGCGGTGGATCTGCTCGTCTCCCTCTCGCACGATAACCAGACGGGCCTCCCCCGCATCCCGAAGACGGTGCAAGTCTACGGCCACTGGGTCGAGGGGAAAACGACCCGCAGCGTCGGCCCCGCATGGGGGAATATCTGGGAGATCGGCCGATAGCGCCTCCCCGGAGCCCTATCAGCCGTTCTTCAAGACGTTACCGTGCGCTCTCCAAGGGGGGGGAGCCCCCGTGCATACGCGCGCTTCGATCCCCACTCGTAACGGCTCGCTGTTCTGCAAGGCCCCGAGGTGGGGGCCGGTGGCGTTGGTAGGTGCGGGCAGCCCTTCGGGAAGCGCCACGGCGCGGCTGCGCGCGGGGCTCTCCGGGGCGAGCCGGAGATCGGCCTCCCCTTCCGAGGCGAGCTCGAAGCTCAGGAAGCATGGGTCGGCGACAATGGCCTCTGTTTCCCACGGGGCGCCGCCCCATTTCTCGGCGTTTTCTTGCGAAGCGCCCGAGGAGGAGAACGCTTCCAGCCACCCTGCTGCCGGGAGATCGCCAGGAGCCCAGTGGAGGTTTCCGTTCATCTCCACGCGCCCTTGCGCGGGCTCGGTAGGTACCTCCGGGTAGCCTTGGCAATAGACGAAAAGGTTATTGAAAATGGAGCGTACACTTCCCGGAAATGTCGACCGCATCCAGTGGCCCGCAAAGCGTGAGGGGAGGATCGCCGTATTGTGGTAAAAGGCGATGTTCTCCATGCCGAGCAGGTCTCGATGGCCGTGGGAAAGAAAGAGGCAGCCGATCTGGTTGGGGTATTGCATCCGCCCTTCGGGCCGCTCGAAGGTGGGCCGGTAGAAGCGGACAGGGTGGCGCATGTCGATCACATTGCCGTAGATGAAGATACGCCCCGAACAATCCCCCCGGCGGTGGGTGCCGAAGGGCAGCATGCAGTGGGATAGGTAATTTTGCCGGATATGCACATCCTCACAAATGCGCGAGGGGGTGGGGCTGCTGAGGTAGACCACGTCATCCTGGAGATCGTGGATCCAGCAATGGTGCAGGTGGAATTGGTGGCCATTGAAATAGAGGCCGTCGTGGCTATCGGCAAACTCGCAATAGCTGATCTCCCACCGGTTGTTGAAGGGGTAGAGGAAGACGTCGGACTCCTCGCCCCCTTCCGTGACCAGCAGCGCATGGGTGGGAAGCCGCGCGATGTTCTTCCTGTCCCTCGGCTCTGGCGGCTGGGTAAACGGGTCGTAGTAGACGGGGTCGAACGTCTGGAGAGAGTTTTCATCCCGGAACGCCCATGGTGGGATCTGGCCGAAGACGCCGCAATGCGTGAGCCGGAGCGGGCCGCTGTTTTTGGAGCGGATGCAATAGGTGCCCCCGTAGACGGTGACATATTCAAACTGCACATCCACCGCGAAATGGAGCAGCAACGTGTTGTAGCCGCCGCCCCGCAAGACCAGGTTGCGAAAGCGCAGGTGCATCGCCTGGTCGAGGTGGAGCGGCGAGGAGCGGAACGGCGCGATGACCAGCGGCACGCGGCGCGGGTCATCCTCCCCCTCGTAGTTGTGGACGAACCGGTTCTCCAGCCGGGTGGGCGCGAGGCGGCAATGGATGCGGCCCGTCTCTTTGTGATAATAAACGCCGGGGCCACAATAGTACGGCACGGAGGGGCCGGGGTTTCGATCTTCGACGTTGGCCATCGCCAGTTCATTCTCCGCCAGGAGATTTTCGTGGTGCCAATAGGTCTGAAGGCCGAAGTGGGTGTCTGCGAAAAGGCCGAGCACGTCGCGGATGTTGCGGTAGCTGCGGGTGGAAACATACTCGCCCTCGGCCTCGCCCGGCACCCACGCCCCGGCGGGGTCGTTCTGGAATTCGGGGAAACCGCCATCGATAAAGACCGCCTCGCCCGGGTAGCCTTGGATGGTGATCGGCGCTTCTGGCGTGCCGCAGGCAGCGCAGTAGACCCGCTCGAAGTAGACGCCCCCTCGTAGAAAGACGGTATCCCCCGGTCCGAGGCGCTCCAGCGCCGCTTGGAGGGTGGCCCACGGAGCGGCTTTCGTCCCCGGGGCGTCGTCGTCGCCGCCGGGCGCGATGAAGAAGGTCCGCCCCATGGCGGGGAGGCCTTCCCGGGAAAAAGCCGGGAGCCGCAAGGGCGGCGCGGCGGGGAGATCGGAGACGGGTGGCATGGGTGTGCTATTCCTGAAGGATTTTCTGGAGAAGCTGGAAGTACGCCTTCGCCGCGGGGTCGGAGGCCCCCTTTTCCCGCGCCAGGCGGAAGGGGGAGGTGGAGAGCCAGTAGACCTGCCCTTTGCCCACGGCGCGGACGGTCGCAAACGGGTGCTCGACTCCATTTTCATCCTGCGCGATGGCGAGCACCTGCGCCCCATCGAGCCCACCGATGGTGACACTGTAGGGGGCGATGAAGGCGTATGGCCCGGGGGAGAAGAGAGCCTCTCCAGCGGGGAGCCAATGCACCGGATCGACCAGCTTCACGTTGGGGTATTTGCTGAAGCCCAGTAGAGGCTGAAGCATCGAGAGGTTGCGCACAGCAGGCGACCCTTCTCCCACCGGTTTGCGAGGCCACGCCGCGCCAATGAGGATGACTTTTCCACCCTTGGTGAGGTAGTCGCGCACGGTGGCCTCGTTTGTACCGATGTTCCAAAAGCTCTCCTCCCGCGCGCTGCTCCAGGTAAGTTTCTCCACGAAGACCACGGCGCGGTACTTCGCGTACTCCGACACTGGCAGCGGGGCTTCTTCCTTTACGGCCTCCCAACCGAGCGGGGTGACAACATAGCGGGCAAAGCCATTGATGGCGAAATCCGGGCCGGTGATCAGCACCTGCTCCGCCGCCGCTGGGCGCGCGGCGAGGAAGGCCGCCGCAGCCAGTGCGAGCAGGGTTTGAAGAAAGGGCTTCATTTCAGGCAACCGGTTTCCGCATCCGCCGTGCTGCCCACCCGGCAGCCAGGAGGCCCGCCAAGAAGAAGGTGGAGGGCTCCGGGACAGCCGTGTACCCGAGGTAGGTGAACCCACCCTCTTGCCAGATGACCGCCTGGTTGCCATACGTCCCACCCGCCACGATGAACTGGTCTTCGAGGTAGGTTTCCAGAAGGTCCGTGCGGTCTCCCGCAAGCCGCAAGCCCCAAGCGGAGCCCGTGCTCTCGAAGGCGATGTTGAGCGTGCCGTGGTTTCCGCCTGCTGCCTCGATAGCGAAGCTCCCCACTTGGTCGGAAAGCAGGGTGAGCCCGCCTGCGCCTCCTTCGGTGACGGTGAGGAAAAGATCCCCCAGCGCGCCGAGGGTGAAGCTCTCGGAGAGCGTCCACTCCGTGCCGTTGAGGCTCAGGAGGCTGCGGCTCAATTCCGCCCCGGCGGCGGCTCCCACCGTGAGGCTTGTGGAGTTGGCTGCGCCGCCGCGCAGGCGGAGTTCCCCCTGGGCGTTGGTGCCGCCACCGATGATCGCCGCCCCGGCAACATCAAGCGTGCCGAGCGTGGTGTTGCGAAGATCGACCACCCCGGAGACCTCGCCCGTGCCGCCGGTGTTTTGGCCGATCCGCAGCTCGGTGATCCATGCGTTGAAGCTGCCTGATTGCGCCACGAAACTCCCGGTGGCATCGCCCACGGCGGCGGTCGCTTTATACCCGACGTGGAACGCGCCGCCCCGCGAGAGCTCGGTGCCAATGGCGGTATGTAGCGTGGCAGGAGCCTGCGCGATCGTCCCCTCCGAGCCCGCGCCGACGCCGAGCCGGAATGCGCCGCCCACGCTCAGCGTGGCGGCCCCTTGCTCAAGCGCGTTGGAGAAGGTGAGCGTACCCCGGGCGTTGGTGGCGCTGCCGTTGGTGCGGGCGTTGATGCCCAAGAGGAGGTCGCCCCCCACCTCGACGTTGGAGACGATGCCGAGCTTGAGCGAGCCGTACTTGTGCCGCGTGGCTGCCGGGCCGGTCGTGCTTGAGTGGCCGACGATGAGCGATTGGCCGACTTTCAGCGCTCCCGCTTCCGCCCCGGAGACGAGCGTGGCGGCAGAGAGGTCGAGCTCCAGATTCTGAAGCCGCGTGGCGGCACTGGCGGCCACCTGAAGGTTGCCGAGGTTGGCCGAGTCGAGCGTGGTCCCGGCGGCGAAGGCGACGCCGATTGTCGAGGTGGCGGTACCTGCATAGCCTTCACCCGACGGAGCTCCGACGATGAAGTTGGCCGACGATGCGCCGCCAAGCTGGAGGGTGCCGCCGGTGAAGGTGGTCGTGGTGCGATTGGAGGCGAACGTGCTGTTGGGGTCAATAAGGAGGTCGCTCCCGTTGATCGTGAGCCGGTGCCCCGCGAGGTTCAGCGTCAGCGTGCCGATGTTGGTGGTGCTGCCGCTGATGAAAATCCCTGCATTGAGCTGGCGGTCTTTGTCGAGATTCACCGTGGGCGATGAGCTGGTGTAAGCGTCGAAGCGCACCTGCTGGGCTGCCGTGTCGGGGGGGAGAACGCTGTCCTTCCAGTTGGCGGCGGTGCCCCAGTCGTAGCTGCCGTTGGAGTTTTTGGTCCAGACGTATTGCGCGCGGGCAGGTAGCGCGCCTGTAAGCGCTGCGGCAAGCGCCAGCGTTGGAATACCAAGGTAGGTGAGGGAAGGTTTCATGATTAGTGGGCTTTTTTGGAGGTTGGAGGGGAGAGTTTGCGGTAAAGGGCCCCGGTGCGCCAAAGGCGGGCAGGGGCATTGATGGCCAGTGGCTCCGTGGCAAAGGTGGTGCGGTACCATTCCAACATCTCGCGGCGGCTCTCCATGGCGTTGTCGGAGTCGACCAACCGGCGAACCCGGTCGGAGTAGTCGAGCCCGGTGCGCAGGAAGCGGAGGCGGGCGACGATGGCCTCATCATTGGCGGTGAGCGCGCCGGCCTCGTCCAGAAGGGCGCGCAGGCGTGCCATCACCTCCGGGGTGAAGGCGGCGAAGTAGGCGCGGCGGAAGGTCTTGCCCTCCCGTGCGCGGGCATCGGGGGTGTCGTCTTCCTCTTCGCGAAGCTGCGCTTCCACAGCCTGGCGACCTGCCCCGGCGGTTTGCGCGCTCTTCTCTTCCACCAGCGCGTAGAACGCAGCCATCTTTTCCGCTGCGGGGCCGAAGCCGCTTTGGCAGTAGTCGGCGATGAGGGCGTCCACATCCGCCGAGGGGTCCCAAAGGAGCTTGGCGAGGAGGTAGTAGTTGAGCCCCTGCGTGGCCCAGTGGCTGGTGAGGGAGTCGAAGTCGGCCGCGAGCATACCGGTCTGGTAGCAGTGGCGCACGTCGGCCGCGAGCCGGTGCGGGTAGAGGAGCGGCAGGCCCTCGCCACCGTGGAGGGCGTTGGGCCGCAGCAGGAGGTGGGAGGCGCGGCGGCTCCAGCCGTCCCAGCGTTCGAGGTCGCTCTGGCGCAGGGCTTCGTTGGTATAGTCGAGCCCGACGAAGCCGATGACGATGGAAGGGTGGAGCGTGACGTTGAGCGGCACATCCCGGTAGGCGCTGTAGGCGTACGCGCCGAGCCGCGCCTTGGGGTTCTTCTTCGCCACTTCTTGCGCGATCTGGTTGTAGAACGTCGCGAAGCGGTCGCTCAGCGAGACGTATTCGACGTACTCGCGCTTTTTGCCGTCGGGAGAGACGAGGAGCCGCACCTTGCGACCGTTGGGCGGGTCGAGCTTGCGGCACTCCGCACAAAGGCAGAAGCCGTCCACCCCGGAGCCGTCGTTGGGGGAGATGGAGGCGGAGTCGAGGTTCGGGTTGGCCTCATATTGCGCGAGGACTTGGAGCGCGGCTTGGTGGGCCACTTCCGGGTTCGATTTGCAAAGGCGCGGCCGTTCGGTGAACTGCTCGCGGCTGCCGCCCGGGCGCATGGCAAACCAGTCAGGGTGTTGCGCGCCGTACTTCGTGTACCAGTCGCCAAAGGCGTGGCGGTACTGGAGGTCGATGCTGGAGCCCGTCTTTTGGCGATCGAGCCAAGCGCGGTTCATGGCGACGACAGGGGCAAGGTCTTTGCCCTCCTTCTGCAGGAGCTTGAGACCGACGAGCGAGCGTTCGCCCACGCCGTTGTTGCGGATGATCCGCTGAGGCAGCGCCGGTTCATCGCGCTCATCCATAGGGGGGAGGGTGAGCGAGGTGCGCGGGGGGATCACCGTCCCCCCCGGGCCGGGCCAGAGCCAGCGGACGCCGAAGTGGCGCTCCGCCAAGTCCGCCGCGCCGAAGAAAGTCCCCTTCACCGGGAGCGAGGCATGGTCGTTGCCGAGGATGAAGAGGTGGTTGCCTTTGCGCACGCGGCGGAAGCCCTCGGGCGGCAGGCCCTCGGCAGAGAGCTTCTCTGCGGCGGCTCGGCGGGTGTTGCCAATCCAGATCGCCCCGGGCCAGCGGTGCCCTTTGGCGTCTTGCAGCGCGCCGTCTCCTGTAGGGGTGAGGCTGTACTCCGCCGCAATGGCAAACTCGCACCCGCCGATGGCGGAGAGGAGCTCGCGAAGCAGGTTGGCGGCTTGGGTTTCGCTCTCCGTGGGCTCGGCGGGCAGGACGAGTAGCACGGTGGCCTGGCCATCACGGATGAGCTCCAGCGGGGGCGCATCCATCAGGGTTGCGCGGTAGTGGGAGCGGAGCGGGCGCTGGATCGCAGCGGGCTCCGACGCCGCTTGCGGGGCGGGCGCCCCGAGCGGCTCGACGCCCCATTGCGGAGCGGGCGCAGCCACGGCAACGGCCACAGCGGCGAAGGTGAAGAGGAGGGAGAGACGGGTCATTGCAGGTGTCAGGGTTGGCCCCTCCAGAAAGCGAGGTGGAAGGACGACGTGGGGCTTACCCCGTTGGCGGGGATGGGGAGGGAGGCAACGGTGCGGGTTTCAATATGCCCGTCCATAAAAAGGATATTGAGCGTGGCCCCGGGGTGGCGCGGCGCGGCCTCGGAGAGGAAGGCGGTGCTCGTCACACGGATCTGGCCGAGCGAATCCATAATCAGGAAGCGTTGGGCGGGAGCCGGGACCATGAAGAGCTTTTCCGGCGGCGGGTTGGTGCTCGGGGGTTGGATCGTCGCTTTGTTGGAGATGTTGGGGTTCATCCCATAGGTGGTCGTCACCTCGGCTCTCCACTCGCCGGGGCAGCGGGTGGGCGGTTTTGTGGTTTTGTTGTAGTACGGCCTGAGGTGCTCCCCCCAACCGGAGCCGTTGGTCGTTTTTCCATTTGCATCCACAAAGAAGTCGCGGTAGGGCGGCAGGGAGTTGGCATGGTCGCTGACAAAGAGGGCCCAGGCGGTGTAGATCTGCCGCAGGTTATTCACGCAGCCGGTGCTGGCGGCCTGTTTCCTCCCGGCTGATACCGCCGGAAGCAGCAGCGCCACCAGCACCACAAGGAGCGCCACGCTTAACAGCAGTTCGATAAGCGTGAACCCTCTTTGGCTTGCGCAAGGGGGGGTGGAGGGGGGCATGGCGGCAAAAGGCGGTTCAACCCTCCGGCGCGAGGCCGATCGAAGCGCCGGGGATCAGTTTCATCGGCAGCAGCTCGCGTGTGGGTGGCCACTGCGGGTCGCGGAAGAGAAAGTCCAGCTTCGCCAGCGCCACCGAGGCGTAGGGGGAGGCGGTCTCGATGGCCGCCAGCTTCGGCTCCTCGTACCCGTAGTGGGAGGCAGAGAGGCCGATGATGCTGATCTGTTCGGGAATCTTGAGGCCCCGCCGGGCGCACACCTCGAAGACAGCAGCCGGATCGCCCGCTGTCAAAATGGCGGTGGCTCCGCGATCGAGCAGCTCTTCCACTCTGAGATCCCCCTCTACCCCGAAGCCCGGCTCGGAAGCGATGCCAACGGATGTGGCCCCCAGCTCGTCGAGCTCCTCCTGGTAGCTGCGGCGCAGGTGGTGGGCGTACTCACCGCGCCCGGAGCGCAGGAAGAGGCCGAACTTCCGGTGGTTGAACGCCAGCATCCGCGTCAGGAAGATGCGGATGCCGTGCTGGAGATCGGGCTCGCACGCCATCCACGGGTCATCCCCCAGTCGGTAGCGGCCGATGATGACCATCGGCAGGCCGAACTTGCGCAAGTGCTGGTGTGCCAGGGCGTTGTAATTGCCCGAGACGATGATGCCGTCTACCCGGCTGGCGCGCAGCAACGGGGGGATCTTTCCTTCGCTCAACGCCTTGAGGGAGCTGGAGAGGTAGATCGGCCGCCAGTGCCGCTCGATCGCCCCTTCCGCCAGCCGCTCGAAAAGGTGCATGTAGGAGGGGTTATCGAAATCGCGGTCGATCAGCAGGCAGATGACATCCTTCGTGCCTACCACCCCTTCTTCAGGGGAGAGGCTGCGCAATGGGCGCAACGGCATTTTGTAACCGAGCGTTTTCTGGGCCTCCCAGACGCGCCGCTTGGTTTCATCGCTGATGGAGCGGTGGTCGCGCAGCGCCATCGAAACGGTGGAGACGGAAAGACTGCAATGCTGGGCAATGTCCCTCAGGGTGGCCATGGAAGGTGAGGATCGTTGAAGTTGTTCGATGAGTCAATTGAAATTTGTTTAACGAACAAAACCTCAAGGCGCGAAAACGCCGGACTATTGGCCGACCCGTCTCTGGGAGACGGTGGCTCAACCCCAGGGTGTTCCGCCGAAACGCCCTCCAATGAAGGGGCACCATCCCTTCATCCGGGCGCCCCATTTCCCATCGCACCCAGCGAAGGGTGACTTTGAGGGTTTGCTGGCCGCAGGGCGGCTAAGGTGTGGGCACGTTGGCCCCCTCGTGGCTTAGGGAAATTCAGGGTTTGCGCCAAAGCGGGGGGGCGGCTGCTCATGCCGCCTCCCATTCTTTTTCCACTCTACCGGGAGGGCCGGGTCCTGACCTTCTTTGGGAGGCGCCCTCTCCTCCCCGGATTTGCTTGCCGTGCCGCTTGTGCCGCGCGTAAGGTAAGCGCCGTTGGGGGGAAGCAAGATCGGTCGGCTACAAAAAAATGGCCAGCAGCTCGCGCTTGGCCGCAACTTCTTTTGTCGGGACGTAGCTTAGCTTGGTAGAGCGCCTGGTTTGGGACCAGGAGGTCGCAGGTTCGAATCCTGTCGTCCCGATTTTCTTTTTCTCACCGGAAGAAACGCCGCAGCGCGGCACGTTCCGCAGGGGTAAGGTCGTTCTTCCACACCGCTTCGCCGCCCGAGCCGGGGTTGGCAGTGGCCCCGCCTTCCATCGGGCCGGTAGCGGGTGTGGCGGGCTCCTCCGGCTTTTGCCGGTGCTGGCGGACGACATCGCCCAAGGCAGCCCGCTCTCCCCCTTCCGGGAGCGCCGCCGGGGCGGCCGGGAGGGGGGCCTCGGGCTCCAGCTTCCATGGGATCTCCTCGTGCCCGCCTCCGGGGCCGACCCCACCATCGACCCCTTGGGCGAGCTCGGAGCGGACCCCCTTTGCAGCGGCCTCCAGCGCGGCGAGCGCGGCTTCGGTGCTGCCGAGGGCCTGCGACCCCTTGGCCGCCTGCGCGCGTAGCTCAGAAAGCATTTGCTGCATTTGCTCTTGGGAAGGGCCGCCACCTTTGCCGGGTTGGAATTGGCGCAGCTTCTCGAGCTGCCCGGCCTCCAGCGGCAGGGAGCCCTGCTCCAGCGCGGCAAGGGTTTGCGCCCATTCGGCGCGGCTTTCAGGCGAGCCCGAGGCGGCGGCTTGGGAGAGGGCGGCAGAGGCTTCCTGAAGCTGGCGCTCCAGCCGCGAGAGCCCGGAGGCGGCTTCTTTGTGCAGGGCATCTCCCGCCTCAAGGCTGCTTTGGGTGTACCACGTTTCCTGAGGGCGGGCGCGCAGGGAGGCGAGCTTTTCCTCCAGCGCGGCAAGCTTCTCGGGCTCGGTAAGGGTCTCTTTACGCAGGTGCTCCAGCGCGGCGGCCACTTCGCTCCACGAGAGCGGCTCCTCTACCGAGGCTTGGGCGGTGGGGCCGGTGCCTCTGGGCAGGGGGGTAAGGCAAGCAGCCACCAGAAAGGCGACTCCCAGCGGCAAAGGCACCCCGTAGCGCCCCCAGCGCCAGCGCAGCCCGCTCTCGACCGGCAGTGGCCCGGGCCACGGGCCGACGCCCGCAGCAGCGCTGCTGAGCCGGTTGTGCAAGCCGAGCACCGCCTCCAGCCGCACCCACGCTTGCGCAAGGCTGAAGCGCCGCCGCCACATCCGCACGGCCGCCATGAGCCAAAACGCCGCCAGCCCCAGACCGAGCCCCAACGCCACCGCTCCGGGCGGCCACCCTTCGCGCCGCGCCAGCAGCGCCACGCACCCGGCGGCGATGCTCCAGAGCACCGCCCCCGGCACGGCCCACTCGGCCCAGCGGGCGGCATTCACGCGCCGCGCCACGCGGCGGCCAGCGGCAGTCCAATAAGGGTCCATGAGCGCGGGAGCTTACAGCGGCCGGGGCTCGGTGCCGAGCACTTCCCGCAGCGCCCCGGCTACGGCTTGCGCAGGCGCTTCCACCGGGGTGGCCCAGCGGGCGGCGACGTAGCCGTCGGGCCGCACCAGCACGGCCCCGCCCGGGGTGATGCCGTAGAGCGCCTCAAAATCGCCCCCCTTATCCGTAAACGCCGCGCCATTGCGGCAAATGCGTGCGTACGGCGCGGCCACCTCCCAGGCCGCTCCTTCGCGTCCGGCCAGCAGGGTGAAGCCGGTGTAGAAAAAAAGATCGAGCAGCGAGATCGTGGCCCCCCCGGCCTCTACCCAGAGGTGCGGCGCGCGGCTCCCGGGCCGGGCGGTGGGGGTGTAATCGTGGAGCGGGTCTTGCGGGGTGGGGGCGGGGGTGTCATCCGGCACAAACGCGCCTTGGCGGTAGGTGGCCCCCATATCCACCCCGAGCGCGGAGCCTTGCCTGCGGCTCGCGGCGATCTGCCGGCGCACGGTCTCCCAAGCACCTTTGATCGCCGCGTTGACAATGGCGAAGATCTCCCCCGCGTTTTCATCGGAATCGCGCAGCGTGGCGATGGAGACGGGCCTGCGCTCCGCCTCATAGGTGGCCAGCAACGACTCCGCCGCCGCGCCTTTGAGCACGGCGGCCAGCTTCCAGACCAGGTTGTGGACCGATTGCAACCCCGTATTAAGCCCCAGCCCGCCCGAGGGCGAAAGCCGAGCCGCCGCGTCGCCCGCGAGGAAAAGGCGGCCTTCCGCAAAGTTCCCCGCCACCTTGGGGCTCATGACCCACGGGCAGGTGCTCAAAATTTCCACCGGCGCATCCGGCAGTCCTGAAGCCGCGCGGATAATGTCGGCGAGCCGCTCCTGCGGATAGTCTGCCAGCGTCTCGCCCGGGAGCAGGAAATGGTGCATGAGCCAGAGGTCGTTCCCATTTACGGAGACAAAGAACTCCAGCCCCTCCTGCGAAAACGTTGGGTAAAGCACCGCCTCGCGCCCGCGCAGCGCCGGGCCATAGGGCGCGCGGAAAAGGGTGTTGAGAAAATGCCCCTTATCCCCCGGCCCATCGGCGGGGATGCCGAGCGCATGCCGAGCGAAGCTTCCCGCGCCATCTGCCGCGATCACGTAGGGGAAAAAGAACTCCCGCTTCCCCTGCCCCTCCGGGGTGAGCACCGAGAGCCGCCCGCCATCCGGCCGCGCAGCCACCTCCACCACCTCGTGGTCAAAACAAACCGTGGCCAGCGGCTCCGCTTCCAGCGCGTGGAGGAGGGTTTCCTCCGTCCACGTTTGGGGGCAGTGGAGCGGAGCGCACGGTGTGAGCGGGCTGGCCTCGGGCGGGTGCGGCGTGCGCCCAAGCTCCTCGCCCACCAGGGTGCGGCTCCAGATGGCGAGCCACGGCGGCATCGGCCGCAGCGCCCCGTCCTCCAGTGTGGCCAGCGCTCCCGCCTGGCGGAAAAGCTCCGCCGTGCGCCGCGAGATGCCCATCGCCTTGGGGTGGGTGGAGAGCCCCGCCTTTTGTTCAAACACCACCGAGGCGATGCCGCAGCGCGCCAGCAGCAGCGCCGCGAACAGCCCAACCGGGCCGCCACCGATAATGCCAACCGGGGCTGGCTCCGCAGAAAGAGCGTGAGGTTGCTTCATGCGTAAAGAGTATCGTGCCTGATTGCCCCGGCGCTTTCAACCGGGAAGCAGGGGAGGGGGAAATCCGGGCTGGTTTTTCCCGGGGAACCCTGTTCATTTTAAAGGCTCCCATGTCCTCCGCACTCTCCGACGAACTCATCCGCTCCGTCCTTTCCCACGTCCGCTACCCGGGGTTTAGCCGCGATATTGTCTCTTTCGGGCTGGTCAAAGAGATCCGCATCGAGGGGGGGCACGTCATCGTGCAGATGCAGCTCTCCACGAACGACAACAAGGTGCCGCAGCAGATCAAGGCCGAGGCCGAGGCCGCGCTGGCGGCGGTAGAAGGCGTTTCCGGGGTGGATGTGCGTATCGACGTGCAAGCCCCGCCGCAGGCCAACACCGCCGGGGCCGCAACGGAGATCGAGGGGGTGCGCCACGTCATCGCCGTTGCCTCGGGCAAAGGCGGCGTGGGCAAATCGACCGTCGCATCCAACCTCGCCGTCGCCCTTCAGCGGGCAGGCAAGCGCGTCGGCCTGTGCGATTGCGATCTTTACGGCCCCAGCGTCGCCCTCATGTTTGGCAGCCGCGAGCGCCCCATGGCGACGGAGGAAAACATCATCATCCCCATCGAAACGGCCGGGCTCAAGATGATGTCGATGGGTTTCCTCCTCGATGATACCTCGCCCGCCGTCCTGCGGGGGCCGATGGTCACGCGCTACACCCAGCAATTTTTGCGGCAGGTGCTCTGGGGCGAGCTCGATTATCTGGTGCTCGACCTGCCCCCCGGCACGGGCGACATCCAGCTCACCATCGTGCAAACCGTCGCGCTCGCAGGGGCCGTCATCGTCTCCACGCCGCAGGAGGTCGCTCTCATCGACGCGCGCAAGGCCACCAGCATGTTTGCCAAAGTCAACGTCCCCATTTTGGGGTTGATCGAGAACATGAGCTACTTTGTCTGCCCGAGCGACGGCAAGCGCTACGACATCTTCGGCACCGGCGGCGGCGCTCGCGAAGCCCAGCGGCTTGGGGTTCCGCTCCTGGGGGAAATCCCGATCGACATCCCCACCCGCGAAGCGGGCGACCGGGGCCTGCCGATCACCGCGCACGACCCGGCCAACCCCGTCGCCCAAGCCTTCAACGGCATCGCCGGGCGGCTTACGGCACTGCTGGGGTAAAGCGCGTTTTGGGTTGGACGGCGGGGCCCTTTGAGGGTAGAACACCGTGTCTCCACTGCAAGAACCCCGCCCCCGGCCCCTTCAAGGACGATTCCTTTAATGAAGAGGAGGGAACCGGCGGTCTTGGAGCACCCCATGAAAAACGAACCCACGTCAGAGCCCACGGAAAATACCGACCTCGTACGCAACTCGGTACTTTACAAGGAGTTTCTGGCCGAGCGGGAGGAGATCCTGTGCCATAAATGGATAGAAAGCGAAAAAGCCGGGCACGATATCGGCTTTGAGCGCGCCCTGTTGGACTGGATTCTCCGCCACCGCTCCGCCTGGCGCGAAAAGCGCCTCAAAGTACCTGCCTCGGCTGCCCAACCTGCCGGAACTTCCACCCCGTAAGCCCCCTTTTTCCCTCCTTTAACGGCAATCCCGCGAGGTTGCCAAGGAACTATGCCAGAGCCTACCCCGCCCGCCCCCGGAGCCTCGCTCCTCCTCGATGCCGCCGCGATCGACCGCGTGCTGCGCCGCATCGCCCACGAAATCATCGAGGCGAACCCGGACCTCTCCCGCATCGTCCTCGTCGGCATCCCCTCGCGCGGGGTGCAAGTCGCCCACCGCATCGCCGCGCATTTGCAGGCGATCGAAGGGCGAGAAGTCGAACAAGGGGTCATTGATATCTCCATGCACCGGGATGACCTCCGGCTGCGCCCCCGGCTGACTGCGCCGGAGCCCTCGCACCTGCCGCCCGAGCTGGCGGAGAAAACACTCGTTTTGGTGGATGATGTGCTCTACTCCGGGCGCACCTGCCGTGCCGCCATGGATGCCATCGCCTCTTTCGGCCGCCCGGCCCGCATCCAGTACGCCGTGCTGGTGGACCGCGGGCACCGCGAGCTCCCCATCCGCGCGGATTACGTTGGCAAAAACATCCCCACCGCCCCGGGAGACCGCGTTTACGTCCGCTTTGCCGCTGTGGACGACGTGGCCGATGGCGTCTGGGTCAAGCACGCCGCCCTTTCTACAAACGCATGAGCGCCTGGACCCGTAAAGACCTCGTCTCCATCGCGGAGCTT
The DNA here is from genome assembly GCA_037189965.1 of Chthoniobacteraceae bacterium. Classification (GTDB taxonomy): domain Bacteria; phylum Verrucomicrobiota; class Verrucomicrobiia; order Chthoniobacterales; family Chthoniobacteraceae; genus DATMFV01. The sequence continues at coordinate 7,918 of JBBCKB010000001.1, read as the reverse complement.
TCCGCCGGGGAGATCACCCACTTGCTCGATACCGCCGCCGCCTTCCGCCAAGTGGGCGTGCGCGATATCAAGAAAGTCCCCTCCCTGCGGGGGAAGACCTTGGTGAACTTTTTTGCCGAGCCGAGCACGCGCACCCGCGTCTCCTTCGAGCTGGCCGCGCTGCGCCTGAGTGCGGATGTCATCAACATCGCCGCCAGCGCCTCCAGCCTCACCAAGGGGGAGACGCTCAAGGATACCGCGCGCAATATCGAAGCCTTGCATGCGGACTTGATCGTCCTGCGCCATAGCTCCGCCGGGGCCGCGCAGTTCCTTGCCGAGCGGTTGCAAGCCAGCGTCATCAACGCCGGAGACGGCGCGCACGAGCACCCCACCCAGGCGTTGTTGGATGCCTTTACCATCCGCGAAAAGCGCGGCCATATCGAAGGGCTGCACGTGGCCATTATTGGGGACATCCTCTTCTCCCGCGTGGCGCGCTCCAACATCCACGCCTTGCTCAAGCTCGGCGCGAAAGTCACGCTCGTGGGCCCCTCCACCCTCGTGCCCCGGTGCTTCGAGAAAATGGGCGTCTGCGTCACCCACCGGATTGATGAAGTGCTCGAAGAGGTCGATGTCGTCAACCTCCTGCGCGTCCAGCACGAGCGGCAGCGCAAGGAGTACTTCCCCAGCCTGGGCGAGTACACCACCTTCTTCGGCCTCACCCGCGAGCGGGCCGCGCGCCTCAAGCCGGATGCCCTCATCATGCACCCCGGGCCGATCAACCGCGGCGTGGAGATCGACTCCGACATTGCCGACAGCGGCCGCAGCGTCATCCTGGACCAAGTGACCAACGGCCTCGCCGTCCGCATGGCGGCGTTGTACCTCTGCTCTGCTGCGCGGGGGTGAGCTTTTTTTAAAACAGGATTCTCAGGATTGGCAGGATGGACATGATTAAAAATCCTGTAATCCTGATCATCCTCGCTTACCGCCCCTATGGAGACTGAACCCGCCAGCTTGCCCTCCCTCTTTTCGGGGGAGGTGTTTGCCTCCCTCGGGCCCGTAGAGGTTTTGCTCCTCTTGGCAATGGTGGGGTGCATCCCCGCCCTTCTCGCCACGCGACATCGGCCCGGGCCACGGCTGCCGTGGATTCTTGCCGGGCTACCCGTCCTCATCGGAGCGCTCGCGGCCACCTTCAACCTTGAGGCGGTGCCGGAGCTGCTGCAAGTGCGGGGGATTGATGAAGACACCCCCGTCTGGATAGCGTTGGCCAGCGCCCGCCTTTACCTCGCCTTCGGCATCATCATCTGCGGGCTCAACCTCTTTTTCATCACCCTGCCCGGGTTTCACGCATCCCAAACGCCCAAATCTTCATGAGCAAACCGACCCTCTTTCGCAACGGCCGCATTATTGACCCCGCCAACCACCGGGACGAAATCGCCGACCTCGCCGTGGTCGATGGCCGCATCGCCGACCCCGCCAGCGTGAACGCCGCCGAGGCCGAGGTGGTCGATTGCAAAGGGCTCGTCATCGCCCCGGGGTTGATCGACATCCATGTCCACCTGCGCGAGCCGGGCCAATCGGCCAAAGAAACCCTCGCCACCGGCACCCTCGCAGCGGCGGCGGGCGGCTTCACCAGCGTCGTCTGCATGCCCAATACCACCCCGAGTATTGATAACGCCAGCGTCGTCGGCTGGGTCCGCGAAAAAGCGGAGAAGGAAGCGGCGGTGAATGTCTACATCACCGGAGCGCTTACCAAAGGCATCGCGGGCGAAGAGCTCGCCCCCATCGGCTCGCTGGCCAAGGCGGGTGTCGTCGCCTTGACCGATGATGGCCGCTGCATCCAGAACCACGAGCTGATGCGCCGCGCGCTGGAGTACGCCAAGATGTTTGACCTCCCCGTCATGGACCATTGCCAGGACACTAACCTCGTCGGCAAAGGCGTCATGCACGAAGGGTACTGGAGCACCGCGCTCGGGCTGCCCGGGTGGCCTGCACTGGGGGAGGAGATCATCGTCCAGCGCAACGCCCAGCTCGCCGAGCTGTGTGGCACGCCGATCCATTGCCAGCACCTCTCGGCCGGGGGGAGCGTGCGCATCCTGCGTGAAGCTCGGGCGCGCGGCATCCCGCTCAGCGGCGAAGTCTGCCCCCACCACATCGCGTTGAGCGATGAGTCGATCCGCGCGTTCGACACCAACTTCAAAATGAACCCGCCCCTGCGCGCGCAGGAAGATATCGAGGCGCTCATCGAAGGCATTGCCGACGGCACCATCACCATCCTCGCCAGCGACCACGCCCCCCACTGCGCGTTTGAGAAAGAAGTGGAGTTTGACCAAGCCCCCTTCGGCATCCTCGGGCTGGAGACCGAGCTCGGCCTCTTTCTTGACCTCCTCGTCCACAAGCGCAAAGCGATCTCGCTGCCCCGGTTGATCGAACTCTACACCACCAACCCGGCCCAGCTCCTCAAGCTCGACCGCGGCACCCTTTCCCTCGGAGCCGTGGCCGACATCACCCTCATCAACCCCGATCTGGAATGGACGGTCGATAAGGAAGCCTCCTTGTCGCGCTCGCGCAACACCCCCTTCCACGGGTGGGAGCTCAAGGGCCGCGCCGTGCGCACCTTTGTCGGCGGCAAGAGCGTCTGGGCGCTGTAAGCTCCCACCAGAGGCACGAGGCGAGCATTGTAGGGCGTTTCTGTGAAACGCCATGGGGTTGGCCTGCCGTCTCACAGAGACGGCCTACAATTCGCGACGGCGCGGGACGGGACCTCAAAAAAGGGGCCAAAAATCGTGTCCATCCTGCCCATCCTGAAAATCGTGTTTTAACCCCGGAAAGCCGCCACAAACCGCTTGAGGTTGAAACTCCAGAGGAAGTGTGCCAAAATCAGACACTCTAATCCGTGCCTGCAAAACCGCTCCTCTGTTTGTTGCCCGCCCTTTTCCTGAGCGCCTGTGCCCCTAAAGCGCCGGAAGGCCCCGCTGGCCCGCCCGACCCGGTGCGCGGCAAGGGGAAGATGGTGCAGTACGGGTGCGCCGTCTGCCACGTCGTCCCCGGCATGCCGCCGAGGGGGATGGCCACGAACACCGGCCCTTCGCTGGAGGGGTTTGCCAAGCGAGAGAAGATTGCCGGGCTCGTCCCCCATACGGAGGAGAACCTCGTCAAATGGCTGCGCAAGCCGCAGGAGATCAACCCACGCAGTGCCATGCCCAACCTTGGCATCTCCGAGGCAGACGCCAAAGACATCGCCGCTTTTCTTGCCACACTGGAATGAGTCTTCTCCCCCCCGAGGCCGTACGCGCATTGAACGCGAGCCGGTTCTGATGGAGGGCGAGCGCACCCTCGGCGAGGAAGGCACTGTGGCTGCCATCCACATCCCCTCCGGGGGGAAGCTCACGACAAAGGCTTGCCTCGCCTCTTTCCCCCAGGCGCGCGAGGGTTTTGGTCCGCTGTTTCCCGGAGAAAGAGCACCGGGCGGTTACCGGTTGTTGTAGAGGCCCCTTACTCCAGCCGGATCGCGGCAGAGCGCCCGTGGGCATCCAGCCCTTCCACCGCCGCAAATGCTTCGATGGTGGGGAGCGATTTTTTGAGCGAGCCTTTGTCGAACCGCACGAGGCTCGTGCGGCGTTGGAATTGGTCCACCGTCAACCCCGGGAACGATTTGCCCGCGCCGCCGGTCGGCAGCTCGTGGGAAGGGCCGGCCAGAAAGTCGCCCCCGGCCACGGGCGACCACCCGCCCAAAAAGATGGCGCCCGAAGTCTGCAAGCGAGCGGCCACAGCGTCGTCCTCCTTCGTGACGACGGAGACGTGCTCCGGCGCGTAGGCGTTGCAAAGGGCCACGGCTTCGGCAAGGGTGCGCACTTGCACGAGCACGGTGCTCTCTTCAAGCACCTCCCGCAGGTGCGCCTCGCGAGAGAGTGTGGCGGCTTGCCGGGCGATCTCGCGCTCCACGGCGGCCAGCAGCCGCGCGGAGGGGGTGGCCAGCACGACGGCAGAGTGGTGCCCGTGCTCGGCTTGGGCCAGCAGATCGGCGGCGATCCACGCCGGGTTGGCGCTGGCATCGGCAATAACGAAAATTTCGCTCGGCCCGGGGATCAAGTCCACCGCGACGCGCCCGAAGACCTGCCGCTTGGCTTCGACGACATACGCATTGCCCGGCCCAAAGACTTTGAGCACCGGGCGAATGCTCGGGGTGCCGTAGGCAAGGGCGGCGATGGCCTGGGCCCCGCCGACTTTGTAGACTTCCGTCGCCCCGGAGTGGCGCAGGGCATAGAGCAGAGCGTCGTTGACCTTGCCATCCGCCCCCGCCGGGGTGGCGACGACCACCTCGGGCACCCCGGCCACGGCAGCCAGCGTGCAGGTCATCACGGCGGTGGAAACGAGCGGCGCGGTGCCTCCGGGTACGTAAATGCCCACGCGGCCAAAGGCGTCAAACCGCTCGCCCACGCGCACACCTTGGGCGTTGCGGCCGCTCCAGTCTTTGCGGCGGCTTTTCTCCGCGAAGGCGCGCACGTTTTCATGCGCGGTGGCGATGGCGGCCTTCACCTCCGGGGAGACGCGGCGGCATCCGGCCTGCCACTCCTTTTCGGAGACGCGCACGCTGCGGGTGCTCAGCTCCGGCCCGCCAAACTGGCGAGTGTACTCAAAAAGGGCGGCATCTCCGCGCTCGCAGACGGCGTGGATGATGGCTTCTACCGTGGTGCGGACTTCTTCGAGCGGGGCGGCCCGGCGGTCGAGGGCGCGAAGAGCGGCGGCGTAGCCGGAGTCGGAAGGGCGTAAAAGACGCATGTGGGGCGGGTGAAAGAAACAACCGGCTGGCCTCCGGGAAAAAGAGGGCAGCCGGTTGGGATTAAAAAGGTGAAGAGAACCTAGGAGTTTACCACCGGCGTTTCCTGAACGACGATCACCCCGGGGAAGAAGTAGTCCGGGCCTTGGTAAACGTTCCAAAGCTCGGTACGGAGCTGGTTGCGGATCATCGAGTTGGTCATGGCGTCGAGGACGTTGTTCTCGATGAGGGCGATGAGGTCGCCCGGCACGCCCAACGCCCGAAGGGTGGAGACAATGGTGCCGAAGACAGCGCGCGAGTACTCCAGCTTGGGCGTCGCATTCAGCACGTTGTTGATCAAATCGGTGATCAACTGCTGGTTGGTCGGCTCTTTGGGGTTGAGGTAGTAAATAAGCGTGCTGGCGACGTAGCCGATCTGGATGGCGCGGGCGCGCTCGCCAGCTCCCTTGCTGTCCATGGCCAGTGCCATCGATTTGCCGATCTCGCCAGCTTGGGCGGCGATGCCCGGGTGGGTGCGGAAGAGCCGCCCCACGGCTTCGGCGACGATGACGCCTTTCTCCAGCGAGATCGCCTTCGCGAGCGCCCCGGCAATTTTGGGGGCGTAGGTCGGGTTGGCGATGATGACGGCCTGAATGGCGGCGATCAGCGTTTCTTTGTCTGCCGTTTCGATGGTGACTCCGGGGGGCAGGCGTTTGGTGACTTCATCCACCCAGCGCTGGTAGTCGGGGTCGTACTCGCCCTCGCCCTTATCTCTTGAATCGCTCTCGTCGTCTCCGTCTTTGTCTTTATCTTTATCCCTATCTTTGCCGTAGTAACCAAGCTTGCGGCTACCGCCTGCTGCGTGGAGCGCGGTACCGGTGGAGAGGAAGGCTGCCGATGCCATGACCGCCAGCCAGAAGCGGGAGGCTTGCCAGATGGGTCGCCGGGAGAGGTGTGCGGTCATAGGATGCAGTGCTTGGAGTTGGATGTGGAAGATGTTGCCGCTCAAGGAGTCCCTAAGAGACAGGGGCAAGTTTATCCGGCTTTCCCCGGGTTTCAATCCAAAAAGGAAGGGGGGGCCAGCGTGGGATCTTCCCCGGCCTGTTCTTGGCGCTTTTCTTTGTTGAGCGCGGCCTCCATCTGCCGGAGGCTGGCACCTGCGGAGAGGGCGGTGGCGGTGTCGCGGTGCTCCTTGGCCTGCTCGGTGCGCCCCCGCCGCTGAAGGTGGACGGCGTAGTACGCGTGGATGGCGCCAAGGTTGGGGTCCCACTCCAAAGCCTCTTTATAGGCGGCTTCGGCTTCGTCGTAGCGCCCAAGCCGGTCGTGCGCCTGCCCGAGCCGGATGAGGAGGCTGTGGTCGTGCGGCAGGCGTTTGAGCCCCTGCTCATAGGCATCCACGGCTTGGATGAGGTGGGTCTCCCGGAGGTGGGGAACGGGGAGTTGCACCCCGATGGCCTGGTTCGCCTCCCCGAGGTAGAACCAAGGGTACGGATTGACCGGCTCAACCAGGATGGCGCTGCGCGAAAAGCGGATGGCGCTCTGGTAGTCTCCATCGCGCAGGGCGGCGCGCGCTTTCTCGGCCCATTTTTCCCCCTCCAGCTTGGGGAGCGCCAGCAGCAGCAACGCCACCCCCAGTACCGGGATCGCCATGCGGCTAGCCATCAAAGTCGAAAGCCAGAGCGGGGTCTGCGCCCGGGTGGCTCCGGCATTGGCCAAAATGCCAAAAAGGAAGGCGTAGAAGAGCGCATTGGCGGGGATGTGCATGTTAAAATCGACCACTGAGTGGGCCAGCAACGCGGCGATGCCCCCCCACGCGCCAATGCTCAAGGCAAGGGTATTGCTGCGCAGCACCCCCGGCCCGGCCCGCATCCGCACCCCCGAGATATACCCTTGCTCGCGGTAGCTGGGAAGGAGGTGAGCCCCAAGGAAGAGGAGCGCCAGCGCCCCGCCCACCAGCCCGTACTCGGCCAGTAGCTCAAGATAATCTCCGTGGGCGTGCACCGGGTCGGTTTGGAGCTCGGCCCGGCGGAAGAGCCGCCCGTAAATGAGGTGGGTGCCCGCGCCGGTACCAAGTACGGGGGCGAGTTGAAATTGATCCACCGCGGCGGCCCAGTTGGCCCAGCGGATGTCCTTGGTGCCGATGGCCTGAAAACGGCGCACCACGAGGTGGTTCTGCGAGCCGATCCACGCCACCACACCGAGGAGGAGGAGGAGCCCTCCCGCGCCGAGGAGCAGCGGCTTCCACGTGCGTGCCCCGAGCCGCTGCCCGGTAGCAGCAAGCCACGCCCGCCCGGAGAGAAAGGCAAAGACAAGCAGCGAAAAGGCCGAGCTAAGGTAGCCGCCCCGGCTCCCGCTCACCGCCACGCCGCTGTAGCAAAATAGGGCCACCGCCCCGGCCAGCAGCCGCACCGCCAGCGGGAGCCGCGCCCAGAGCGCCACCCCCAGCGCCAACATGGCCGAGGACTCTAAAAACCCGGCAAGGTGGTTTCCGCTGATAAACATCCCCGTGCCGCGCACGCCGAGGCTGGAGATGTGCCGGTTCTCAAACCCAAAGAAGTGGTAAGGGGTGCCGCTAAGGTTCTGGTACCACGCAAGCGCCGTCTGCCCCAGCGCAAGCAGGAGCACCGCCGCGACCACCCAAAGCCGCGCGGGTGCCGAGACGAGCTGCAACGCGGTGATGAGGTAGACGATCAGCGCAGCCAGCGTCATCAAAAAATCGGGCCACCAGAGGTAGGTGACTTCCGAGTTTGCCGCCCGCAGGAGGATGTACCCGGCAAAAAGAAGCGTGGTGAGGATGATGCCCCCCGGTGGCAGCGGGGTGCGCCGCCGCAGGGCGACGATGGAGAGCACCCCCGCCGTGGCCAAGACAAGGTAGGGCGGGATGGCAAAGAGCAGCCGGGTGCCCCCGATGAGCCCCTGAATCCAGGCCAGCGTGGCGATGAGGAAAAGGCAGTAGAGGGCGTTCACCGGGAGGGAGCATCTGCCAAATCGGCCTCTTGCGGAAGATTTTTCCCACGGGTAGGGCCACGGCTCAGGGCATTTTGCAACCGCTCCATATACAGGTAGAACACGGGGGTAATATAGAGCGTGAGGAGCTGCGAGAGCAGGAGCCCACCACAGACGGCCAGCCCGAGCGGGCGGCGGCTCTCGGCCCCGGCTCCGATGCCGAGCGCGATCGGCAAC